>NZ_SJPI01000001.1:2092002-2789336 GCF_007859865.1 Rubripirellula amarantea | reverse complement strand
CCCCCCGCCCCCCCCCCCCCCGTTAAGATGAGATCGTTGGCGGCAAGCACGTTTAGACCTTCTGGAAATGAAACATGGGCTCACACTCAAGCTGCTTGGCTTGTTTTTCATTGCTCGCTTGCTTTTCACTTAGCGTGATCGCTGGCGATGAAATTCCACCAACTGTTGAAGGCGCATTGATTCGAACGAATCCGCTAAAACCGGCGATGGCAAAACTGAGCATTACAGTTCAGGCTGAAAGTCGCGTCGTCCGTTTTCAAGCATCTGTCACAAACGCCACATCGGAAGTATTCCGATTTGATCGGATTGAAAAGTCGTGTTCTTGTCAGGATGTAAAACCAACGAGTGGGAATGTCGAACCCGGCGAGAAAATTGTATTCACGATTGAGCAGGAGTTATCGGAGTTTTCTCATTCCCAGACCCCAGGGGGAAGTTTCCAGCTAATCTCAAATGGCCTCCCTGATGCAATGGTATCGTACGACATCTTGCTGGATAGCTACCTTGGCTTCGGAGCACGCTTCGTCGATCTTTCTAAGAAGCAGAAAGAGAATTCAGTTGAGTTCTTCATCCCGATCGTACTTGGCGAAAAGCAATCCAATGCTGCTGAAGAGTCGCTAACGGAACCCTTCGTCGAACTCGTTGGCTTCCCCTCCAAGTTTAAATTGACCACCAAGATGAACTGGAATAGAAGCGGTTTGGATTGCAAGCTTGATGTTCCTACCCAAGCATCAGACTACCCCTATGTGGGCAAGATCACCTTAACGACAGAATATCAATCAGGGCTTCTCACGATCCCGGTCAGCTTGAGCAGCGGAAGAGCATTTCAAATACACCCACTTTCGCTTCGTTTCCGAAGAGGCGAGGGTGACGACAACGGCTGGATCGCTATTGCGTTCTTGAAATGCGAGGCCTCTGATGCAAAGCCTATCGTCGATGTGATTGACGGGCCAAGTTCGCTGCGTATCGGCACTAAATCGCTGGGCGGGGGAATCAAGAAACTTGAGTTCCACATGAAGGTGCCGAGTTCAAGCACCGATCCTTTGCCGAACAGGCAGGCTCGTGAGCTATCCGTCCGCGTCCGAGGTGCCAAGCTCACACAGATATTCAATCTTCGTTTTACAACACCAACCATGAGGACATTGAGATGACAACCCCAATGAGAAGTGTCATGAGGCAACGACTCTGTTTCGCAGTATTGTGTTTGCTTATCGTTGGTAACACAAGTTCCCACGCAGCTTGTTTTCTAATCAGAAATATCCCGTGCAGCGAAGCTTCGCCTGTCCAGGATTCGTCATGCTCCGCAACCCAGTGCGCATACATGGAAATGCAGGGCGGCGGCTACGCTTATTGCGCGGTACCGCGGACGTACCCGAATCTTCCAATCATAGTGGCAAAAGCCTTTCCATCGGATCCCTCGCACCCCAACACCGAAACCGGGGAAACTAAAGTCAAGACGCCCATGCTGCAGTCCAATATCGTCTACTGCTATGAGTACCAGGATTGTAGTACCGCTTGCGAATTTGGAGTCTGCAAGACGGCAACTGCATGGACTAAGGGGCACCCCGATTTCAACGCACAGTATGATGGTGGGACTGTCTGTACTGGCAACTTCCCAGACTGAAACGAAATGAAGCTTCTTAATTCAGCGCTGATCTTGCCGATCGCTCTGTTGGTTTTCGGATTCCCCAAGGCATCTACGGTTGCTGAAGAGAATCACGACCTAACAACCAACCAAGAACTTGTGAGCATTTTGGAAGCCTCCATGGCTGGTCAGCTTGCGATCAGTCCCATCGATGTTTTTGTGACGACTGAGGCGTCAGAAGAATGGCCAAATTCGTTCGCGTTCGGTGAAACCAGGAAGGTCAGGGTCCAGTTCGATCAACTCGCAGCGCTGTTTCATTTCGCTTCCGAGCAAAAGAAAACTTCCGATGGCCAAAACGAAGTTGCAATCTACGGTCAAAATGTATCGAGAGACGCCGTCTCAACGATATCTGGATTTGGACTTACGAGTCAATTGACTGAAACAGCGAATTTTGATTCGGGATTGATGCTGTCGGATGTCGCGACACCCGACTTATGGACCTACCGAGAGTTTCCTCCATCAATCGGCGGTCGCAAAAGATGGAGAGAACTAAAAGCACGTCTCCTTTCTGAAGACACGGTTTGCAATGTGAGTCCACTGGAAAATGAAAATGCAATTCGGTTGACTGCGAAGATCTACTACCGCAAAGACTCATACGCATTGTTCCACTGGCTGGTTGATTCAAGCGACTACCGAGTTAGAAGTGTTCAATCACTGGAATCAATTCACGGACTTAAAGCTGTCCTGCGGTGGGAAACAGAAGTCAACTACGTCGCCGATGCGAATGAGCCGCGCATTGAATCAATCTTGATGACGAACATTCTAGTCCGACCCACCGAAATACCTGGCAAGGGCGAACTTGGTGAAAGAACCACTGAGTCCCACTTCCACTGGATGACGAGCAAACCCAACGCCCACGTGAAGCCGTTGCGATGGGACTCGTTGCATGATGTCGTTCTATTCCTTCGCGAAGCGGAAAAGAAAAGCGACTCAAGCTCACCCTGACAAAAGTCGCCTCGTCAGGACTTTGACATTCATTTTCGATTGATTACTCAACTCGGAAAAATGCTGCGTACTTGTAGCCGGTCGGGCTTTTCGAATCCCCAGTGCGCCGCCAGTGCGTCGGCGGCATCTTCAATGTCGGTATGCTCACGCCAGACTCCGTTTCGCAAATAGGCGTGCGCAAGTTCGTGAGCGATGATATAGCGACTGAACTTAAGGTCGCACGACGCCAGTCGCGCCTTGAGAACGACGCAGCGACTACCTTTGCCGTCATGCGATGGTAGTGCCATCCAAAGCGTCTGTTTGCCAGACGCGTTTTGCTGAAGCTTTGTGATTGAAAATCGCGGATCTTCCGAAAAGTCCTCAATCACTTCGGCCGGCAACTGCGTCAACACATCACGCACGCGACCATAAAGCAGTTGATCATCCAACAATGCCAATAGCAATTGTTGGACCTTTGCTGAAAACGCTGCTCCGCCTGTTGGTTCGGATTTGCCTTCGGCATCGGACGTTGGCATGGTCTTACAGGGGAAAGTGTTGGGAACAGCAATCAAAGCATCGAACACAAGTTGATGCTACGGATCGAGTGACGAAGTGACTTGATTGACCGCCAATTCCGTTTCACCTGAACTCGACGACGCATAGGCATGGTCGCCATCGCTCGCACCCGATGCATTCAAAGCTGTTGGCGGTGTCGGAACGAGCGATGCAATCGCATGCGGCTCAATGGGGTTTGCCAAAAGCAATTGGCGTCGCTTCGAGCCCTGCCACAACGCCCCCAAATGGATCAACGTGAATGCCAATCCAATCATCGCCATTGCAAATGCCATCATCGTGACGTACCGAGGGTCGGCCTGAAGCCCAACCGGTGGCTGATTCAACGCACCGGTAACAAACTGAATTGTCACTCGAGTCAAACCAAGCACTGTCGCTAGGGTCGTAAGTCCAGCCGCGGCGTGCATCGAAATGCGGCGTCGGTGCGGATTCAAACCGACCACGCCGCAAAACAGCACGGGGATACCGAACATCAAGGGAACGAACTGAATAGGATGCTTGACCAAACTCGTCAACATGCCCGCCGCCGAAAGGCCGCACAGAAGCAATCCAAAAATTATACTGACTCTTGCCATGCGACCAAACTTAACGCCTGCGTGATTTCGTGCCTAGCGATCCTGCATTTTCAGGACCGGCAACCGTCCACGGCGATCGATTTGCTCGCGAATGGAGGCCGGAGTCTTATCGGCGGGCACGGGACGTTTTTCTGGCGGCAGTCCCGGAGGCTGATACTGGGAACCCTGACGCGTGCCCCGCTTGGCGAATTCAGCTTCGATCGACAACCTTAGCGAAGATTTTTCCAGACACCATTTGGGTTCGATCAAGAAGTCAGACGGGGCATCGCCGCTAATTCGTTCGACGATCACCTGGGGAGGAATCCGTTCCAAAAAATCGACAACGGTTCGCACGTACTCGTCACGATCCATCATTTTCGTCTGACCACTGAGCACTTCTTCACCCAGAGGAGTTCCGCGAACGGCATAAAGGTTGTGAAGCTTGATGGCATCGAATCCCAGAACACCAATCTCGATCGCCGTTTCCATCATCATCGCGTGACTTTCACCGGGAATGCCCAAAATTACGTGAGCACAGATTTCAAACCCTCGACCGCGACTGCGATCGATTGCGTTGATCATGTCCGCATGGCTATGAGCCCGGTTCATCCAAACAAGACTCGCGTCGTGAATCGTTTGCATGCCGTATTCCACAGAGACATACGATTGTGAAGCCAGCTCTTCAATCAATGATAATACCGATTCAGGAACGCAATCTGGACGAGTGCCAATCGCTAGCCCAACAATCTCGTCTTGAATTTCGTCGTTAAGACCTAACGCTAATTCAAACACTTCACGTAACTGCTCGACGGGCGCGTACGTATTGGTCGCTGGCTGGAAGTAAGCGATAAACCCGGAAACCTTCTTGTAACGTTCACGGACCGTTTGAATCCCAGATAGCAACTGAGTCTTCACCTGCTGTAGCCGCACGCGGCGCGATGGACTGAACGAACGGTTGTCGCAAAAATTGCACCCACCTTTGGCGACGGCGCCATCGACATTCGGACACGTGAACCCGGCGTCAATGCTGACCCGCTGAATCCGCCCCCCAAACCGATTTTGCAGAGCCCGACCGAAGGCATTGATCGGACTCTCGCCATCCATCCAAGAAAGTGAACCGGAGTGTCCTGGCAACGCGGGACTTTCGGGCAGACAAGCTCGATCGGCTTCGTTATTCGTCACGGGGGCCTAACTGGAAAATGGTAGTGGCAGAAAGAAAACGACCATGGGAATCAAAAATGTCGTCACTAGAAGTGTTGCCAACGGGGGGATACGAGTCAGAATATAGATGTGCGAGCGGTGAACTCGCCATGGATTACCGTTTTGATCATTTCACTTTATCTTGAGAACCACCCGTGCCCGAAGAACATATGCCCGAATACGCTGGGCCCTACGGTCAACTGACGCCCTGCGGCGGCGGCGACCCCATCCCGCTGGTCAAGGATCGTTTGTTGATCGGACGTCGGGGTGAAGTCGACATCGAGTTGAGGTTTCCCAACGTGTCCACCCAACACTGCCGGATGTCGTTGGAACAGGGCTATTGGTTCGTGAGAGATCTAAACAGCCGCAATGGAACCAAGGTAGACGATCGCGCCGTAATGCGTAAGCGACTTGATCCCGGCTGCAAACTTTCCATCGCAAAGCACCACTACGTGGTGGAATACGAACCTCAAATGCTGGGCGCTTACGGCCCACCACCGGCTGATGATGACTACATGGACGAATTGATGCGGAGTTCATTGATGGACCGCGCCGGGATCAGCAAGCGAGGAAAAAACAAAGACGAATAGCTGACGAAGACGGTAAACTTCGGGAGTCGACCGTTCGTCATTCCCGAAGCGAGAGGTTTCGTCATGAATTTGTCTTCAAGTAAGGTTTCGGCGGCTCAAGTTCCCGCAAGAGAACGGGCTGCCGAGAATTGTTCTGCAGCAGAACCGGGCTCGGCTCCCTCGGAAGACGCGCGACTTGAGTTGTCGATTGGCGACTATTTGATCAAGCGACTGCGAGACTATGGCATCGACGACGTCTTTGGCATTCCCGGCGACTACGTGCTGTCGTTCTACAGCAAGCTTGAAAAGAGCCCCATCAATGTTGTCGGTTGCACCCGAGAAGATTGCGCGGGGTTTGCGGCTGATGCCTACGCTCGACTTCGCGGGATGGGCGCTCTTTGCGTAACGTACTGTGTCGGTGGCCTTAGTGTTTGCAACTCAATCGCCGGTGCTTACGCGGAAAAGTCGCCGGTCGTCGTGATCTCTGGTGCACCCGGCATGAAAGAACGGTCTCATGGTGCGTTACTTCACCATATGGTTCGGGACTTTCGAACCCAAGTTGAAGTGTTTGAAAAGTTCACGATTGCGACCGCAGAGCTTAACGATCCGCTGACTGCCTATTCGGAAATCGACAGAGTGCTCGATGCCTGCGATCGCTACAAACGGCCTGTCTTCATCGAACTGCCGCGCGACATGGTGCACGTTGTGCCCCCGATGACCCATCGCTTTGCCCGGCCCGAAAGAACCAATGATGCCCAGGCAACCGCCGAAGCCATCAAGGAAACCGCGCAACGAATCACGTCGGCCAAGAAACCAGTGATCGTGGCCGGCGTAGAAATCCACCGTTTTGGTTTGCAAGACGAATTGCTCAAACTGGCTGAAACCACGGGGATTCCCATCGCAACGACGATGCTGGGCAAGAGCGTTGTCAGCGAACGACATCCGTTGTTCGTTGGACTTTACGAAGGCGCTTTAGGTGATCCCAAGGTGACTCAGTTCGTCGAGGAAAGCGACTTGGTGCTGCTACTTGGCGCTTTCTTGAGTGACATCAACTTAGGAATCTATTCCGCCAAGCTTGATCCGGACCACTGCGTCTACGCGACCAGCGAAACGCTTCGGATTTCTCATCACCATTATCACAATGTTGACCTGAAGCTTTTTTTGTCCGGACTGCATGCCAGTGCGCCGACCGCGAGCAAACGTGATATCTCAGCGTTGAAACGCGACGCAGTTAAAGAAACGCGATCAAGCGACGATCCCAAACGTCCGTTGCAAACCAGTCGCATGATGAGAAAGCTGAACGAACTGATTGACGCTGACACGATCGTGATTGCCGACGTGGGGGATTCCTTGTTTGCGTCCACGGAATTAACGATCCACGATCGTGGCGAATTCCTATCACCCGCTTATTACACTTCGATGGGATTTAGCATCCCGGCTGCGCTGGGTGCTTCAAAGGCTCGCCCCGATCATCGAGTCGTCGTACTTGTTGGTGATGGTGCCTTTCAAATGACGGGCCAGGAACTCAGTACGTTGGTTCGTGAAGGGCATCACCCCATCGTGATCCTATTGGATAATCACGGTTACGGCACGGAGCGGTATCTACACGCTGGCGAATGGAAATACAACGAAGTGCATCGCTGGAATTACGCCAAACTCTTTGACGTCTACGGAAAAGGACATGCGGTGGTCGTGGACGATGAGGCCGGCTACGAGGCCGCCTTACAGAACGCCTGGGACGACATCACGCGTCCTCATTTGATCCAGGCGGTTTTGATGGAGGGTGACGCCAGCGACACGCTCAGGAAAATGGCCGAGCGGATGGGCCAGAACGTGACGTAACCGGTCTCGGGTAAACCACCCTCAACTGGCCCCGATGCCAGTCACCCAAGCACGTTAGCGCGCAGCACATTTGATCGCAAACGATCCATAGGGTCACGGATGTACCCCGTTTGCGGACGCAAAAAATCGCGAAAACTCGCAAAACGCGCCCTTCTAAGGCTACTGAAAGCCGCGCCGACGCCGCATAATCGCTAATGCCAGCATATCCAAAGTGGGCCCTCTAGGCAGTTTGGGCAAAACATTCAATTCCTCAATTGAATGCTCTCACTTCGGACGGAAACGAACTAATCTTGGTTGTGTCGGGGACGCGAACGACACCATGATTCACTACCAGATATTAAGCGTCCCCCCGTGCGAGGCGGGGTCGGTCTTTCGGGATCGGCCTCGCCTTTTTTCGTGCATCAAGCGCGATGCAACGAGAATCGTTCCGGTTACGAAACCGGGCTCTTCATCAGATCCTGGAAGCGCTCGAATAGGTATCCACTGTCGTGCGGGCCTGAAGCGGCCTCCGGGTGATACTGAACGCCGAACGCAGCTTCGCCACGATGGCGAACTCCCGCGATCGTATCATCGTTCAAATTACGATGCGTGATCTCGAGTTCATCAGGAAGTGATTCTTCCTCGACCGCGAAGCCGTGGTTCTGAGTGGTGATTTCTACTTTGCCCGTAGTCAGGTCAAGCACCGGTTGGTTAACACCGCGATGACCGAACTTCAACTTGAACGTCTTAGCTCCACATGCGAGCGAAAGCAGTTGATGTCCCAGGCAAATACCGAACACCGGAACCTTGCCAATCAATTCGTTGATCGTCTTGTGCGCGTATTCAAGCGGCTCGGGGTCTCCAGGGCCATTGGACAAGAAGACGCCGTTCGCTTCGAGACGCAGCACATCCTCGGCGCTGGTATCGCCGGGAACGATGGTGACTTTATTGCCTCGGGATGCAAAGTGCCGAGGGATGTTCCACTTCATGCCAAAGTCCATGCACACGACATGATTGCCGACGCCGGCATCGTGAGGGCCTTTGATTTCCGCGGCTGACCAATCGTCCAGACGTTCGTCCCAGGACACCGTTTCCTTGGACATCACTTCACGCACCAAGTCACGACCGACCAGTCCGGGTGCCGATTTGGCTTTGGCGACCAGCGACGCGTCGTCGAGGTCCGTTGTCGAAATAACGCCCCGCATTGCCCCCATCTCGCGAATTCTTCGAACGAGAGAGCGAGTGTCGATCCCTGCTAAAGCGATCACATTGTGCTTCTGCAGATAAGCGCCAAGGTCACCTTCGGCGCGATAGTTACTGTAAATTCGGCTGACTTCACGAACGATGAAGCCGGATAAGGATGGCTTTGCGTGTTCGACGTCGATGCTGTTGACGCCGTAATTGCCAATTTCGGGATACGTCATCGTGACGATTTGGCCGCGATAGGACGGATCGGTCAGGATTTCCTGATATCCGGTCATCGCGGTGTTAAAGACGACTTCGCCGTCCACTTCGCCTTGGGCTCCAAAGGATTCTCCTGTGAAAATGGAACCGTCTTCGAGTGCAAGTTTGGCGGTGTTCATGTCGCGAGGTTTTTTTCAAAGGAGATTACAAAAACTAAACCTTTGAAGAATATCAGACCAGGCAAATCTTGCGAGTGGTGGTGCGGGCTCAGGCTGGCAAATCAAGTGTCGATTAGGTCTTCCGGATCAAGGATCGGGATGGCGTTTTCTTCAGTTTCCTGTTTTTCTCGCCAAGGCTCGTTCTGCTTGTATTTTTCCAGTTCTTCCTCGAGCTGCTCTAATTGGTTGTGCTCTTGGTCGGCTGCCAATTCCACCGCTTTGCCGCTCCATTTCCGAGCGTTTTCATAGTCGCCCTGCTCGGCGTAGGCCGCAGCCAGAGTGCTCAAGATGTGAGGCGCTTCGTGATTGGTTAGCTCAGCGGACTTTTCGGCCAGCTCTAAAGCTCTTGCACCGTTTCGAATATCGTCGTTCGGGGACGTCGCCAGCACCCAGGCCAAGTTGTTGTACAACCCGGATGCTTCGTCGATATCTCGCTTGGAAGCTTCTTGCGGATCCAGGTTTCCGATTGCGGCAATCGCACTTTCGTAGTCAGCAATCGCTGCTTTATGGTCGCCAACGCTCAGCAAAGCGTCACCCCGAGTGCGAAGCACCCCAACATTTTCGGGGTCACCGGCAAGAATATCGGTAAGGACTTCGATCGCTTTGCGTGGCCGTTCGTCAATGGTGTACAGCGTGGCCAAACGAAGTTTCCGAAAGGTGCTGTCGGGCGCACGATCGACTAGCAATTTGGCATCGTTGATTGCATCGGCATTTCGCTTTTCAGCAATGGCGATTTGCATGCGTAGTTCGATTCCTTCATCGGCTTCGGCAATCAAAGGCATGACCTGAATCGCAGCACGAAAATCAGCTTTGGCGGACCTTAAGTCGTCGCGTTCGAGTGCGAGCCCAGATCGCTGCAACAATGTCATTGGATCCTTGGGAGCCATGGCGATCGCCTTATCAAGATCAGCCATCGCTTCATCGAGTTGACCTTCCTCGCGGTGCAAAATCGCCCGCATGCGATACATCCCTTCGCTTGGCTTAGCGGCGAGCATCTTGGTGACGAGTTCGCGAGCTTCAGCAACACGATCGCGATCAACCAACTTCTGAATCACGCTGCCGGCGAAAGCGGTATTAGTAGGATCTTCGACGAGCACTTTTTCGAGGTCACCAATTGCTCCTTCAATATCACCGGCATCCAGACGAATGCTGGCCCGCATTTGAATCGCTTCTTTGTTATCAGGATCAGCCTTCAAAGCAGCGTCCAGGTCCGCGAGCTTGCCTTCGTCCGTTTCATTCGTGAGCGCTCGCAGAACGTAAGCCGAACTTTGTTCCTTGGGCTCGTCATCGAGCAACCCAATCGCACTGGTGGTCGCCTTTTTGATTTCTTCTCGTTCGCCACCGGGCATCAGATGCAAACGTGCAATCAGCAAGAACCCTTCAACGAGTTCCGGATCATTTTCCACAGCCCGAGCAAGAATCTCGAGCGTTTCGCTGCGAATAGCTATTTGGCGACTACTCAACCCGCCACGTTGATCGGCAGCTTGGGGAAAGGTCGCGATCAGACTTTCGGCTCGCTGCAGCAAAACCGATCCAAGCATCTTTTTAGCGAACGCTTGGTTTTCTTCATCCAGTCCCTTTTTGATCGCGGATTCAAGCAGTGCCGAAACCGCTTCGAGTGCCTGAGGGGTATCAGCACCGATTCGTTTGACAATCGCCTCATCAAGATCGGCTTGTCCTTCGGCAGCAGGTTTTACCGCCGGAACGGTCGCGTTGTCCTGGCCGTAAGCGATTGGCGCCACCAGCAACGGGCTAGAACAAGCAATCGCGAGACTGAACACCCACAATCGTTTGACCGATAGGTTGCGATTGCGAGCGGTTGGGGGCTGAAAACGATCCGAAGTCATAGAAGCTGTCCGTCAAGAAGGATGTGCGTATCCTTCTATTATGGCGCGGTGGCGACTTCGGGCGTAGGCCGGTTTGAATGAAATTCTCGGTCAATGCGACCGGACCGGGATCCAGGCGGTAGTTAAACGAGCGTTTCGACTTGGGATGGCGACTTCGCAAGTTGTTGGCGAAGACTCTCATTTTCTGCTCTGAGTCGGTCCAGTTGCCCCAAAACGTGATTGAAGTCACCGCCGGCTTCAAGCCAAAAGTCTCCGGTTCGAAAATTGACCGGACGAGCGGGTTGATCGGTAGCGAGCTTGCGAAGCTCAGTTCGCAGCCGATACATTGGGCCAGCGAACCGATTGCTCAGCTTGAGTGTGTCGAGCACGAAAACAGGCAGCAAAATCACCATCACGCCGATCACGGGCCACTGCGAAGAAATCCCTTCTCGGAACGAATCAGAAAAGCCAACGGTACCGGCACCAAGCATGACCCGGACCATCACTCCAATGGTGACCAAGCAAACCAAGAATAGTAACCAGTGACTTATGAACCGTCCGGCAATGGACCACTGAACTTTGGGATCAACGAGGATTTGTGAGCGTTGATGCATGGGACTGTAAAACTCTGAAATGGGATTCGAGCGCAACTACTAGGAAACCGGAATCGAGGTTCCGTGAAACCTTAGCTCGTAAAACTGGCGATCGTGGTCATCTTCACGCGAATTCCCCCCCCGCCGCCCGAGGGCAGTGTCCAAGCCGTCGTCACAACTTCTGCAATCCGAACGAGCGATCCCATCGGAAGAAAATCCGCCCCCTCAGCCCGTACCGGCCCAACGCGAAGGCGTCGGTGCGGCCGATTGATGGGATTGGATCGGTCGCGCCAAATCTGCGATGTCTCGCTTTTTTGACTATGCGGTATTTGACTTTGCGGTCATTCAAGCGAGCCGTAACACGCCCCATCCAAGATTGGCCTCAGCCCAAGAGCGTTGCTAGGACACGAGCGCTGCTAAGACACGAGCGTTGCTAGGACACGAAACCCGTCCGCATGGCGTTCCGGCGGCGATCAATAAACCGACAGCCCAGTGAGATGAATGCGTTTGCACGTCATCTGATCGAAAGCATGAAAATGAAACTGAACCGCAATCGACGACGACTTCTTGTCTCTACCCTGGCAGCTCTTTGCTTCAGCTCGGGCAATTACGTTTCGGCGGAAGGGCTCATCGTCGGCATTGGCAAGGAACCGATCGACCGGACCGGTCGTTACCTAGGTATTGGATGGGGTGATGGCTATCACGCTTGCGACGGTTCGGGTGCGCGGCCATGCAGCGATTTGCCGCCGGTCAGCTCGCGAGCGATTCGTCGCCGCAATCATTTGAAGTCCATGACGTTCTATGACAAGTTCGACGAATCCAACGTCATTCACCCGACTCAGTATCGAATTCGACGCCCGGCTAGCCCCGCGCCTTGCGATGGTTCAGAAAATTGCGATTCGGCCATGGGCTACGAATCGATGACGGACTGGAATGTGCAAGGCGAAGGCGTCAGCATTGTCACCGACCATGAATTTTTATCGTCCACCGACGACGTGCTACTCAATCAGCCAACGATCTCTCAACCAACCATCGCCCAACCAGTTTTGGCCGAACCCAAACTGCCCGCTCCACGCCGCATCGCGCCGGTGGAATCCACTGACGAAACAAATCCGACCTGGGATGAAGATTCCGGGCAAAGTCCATCCGATCAAGAACAACGGTCGCAGGAACAACAAGACGACGACCCTGATGACCTCCTCAGTGGCAATTTTCCCGGTGGCGAAACAGAAAACCCACAATTCTCGCGAGCTGACCTGCACCAGACCTACGGATCGCCATTGCGATTGCCCTCGGTCGCCCCAGCAACGACGCCGATTCGCATGCCAATGACGGCCTCGACGGTTGCTGATACGTCCACCGCGCGTCCAACACGGTTACCCCAACCCAACAATCGCCCAGAACGCGTCGCCACTAACGCTGCTATCGCCACTACGGCACCGGTCGATCCTGTCGCCATTACGGTACCGGTCGCCACGAAATCACGCCAGGAACTCGCGTCCCAAAGCGTGACCTCTCCAGCAGAAACACCTCTGCCCGCGGGCCCTCGCGAAACATTAAAACCCACGCGAATTCCCGCCGACGAGGACACCGACCGCGACCGAGTCGCCCATCGCGAACAGCCGGAATCTCGACAACCCGCGGTTCGCCAAAACCCGTTCTTCCGCTAGCACACGCGAGCCGCCTTCGCGCACGCGGTCCGTTGGTCGATACTTCGCAGAATCAGAATTTCCCTGTTTCTTGAACCCTAGCGAAGTGCGGCCTCATTCCGCGCGAGTTGAAAACGAATCATGCAACGATCTTTAGTGCTGCTCAAACCCGACTGTGTACAACGTGGATTGATGGGCAAGGTAATTTCCCGCTTCGAGGAAAAAGGCCTTGCGATTATCGCCATGAAGATGATCCACGTGACACCAGAGCTTTCTGCAAAGCACTATGCCGAGCACGCCGAGAAACCATTCTACCCGTCGCTCGAATCTTTCATCACGTCCGCCCCTGTTCTGGCCATGGCTATCGAAGGGCTTGAAGCGATCACTGTGATCCGCGACATGCTGGGTGCCACCAACGGCCTCAAGGCTGCTCCCGGCACAATCCGCGGCGACTTCAGCAGCAGCCGCCAAATGAATTTGGTCCACGCCAGCGATAGCGAAGAATCAGCCAAGCGAGAATTGGACTTGTACTTTAGCGAAGGCGAGTTCTGTTCGTTCGAAAACGCAATGGTCGCGTTCATGCGAGCTGCGGACGAATAGACGGCTCATCCCACGATTCTTGATTCGTGGGTGGCTCGGTTTAGCTTGCCGCGTTTTGACGCGGCCGCGACGTCTCAGACGACGTCGTGATCCAGATAGCAACGCGATCCTAACACTAATGTCGAAAGGATCGCGGCCGGAGCTAGCGGCGATTTGCTTTTTCTTCAGCGCGTGCTTCTTGCAACGCTGCGGCCTCACGAGGCAGCTTGAATTCAGGTCCCGATGGGAAGTACTGCACGTCGTCTTGCAGGTAGTACGGACTCGGCAGGGTTTGCCCATTGAGCGAAACCTGACAACCGGTCGACATGAACATGCAAAAACCAGCTGCCACGATTGCAGCGATGCTGGTAGAGGTGCGTTGTGTGCGTCCTTGGCTAATCATCGTCGTTGCCTTTGCGGTCCAAGTCTGAGTGGGAGGAAGAACCATGAAGGGGAGTTTCACGAGCGGTCAGCACGTCGTTTCCATAACACGGGCATCAATCTTCATGTTTCGTCATAAACGGTATCGGTCGGATAACCCGTCTATCTTTACATCCATCTAAGAATTTTCTGGCCGCCGGGGCGCCAACACGATTTATAGGTCCTCATTTGCCCAGGGACTGTCCGGCGCAAGCGTCAAAAAACGCTGCCAATGATGCTGAGCTTCAATGTCGCGTCCGATCTTATCGAGCACCTTGGCGAGGTGATAATGAACATCGGGATAGTCATCATGCAAAGCCAACGCCCCCCGAAACGCAGCAATTGCTAATTCGTAGCGACGCTCTTCGTTCAACACGATTCCCAACGAGCAACGAGCCTCGACGAAGTCCGGATCCAATTCGATCGCCGCAAAAAACCGCTCACGAGCCGCCTGGACCTCATTCTTGCGATACAACAACTCGCCAAGCTGAAAGTGCAATTCCGGCCGTGGTCCATCGCGACCGAGCAAGATATGCAGCATGTCGATAGCGGTTTCCAAGTCCCCTTCGTCCTCTGCTTCATAGGCTTGTTGCAACAAAGGGTCAATCGGATCTGGTTCAGGCTGATGATCATAGATCGACAATACCGCGGGATGCTCCTCGCTGGGATACTCGCCATTGTAAACCGAGAACGAAACATCAGGCTCTGCATCGAACGAATCGAAATCGAACCTCAATTGTCCTCCGGTTTCGATCAATCCCTCGCCGCTGCGAAGCAGGACATGCTTGCCTTCAACCAATATGCTCAATTGGTCGAGCGGTCGCTGCATGTCTGGCAAAATCTCGACGAGCTCGACTAACCGCTGCTCGATCGCTTTCGGACTGGCTCCCGATGCAATCCAGCTCGCCAGCCGACGAGCCGTGGTGACTTCTTGAAAATCGAAGTACGGCAATCGGTGCAGTGTCCGGACCGGCGTAATCAATCCGCGTCGATGCCATCGCCGGATCACACGCACCGATACCCCCAACAAATGAGCGAGCATCACGGGCGTGTAGTAGCGTCGAATGGTTTGCTCGATGTCTACCAGACCCAGACGCTGCCACAATTCTGTTTCGTGCAAAATCTCGACTTCGCCGGCAGCCGACGCATCCAATAATCGCTTGCCGATTAGCTCGGCATCGGCCAAGGGTGACTCCTCGGCGCCCACCACGATCCAATCGATTGCCTTGGCGTCCAAATCCACCACCACGGCGTCAAAGGATCGCAGGACTTTCGAAACTTCGCGCTGATTCATCCCGCCGAATCGCCCCACCAGCGATACCCGCTTACCGCTAACGATTTCATCGCCAGCTTCGTCACGCGGATCATCACCGACGTCGTCGCCCTGTCCGTTGTTTTGATCGTTATTTTGATCGTCATCGCGATCGTAATCGGGATTGCCTAATTCAGCATGATCATCGTCGGTATAATCAAGGTCAGCGCGATCATCGCCAACTTGATTTTCATCTGTCGATGTCAGTTTGATTTCGGTATATGTTTCGTCGGACATAACCGCCATCATTAACCACGACGCAAAGGTTGACCATCCCGAGCGGATTGCTTCGCGAGTCACCCATGCAAGAACCTAGCCGCGGATTCGGGCTAACACTTGCCCACCAGCGATTTGTTCGCCTTCACGAGGGCAAATTTCATCGACCGTTCCCGCAATTGGCGACGGAATTTCCATCTCCATCTTCATTGCCTCTAGGATCATGATCGCTTGCCCCTCGCGAACAGTATCACCAGCCTTGGTTAGCAACTTGTAAACGGCGCCGGGCATTTGAGCGGTGACCTCGGTGATCCCCGATGAGGAAGCCGTCGTCGCGGATTTGGCCGCCCCCGTGCGAGGCTGGATGTCAACTCGGTACGCCTTTCCATCGACCGTGGCCGTGTTTCCTTGAAAGGCGACAAACACTTCCTTTCCGTTGACACTGAGATTGTACTCGGCCACGCCGTTGGATTGGACTGGCGACGCGGCAGCAGCATTCTTATCGATCTTACGCACGCCGACTTCAGCTTCGCCTTTCAGATACCGAATTCCTTTCTCTTTGCACGTCGCCGCGATGAAAATGTTTTCATCAGTCACCGGCAAGCCAGCGTCCTGAAGAGACTTGGTCGCTGGTGCGATGCCTTTGGTCGGGTCCGCGTCGTTAAGTTCTAAGACAGGTCGATTCGTAGGCTCAAGTTTCAGTTGATCAGCCGCAAGCTTGATCACATCGGGATCCGGTGGAACCGGTGTGTTGCCGAAGTACCCCAGAACCATTTTCCCGTATGGCTCGGCAATCTTTTCCCAGGGACCAAACATCACGTTGTTGAACGCTTGTTGGAAGTAGAATTGCGATACCGGCGTGACCGAAGTTCCGTAGCCGCCTTTACGAACGACATCCCCCATGGCTTGGATGATCTCGGGGTAGCGATCCATGATTCCATTGTCACGCAACATTTGCGTGTTGGCCGTTAGTGCTCCACCAGGCATCGGGCTCCAGGGAATCAACGGTTCCACCGCCGTGGCTTCGGGCGGCAGGAAGTAGTCACTCATGCAGTCCTTAAATACTTCTTCAGCGACTCGAACCTTTTCGACATCGATATCAAGTTCGTACTCGGTTCCTCGTAGTGAGTGCCACATCACCAAAATATCTGGCTGGCAGGTACCGCCGCTGCAAGGCGCCATGGACAGGTCGATCGCATCGGCACCCGCATCCAGCGCTGCCTTGTTAGCCAACACGCTCACACCCGCAGTCTCGTGAGTGTGAAAGTGAATGAATGCTTCGGGAGGAAGGATCTTCCGGGCTTCCAATATGGTTTCGTAGACCTTCGCCGGGGTTGCGGTCCCGGACGCATCCTTAAAACAGACCGCATCAAAGGGAATCCCAGCGTCAAGGATCTGTTGCAGTCGAGAGATATAGAACTGCGAATCGTGCGCACCGGTGCACCCCGGCGGCAACTCCATCAATGTCACGCAAACCTGGTGCTGAAGCCCTGCGTCAACGATGCACTGGCCGCTATAGATCAAGTTATTGACGTCATTTAACGCATCAAAGTTTCGGATCGTGGTCATGCCGTGCTTCTTAAACAAATCAGCATGCAACTTGATGATGTCGCTCGATTGCGAATCCAATCCCACCACGTTGACACCCCGCGCGAGCGTTTGCAGATTGGCATCGGGCCCGGTGGCAGCACGAAACGCATCCATCATCGCAAACGCGTCTTCATTGCAATAGAAGTACAGCGATTGGAAACGGGCACCCCCGCCTGCTTCAAACCAAGTAACGCCGGCATCCCGAGCAGCCTCAACCGCTGGCAAGAAGTCGGGAGTAAAGACGCGTGCTCCGTAAACGGACTGGAATCCGTCGCGAAACGCGGTGCACATGAACTTGACTTTACGCATGGACAGGTGTGTGAAGTTAAAGAGGAAGAGAAATATTTAAAGAACGGTTAGCCCGTCAAAACGGCCCAAAGCACGCCCGCAGCCACCGCTGACCCGACCACGCCGGCAACATTGGGAGCCATCGCGTGCATCAGCAAAAAGTTGTGCGGGTCTTCCTGTTGCCCAACCATCTGAACCACGCGCGCCGAATCGGGAACCGCCGAAACACCTGCGGCACCCACAAGCGGGTTGATCTTGTCCGTCAGAAACAAATTCATGAACTTTGCAAACAACACTCCACCAGCGGTGGCCACCGCGAACGATGCCGCACCAAGGCCGAAGATCAACAACGACCCTTTGGTTAAGAACGTGTCGGCCTGAGTGCTTGCACCGACGCTGAATCCCAACAAGATCGTAATAATGTCGATCAAAGCCGTACGCGCGGTCACGGCTAACCGTTCGGTAACGAGGCTTTCCTTCAACAAGTTGCCAAAGAACATCATGCCAAGCAGCACGATTGCCCCCGGCGCGATCAACGTGGTGATCAAAAACGCAGCGACGGGAAAGATCATCTTCTCGCGTTTGGATACCTTGCGTGGTGCCTTCATGCGTATCAAACGCTCTTCGCGAGTCGTCAACAATTTCATGATCGGTGGCTGAATCACTGGAACAAGCGCCATGTACGAATAGGCGGCAATGGCGATCGCGCCGAGCAAATGTGGTGCGAGCTTAGCGGCAAGAAAAATCGCAGTTGGCCCGTCGGCGCCACCAATGATTCCAATGGCCCCGGCTTCCGAAAATGAAAACCCCAACGCGATCGCACCCAAGAATGTTGCGAACACACCAATCTGAGCAGCCGCGCCAAGCAACACGAGCTTGGGATTGGAAAGCATCGTTGAAAAATCCGTCATCGCGCCGATCCCCAAAAAGATCAGCGGTGGGTAAATACCTTGCTTCACACCGAAATACAGATAGCTCAGCACACTGCCGGGCACATAGGTTATCGATCCGTCATCACCAGCGATGTATTTCACCTCGTCGTAGACCGACAACGACATACCTTCGATGACTGGAATGTTGCCGACGATCGCGCCCATGCCGATCGGCACCAGTAGCAGGGGTTCGTAGTCCTTACGAATTGCCAAGATGATAAACGAGATGCCAATCACGATCATGATCGCGTTGCCAAACGTCATCGACGCAAAGCCAGTGGTGTTTAAAAAATTAAACAGAATATCCATGGTTACTTTTGCGTCCCCGTCGAGCCAGTCGAGCCCGTTTGGTTCATGATCTCGGTATGCAATACGAACCCAATCGCAGCGATCACCTCGTCATCAGGAAGCTGACTTTCGGGATGAGCGGTCTCTGCGTGCAAATGACTTGGCTGAGGAAACCAAGGTTCGATAAATGCCAGAACCTTCGGTAGCGATGCAATGAACAAGCTCAACAGCACCAAAACAGCAAAGACGATAACCAGACCAGTGGCGGCGATGGCAGTGCCGTCTGACCAAGTCTGCGCGAGCAAGCCTGTCACCGAAGCGGGCCAGAACGTGGCGAGAAACAACATAAGGTCGATGCAATCTAATATGAGAGTGACAAGCAGATCGCACAGGATAGTGGATTGCCAACGGCGATGCATCAATCAGGTGATCAGATCCGCCAGTCCATTTCGAAAAAATGCCGGCAAGCGATCGTCGTCACCCACGCCCGCGTATTGTCGAGATGGCTATAATCAGTGTGTGCGACAATCCGACGCGTGAGGGTCCGCATCTTTTCTTCGACACGACTCTCTCTTTGTATTAGCGGACATCGTCCTTGAACGCTCCTTCGCCTGAACCGATCCAACGAAGTCGTTTGCTTCCCCGCGTTTCTTTCCGTGCCATGTTCGCACTGATGACGCTCGGAGTAATCTTTGCCGCGATCGCTCGTGCGGCTGGCGATGGCGCGGTTGTCGCAACCGGGTTCATGGTTGCCACCGGATTCTTGTTGGCATGCTTCGTCGCCTTCCTCTTGCTGTTCATGCTCGCATGGTGTGTATCAGTGACTTGGTATCAACCTTCGGAAGAGATACAAACGGATGACAGCCCGTTTTCCGACGACACCCTTCCGTCCCAAATCTTACCGCCGCGAGAGCAACGACCATGATGCATTGCGGGGCGAAATGTATATTGCCAATTCTGTGGGTCTGCTTGTGGGCATTGCCGAGCCAATCGCAATCAACGTTAACAACTCAACCACCATCAACAACAAGCAGTTCGACTACACGACCTGCGTCGTCACCGAAGATCATCGCGCCTACTGCAACGCCAACCCGCATTCCGCCCGCTGGCGTCAACGTGACGGGTTTTCACTGTGAACTTCGCGCAACGCAGATGGACATGGCGGGCTATTTACCCGTTGAAATCAAACTCGTTTCGACCGCAACGTTCACCGCCGACCGTGACTTAGTGATTCGGTTTGTCGGTGTCGATGGCGCTGTCACACCGCCGCAACGAAACATGCTGGTCGACGTGCCGGTCGAAATTTCACAAGGCAACCGCGTGGAGACCTATGTTCGATTGATTCCTCGGTGGGCACTAACTCGGTTCACTAACGTTTCTATCCTCGAAGACGGTCGCCCGATTCCTGACTACCAAGCTGCCATGGGCGCGGCGACGTCGTCGCAGTTAAGTGCTTACCGGTTCATGAACAACTTGCTCATGCCTGAGGTCACATCTGACCTACTGATGATTACGGATTCTAGTGACGAGTTGTCGGTTTCAACCAACTTTATCTTTCCTAATTCGGCATACATCGCCCCGGCAGCGACTAAGCTCTCACCAGCAGAAATCCCCACCGCCCAGGCGGCCAAACGTTATTTCCACGACAGCAGCTCGATGCCGTTGACGCTGCATGACATGGTTAAATTGCCAACGGATTGGCGGGGATACCAGCCTATTGACTGTCTGCTGGTTCACCAGAGCACGCTTGAGAAACTTTTTCGAGATGGTGCTCCCGAATCCATCGCCGCCATTCGAGCTTGGCTGATGCTCGGGGGAACGATGATCGTGTCGAATGCTCGTTCGGCCGACGAAACGACTCAAACCATGGGAGTGTCCAACACACCACTGGTTCCGGCGGAATTCCAAACGAGTGTTTATGTTAGCCAAGAAATCTGGCGAAACACGCTGCCGCTCTTAAAACGACTTCAAGTACAAGCGAGCAACGACGCAAAGAGTGGACGTTCGCTTTCTATTATCGAAGACATGTCATGGCGAAGCACTGACAGCGACGTGGGTTTCTACCTGCCCTCGTTGGACCTGTCGGCCGATGAATTTGATCAAGCAATTTCCAAGTCGATCAGCCAACTGGAATCCGAACTTACAAGGTCCGAGAAGCATTGGCAATCGCGAGTGTGGGTTTGCATGGTCGGTTCGGGCCGTTTGATAGGCCTGCTAGGCGATGCACCTGAGACTGGCAACGCAAGCGAAAAAGAAGAGGTGGTTGGCCAGACGCCCGCGTCTTCAATTTCAGATTGGCAACTTGCTAAGTCGCTGATTGGCTACCGCACGTCGCCGACACTGCGACGCGGCGTTGACCCGATGATTGGCAATGTTCGATTTCGCGATTGGCTCATTCCCGGCGTTGCCCAACCGCCGGTCTATACGTTTATGGGCTTATTGACCGCATTTGTGATGCTCGTCGGCCCCGTCGCATACCGACAAACAACCAAACGTGACCGCAGCTATTTGATGTTTGCGATCGCACCCGCACTAGCGGTGGTGACGACGCTGCTGATGTTTGGCTACGGAATCATTGCTGATGGGTTCGGAACCAAGGCCAGGGTCCGGCAGATTGCAATTACCGACGCCAAAAGCGAGTTTGCCGTCGAGCGAACTCGTACAACTTACTTCGCCGGAGTACGTCCAAGTGACGGCATACGTTTCGCAGCCGATGCCGAAGTAATGGGATATCCCGAAAGTATTGGCCAATCGTGGGAAGAACAGAATCGCTTTCCGCCCGCCATTATCGGCCGAGTAGAGGTGACCGAAACCGGGCAACGTTTTGACGCGTCTTTTCTACCTTCTCGCCAACAAACTCAGTTTGTCGTTCACCAACCGCGCCCGAACTTCGGCAAGTTGACGATCCAATCACCCGATCGCACCTCACTTTCCGTCGCCAATGGCTTTTCGTTTTTGCTCGATCAGCTCGTTGTTTGTGATTCGCAAGGTCAACATTGGTTGATCGACGAGATCGCCGCTGGTGAAACCAAGGACGGTGCTCTTATCGAAACCAAGTTCATCTCGAGAGTCTTAGGGGATCTGTACAACGAGAACCGTCCTATCATGTTGACCGGCGAACAGTCCAGCAGCACGACGAACACAGGTGAAACTTACAACGTCGTCAGTGACCTTGCGAGTCAAACAGGAAACAGCTCGATCACGTCGGGGTCGTTAGAACTTGAACTACAATCGCTACTGCAAAATCGTGGAACCTTATCACCAGGTCACTTCATCGCCATAGCCGAACCCAGCGACGACGCTTTAGCCGTTGATAATGCGGAAATCATTCGCAGCGTACGGTACGTGATGGGCACGTTTGAATTTGCTGACTCGATTCTCGGAGCAGGCCAATGAAAATGGACGACATTGGAAAGCCTGCTCGAAACGAGACTGATCTTCCGGCAAACGAATCTACAAAATCCGGCCACGCGAATGGCTCGGCCACCAGTTTGCTACCGCTCGAACCGTTGTCGCGTTCGGTGCATGTTACTTCTGATGACTGCATCGAATTGCGTCGACTTCACCGCTTCTTTGGTGACACCAAAGCCGTTCAAGACATCACGTTTACGGTTCGTCGAGGCCATGTTTTTGGCTACATCGGCCCCAATGGTGCTGGCAAAACAACCTCGATGCGCATTCTGGCGACTCTTGACTTGCCAAGTTATGGCGACGCGTTTGTAGACGGATTCTCGGTCGTTAATGACCCTGAATACGTGCGTGCGCGGCTTGGATTCATGCCTGATTCCTTTGGCACCTACCGTGACGTGAACTGTAAGGAATACCTCGACTTCTTTGCTCGTGCCTACGGCCTGGTCGGTCGCGAGCGAACCGAACGTCTGCGGTGGGTGCTCGACTTTACCGGCACCAACGGCATGGCGGAAAAGCCAATCCGAGGACTCAGTAAAGGCATGAAACAACGGCTCTGCCTAGGCCGAGCCTTGATTCATGACCCAGCAGTGTTGATTCTTGACGAACCCGCGGCCGGACTAGACCCTCGCGCCCGAATTCAACTTCGGCAAATGATTCGCGAACTCGCCGATCGCGGCAAAACCGTGTTGATTAGCAGCCACATCCTTACCGAACTTGCGGAGGTATGTGATAGCGTCGGCATTATCGAACAAGGCAAGCTGTTGGCGACCGGGAGCGTCGACGAAATTGAGCAACAGCAAGCCAACACGCGAGAACTCGTCATCCGTGTGCTTGACCAATCCGAGACCGCCGCAGCGTGGTTGAAAACGAGAGAGGATGTCGACGCATTGATTGTCGATGGCGAGCGATTGCGATTTGCCTTTTCGGGTGATGTTCGCGATCAAGCCTCACTAGTCGCGTCGATGATCGGCGAAGGCTTTGTGATTGCCGAGATAGTGTCGCATAAGAAAAGTCTTGAAGACGTGTTTTTACAAGTCACCGAGGGACTGGTTCAATAGACCGTCAACCTTAAGAAGAACCCGACCATGCCATTTCGTCTTGAACATCTTTTCATCGGCGCGTTTTGGGTAGCTGCCTTGGCGTCTTCCGTCATTGCCCAGATGCCATTTCGCCCGGGAGAAAAGGTCGAAGTCAAACGAGGTCGTGACTGGGTGTCGGCTACCGTCATAAAGATCGACCGATCCTACGGTGTCCAAGTAAGGTTTTCTGACCTCATGGACGGCATGAACGGCTCCTACCGATTCGACCGAGTCCGTCGTCCCTATGAAGCCGATGCGATCTACGGAGGCCGCGTCTGGAGGATGGCTGAAGGTGACCATTCAACTGTGGCGGCATTACTGAAGGTATCTAAGGATGACGTCACGCTACGCACCGAAGCGATGAAAGAGGTAACCGTCAAGATCGAAAAGTTGTCAACCAAAGACCAGAACTTCTTAAAGCGATTAAACCAACAAAGCCAAGGATTGATTGAAGTTCAGGAAAAAGAAACTCGCGCCGTTCCGTTCAGCAACGACGGTACGGTGGTTGTTGCGAGCGATTCAAGTGCCAACGTGCCTTTGGAAGCTGACCCCATCCGTGAAGCACTCGAACTAGCCGAAGGAGGAACCGCCTTTGAATCAGCAAATATATGGGACCGGATCGGCGCGATCATTCCGCTTGGCGGCACCGATCAATGGCTTCTCGCGTCGCTCGAAAGTTCTAAGCACGACAATCCGCTCCCTACCAGATTGATGTGGGTTTCCATTCGCAAGAAACGAATGTCAAGAATGCATCTGTTGCCTGCCCAAAGCCAACTCAAGGACTATCACGAGGGCTCGAAGATGGCGCTCATGCTTGAGCCTGGTGGCAGCCAGACAATGTTGAGTGTTTGGAAGAGCCTGCCGAGTGACTCAAGGCCAACCCCTATCATCAGTTGGAATCTATCTAATGGAACCCGGCGGACGCGAGATGCCGGTAACTGGGCTAGGTTTAGCAGTCGAAAACAAGTCATCGCTCGCCAATCCGACATGCGAATCACGGCGTACGACCTGAAGGATCGCAAAGTCCTCTGGGTGACGGACCAAGCTAGAGGCAATTCATCCACGCCGCTACTTTCACCTCAGCGACGTTACCTATTCGTCCCCGACGCCGACCGAGTTCGGGTACTCGATCCCGAGAGCGGAAACGAACTCACACACTACTCGCTGAACAACAGCGCTCTTGCGCTCGCAATCGCTGACAATGGCAAAGACCTGCTTGTGGTTATGTCCAACAAGATGGTTGCAATTGACATCACGCAACCTGACTCGATTCGCGAGGTCGACTTGGGATTCCTTAAACCAGGCGCCTCGGTCACCGTGAAATGGCTAGATGGCGACGTAGTTTGTCTGTCAACAACCGCCGACGAAATGCTGTTGTTCTCGATTGATCGAGGCATTCCGTTGTGGCGATACCAATTCGATTCGTCAGCCGTTTCGGGAAGCCTTAGTGATGATCGAGTTCGCCGAGTCGTCGACAGCCACCTGCTTTTTGCAGCCTCAGTAAGAGAACGAAAACCTGGTCATTCGACTGCCCGAGGCTTTGGCGTGGGTGCCGTTAAACTACCCGGCCCTAAAGCGTCCGGATTCGTTAAATACCTCAAACGCGACGAACTCGTGATCTTCGACGGGACCGAACCCGTCCGGATCGAGATCAAGGCTGAATCTGGAACACCCAACATTGACGAGAGCGTTATTCGGGCCAACCTGATTCGCCAAGCGCAGGCCAACGGATGGACCATTTCTGACGACGCGACTCATGCGCTCTCAGCAGTCATTGAACTAGGTGAACCAACGCCGGTTCGGTATCAAGTCCCTATGAACGAGCAAGAACGATTGCGAGAGCGTGAGAATGTAGAGAACCGATTGAGAGATCAGCTACGTCCACCGCGCGCACACGATCCAGTCGCTGGCTGGAACATTCGCCCCAACAACTTTCCATCCAGCAGTGTTGGTCCATCAACGGACTTCGACATTCCCGACTCGGTAGTCGGCTCGATGATTGGCAATGTGATAACCAAGACGACCTCCGTGCGTCCTACCGTGTCAGCAATCACTTTTCTCTATGGACCCGAACAAATTCCCGTTTGGGGCTGGGGTATAGTTTCTACTCCTCCCATGTTGAGATTCAAGAGCGATGAGCAGGCATTAAAGTTCTTACATGCAGACCGGCCTGCCGACATTCGATTTTTCGAACGCATCAATGTTCCCGACACAATCGTCGATCCCGGATTTCGCGACGGCCTCGGCCTCTCTCGAATCACTCCAACGGGCCTAGAAGTGCAAAGCAGTCAATGACAAAGCTCCCTCGCCGCGAATCGCTTCCAAAGCTTCATAGCCGATGGACCTTCCACGCGAGCGTGATTTGCGCAGCCGAAGTTGATCGTCGCAATGCGTGCTGCACAATATTGGCCGAACGCAAGAACTAGCATCGCCTACCAATGCCGTTCAACAGGGTGCCGGAGCGGTTCGAGAACTCGAACTAGATTCCACGTCCAATAGGATCCGCGAATTTTGGACATTCTGCATTTCGCAATTATCCACCGCCTGCTGCCATCACTGGCGACATTGGGGACATTGGGGACAGCGCGACTTACGGTGATTTTGGCGATGCGTGGATCGGGATCGTCAAATCGGTTGGTGGAATTTCGGGCCAATCGCCAGTTAAAACCGCAGCCTTGACCTTCAAATTGCGACCTTCCGGGCACAGCAAACCGTATCGCGTCATGTTATCGGCAGGCAATTCCAAGAGCAGTTCGCCATTAAGCGTTACGGCAATCGTATTGCCACTGCGTTTCATCGCTATGGTGTTCCATGCAGTCTCAATAGGAACATTCTCTGTGGCTATCGGTTCGGTCGCGGCAAAGACTTCTTCCTTCCACAAAGATGCGGTGAGTTCATCTTTCAACGGCATCCATCGCGGTTGGGTGCCTTGCGGGGTCAGTTGCAGTGCCGTCCTGCCAACGATGGGAAACAGTTCCGTCTCGCCAGATTCCCACCAGAACGTCAGCGTCACTGAATCACCATCGAACAGCGGGCGTAGGTATTGGATGCTAGTCTCGCTTGAAACGCCGGGATTGGTGGCGACGCGTTGAAAGACGATTTCACCTTCATACGCACACCACAGCGATTCCAAGGGCCCCGACCGGAGTTGCTTTTGTTGCGATTTCCGGGCTTGCTTGAAATACTGGTTTTTACCTTCTCCTTCCGGAAGCATCGAATCGACTAACCCCAGTCCTGCCGACACAGTAGACCAACCGCGCATCGTTGGACTGATTAAATTCACCTCCCTCGGGATAACAACGTCGCCCTCTACCCGAATTTTATTCAGCTTTGTCGTACGAGAATCGTGATGTGAAACCGTTAAGAACGGGAATAAGCCTTAAGATGTGATCGTCACATAGTCTTCGCCGTTGCATGACGCGGCGGCTGACACTCCATCCATCATGATCATTATCCATCATGATCATTTGCACGTTTTGCTTATTTGGATTAATTGACTCAATAGGGAACGACGCAAAGCCTCTTCCGCAAGTACTTCGAAGCGATTCGCCCTCTAGGTGAAGTCGCCCGCTAAGCTCGCTAGAGATCACGACTTCCGTTATTCCCGTCTTGAGACGGGATCATGGCAACTCAGATCCGGGCGAATCAGTAGACGCAGATGCTTGAATCGAGGCTGATCGCGCTAGCCTTCCCGGCCCCATAGGCCGCTGACTAAATCGGAAACCGAATCTCGAAAGCCCTTCATCGATGCATCGCTTAGCATCTCGGACTTGCCACTTTGCATGATGGCAGCCGCGAGCGGTTTGTGGTTCTGCCAGTCCGCCAACTTGAATTCGCGGGTATCGACATAGACGTCCGACAAGTTATTGCTGATTTTTGATACGAGAAAGACACCCTCGTTTCCTCGCACGACGTGGTAGTGCATAGCAACGTAAAGCAGCACCGCGCCGGTGATCATGCCGTAGATAAAACGCATCATGGTGTGAATTCTTGTCTGTGATTCTTCCGGGACATTATTGGCTAGCGATCATGCTATCCATCGCGATCAACTCCGTTGAATCGTACGCATAGAACATTCGCACGATTTCTCCAGCGAGAACTCGCAAGTAAAGCTTCCTGAAACGATCTTCGGTCGTTTCGCTGCTGTGCTGACCGGTCGACTTGGGGAACGTGTACTGGTCGATCGAATTTTTGAAAACGGTATTCCCCGTCGCAACGTCAACGACCTGTAAAAACACGTCGGCGCGTCCACGATAAAGCGTCATTCCATCACGCAGCGTTAAATCGGTAAGCTCGATCACAAGCACCTTGTCGGCACCGACCTCCTTGCCGACTTCGCGATAGTCCACCGAATCGTATCCGTGGACGTCTCGGTACTGCTCGATCAAGTCTTCTCGCACCAACTTGATGTCCTTCACGTTCACCGTCAGCTCTTCTCCAACTCGGCGACTGAGCGTGCGGGCGGCGGGATCGTTGGTGTATTGGCTGTTGTCCGTCACCGTCACGATTGCCACGGTAGACTTCTCCAAGCCCTCATACTGCGCGGGAACCAAGTCCATTCCGGCAGCGTGCATGACTTGGGCGGCCATACTCAGACAGCCGACCTGCGTGACAGCGATACCGGATGCGGCCGCGAGCATTCCGAGCTGAATCCAGCGGCGGCGCGATGTAGGGGAATTTGAAAAAGGCATCGAAACGGATCCTTCCGTTGGACATATGGCACAAGATTGAGCCTGCGGAACCAGGTTGAGCCTGCGTCTTACTAAGAAACCGGCATGGAACGCTACAGGAGTTTGCGTTAGCCAAACACCCGGACCGACCAATCCACGATCGTGACCGCCAGAACCGCCAACAAAGCAAAAAGCAGCCAATTTTGCTGAGCTTGACTTGGATAGACCGATCGCCAGATGCAACGCAACACGACCGGACATACCAAAAGGGCGAGAATGGCCAGCATAAACCCGCCAGCGTTTGACTCGATGCTTGCCCGCCATTCACCACGCGTGAAATAGGCCCAGGAAGTCGTCATTCCGCACGCCGGACAACGAACGCCCATCACCACACGCATCGAACATGGCGGCAAACCAAGCTGCTGGTGAGTCCCCAACCCATCGCTGTCGGGAACCAAAGTCCTCGAAACACCCAACAAAACAAGCGGGATCACGGCAACAATCAAAGCCAACGGCCGAAATACGGCAAGCCAATCATTACGAGGCAAGAAAACGCCTGGATCGAGCGGTTGACGATTGCCCAGATCCAGCGAAACACAATCCGAGGACCGAATCTGCGAAGGCTCCGAACCCTCCGAGGGCAACGCACGAGCTGAAACCAAATCAGACGCAACGGGATCGGGTGACGCGGTATCAGATGCGGGGATCGACATGCCGTCATTATGCCGAAAAGCCAAAACCCTGGCAAAGGCAACCAGCAAATTACCCAAACTGCCAAAACATCCCCCTTCCCGGGAAAAGTATCGGAAAGTTTTCTCTGCAAATTCATAACAGCCGTTGACGTGTTTTTCACCCGACCGTACATTCTGCGTCCCACTCAGCGGAAATCGCTGTTCAGGACGACGAAAAGTGAACTTCGAGACCCTTTGATCTTGAGGAAACCATCAGCTTCCGTCGTGAGCTTGCCGGTAATTCACCTCGCAAGCTTCCCTTTCTGGCCCCGTTTTAATCCTTCACCCCTGGTTGTCGTTCTGTGTCTGCTGGAGCTAGCGAAATCATTCGAATTCGTATGGAAGCATACGATCACTCAGTTCTTGATCTGAGCGCCCAGGAAATCGTGGACACCGTCAAACGGACCCACAGCGAAGTGCATGGACCAATTCCATTGCCGACTCGAATCGAGCGGTACACGGTTTTGTCCGGGCCATTTGTAAACAAGAAGTCGCGTCAGCAGTACGAGATCCGTACTCACAAACGCTTGATTGATATTGTCCAGGCAACCGCCAAGACGATCGAAGCCCTGAATAAGTTAAGCCTACCCGCTGGCGTGGACATCAAAATCAAGGCGTCCGCCCGCTAGTGCCTCTGCTCCGCTGGAGCAATTGGGTTTGGCATTAATGCATCACATTGCCCGCTATCGACGATTCGATTTTGGGTAAATGTTCGCAGTCACATAGTTACAGTTTTTTACACGAGCGGTCTTTCCATGCATGGAAGCCGGTTCGATAACCTCTGTGCCGCGAAATTGTCTGGATGAACTGAGTTGTTTGGCTACATGCCAGCAATTTGCTTCAGCACGCAAGTTTCGCACATCGGCGTAGTTGATTCGAACCCGGTAGCTTGGGATCCAACACGAAACGATGAGCGGAGCCCGCAGTAATGCGGTTTCGGAAAAGTTATGTCACCATCAATCCTCGGCCGTAAAGTCGGGATGACTCAGGTTTACTTGGAAGACGGAACGGCTGTGCCCGTGACCGTGGTTCAAGCTGGCCCGTGCCACGTGTTGCAGGTCCGGAGCGAAGATCGCGATGGCTACTCAGCCATTCAAATCGGCTTTGAAGACAAGCCGCGTCGCTTGGCCAGTCGTGCTGAACGCGGTCATGTCGCGAAGCTCGACAGCAAGCGAGTCAAAAACCGCACCGCCGCTGGAATCGAGTTGCTCGAGAAGGCCGACTGCGAACCGCAGCGTTTCGTGCGTGAGTTCCGTGGCGAAAGCGACCTTACGGTAGGTTCGACCATCACCGTTGACGCGTTCGCTGAAGTCAAGAAAGTTGACGTATGCGGAACCAGCAAGGGTCGCGGTTACGCCGGGGTGATGAAGCGTCACAACTTTGCCGGCCAACGTGCCTCGCACGGTGTAAAGAAAGTGCACCGTCACGCCGGGGGCACCGGTTGCAGTGCATCGCCAAGTCGCGTCTTCAAGGGCAAGAAGATGGCTGGCCAGTACGGTAACACCAAAACAACGACACGTAACCTCGAATTGGTTCGCGTCGATACCGAAAACAATTTGTTGCTCATTCGTGGTGCTGTTCCTGGCCCCAATGGCGGTTTTGTCACGATCCGCGAAACGAACAAGGTGGGCTAATCTTATGGCATCATTAACAGTTTATAGCGAAGCTGGCGCTGAAGTCGGCAAGTACGAGATTGACACCGAACAACTGGCGGACCGCATCAGCAAGCAATTGCTTCACGATGCAGTGGTCATGTACCAAGCCAATCTTCGTCAAGGTTCCCACAACACCCGCACCCGCGGCCAAGTGGCTGGATCAAAGAAGAAGATGTACCGTCAAAAAGGTACCGGTAACGCTCGAGCCGGTGGCAAGCGTTCGCCAGTGCGTCGCGGCGGTGGTGTTGCTCGCACAATTAAGCCTCGCGACTACAGCTATCGCCTGAACAAGAAGGCGTTGCAACTTGCGACCCGAATGGCAATTCGATCCAAGATTGATGACGGCGAAATGGTGGTGGTCGACAAGTTGTCGTTCGACGCTCCTAAGACCAAGCAAATGGCAGGCGTGCTAAAGGCCCTTGGCCTTGAAGGCACCACAACGCTTGTCGCGACTGCGGATTTAGACGCCGTGGTTTACAAGAGCGGCCGTAACATTGCGGGCGTTTCGGTCGAGCCAGTTCGCCAACTCAACGCATTGTCGGTGCTGAAGCCTCGTCGCATGCTCGTTACTAAAGACGCGCTGGACAAGATCAAAGACGGCACCTTCACGACGGCTGCCAACTAAAAGAAGCGAACCTGACACACTCAGCCGCAACCAACAGACATACAAGATAACGACCAAGGCCGAATCCCATGGCACACATCCTACCACCTCCACCGAAAACTGACGGCATTAAGCTAGAAGCCCACCAGGTTCTGCTTCGTCCGTTGGTTACCGAAAAGGGCGTTCACCGCGCTTCGCGGAACAACCAATACGCGTTCCAGATTCACCGCGATGCTACCAAGCTCGATGTGAAGGCGGCCGTGGAAGAATTGTTTGACGTCAAGGTCAAGAAAGTTCGCACACAGAATCGCAAGGGCAAGCTTCGCCGATACCGTTTTCGTTACGGTCGCACCAGCGACTGGAAGAAGGCCATCGTCCAGCTTCATGAAGAACATCGAATCGACTTCTTCTAGTAGCCACAGGCATCCGTTGCCATTTACCTGATACCAAAACCCGTAACTTAAAACCAATTCCGCCATGGGCATTCGAATTTACAAGCCGACCAGCGCCGGTCGACGCAATGCGTCGGTAAGTGACTGGGCCGATCTGACGAAGGGTGCGAAGCCTGAAAAGTCGCTTCTGCGTCCAAAGCGTAAGACCGGTGGCCGTAACAACCAAGGTAAGATCACTGCACGCCACCGCGGTGGCGGCCATAAGCAGATGTACCGCGTGATCGATTTCCGACGTGCCAAAGACGGTGTTCCTGCGACGGTGGATTCGGTTCAATACGATCCTAATCGTTCGGCTCGGATTGCCTTGCTGAAGTATGCGGATGGCGAAAAGTCATACGTGGTAGCTCCGGCTGGTTTGAAGGCTGGCGACAAGATCCTTAATGGTCCTGACGCACCTCCAACGCTCGGCAATTGCTTGCCATTGAAGAACATTCCGTTGGGCATGAGCGTTTCGTGCATTGAGCTTCGTGCGGGTCGCGGTGCAGTTTTGTGTCGCTCAGCCGGCACGAGTGCTACCCTTCAAGCTCGCGAAGCCGATTGGGCTCAGTTGCTGTTGCCCAGTGGTGAAGTTCGCCGCGTGCCTAGTGGTTGCCGTGCAACCGTGGGCGGCGTTGGCAATACCGAACACATGAAGATTCGTTTGGGCAAAGCTGGCCGATCCCGTTGGCTCGGTCGTCGTCCTCACGTTCGTGGTACCGCAATGAACCCAATCGACCACCCGCACGGTGGTGGTGAAGGCCGGACTAAGGGTGGACGTCACCCTGTCAGTCCTTCGGGCGTCAGTGCTAAGGGTGGCGGTACACGCCAGAAACGCAAGGCGAGCAACAGCTCGATCGTGCGTCGTCGCAAGAGTCGCCGTTACGGTCAACTCAAGTTACATTGATCCCCGTCGGCCGCAGGCCAATACAAGTTCGCTGGGGAACCCAGGTCACTTCTTGATCGGTTCCCGAGCTTTGATTTTTCAAAACATCAATTTCACACGATACCTGTCACCTTCCTATGTCTCGCAGTAGCAAAAAAGGCCCCTTCGTCGATCCGAAGTTGTTCTTCAAGGTTCAACGTCAGATCGAAAACGGTGGTGCCGAGCCGATTAAGACTTGGGCTCGCGCCTGTACGATTGTGCCCGAATTCATCAACAAGACCTTCATGGTCCACGATGGACGTAAGCACGTGAAGGTGCTCGTTACCGAAGATATGGTCGGACACAAGCTCGGCGAATTCGCTCCAACGCGAACCTTCAAGGGACACAGCGGAAAGGGTGGCAAGAAGTAAACATGGCTACATTCAAAGCAATTCATCGTAACGCTCGCATGAGCGCCCAAAAGGTTCGACTGGTCGCGGACCTGGTCCGTGGCATGTACGCCGACGAAGCACTCGACACCTTGAAGTTCCAACCTCAACGCGGTGCCCGCATGTTGGAAAAGGTCATCAAGAGTGCGATCGGTAACGCAACCGACCCTGACCAAAACAACGGACGTCCTCACCGCGTCGAAGAGTTGGTTTTGACAGACGTTCGCATTGATGGCGGACCGATGTTCAAGCGAATTCGACCTCGTGCACGGGGAACCGCATTCGCCATCAAAAAGCGAAGCAGCCATATCACCGTTGGGTTGACTCCCATCGACGAAATATAAGCTGACAAGACACAAGTCCAACAGCCAGCTTGCCTCAGGCAAGTGAGCTGTCACCAAACAAACAACAAGCACTCAGAACTCAATAGATTTCCTCATGGGTCAAAAAGTCAATCCAATCGCTTTCCGAGTCGGCGTCACCCGCGGGTGGGCGAGTCGATGGTACGCGTCGAAGCAGGATTTCGCTGGTCTGTTGCTGGAAGACCGCAAGTTGCGGAACTTCATCACCAACCACCCCAAAAAGACACAATACAAGAGCGCTGGTATCGACCGGATCGAGATCGAACGCACTCGCGATGAAGTTCGCGTGATGCTGTACGTTGCTCGTCCAGGCTTGATCATCGGTAAGAAAGGCCAAGAGATCGAGATCCTGCAGGCAGAACTGCAGAACCTGATCGGACGCCGAATTAACCTCAAAATCGAAGAAGTGGGACGACCTGAGTTGCAAGCTCAATTGGTCGCCCTTGAAATTGCACAACAACTGTCCAAACGGTCGAGTTTCCGTCGCACAATGAAGCGAACGATTGACACGACCATGGACGCGGGTGCGAAGGGTATCAAGATCCAGATGGCTGGCCGACTCGGGGGTGCTGAAATGGCACGCCGCGAAAAGCAAAGTGCTGGCTCGATTCCTTTGAGCACATTACAAGCCAAGATTGATTACGGATTCACCGAAGCGATGACGCCACAGGGGCACATCGGGATTCAAGTGTGGATTAACCAAGGTACTTACGGAGACGATAACGATGGCGCTGATGCCCAAGCGGGTCAAGCATCGAAAAAGCCAAAGAGGGCGCATAAAAGGTAGTGCGACTCGCGGTAACAAGGTCGTCTTCGGTGATTATGGCATCCAGTCTCTGGATGCTGGTTGGATCAAAGCCACCACCATCGAAGCCGGTCGTATCGCGGCTCAGCAATACGTTCGAGGCGAAGGCAAGCTATACATTCGAATCTTCCCCAATAAATCAGTGACCAGCACTCCGCTGGAAACTCGAATGGGTAAGGGTAAGGGTGAGCCTGACTTCTGGGCCGCGACCGTAAAGCCTGGCACGATCCTTTATGAGCTTGGCGGTGTGACCGAACAACAAGCCAAGGTTTGTTTTGCCCGATTGGCAAGCAAGCTGCCGGTGAAGGTACGTTTCGTGGAACGACGACCTGCTTAATAGCGAACAGGATTCAGCAATCAGGCAACGGTTTGTTGCCTGGCTGATGCCTAATGATTCCCTGATGCCTGTAACCTGACACCTGTAACCTATTTCCCATGAACAACCTGACTGAACTGCGTGAAATGAGCGACGAACAGCTCGACGCGACCGCTAAAGAAGCGGCGACGACCCTGTTCCGACTTCGTTTTCAATCGCAATCGGAGCGTTTGAACACGCCAAGCGAATTGCGAAAGAACAAGCAATTGATCGCACGGATCAAAACGATCCAAACTGAACGACAAAAAGCAGCACTGGCTTAGTAGCCACGTGAGGCAAGTGGCAAAAGTAGCCACACGAACTTTCACACCTAGTTAGTAGCAAGAAACTCGGACCCCTTCCATGCCGAAACGCATCGTTTCCGGAATCGTCACCAGCGACAAGATGAGCAAGACTCGTCGTGTAGAGATCGCACGTTTGGTGAAGCACCCCAAATACAAGAAATACATTCGCACCCGCACCGTGTGTTACGCACACGATGAGAACGACGAATCGGGGACCGGTGACCGCGTCGAGATCATGGAATCACGTCCGCTTTCGAAGCTCAAGCGATGGACGCTAGTTCGCGTGGTCGAGAAGAGCACCGAAGTTGATGTTGCTGCCCTACGTGCCGCTCGCAAGGAAGCTGAATCCGAAGCGATCGAAGCGTCCCACGCGGGCGACGATGCCACCAAGGCGTAACGCGAAAGTATTGCATAACCAGCAAGATCGCGCCCCGATCATCACCATTTTGATCGGCCCAACCAAACAACCATTTGACGACCTTTACGAACCATGATCCAACAAGAAACCCGACTCGACGTTGCGGATAACACTGGCGCTCGCCAAGTGATGTGCATCAAAGTGCTCGGTGGTAGCCGCAAGCGAACCGCCGGTCTCGGTGACGTCATTGTTTGTAGTGTGAAGAGTGTGATTCCCGGCAGCGAAGTCAAGAAAAAGGCAATCGTTCGTGCTGTGATCGTTCGCACCAAGCAACCGGTCCGACGAAGCGACGGCAGCTACATCAAGTTTGATTCCAATGCCGTGGTTTTGATTGACAAAGACAAAGGCCCTCGTGGCACTCGTATCTTCGGTGCAGTAGCCCGCGAACTTCGCGAGCGAAGCTTCATGAAGATCGTATCGCTGGCCAACGAAGTGGTATAAGCTCTCCGCCGACCACTGAACCAACAAGACAAGTAGCGAACCGCTAACCGTTTAGAAGAACCATGAAATTTCGCGTTAATGATGAAGTCACTGTGATTACCGGGGCCGACAAGGGCCACAAAGGTAAGATCATCGTGGTCGACCGTAAGGCCAACAAGGTCATCGTCGAAGGTGCTGGCCGAGTATGGAAGCACGTCCGACGCAGTCAAAAGAACCCGCAAGGTGGACGTCTTAACAAAGAGATGCCCATCAGTGCTTCCAACGTGATGTTGCTTGACCCAAGCACTGGCGAACCGACCAAGATCGGTGTTCGGTTCCTTGCCGACGGAAGTAAAGAACGTTTCGCAAAGAAGAGCGGCAAAACGATCGACAAGATTGCCCCAGCTCGTGCCCAACACGCAGCCAAGTAAACAGTCGCCAGAAGAAGCTATACCGCGAAGCCTCCCAGAGTCTCCTCGGTACCCCCAATCAAACACCAGCTACAGCCAAACGCTAAAAACTGAATCCCATGTCCGATAAACCCCGCATGCAAGTCCGATACGAGGACACCATTCGCCAAGCGATGGTGGAGAAGTTCGGCTACACCAATCCTCATCAAGTTCCTCGAGTCGAAAAGATTGCGTTGAACATGGGTGTCGGACAGGCCATTGGCGACAAGAAGATCCTTGACTTGGCATTCGATGCCATGACTCAAATGGCTGGCCAAAAGCCAGTGATCACGCTTGCCCGTCAGTCGATCGCGAACTTCCGTCTCCGCGAGGGAATGCCGATCGGTTGCATGGTAACGATGCGTCGCCAACGCATGTACGAATTCATGGATCGTTTGATCTCCATCGTTTTGCCACGGGTTCGTGACTTTCGAGGAATCAGCCCCAAGGCCTTTGATGGTCGTGGGAACTACACATTGGGTTTGACCGAGCAATTGGTTTTCCCCGAACTGAACCCTGACAAGTTCACGCGGCCACAGGGCATGAACATCACGTTCGTGACCAGTGCCAAGACGAACGAGGAAGCACGCGAATTGCTGTTGCTCTTCGGCATGCCGTTCAAAGATGCCAACAAGAAAACCGAAGCCGCTTAATTAGCGACTCGATAACGAAACCTCGACCCCATTACATTTAAGCCCTAATTTAGAGTTCACTGTGGCTAGCAAATCCAAAGTCGCCAAGGCAAAGCGTCCCCCGAAGTTCAGCTCCCGTAAAGAGAATCGCTGTAACTTCTGCGGACGTCCCCGTAGCGTTTATCGCAAGTTCGGCTTGTGCCGTATTTGCTTCCGTGAAAACGCCAACGCTGGGAAGATTCCTGGCGTTCGTAAGGCGAGCTGGTAACCCACACACAAACCTGAATTTGCCCATAAGTCTTTCCTGAAAACGGAAAGCACAGGGAGCACCCACCACCATGATGACTGATCCTATCGCCGACATGCTCACTCGCATCCGCAACGCGGTGAGCGTAGAGAAACCGTTTGTCGACATTCCTACGAGCCGCTTCAAGCGTGGCATCGCTGATGTTCTCAAACGAGAAGGTTTCATTTGGGATTGGAAAGAAGTCGACGAAGAGAACCCATCCGCAACGCTGCGATTGGAACTCAAGTACGGCCCCAATGGCGAACGCGTGATCCAAACGATCAAGCGAGTCAGCAAGCCTGGTCGGCGATTGTACTCGCACAGCAAGGGTCTGAAGCCGATTCTTGGCGGACTTGGTATCCGAATCATTAGCACCAGCAAGGGTGTGCTCAGCGATCGCGAAGCACGCCGCGACAACATTGGCGGCGAAGTTCTCTGCGAAGTCGCTTAGTCATGAGCTGGCGAAGTCATTTGAACCGACACTCGCCAGCCACCCCCACCTACAAACCACTTAACCGTTCTTAGAAGCATTTATCATGAGCCGTATCGGAAAAAAACCGGTTGCCATTTCGGGAGGCGCCAAGCTGTCGCTCGATGGCAATACGATCAACGCCGAAGGCCCCAAGGGCAAGTTGACGTTCACCCACCGTCCAGAAGTCAGTGTCACCATCAATGATGACGGCACCGAGGCGGTTGTGACACGCGATAGCGACGAGCGAGAGTCTCGAGCCTTTCACGGGCTAACCCGCGCCGTGATCGCCAACATGATCGAGGGCGTCACCAAGGGCTACGAAAAGAAGCTCGAAATCATCGGTGTCGGTTACCTTGCGGCAATCTCCGGCGACACGCTTCAATTGCGAGTCGGCTTTGCCAACGAACTGCACAAGAAAATCCCAGCGGACCTTCAAGTAACGTGCCCTGACCAAACTCACGTGGTTGTCACCGGTTGTGACAAGCAGCGTGTTGGCCAGTTTGCCGCTGAAGTCCGAGCCCTACGCAAGCCTGAACCTTACAAGGGCAAGGGCGTTCGCTACCAAGGCGAACAAGTCAAGATTAAGCCAGGTAAGTCGGCAGCTAAGTAGTCGCGACTCTGACCTCACCCCTATTTATTACCCAACCGTCCAATACACCTTGAAGCCGATCCACAACCGATCGGAAATACGATGGACAAGAACAAAATCCTCAACAAGCGTCGACTCCGACGTCGTAACCACGTTCGCAACAAGCTTCGTGGCTCGGCTGATCATCCGCGTTTGTGCATTCACCGATCGCTTAAGCACTTCAGTTGCCAACTCGTAGACGATTTGGCTGGTAAGACGCTTGTCAGTGCCAGCACTCGCGACAAGGGCGTTAGCCCGAAGGTCAAGAACGGTGGCAACTGTGATGCGGCGGCAGAAATTGGTAAGCTGCTCGCAGAAAAGGCTACGGCGGCCGGCATCACGCAAGTGAAGCTCGATCGTGGTCACAATCGCTATCATGGCCGCGTCAAGGCATTTGCCGACGCCGCTCGTGAAGCCGGTTTGAATCTCTAACACACCCAACAACATTTAATCCCTCTCTACGAGGACAAAGTCATTAGTAACGCACAACAAAATCGCGGTAGTGGTGGTCGAAAGCCCCGCAAACAAGACGACCAACCTCAACTGGCCGAAGGCCTGATTGATCGCGTCGTAAAGATCAAGCGTTGTGCTGCCGTAGTTAAAGGTGGTCGACGTTTCAGTTTCGCAGCCATGGTCGTTGTGGGCGATGCCAACGGCAAAGTCGGCTGGGGTTACGGTAAAGCCAACGAAGTTCCACCAAGCGTTCAGAAGGCTCAAAAGCAAGCCAGCTTGATGATGATCGATGTGCCACTTGTCGATGGCTCGATTCCTCACCAAGTGATCGGTCACTACGGTGCCGCGAAGGTTATCCTGCTTCCCGCCGGTGCTGGTACTGGTATCATCGCTGGTCAAGCCGTTCGTGCCGTTTGCGAAGCAACGGGTATTCACGACATTTTGACCAAGTCTTTCGGAACCAATAACCCGGTCACCCTGGTCAAAGCAACCGTCGACGCATTGTCGAAGCTTCGCACCGTCGAGCAAGTTGCGGCACTTCGAGGATTGGACCCAGCGGATCTTGCGGTCAAACATCACTAAAACATTCGCCAGGCAGTTCGCCTGGAATAAAACTCACTTGCTAAGCCTCAAGATTGAGGCTTCTCAAGCGAACAACCAACAACAGTCAAGAAATCAGACGCTCGGTAGTTCATTTGCCCCGCGTCGTCAGCCCTTAGCACCGAATCATGCAACTTAACGACGTCCATCGCGGTATTCAGAAGAACCGCCCTCGCAAACGCATCGGTCGTGGCTCCGGTAGTGGTCATGGTAAAACTTCAGGTCGTGGTCACAACGGTCACAAGAGCCGCAGCGGTTACAGCCGAAAGCCAAACTTCCAGGGCGGCACGATGCCTATGTTCCGCCGTATTCCCAAGCGTGGTTTCAATAACCGCTGGGCTACGGAAGTGTTCGCCATCAACGTTGGCCGTCTGAACGATTGCTTCAACGACGGTGATGAAGTCACCATCGAAGCGTTGTCGAAGAAGAACATCGCCAAAGGAACCTTTGACGAAGTCAAAGTTCTCGGTGAAGGCGAAATCACCAAGAAGCTGAAGGTATCCGTTCACCGCTTTAGCAAGTCGGCTGAAGAAAAGATCACCGCGGCTGGTGGTTCGATCAATAAGATCGTTTCCAAGCGAACACCTGACGAGCGCGTCGAAGCACTCAAAAAGTCGTAGGCCACGAGTCGCCTTCGGGCACTCGATTACAACCTAAGACTTGCCGATCAACGTAGGCCGTATGGAGCTTTGCGACATACGGCTTTCCGCATGAATTGGGAGCGTTGTTCGGCAAAGCGATCCCGAGCTCACATCCCTCTCGATCGTTTCCCGGCAAGTCGCTACACTTCCGCGAAACACCTCCAACATTCCCCGCTCTCGCACGTTCCGCGAGACTTTCTTGACGGATTATCCGCATGTTCGAAAAGCTGCGAATCATTTTTTCGATCCCCGAACTTCGCAAAAAGATCATGCTGACCATTGGTCTGCTTGCCATCTATCGCATTGGATTTCATATCCCTCTTCCCATGATCGCGACAAACTTGTCGGACGCGGGCGGAACGGCATCGGAGTTCTTTGAAAAGATCACTGTGTTTGCTGCAAGCGATCTTCGTCAAGCGACCATCTTCGGCCTGGGAATCATGCCGTATATTTCAGCGTCGATTATCTTCCAGCTCCTCGGAAGCGTCTACAAACCGCTCGAAGAACTAAAAAAAGAAGGCGAAGCTGGACGTAAGAAGCTCAATGAATACACGCGATATCTGACCGTGCTGATCTGCGTGGTGCAAAGCTACATGTACTTGAAGTTCATGTTGATGTCGGGCGGCCCGGGTGGAAACGGGAACATCAACCCTAACTTTACCTCGGCTGATGGAACACTGTTCTGGGGCTGGCAGATGGTTGCTGTCTTGGTCATGACCTGCGGAACGGTCTTCCTAATGTGGCTCGGCGAACAAATTGACGAACACGGAATTGGCAATGGGATCAGTCTTTTGATCATGGCCGGTATCCTCGCGCAGATGCCAAAGGCGATGTACGAGTTGATCCGTAATATGAAAACCGAACTGACCGGTCTTAGCCGAGGTCAAATTGGCATCGAGACCCTGGTCTTGCTGATTGTCCTTTTCGTCGGCGTGGTATTTGGCGTGGTGTTCATCACGCTCGGTCAACGAAAAATCCCAACTCAATCGGCCAAGTTCACCCGCGGGCGCCGTGTTTACGGTGGTACGCGTCAACACTTGCCTTTGCGAATTAATCAAGCGGGCGTGATGCCAATCATCTTCGCTAGCAGCTTGTTGATCATCCCTGGATTGATGTTTGGTGGATTGGCCAGCTTTGTCGGCAGCGAAAGTGTGTTGTTCAAACCATTTAACTTTGCCGGGCTGACGCTCAACGACCAGGGTTCGTTTGTATTCAACATGCTTTACGTCGTTCTGATTTTCTTCTTTTGCTACTTCTGGACGGCGATCACGTTCAATCCCAAGGAGATGTCCGACAACCTTCGCGACAGCGGAACATTCATCCCGGGACACCGACCAGGTAAACGAACGACTGATTACCTCGAAAAAGTGATGGTCCGAATCACCTACGTCGGTGCGGCGTTCCTTTCGATCGTCGCGATTGTCCCCACTATCGTTTACGGTTCCCTTGGGGTTCCTTACTCGATCGCTGGGTTCTACGGTGGTACGGGATTGTTGATTGCGGTTAGCGTAGCGTTCGACTTGGTCCAAAAGATCGACTCGCACTTGGTAATGCGAAACTACCGCGGTCTGCTTGAAGGTGCCGGTGGCGGCGTTTCACCGGTGGTTTAACACCTCGTTTGAGCGCCGTCGGAGGCCTGTCCTCGCGAATAGTGTTCAGCTTTTCGGCATGGCATATGGCTGCCAAAGTCGCGATGCCGAAGTCGCCCCGTGATTGACTACGTTTATGTTCGGACTTCGCTTTTTCGAGTAAACGTAGTTTGGTTTCCCGGCATGGCAGTTTGGCCGTGGCAGGCCAAGACTGCGGTGTGATCACTAGCCATCAGTTGGAAGCCAGCGATGCGTATCGTTTTCATCGGGCCACCAGGTTCAGGCAAAGGCACCCAGTGTCGTCGATTGTCAAAACATCTAGGTGTCCCGCACCTATCGACCGGCGAGATGCTGAGGTGGAAACGAGACAATACCCATGACGGCCCGATGGTCGCGGGTTTCATCGACGGCGGCAATCTTGCACCCGATCAATTCGTCATGAGTATGGTTTCGTGTCGAATCAGTGAATCGGACTGCAGATCAGGATACTTGCTCGATGGTTTTCCACGAACCGTTGTGCAGGCTGAACTGTTTGACACCCATTTAGATCAGCGGAATGGCCAGCTTGACCATGTTTTCCAGTTGGTTGCCAGTGACGATGAACTGATCCGCCGGATGATACGGCGATCGGAACTCGAAGGCCGAGTTGATGACACGCCTGAAACGATCGCCAATCGCTTGAGCGTGTACCAGGCCCGAACACGGCCGGTGATTGATTACTACGCCGACCGAGGACTCATCCGCCCAATTGATGCGATGCAATCGGCGGAAACGGTGTTCGCAAACTTGCTGGCAATGATCGAGACTAATGAGTAAAGGCGTCGGCAAAGCCCCGGCCCAAATTGCCTAAGAAAGCGTACAATGCAGTATCAGCTCGCTAGGCTTCTTACACTTCATCATCGGTCTTAGAACGTGATTGCAATCCGAACGATCTTCCTGGCTATCACTGTTTCCTTAGTGACAGTGCCTTTCACGATGAGGTGTGGTGCTCAGGGGCCATTCAGTCCATTGATGGGCACTCAATCGGGCCGGTTCATCGAAGCACCTCGCGGAATTGAACAGAAGCTAAGCGACGCTAAAGACTCGCTTGATCAGGGACGTTGGGGTGATGGCGTTGTTCAGCTTGGCGACCTACTTGCTCGTGCAAATACGAACAACGATGACGGTGATCTGGCTGGCCAGGATTTCTTTCTCGCGATTGACGAGATTACCGATGGGACGGCTGTGTCGAACAGTTTGCTGCGTCAAGCAAGAAAGATGATCGGTGAACTTTCCGTTGATGCGATGGAAATTTACGAACTGCGATATGGCGCGATCGCTCGTAAGATGCTCACCGAAGCGGCTGCTCAACGAGACTGGCAAAAAGTATCAGAGGTGCGACGACGGTACTTTCATACCCACCCAGGATATGAAGCATCCTGGTTGTTAGCCCAACGTGAGTTTTATTTGGGGCGGCCCTTGGCTGCCTCGTTATTGCTGGATGAAGTCGCTACGCAACCGCGTGCGATCAGGCACCTCGGCAATCACGCGTTTACGTTGCATGCGATTGCCTGCTTACGCTCGGGTCGCCCGCTGCCATCGACCGGGCCGGTAGTCGGTCAATCGATTTCGATTCCTGGCAAGGAAGATCTGACGATCACGATAGAGTCAGACGATCAGTTCACCAATTGGCTCAATGAACACTGTTCTATTGCGATCGACTACGATCCTTCCATCCCGGGCGACCATGCGATGTTTGGCGGATCGCCGGATCGCAACGGCACAGATGCTGGCCAAATGCCTCTCACGAATTTGCGTTGGCGTTTGCCAACCACCGCTACGCCGCTTCAAGACCAGATGGTCAACGCACTTTCGGATGAACTTGCTTCAACGAGCAAGCTACCACCGCCGAGTTGGACACCATTGAAGGTCGGCAATCAATTGTTGATGAAAACGACGGAACGTTTGGTCGGTGTGGACTATCGCACTGGCAAACGAGTTTGGACTTATCCCTGGCAAGCTAGTTTCGAAACGCTCGACGACGACGAAACATCTTTGGATCAATTAGCTGGCGAGGACAATCGCGCTGAGGAACTGCGACAACGCATTTGGAACGACGTACCATACGGTCAAGTCACCAGTGACGGAGAGCGCGCCTTTATGTTGACTGACCTCGCGGAAGTCAGCCCGATGTCGCTGAGTCCCTTAATGAACATGCGTGGCACGCGTCCTGCCGATACTCGCACCAATACATTGGTCGCCTTAGAAATGGCAACCGAAGGAAAGCTTCTGTGGCGACTCGGGCAACAAGGGGATCAAGCCTCGCCCTATGCTGACGCGTTCTTTTTGGGACCGCCGTTGCCACTGGAAGGCTTATTGTACGTTTTGGTCGAGATTGCGGGCGACATCAACCTATGTTGTCTTGAACCAACCACAGGTAGCGAGGTGTGGCGACAACATTTGGTGGCGGTCGAATCGGGCGGCATCGACCTGGATCCGATTCGCCGTGTCAGCGGCGCTATGCCAACCTATCACTCGGGTGTTTTGATCTGTCCGACCGGCGCGGGTACTGTTGTGGCGATCGATCTAGCTGACCGCATGCTGCGTTGGGGTGCCTCCTTTGAACGCAGTTCCGAGGCCACACGGGTGCACACGCGAGGACGCGGGTTCAGTTCGGCTTCGTTGATGCAGCGTTGGGACAATGGAGTTGCCGTCACGAAAGACACAACGGTGTTGGTTACTCCGCCGGAATCAGAGCACCTGTTCGCGTTTGATTTGATGGATGGCAGCTTAAAGTTCCCACCGAAAGATCGCATCAACATGCGGTACTTGGCTGGCATCCGCGACAACAAGTTCTATGTCGTCGGCGCCGATCGAGTTCGTGCATACGACTTGGACTCAGGCGCTCCCGCATGGACGAGTGAACGAGACATGCTATCGGCAGGGCAACAGATCAACGGGCGAGGTTTGTTTGGCAACGATGACTACTTACTTCCTACGACGACGAATCAGTTGATCCGTTTGTCCTTGGCTGATGGTAGCGTCCTGCAACGTCGAAGCACAAAGTACCCGCTCGGTAACATGATCGCGGTTGACGGCGAAGTGATTGTTCAAGGCCCCGACAGCCTATCGGTTGCGTTTGGCGAAGCATCGCTCGAGCCAGTCGTTAATCGAATGTTAAGTGAAGACCCCGATAACTTTGAGGCGCTTGTTCGAAAGTCGGAACTCTTGATCCAACGCGGCCAGCGAATTGAAGCCATGGATTACTTGCAACGAGCCAGGGTGATGCAACCGGCTAACGATGAAGTATTGATGCTAAGCGTCTCTGCAATGCTGGGCGTACTGCGTGACGACCCGTCGGAAGGCGAGAAGTTTGTGGATGAGCTGACTCAGCTAATTGACCAACCGGCCCAGGCGATTGAACTATTGTCGCTTCGAGCTCAAGCAGCGATGAAGCAAGGGGACCCGGAAGTTGCGTCAGAGCGTCTGATCGAATTGTCTTTCTTGCTGCTTGACGAAAAATCCTCTCACACCATCGCACAAGATGTTATCAGTGACCCGACTCGTTTTTGCTCTCTCGACGCCTGGGTAGCCGCTCGAATGAGTGAAGTGCATGAATTGGCGGACAGACAGCAGAAACAGCGAATTCGAGATCGTATCGACGCCGCTTGCTCGGCGAAGCTGGACAGTTCGGTTTCGCAGCTCCGACAGCTATCACACCAATTTGAAGGTTGGCATGGCATCGGACCGGTTAAACGCGAATTGATTCGACGCCATCGTGAGAACGAAGAATACTTAGCCATCGAAAGACTATTGATTGGCTCGCGAGTGTCACCAATTCTTGACGCGGAAAGTTTCACGCCTGACGAACTTGTCGAACTGTGCAGCAACTATGCAGACGCGATGATGTACCAAGATGCTGCTGCGATTCTGGAACAACTCAGTCAGATTGAAGGTCTTGAGCCAAACCAAATAGAGCGTTTGGATGAAATCACAAAACTGACCAATGCAGTGAACGGCGAATACGAGTGGCCGGCGCCGGTAACGCTGAAATGGCCGAGCACTCGATCGCCCGCCGCGGCTCGGTTCATGTCTACGTCTACCCATAAGACCGCTACCTTATCCGGCCTGACCTTTGACGGATGGCGTTTGGTCACCGAACCGAATGCCCAACTAGCCATTCGTGATTCAAGCGGAGGATCGCATCCGCTTGCCATCAACGGGGCCATGCAAAATGACAGCGATTACAAAGAGGCAAACATCAGTGGTGGCTTGATGATGATCACGATGGCCAGCCAATTGATGTGCATCGATTTGGCTCATGTTGAAAAGAACGATGGCGAAGGGATCATGTGGACTAAGGGCCTGACCGGCGACGGAAGTCCACTTGCCCAGTCGCGGCGAAGCACAACGCCGTTCGGGGATGAAGTGGTTCGCTACAACATCAACGCATCGACCCCTTCGAAGGTTATCTCGGAGTTTACCGTGGGGCCAATTCTTGGGGATCGAATTGCTGTTTTGCAGGGCGGCGATCTGTATGTGATTGACTTGATGACCAGCGAGACAATCTGGCGTAATTCGACGGCACCCAAGGGTGGCAATGTCGTTTGCAAAGGGAACCAAATCGCGGTCGTATCCGAGTCTTCTAGGGAAATTGCCATCTTCGATCTTCGCGATGGCCGTTTGATAGAAAAGAAACCCTGGACACAAGGCTTCATATGGGAATCGGCCGGACCATACGTGTTGGCGTACTCCGCAACCGATCCAAGTCGCAAGACACACAACATCCGCTTGGTCGATCCGTTTAACGATGCCGTCGTTCTCGAACAAGAATCACTGAGCGTGAATCGTCGCAGCACCGTCGCTCCCTCGGCTTATGGCGATGTCAGCGATGGTCGCTACCTTGGTTGGATGCAAAGTGACGGCCAAGCGTTGATTTGGGACTTAGTCACCGGCAAAGAGATATCGCGTCCCGAGACTCCAGTCATTGAAGACTTGCAGGGGATAAAGACGCTGCGATTAGACGGCCAGTTGTTGTTGTTGCCTCGTCGTAAATTTGACCGCACGCCGACACCTGGAAAGACGGAAACGGTTACTAATGGCGGTGCTCAACATCAAACGATGCATGCGGCGATCGCGGTCGATCTTCAAGACGGCAGCGTGCGTTGGACTCGCGAATTTGACGAACCTTGGGGATGCACGCTGACGCAACCCGCTGACACTCCCTTGATGTTGCTGACGCGCAGTCCGGTTTCTTCGTCCATTTCAACAAGAGTCCGCAAGAAGTGGTTAGACCTGCTCGCAATTGATGTCCAAGATGGCAAGGATGCGGTGAGTCGTTTTGAGAAACCGATTCATGTGGGCAACAACGCGTTAGAAACAAGAATCGTAGTCCAAGGTGCGTTGAACCGGATGATCGCGAACATCGGTACGGACGAGGTGGTGCACTTCCGCTTCGGCCCGCTTCCTCCTGGCGAAACTACGGGCGAGGAAGGTGAACTCAGTGAAGACGAACTCAGTGAAGATGACGACATGGTCGAAGACCTGTTCGAGTGATTCGCCGGATCCTAGTGTTTCCTGACAGCGTTTTTCCGTGGCTGATGAGTGCACGATTCGTGCTTGATCCAAGAAGCTAATTTCCGGCTTCACCGACTTCCTACCTGCCTTTTTGCCCCCGACATTTCTAAGGACGCTTGTTTTGCTGCGTGACCGACTTCGAACTTCTGCCGTCTTGATCAGCCTCGTCGCTGCGCTGTTGTATCTCGATGGAAACTATTCGATCGTGGGTGCTGAAGGTCTTTGGTTGCTTCCGTTGCTGTTGTTCTTTTCCTTAGGCAGCGCATGGGACATCGTTTCAATGATTCGCAACAGTGCGGGTGCCAACGATTCGGCTTATCCCTCAACACCACCTCGCACCCGAGTACTGTTTCTTACGTGCCTAGTGACGCTCTCCGCTACCGTTCCCTTGCTGTGGCCGCTTTTCGACGCTGCGTATCCTCAGAACTGTCCGGTCGGTGAATTAGGTTGGATTGTGGTTGCGGGGATCATGGCAATCTTCTTGGGGCTGATGGCAGAGATGCGATGCTACGAAGCGGCCGGTCGAGGTGCGTTGCAGCGGGTATTGTTGTCGTCCTTCGTGGTCGGTTACGTCGGATTGCCGTTTGCCTTGATGGTTTCGTTGCGTTCGCTTGGTGATGGGAACTGGGGTTTGGCGGCGTTGCTAACCATGATCGCGGTCACGAAGTCGGCCGACGCGGGAGCCTACTTTGCAGGCAAGTCCTTTGGGAAGCGAAAGCTAATTCCCAACTTGAGTCCTGGTAAAACCTGGGAGGGCCTCATCGGCGGCATCATTACCGCTACGGTCGTCGCATTCGGTTGTTTGCTTTGGCTTTTTCCAGCCATCGCGAATTCCGCAGCAGGCCCTGTTTTGGAAACATCGATCCCCGGCGTGAACCAACCTTGGTTGGGGGCTCTCTTGTTGGGACCGTTGCTAGCGATTGCTGGTTTGGTCGGTGATTTAGCAGAATCCATGATCAAACGTGACAGCGGCGCAAAAGATAGCGGTACCTGGTTGCCCGGTCTGGGCGGCGTTTGGGACGTGACGGATTCTCTTATTGCAGCGGTTTTACCTGCCTATTTGTGCTTCGCGGCGGGGGTGGGACTGGGCTAACTGGATAGTTTGCCTTTGCCATCGGCAAATTATGCTGCGGGGAATGCCTTGGAATGGTCCAGAAAGTGCCCTTTTCGTTTTTGCTGCCAGGGTGGCAGGTGCTGCAATTTGCAACTTTGCGGTGCAGGTTGCTTTAGCACTACCGTGAATAAATCAGTACAATTCGACCACTGGAACCACCGACTCCCACGGAACATACATGACCGAAACCACGCTTTCGATCAACGATCCCAGCGAAATATTGGCGCTCTTTGGGCCACGCGATCAACACCTGCGAAAACTACGGCGGCTATTTGACGTTCGTATCACTCAGCGTGACGGCCATATCCGGATCTCGGGTGACGACGAACCTGTCCAGCGGGCAACGCGAACGCTAGAGAAGCTTCGTCATCTCTCGCGTAAGCAGGGCGAACTTAGCGCTGGTGATGTTGAACAAGCCGCTTCCGAAGAAGGCGGCATTGCTGCTGAGTCCAAAGTGGCGTCAGTGACGGTTAGCAATGGCAAGGCCGAAGAAATCAACATTCAGCATGCAGGTCGGCGCATCAAACCGCGAACGCCTGGTCAAGCAAAATACGTCGACGCCATTCGCGCCTATGACCTGACTTTCGCACTTGGTCCCGCCGGTACGGGCAAGACTTACCTTGCCGTCGCGATGGCTGTGGAAGCGTTGCGGGCGGGTGATGTTCGAAAGATCGTTCTCGTTCGACCGGCTGTGGAAGCAGGCGAAAGTCTGGGCTTCTTACCGGGTGACCTGCGTGCGAAACTTAATCCTTACCTGCGGCCATTGATGGACGCCCTTGCCGAAATGGTCGACTACGACCAGGCTCGTGGGTTCATGGAACAGGATGTCATTGAGGTCATTCCGTTGGCCTACATGCGAGGTCGAACGCTTAATGACGCGTTCATCATTTTGGATGAAGCTCAAAATACCACCGTCGCGCAAATGAAGATGTTTTTGACTCGAATGGGCGAACGCAGCAAGATGGTCGTCAGCGGCGATGCGACTCAGTTAGACTTGCCACGTGGCGTCACCAGCGGCCTGCATGATGCGGTCAACCGCTTGAATAAAATCGATTCGATCGGCATGGTCCGGCTACACGCCTCGGACATCGTGCGTCACAAGTTGGTGCAACTGATTGTTGCGGCCTACGATGGCGAAGATTCTCGAGAAAGCCGGTCCCCGGCGTTTCGTTCCCATAGTGAAGATTTCGTTTCCCCTTCCAAGCAATCTCGCGACGAGGACCACTAAGGCACGCTGTGATCGCGTCACGTACGCTGGCTAGTGGCCATGCTCACCTGACGACCGCGGGCTCATTGTGATGAGTGGCACAACCAAACCTCGAAATAAGCAAGAGCGAATTGACTCGCTCGGCATTCAAAAACCGCGACTGGTCCAGTGGTGGCAGGACGCCGATAAAGCGGACGTGCTTAGCCGCATTGGCATTGCTGTTACTGCAGCCATCGCATTGCTGGTGCTTTGTCAAACATGGGCACCCCAGTTCGCGTATCGACTAGGCGCTATCCCGGCGCGTGATCTGGTCAGCCGAGTTACCTTCGACGTTCCCAATCTCGAGGAAACCAAAGCGCTGCAGAATACAAAACGCCGTGAGGTGTTGGCTTTCTATCGCAACCGCAGCGAGCCAATCAAACAAATCAAAGCTGCATTAAAGGATCAACTTTTCAAGGTCCTCGGCGCACCTTCGTTTGACCAGATGACCGAGGAAGAACGCCTTGCGTTTGCGCAGTTCTACGAGGGTGACGAAGCAGACGACGCGGATTCCCCTGCCAAACGGTTTTCTGTTCTGAAGTCCGTCCTCGCCGAAGATCCCGAGCTCAAGAAATTGCAAGACGCACTTCGCGTGGCAATGGAAGAGAACGAACGCAAGGGTTTGCTACAAGCGCTGCAGCATCAGCAAGAACAAGGTCGTCAGGACATGATCCGTGTGTACGAAGCGCACACGCCTGATGAATCGCTTCCCGTCGAGACCAGTGACGTTCGTATTGCTCAAGCGAGCATTGAGTTCGTGAAGCGACTGCGAGAACAATTCCGTACAAGGTACCCCGAAGAGGGCGGCCAGAAGGTTGCTGAGATGATCAGCTCGTGGATCGTGCAGCGATTGCCCGAGTATCCCACACTGCAGTACGACGACGAAAAAAGCGAAAAGGCTCGGCAAGCCGCTGCCGATGCTGTTGATCCGGTCATGACAGCCTATCGTCATGGTGAATCGCAATTGGCCGAAGCAGGAGTACCGCTGACGAACGTCGAGATCGGCTTGCTGAAGCGGGAATGGTCGGAACTGATCGGGCAGATGCGATGGACGGATAAGCTTTCCCGCATGGCGGCCTACGGCGGAATGATTGCTGCTCTGTATTTGTTGTGTGCAAGCTATATCTTCTTTGTCGACGACCGTTCGCTGTTGCTGAGCCGTTGGAAGCTCGCCAAATTGCTGATCGTCGTTGTCTCTGCGATCAGCCTCGGATATTGGGTATCGGGAGATCGTTGGCGAGCTGAGTTGATCCCGCTTGTGATGGCATCCATATTGATGTCGGTGGTGTATGGTCGCGAATTGGCGTTGCTGCTGATGGCGGCTGCTTGCTTGTCCTTGACGTTGTTTCTTGGTTTGGATCTTGCCGAGTTGGTCATGATGGCGGCCGCTTGCACCAGTTGCATCTTGCTGCTGGGGCGAATTCGAACGCGGACTCACTTGCTGTACGTTGGCGGTGTTTCAGCGGTTATCACCTTATTCACCGTAATTGGCGTCGGGATCGTTACCGGGCAAACGCTTTCCGCCGGTGCCCCGGGGCCGGACATTGAACCGGTCTATCGAGGCCCTATCTTCGATATGGTTGTGTGGGGACTTGTCCGAGAAGCGTTCCGTGCCGGCGGCTTCATTCTGATTTCCGCCGCTGCTATGACACCGCTGCTGCCGTTAGTGGAAAAAGGGTTCGGCGTTCAGACGGATCTAAGTTTGTTGGAACTGGGCGACGCCAGCCACCCGCTGCTGCGAAGACTCGCTCAGCGAGCTCCCGGAACGTACAACCACTCCATCAATGTTGCCTCAATCGCCGAAGCAGCCGCCGATTCGATTGGCGCAAACGGGCTCTTGGTTCGAGTGGGAGCGTACTTTCATGACATCGGAAAGATGTTTAAACCGGAGTACTTCATCGAGAACCAATCCGCGGGCGTGAACCAACACGATTCGCTTCAACCGGCCATGAGCACACTCGTCATCATCGCTCATGTGAAAGATGGTGCCGACCTCGCCCGAAGTCACCACCTGCCCGAGCCGATCATCGACTTCATTCTTCAGCACCATGGAACGACGCTGGTTGAGTATTTCTACCGCGAAGCAGCTCGCCGCAGTGAAGAAGACCCCAACGGCGAATCGGTCAGCGACAAGGATTTCCGCTATCCTGGTCCTAAACCGCAAACGCTCGAAGCCGCGGTGATGATGCTCGCCGATACCGTCGAAAGTGCGTCTCGGACACTGGTGGATCCAACGCCATCACGTATCCAAAACTTGGTCGATGCCATCGCACAGAAGAAAATGAGTGACGGACAATTCGATGAATGTGGTCTTACGTTCTTGCAACTCGATCGAATTCGACGAAGCTTAGTCAAATCCTTGACTGCGATCTATCACGCTCGCGTTAAGTATCCCGGTCAACAATCCGCTTAATTTAGCATTACAGGTGAGCCCTTTTTCTTGTGACTGATCTCAGCCCCGAAGACCCTCCTTTACCGGATGAGTCTGACCCAAGCTCAGCTACCCCACTTGCCATCGAAATCACGATTGATCCGCAAGTATCTGCGCCGATCAATCAAGGCCAACTCCGCCGAGTCATCACGGCAGCAGTCAAGCGAGGCGGATTTCATTGCGGTGAGATTGGGTTGCGGATCACGAACGATCCCACCATTCAAGAACTTAACGCTCGCCATCTCGATCACGACTATCCCACCGATGTGATTAGCTTTGGTTATTCTGCTGAACCGCCGACCATCGAAGGTGAAATGGTCGTCAGCGTCGACACCGCTCGGGTGCGAGCACAAGAGTTAGGTTGGTCGATCGACAACGAACTGTGCTTGTACGTTGCTCATGGCTCGTTGCACATCATTGGCATGGATGACCATGACCCGATCGAGCGTGCCGCCATGCGAGCCGCCGAATCGGAAATCATGAAGGAACTAGGGATCGTTGAGATCGAACGTTTCGGTGCCGACGTTGAATCGCTCTCACGGGAGCCCTCGGCGTGAGTCACTTGTACGGTTGGCTGGTTGTATCGGCCTTTGGCTTTTTAATCAGCAGCATTGGCGGACTCGGTCGCGAACTACTGGACAGTTTTGCCGGCAAGGCCCTCGAAGCCTATTGCCGCCTCAAGAAGAACCGCGACCGATTCGGCGCTGTCCTTGATCACCAAGACGCTGCCATTGATGGCTCGGGTTACCTACGTATGATCGGGACGGTGATCTTCCTGATCGCTGGTACCGGTACGATCTTCGTCGACGAACCTTCACCCTCGCCCATCCGGTTGCTCGGCTGGGGTGTCTGCGCGGTCGGCATGATGATGATGGTTCACGTATGGTTACCCGTCGCGGTGACTCGATTTGCGTCGACTCCGGTTCTTTATCACACCTGGCCGTTCTGGCGAACTCTTTCGATCGTGATGAGTCCACTTGCAGCACCGGGCGAGCTCGTCGATTTGGTGACACGACGTTTGACGGGAACCGCTGAGAATGCTGACGAAGAAGAGGAACAACTCGAAGACGAAATTCGGACGATCGTTACTGCGGGCACACGTGAAGGCTACTTCGGACCGGGCGTTCGCGAAATGATTCAAGGTGTGGTGACGCTGCACGAGAACACCGTTAGCCACATCATGACCAATCGTGGTGAGGTTGATGCAATCGACATCCGCTGGGAATGGACCCAAATCTTGGCGACCATCGTCGAGGCGGGGCGAACTCGCTTTCCCGTGTTCCAGGACAATCTCGATAACGTTGTCGGTATCCTTTACGTCAAAGACTTGATGCCGTTCCTGGCAAATGGTGGTTTAGAGTCGCATCCCTTGACCGAAGTGATGCGGAAGCCATGGACGGTGTCCGATACTCGCAGCGTTGAGTCATTGTTGCGAGAGTTCCTGCACAGCCGCTCTCACATGGCGATCGTACTCGACGAGTTCAGCCAGACCGCGGGTGTTGTTACCATCGAAGATGCACTCGAAGAAATCGTCGGCGAGATCGTTGACGAATCGGACGAGGATGAAGAGTTCGGTGTGAAGATCGTGGACGAAGAAACCGTCGAGGTTGATGGTCGCGTGATGATCGACGACCTGAACGAACTGCTCGATTGGGACCTTCCCGAGAGCGAAGACTACGAAACGGTTGCCGGTTACGTGCTCTACCACACGGGATCGATTCCGGACGAAGGCACTGAACTGGCGATTGGTACTTCGCAGATCAAGATCCTCAGAGCGACGACGCGAAAGATCGAATCCATGCGAATCCAACGTGTCGACGATCAGAATCAAAAGGCTGGCTAAAGAACGCGTCGAACCAGCAACGGCTGGCCGACACAGACGCCCCTCAGCCTTTCGGTTTGCTACCGCTCACTACGCTACGCGTACGGAATTCGCTTCCGAGACAATGCCGCGAACAAGTGAAACTAATTTTGGAGCGGCTTCGTTAGCAGTGCGAATGATTTCTTCGACATTTGACGGCTTCAAAGAATCGGGCAAACACATGTCTGTGATCACGCTCAGGCCGACTGTCTTTAGACCGCAGTGAACTGCGACGATCGTTTCGGGAACGGTACTCATCCCGACTACGTCCGCACCGATCATGCGCAGGAACCGATACTCAGCTCGGGTTTCCAAATTGGGTCCAGCGACGGCTACGAACACGCCTTTGTGAACCGTGATCTCTTCCTTGCGTCCGATGGCAATCACACGGTCAACCCATTGCTGGTCATAAGGCTCGCACATGTCAGGAAAGCGAGGGCCTAGACGGTCATCATTGATGCCGATCAGTGGGTTATCACCAAGCAAGTTGATTTGATCTTCAATCACCATGATGTCACCACCGGTGTAGTAAGGATTCAATCCACCACACGCATTGCTGACGACCATCAATTCCGCGCCGAGTTCTTTAAAGACACGAACGGGAAGGGTGATTTGCTTAAGCGGATAGCCCTCGTACATGTGGAAACGACCTTCCATCACAATGACGGGCACTCCATCAAGTGTTCCGCAGACAAGCCGTCCTCGATGACTCGTCGCCGTCGATGTAGGAAAGTGAGGAATATCGGCGTAATCAATCGTGGCCGAAATCTCGATCTCGTCAACGATTCCACCTAAGCCAGTCCCCAAGATGATCCCCACTTTGGGAGTCGTAGGAAACACTTTGCGAATCGCGGCGGATGCTTCCGCTATTTTGTCGTACAAGTCGAGCATGAAGGTTGCTGGGGCAAGAGTGATTCGGTCATTTCGAGGCTATCAATCATCCAACGAAAACTAGGCTCGTGCAACCGCACGAACGGCCCGCCGAGATCACGGGGCCAACCTCCCACTTAATGATCAGGACAATGATCTTATCTCAACAAAAAAACCGCTCGAGCAAAGGCTCGAGCGGTTCGTTAATGATCAGTCATGCAGTCGGCTGCATCAGTCCTGGCCGCCCATCAGTTGATCAAGCGTAGGAGCTGGATCATCGGAAGGTTCCGCTGCCGCCGATGGTGGCTGAACCGACGGCGGTTGCACCACTGGTTCAATCGTTGGCGGTGCCGCCGAAGCATCTGCCGACGCCTCGATCGCTGCTTCGTCATCGGCATTGAGCAATGGGAAGCTCTCTTCGAGAGACTGCACTGGCTGACCTGCGAGTTCTTCCAAAGCTTCGCGACGGTAATTGACTTCCGATTCTTGGAAGATTCGGAACCCTGTACCCGCAGGAATCAGGTGACCCAAGATGACGTTCTCTTTCAAACCAACCAACTTATCGACCTTGCCGGCCAGAGCCGCTTCGGTAAGCACCTTGGTGGTTTCCTGGAACGACGCAGCCGAGATGAAACTGTTCGATTGAACGGCAGCCTTGGTGATCCCCAACAACTGCGTTGAAGCCGTTGCACTCTTGGGACGCTTGCCCTTGGCCGGCGTTCCGCCCATCGCTTCGATTTCGGCGTTAGTTTGCTCGAGCGTTTCCTTCGGAACAATCTGGCCTTCCGTGAAATCGCTATCGCCAGGGTTGGCGATCTTCAAACACTTGGTCAATTCTTCGTTCGCACGGCGGAAGTGGAATCGGTCCATCACGCTACCAGGAAGCAAGTTGGTATCACCTGATGATTCAACTTTGACCTTCCGAAGCATTCGAGCGATGATGATTTCGCAGTGCTTATCGTTGATTTCAACCTTTTGCGATTGATAGACCTGTTGAATTTCGTGCAACAAGTACTGCTGAACCGCTTCTTCACCTGAAACTCTCAAGATGTCGTGAGGGACCAATGGTCCGTCGACGAGAGCTTGCCCGGCTTTCACGAAGTCACCGCTGTGAACCTGGAAGTGCTTGCCGTGCGGCACTAAGTGTTCACGTTCGATTCCGGATTCACTGCGAACAATGATCGTTCGCTTACCGCGTTTGCGTTCGGCCAAGATTTCAACTTCACCGTCGACTTCGGCGATAACCGCAGGATCCTTTGGTTTACGAGCTTCGAAGATTTCGGTAACTCGAGGCAAACCACCGGTGATGTCCGAAACACCGCCCGCTTCACGAGGCATTTCAGCGATCACGTCACCAGGGATGATCGTGGCACCTTCTTTAGCCATGACCAAAGCTCGCTCAGGCAGGTACTGCACATCGAGGTTCTTACCCGTTTCGTCTTGAATCACGATCTGCGGGTGAAGGTCACCCTTGTGATCCACGACCATCATTCGGACGTTACCCGAATTTTCACGTTCGGATCGAACGGTTTCGCCTTCGACGATGTCTTCGAATCGCACGATACCGGTGACTTCAGACAGAATTGGAATCGAGTAGGGGTTCCACTCGCAAAGCAGTCCGCCTTCGATAACTTGGTCGCCTTCCTTGACCTTCAGCGTCGCACCCGTTGGTACGGGGTAAGATTCGATTTCGCGACCTCGATCGTCAACCAGAGCGATTTCACCGTTACGGTTCAGAACAACTTGTTCTCCGCTCTTGTTGCTAACCGAACGAATTCGAGTCAGACGAACTTCACCTGATTTCTTGCTCTTGAAGTCCGATTCCACCGACTGCTTCGACACTGAACCACCAATGTGGAACGTACGCATCGTCAACTGAGTACCAGGTTCGCCGATCGACTGAGCAGCGATGATACCAACAGCCATGCCTTCTTCGACCATGGATCCGGTCGACATGTCCATTCCGTAGCAGCAACGACATACACCCAGAGGCGCGTCGCAGGTCATCGGAGTACGAACTTGAATCTTTTCCAAGCCCATCTCTTCGATCTTCTGAGCGATGTCCGGAGTGATCATTTCGTTTTCGCGAACAATCACTTCGTCTGTCACTGGATTCACAATCGACTGGCGGCTCACGCGACCATTGATCGAATCGATCAAGGACACTTCGACCTTTTCACCACGATAGACAACCCCCTTGGTGATCCCTTGCGTGGTACCACAATCGTTCATCGTGATCACAACGTTCTGGGCGACGTCAGCAAGCTTACGAGTTAGGTAACCCGAGTCAGCGGTCTTAAGAGCCGTGTCGGCCAGACCCTTACGGGCCCCGTGAGTCGACGAGAAATACTCGAGCACCGAAAGGCCTTCGCGGAAGTTAGCCTTAATAGGTGTTTCAATGATTTCACCCGTAGGCTTGGCCATCAAACCACGCATACCGGCCAACTGGCGAATTTGCTCGATACCACCCCGAGCACCAGAGTGACTCATCAAGTAAACCGGGTTCACGTACCAACCACCTTCGCGAATGTCATTCTTCATCGCTTCCATCATGTCAGCGGTGATCAATTCGCGAGCTGCGGTCCATTCGTCGAGAACGTGGTTGTAACGTTCGCCGCCGGACATCAAACCGCGTTCGTAGTTCTTCTTGAGCTTCATCACCTCTTTTTCGGCGTTCTTGATGAACTCTTGCTTGGTGTCCGGAGTCACCAAGTCATCGGTCGCGAATGAAAGACCTGAACGAGTCGATTCGCGGAACCCAAGTTGCATCATGTCGTCAAGCAAGTGAATCGTTGCTTTTCGACCGAGGCGTTGATAGCAGTCACTGATGACCTTGGCCAAGTCACCGCTCTTCATCGGATAGTTATAGAAATCCATGCCCACTGGCAGCATTTCGTTAAACCGAATCCGACCCGGCGTGGTGTCGATGATGTCACCGTAGACACCGGAGTTGTCCGAAGTCTTGAGCTTTTGGTGACGTGGCAATCGCATCTTGATCTTGCTGTGAATGTGCAAGACGCCCTGCGAGTACGCCGAGTCGACTTCGTCGTAGCCACTGAAGATCATTCCTTCGCCCTTTTGATCGGGCAAAGCGATGGTCAAGTAGTAGCAACCCATGACGATGTCCTGCGACGGACTCATGATCGGCTTACCATTGGACGGAGCGAACACGTTATTGGTCGACATCATCAAAGTGTGAGCTTCTACCTGAGCTTCGATCGAAAGCGGCAGGTGGACGGCCATTTGGTCACCATCGAAGTCGGCGTTGAAACCTTTGCAAACCAATGGATGCAAGTGAATCGCGTTACCTTCGACGAGAACCGGTTCGAACGCTTGAATACCCATGCGGTGAAGAGTGGGAGCACGGTTAAGCAGCACGGGGTGATTCGTGATGACCTGTTCGAGAATATCCCAAACCTCTTCATCCTTGCGTTCAAGCATCTTCTTCGCCGACTTAATCGTGTCAGCGTGCCCGAGCTCCTTCAGCCGTCGAATGATGAAAGGTTGGTAAAGTTCTAGAGCGATCTTCTTTGGCAAACCGCATTGGTGCAGCTTCAAACGAGGCCCGACCACGATGACCGAACGAGCAGAGTAATCGACTCGCTTGCCGAGAAGGTTTTCACGGAAACGACCTTGCTTACCCTTAATCATGTCGGTCAACGACTTCAGCGGACGGTTCGACGAACCGAGCACAGGTCGCTTACAACGGTTGTTATCAAACAACGCGTCAACGGATTGTTGCAACATTCGCTTTTCGTTGCGAATGATGACTTCGGGTGCGTTAAGGTCAACGAGCTTTCGAAGACGGTTGTTTCGGTTGATGATCCGACGATACAGGTCATTCAAATCCGAAGTCGCGAAGTTGCCACTATCCAACAAGACCAATGGACGCAGGTCGGGTGGAATAACGGGAATCACGTCAAGAACCATCCATTCGGGACGGTTATCACTGTCGCGAATCGACTCGACAATCTTCAGGCGATTGATCAAGTCCTTCTTCTTTTGCTTGGATCCGGTTTCCTCAAGCTCTTTCCGAAGTTGCTCGGACAAGGTGACCAAGTCGAGTTGGTTGAGCAGGTTACGAACTGCTTCGGCACCCATGTCAGCTTGGAACGTTCCGGGGCCGTATTGAGTACGAGCGGCGCGATACTCTTCCTCGGTCAAAAGCTGACGCGTTTCGAGTTCCGTCGTACCGGGATCGGTAACAACGTAATCTTGGAAGTAGATTACTTTCTCGAGCGAGCTGGTCTTCATGTCGAGCAAGTTGCCCAAACGCGAAGGCATCGCCTTGAAGAACCAAATGTGCACAACGGGCGCGGCCAGTTCGATGTGGCCCATGCGTTTACGACGCACACGACTGTGAGTGACTTTCACTCCACAGCGGTCGCAAATCATGCCCTTGTACTTCATGCCGCGGTATTTACCACACGCACATTCCCAGTCCTTTTCAGGCCCGAAGATTCGTTCGCAAAAGAGGCCGTCCTTTTCGGGACGATACGTTCGGTAGTTGATCGTTTCAGGCTTTTTGACCTCACCAAACGACCAACCCTTGATGTCTTGGGGACGGGCAAGCGAGATACGGACCGAAGCGTAATCGTTGATGCGATCGTAGTTGCTGGTTTCGCCAGTACTCATAGATTTAGGCTTTAGGTATTAGGTTTTAGGAGTCAGGTAAACGGTTCAAACAGGTACGAGTGAACCGAAACGTCCCGTCTAAGACGGGAACAAAGTCATGCTAGGGGCCAAGCAGCGAATGGGCGTTTGAACCAAACGCCGATCGCTGCATCCCTAACACCTAAATAGGTCTCTTCTCGAGTTGCATGTTCAGAGCCAGACCACGAATTTCGTTGGTAAGCACATCGAACGAAGCTGGCGTACCGGCTTCGAGCGTGTTCTCGCCCTTGACCATCGATTCGTAGATCTTGGTTCGGCCTTCGACATCGTCGGACTTGACCGTCAGCAATTCCTGCAGGATGTAAGCGGCACCATAAGCCTCGAGTGCCCAAACTTCCATCTCGCCGAAACGTTGTCCGCCGAAGCGAGCCTTGCCACCGAGAGGTTGTTGAGTGATCAACGAGTATGGTCCCGTCGAACGAGCATGAACCTTGTCGTCAACCAAGTGGTGCAGCTTCAACATGTAGATGTAGCCAACGGTTGTTTCCTGCTCCATAGGCTCACCCGTCCGACCATCGGTCAAACGAATCTTACCGTGAGCAGGCAAACCAGCTTCCGCCAGACACTTGTTGATGTCGGATTCGGTAGCACCATCGAACACAGGCGTGATCGCTTGGAAGCCCAACTTCGCACCAGCCCAACCGAGGTGGGTTTCCAAAATCTGCCCCACGTTCATTCGCGAAGGAACGCCCAGTGGGTTCAGCATGATTTGGATCGGTGTTCCATCGGGAAGGAACGGCATGTCTTCGACAGGCAAGATCTTGGCGATCACACCCTTGTTTCCGTGCCGTCCAGCCATCTTGTCACCAACGCTGATCACTCGCTTAGTTGCGACGTAGATCTTGCACATCTGCAACACACCGCTGCGAAGTTCGTCACCACGCTTCATTGAGTTGAGCTTGCGGTCACGATTGTCGATCGCGGCTTCCACGTTTGGCCACTGAGTCTTGTAAACTCGCTCGACTTCTTTCTTCTTATCATCATTCTTGACTTGGTCGAGAATGTGATCGATACGGAATGAAGTCGCACGCTCAGCGACAAACTTTGGATCTTGTCCGTCCGCCAAAGGCGTGCCGGTCGCATCCTTCAGCTTCATGCCCGCAGCCTCTTCAAGTTCGCGAACAAGGTCTCCGAACGTATGAGCAATTTCGTCGTTGCCCTTCGATTCGGATTCCTTCAGTTCACGCTCGAATTCCTTCCGCTCGTCTTCGGAAAGACTCATACGGCGAGAGAACTTTTGAGTGTCGATCACGATACCTTCGATGCCCGAAGGAACTTCCAGCGAATCGTTCTTCACGTCTTCACCGGCACGACCGAAAATGGCGTGCAACAGTTTTTCTTCAGGCGTCAGCTCAGTCTTGCTCTTAGGTGACACCTTGCCAACCAAAATATCGCCTGGCTTGACATAGGTACCAACCTGAACCACACCGCCATCATCCAGATTGCGAAGGGCCTTTTCAGAAACGTTGGGAATATCCCGAGTGAACTCTTCACGACCGAGCTTGGTTTCGCGAATTTCAACGTCGAAGTCTTCGATGTGAATCGACGTGTAGGTGTCGTTCCGAACGAGTTCTTCACTGATGATGATCGCATCTTCGTAGTTGAAACCATCGAACGACATGAAGCCGACCAAGACATTGCGTCCCAATGCCAACTCACCGTTCTGGGTGGCGGCACCATCGGCGATGATTTGGTTCTTTTCGACCTTGTCGCCGACATTGATGATAGGACGCTGGTTTTGACAGGTCCGTTCGTTGAGGCCCTGGTACTTCTTCAGGTCGTAATGATCGCTGCCGACCTCGATTCGAGTCGAATCGCAATAGGTAACCTTTCCGGCCCGTCGAGCACGCACCACCATCGCACTGTTACGCGCGACTTCTCGTTCCATGCCCGTACCGACGATCGGTGGTTCAGCAACCAACAACGGAACAGCTTGCCGCTGCATGTTGGATCCCATCAAAGCACGGTTAGCGTCATCGTGCTCGAGGAACGGAATCAACCCGGCCGACACACCCACCATCTGAGCAGGAGCGACGTCCATGTAGGTCACTTCTTCGGGTTGAACGATCTGGAAGTCACTATGGAACCGAGCAATCATGTTCGGCCCAGCGACCAACGCTCCGTTGACGACTTCGGTATCCGCCGGTGCAACGTAGGCATCACCTTCTTCGTCCGCACGCAACCAAACCGTTTCTTCGGTGACTTTGCCTTCCTTGATTTTGCGGTAAGGCGTGATCAAGAATCCGTAGTCATCGACGCCAGCAAAAATAGCCAGCGACGAAATCAGACCGATGTTTGTACCTTCAGGCGTTTCGATCGGACAAATACGGCCGTAGTGAGAAATGTGAACGTCGCGAACTTCAAAGCCCGCTCGCTTACGGTTCAAACCACCTGGACCGAGAGCCGAAAGGCGGCGTTCGTGAGTGAGCTGAGACAATGGATTCGTCTGGTCAACCACTTGCGAAAGTTCGCCGCGACCGAAGAAGTAATCAATCGCCGCTGAAACACTCTTGGGATTAATCAATGAACGAGGCGACATATCCGTCGCATCCTTGATCGACATGCGTTCCTGGACGGTTCGACGCAGCTTCAAGAAGCCCTTGCGGAGCTCTTCGCTGGCCAATTCGTCAATCGTGCGCAACCGACGATTACCCAAGTGGTCAATGTCGTCGATCTCGGCATCACTGTCGGGATCAAACAGCTTCATCAGGTAATCAATCGCCGCGATCATGTCGTCGGGACGAAGGCACATTTCCGATTCAGCGACACCAAGGTCAAGCTTTCGGTTCAAACGGAAACGACCAACGCGACCCAAGCGGTAACGATTGTCATCATAGAACTTCTCTTGGAACAAGACGCGAGCCTTTTCCAACTGCGGCGGGTTACCGGGACGCAGACGTTGGTAGATTCGCAGCAGCGCCTCTTCGTGGCTGGCCGTATTGTCATCGGCAAGCGTATTGAAGATCAAAGGAACCTTGGGTGAGTCCATCGCATCGATACTGGTAACGCCAGCGGTGCAGATCGTCTCGGAAACTTCCTTCGTGATCTTATATCCGGCCTCGACGATAATTTCGCCGGCACGCTCGGATTCCTTCGGATAGATCACGTCATCGACGGCAATCATGCCTTCGATCTTGGTCGCCGTCTTAGCGCCAGCAATCTTGACCGTTTTGGTTTCGTAGAACGCGTTGAGAATATCCGCGTCGGTGGAGTACTTCGGATCCATTGCACGAAGCAGCGTCGTGGCCGCGAACTTACCACTTTGGTCAATCCGAACGGTAAGCGCATCCTTCTTCGTCACGTTGACTTCGATCCACGAACCTCGCTCAGGGATCACGCGGCACGAAGGCAACTTACGATCGGTCGTCGTATCTTGCTCGAGCACGAAGTCGACACCGGGACTTCGGTGCAACTGCGAAACAACGACGCGTTCCGCACCGTTGATGATAAATTCACCACCACCCAGCATGATCGGAAGGTCACCAAGGTACACCTCTTCCTCAAGCGGCTCTTCACGATTGAGGCGCAACCAGATCCGCAGGGGACGACCATAGGTCAAACGAAGCTGGCGACATTCCTGACTGGTGTAGCGAGGTTTACCAAGCTCGTAGTAAAGATATTCCAGAGTCGTATTCCCATCGTAAGAACTGATTGGGAAAATCTCTCGAAGCACCGATTCCAGGCCATGGTCTTTGCGTTTACGAGGATCCGCATCCTCTTGCATAAACTCGGCATACGAAGCGGTCTGCAGGGCAGTCAGGTCGGGAAGCTCGAAATTGCCTCCCAATCCGGTGCCAAAGTGACGAACATCGGTGGGTTCCAGTCGACGCTTGCTGGTGGTTGCCATCGTGGATGAAATCTCCTGGGGATTGCCGTTAACGGCGTATCTGGATGCGTTTTGATCGCGAATGGTCGAGTGTGATCACGACTTTGGTTCAATCGTTCGCGCGTGGATGCGACCAATGGCTAGACGTTGAGCGCGGTTTCGCAAGCACGATAAAAGTCGAACTTGAGCCAGCGGAAAAACCGCTGGAAATTTGCACAGAAGCCCCAATCCCACAGCAGCAACGCGATTGCTTGGCGGGTAGGTTAAGCAGGGGAGACGACGCGGAACGCAACACTTGGCCGATGATCACCCTCGAAAAATAACAAACTACCTGATTTCTGCAAAGCCCAACCCGACACTTTTTGGCCCGAATTGTGCTGGGCGCGCAACTGTCCCCGTAAAGACTTGACAAAACTCAGTGCTTTTTACCCAGCAGGCATGGCTATAATCCGTGTCCCATCGCGACTCCCGCCCCACCGCTGCACGTTAATACCCCACTAATTCACCATGAAAACGAAGTTCATCCTGATTGGCGGCTTCCTCGGCGCCGGCAAAACAACCTTGGTGGGGCAGCTTGCCAAACGCTACACCGATGAGGGTAAATCCGTTGGAATCGTCACCAATGACCAAGCGGCGGACTTAGTCGACACGCACAATTTGCGATCACTCGGCTTCGAGGTCGGCGAAGTGGCCGGAGCGTGCTTTTGCTGCAGCTTCGATAATTTGGTGGAAACATGCGGCAAGCTCGGCGACGGTCAAATGCCCGAAATCCTGATTGCAGAGCCCGTCGGTAGCTGCACCGATCTCGTCGCTACCGTGATCCTGCCGCTGCAGCAGCTTCTGGGGGAACAGTTCGAGCTGGCTCCCTTTGGTGTTCTGCTGAAACCCTCACACGGGCAAAAAATCCTAGCGCCGCAAGAAGGCAGCCGTAGCGGGTTTTCACCCCAAGCGGAGTACATCTTCCAAAAGCAACTCGAAGAAGCGGACTACTTAATGATTGGTCGCGCCGATCAACTTTCCGGCGAAGCCGCTGACGCACTGCGAGATCGGCTGGGGCAAGTCGCTCCGGACGTGCCGGTCGTCCTGGTCAGCCCCAAAACTGGCACCGGAGTCGACGAAGTACTCGGATATATCGAATCTCCCATGATCGCCGGACGCCGACTGCTCGACATCGATTACGACACTTACGCGATCGGCGAAGCCGAACTGGGGTGGGTAAACCTGACCGCCGATGTGACCCCCGCCGGCGAATTGGATCTCGATGCGTTCGTTGGCGAATTGGTCGGCGATGTCGCTCGGTCGATCAGCGAATCATGTGATGGCCAGATCGCACACCTCAAAGCATCCATCATCGCTGATGACACCCAAGCCGTCGCCAACGTGGTCAGCAACGATTCACCGGTCGACATCGGCCTGGCGTCCGGCCGAACCATCACCACCCCAGTAAGAGTGATTATCAACGCGCGAGTAGCAATGGATCCGGATCAACTCGAAACAATCTGCACATCGAGCCTGAAGGCAATAGCCAGCAAACACAACGCTCAAGCGATTAGCCTAAGCGCTCATTCACTTCGCCCGGGCCGCCCCACACCAACACACCGTGTGACGACCTCTTAAAGACACACCCTTGCCGCATCTAGGCTCAAGAAAGCCAGGATCCCAAAGAGCCAAGATTCTGCGAAATCAGGATCCAAGACCCAGCGAAAACAGGATCCAAGACCCAGCGAAAACAGGATCCAAGACCCAGCGAAAACAGGATCCAAGATCCAGCGAAAACATGAATCTTGGATCTAACAAAACCCACGCTCGAGTAACGATCGACGCAAGAAAACACAGCTTCCTACGACGACACTGTTTTTGCATCGCCGGAGTCTTCAGCCTGCCGTATCTTGGCTTTCGGCGTTTCATTGACCGTCCCGGGCACCAACCAGGGGCCGGTAGAAGTCACTTGAATCAATCGCATCAGTTCATCATTGTCGATCACTTCAACCTCCAGCAATCGCTGGGTCACCGCTTCAAGAACGTTTCGACGTTGCTCTAAGATTTCACGGGTCTGCACCAGCGCGTCTTCAACGATGCGAGCTACCTCTTTGTCGATCAGCTTCGCCATCTCTTCGCTGTGCATCATCTGGTAGCCTTCACCGCCACCGCCAGCCAAAAAGGCGGAGCGGTTACTGCGTCGGAAGTTGATACGCCCCAAACGACTCATTCCATAATCCATCACCATGCTACGAGCAATCTCGGTACATCGCTCCAAGTCATTCTGAGCACCCGTACTGATGTCTTGGAATGTCATCTCTTCGGTCAGCGTTCCGGCTAACAATACTTTCATATTGCTTTCCAACTCGCTCTTGGTCATCAAGAATCGCTCGGACTCGGGACGCTGCATCGTGTATCCAAGCGCCGCCAAACCTCGCGGAATGATGCTGACCTTGTGAACGGGATCCGTATTGGGAAGTGCCGCAGCCACCAATGCGTGACCTGCTTCGTGATAGGCGACGCGAATTTTTTCTTCTTCGTTCATCACGCGGCTCTTCTTTTCGAGCCCCGCCGTCACTCGTTCGACCGCTTCATTAAACTCGTCGATCCCAACCGCCTTCTTTTCCGCTCTGGCCGCCAGCAGCGCGGCTTCGTTGACAAGGTTGGCAAGGTCCGCACCCACAAACCCAGGAGTGATCGAAGCGATCTCTTTCAAATTGACGTTTTCATCGAGCTTCACGTTCTTGACGTGAACCTTCAATATGTCTTCGCGGCCGCTGATATCGGGTCGATCAACCAATACGTGGCGGTCAAAACGTCCCGGACGAAGCAATGCCGGATCAAGCGTTTCGGGCCGGTTGGTCGCCGCCACCACAATCACGCCGCTGTTAGAATCGAAACCATCCATCTCGACTAACAACGCGTTCAGTGTTTGCTCGCGTTCATCGTGCCCACCCATCGACGATGCGCTACGACTCTTTCCTAGTGCATCCAATTCATCGATGAAGATGATACAGGGCGCGCGGCTCACAGCTTGCTGGAACATATCGCGAACACGAGCGGCACCCACGCCGACGTACATTTCGACAAAGTCACTACCGGAAAGACTAAAGAACGGAACGCCAGCTTCGCCCGCGATTGCTCTTGCGAGCAGGGTTTTGCCAGTTCCCGGAGGACCGACCAACAGAACTCCCTTGGGGATACGCCCGCCAAGCGATTGGTATTTTTCACTGTTCTTTAGGAAGTCAACAATCTCGTGAACCTCCTCGACGGCCTCATCAATCCCGGCTGCGTCTTCAAACGAAATCGCCAGCTCGTCCTGACTGTATAGCTTGCCGCGACTACGCGAGAACGACATCGGTGACCCCATGCCGCCGATTCGCCGCAGCATCATGATGCCCAAGAACACCAGAATGCCGATCATCAGAAGCTGGGGCCATTGTTCCCAGATTCGACTCGGACGAGCATTGTCCCACGTCACGCCCGAGGCGGTCAGCCGTTCGACCAGCTTGGCATGTTCAGCATCGTTATTGATGTCACGAATGGTTTCAAATCGCACTTCCTTCGGCTCGCTATCCGCGACGCCATTTTCGTTCCCCAGAGCACGAAAAACGATGTTCCCCGTGATCGACTCGTCAGAGACTTCAATGTCGCTCAGTTGGCTGTACTCGATCATCACGCTCGGATTCTTCGTCGACGGAACCAAAATCATCGGCTCTGAATCGCTGGCTTGCGAATCACTAGCTTCCGAAGTCGTCACTTGCGAAGCGTCGGGGGAATCACTCGACGTGGACCTGGCTTCAGCATCAGCAGCGGCGCCGGCGGCGGCGGCGTCACTGGTTGCCACCTTGTTGCTTGCCGCTTCTTTTTCCAGCAGCGCCATCAAATCGGGATAGCGCAGTCGCCGCGTGTTGTTGCCGTACAGATACGCACTAAAGATGACCGCCGAGACGATCAGTGCAAGAACCAACCAAACGTTTCCGCCAGGTCGGGGATCGTTGGAATTTCGCTGAGGATTGTCAGACATTCGCTATCAAGGTCTTGAGGAAACTGGGACCGGAGAACAGGACGATATTCAGTTTAGGGCCACGCTCTTGTTGTGGCTAATTTTCTGACCTCGTCAAGGAAAAGACTCCGCGGAAAAGCACATCCGAAGGAAAAGTGTCTCCGATTGAGATCTGGCATTTGGCCGAGTGAGCCAAAAAACGAGCGGACACTTAGTGTCGTTGCCAATCCTAGCGAGACCAGCCCTGGGGGCAACGGATACCCGCCTGAACAGTTCGTCGGAACGGAATGTAGCGGCAATGGTGATTATCCCGCTTGGCGATTCGGTTGCCCACGCCGGCTCCTCGTACTAATTAGCCGTACTAATTGCCCGTACTAATTGCCCGTACTAATTGCCCGTACTAATTGCCCGTACTAATTGCCCGTACTAATTGCCCAGGCCTGTTGCACTTACCGGGTCTAAGCAACAAGTTCACTCGCCGGGTTCACTCGCCGGTGAGCCGATTCAGATAGTTGTGCATCAGGTGAGACGGCAACCCCTTGCTTAGCTCTGCCCATATTTGGTCAACCACCTCGCCACTCATCGCCCCTTGTGCGGAGGCAACAATTCCCGAACCGACCACCGACGAGGCAGCCGACGACGATGACCCTGCTGCTGCCTTGGTCGCAACGCTTGCTATCACCCCGGCCGCAGTCACCAAAGCCGAACTGCCCACAACGACCTCACGCTGCACATGACCGTAGTCGTTGCTAAACAGACTCATCATTGGCAATTTAGGAACCAAATCACCCGCGTCGACATATCGGAAAATTCGGTCAGGAAACTCTCGCGCGAAAGCCTCCGCCGCGGCTGCATTGCCAATCATCGGGGCACCAAAGGTGACCACCTGATGAATCGGAATGAACTGTTGATGCATTCGCCAAGCGCAAAGCAATGCCAGGGCGCCGCCGAGTGAGTGACCAGTCACCCACACTGGCCGCTCCTTACGACCGAACGCTTCATCGACACGTGAGTAAAGCGGAATCCACAACTCATCGAGCGCTTGCATGAACCCTCGGTGAAAGCGAGCTCCCACACCCGCTGCAGCGAAATCGGTTCCGATTCGCCCCTCGGGAATCACCAGGAAGTTTCGAGCGTTGGTCAGCAGCCAGTCCTTGACTCCATCCAAAGTTGACGGTGTTTGCGACCCGCGAAACGCGATCACAATCGATTCGTCATTTTCACCCACGAATGCCTGCGTATTGTCAACGCTCACCAATTCGCCCGTCAAACCGAGCTGCTCCGCAAATGCAACTTTCGCAGCATCGGGGTCGAGGTAAACCAAGTCGCAGGCCGTCGCTAAATAGCGGGCATCTTCGCGAGAATGCTGGTCACGAAATCGCAAAATCACAGGCAATTGTTGGTCTAATGGTTCCCTTGGATCCCGCGAAAATCATCGGCCGCATGCCACATTTCCGGGGTTATTTCTTTATCATTAGTTATACACTGGAAGACAAAGCTCATCGCAAGGGTGGGGCTATCGCGTGGGCGGTACGATACGCGGGCCAAGCGTTAGACGAGTTGAACCGGGCAAAAGAAAACCTGGGGTGGCTAGGACATGAGTTGAACTGGCAGACGTGAGTTTTCAATCTCACTCGCCTGCTACCAACTCGCCCGTCTGACTCGCCCCTTACTGAACCTCTCGGCGGCATAAGTGCGTGGAGGCAAATCAATGAGCCATCCGAAAAGTCACGACGTGGTCCGGCATCAGCAATGCCGGCTTGTGGTCGTCCAAGACCAGACCCAACCCTGCCCGTACCTCGATGATGTCACCGCGCGAATGCCACTGCGATTACCAGTGGGAAATGTGACACCGGGTGCGATCGATGAAATGCTATCGCTTGGCTTTCGTCGCAGTGGTGACTTTGCCTATCGCACCGAATGCCCCACCTGTACCCAGTGCCATCCCACGCGAGTCAACGTGGCGAAGTTCGACTTAACGCGTTCAATGAAACGAGTGCTCAACCGAGGTGATCGCGAGCTGAAGTGCACGTGGCAGATGCCTGAGGTAGATTTCAAACGAGCCGACCTGTTCAATCTACATCGTCGCGAACGAAAACTGGGTAGCCCAGACGAAGTTGTCTCGCCGGAATCATACCGCTCGTTTCTGGTCGACAGTTTTTGCGAAACGCAGGAACTATCGTTATGGCTTTCCGACGAACTGATTTCTGTATCGATCGTGGACATCGGCGCATCGAGCATCTCGGCGGTTTATACGCATTTCAATCCTGACTATCACCGGTACAGTTTGGGCACCTACGCTATCTTGAAACAAATTGAGTGGGCTCGTCGCAACCAAAAGAACTTCGTCTACCTTGGCATGTACGTCGCTAACAACGCACACCTCAACTATAAGGCTCGCTTTATGCCGCAAGAGCGGCTTGTCGATGGTGAATGGATTGCCTTTGACCGCTGCGAGCGTGAACAAGAATAGCGAGGCGAAATCGAACGATTGCCTTCCGCAATTTGCAACAGTCCGCTGCTTTGTGGCTGTTTGGCTCCGTTAGAATGGCGATCTGCTTGATGGCTCGGTAGTTGCGGTGAGGTCAACGTGCGGTCTTGTAGGTTGCGGTGCTGCAGTGTGGTGTCCAATAGTGGGCAACCGATCGCGTCGACATAACCGATAAAGACGTTTGACTTTGTGATTGACCAGTCAAACGTTCCAACAGAAACGCCAGTCCGAACTTTTCTACTTTTCTTTAGGTGCTCACATGCTGCGAATTCTCACGACGCTATTGCTCATTGGCACCGGGCTGGTGGCGATCGCTGATGAACCGGTCACCGAGCATTTGCAACGCGGTGAGTTTGGCGCCGCCTTCGATCGAGCGATGCAGTTACCCACTGATGCCCGAGATGCGGCGCTTGCGGACATCGTCTTGGCCCAACGCGGTTTCGCTAATCCCGGTTCGGCAAGCAGTACGCTACGTGAGATCGAATCTTCGGAAGCCCGTTCGCAAGCTACCCGCAGCGTTCCCGCAATCAGCAGCAGCTCGGCAACCAATCGTGGAACAGGCGCAGCCGGTGGAAGCTCGTTTGCTGACTTCCAATCGCTGATTGACTTAATCCAAAATACAGTCGACCCCGAATCTTGGGATGCACTGGGCGGCCAGGGAACAATGCAAGAGTACCCGCAAGGCGTTTACGTCGACCCCAACGGGACGCTGCAAACCTGCGAGACATTAGCCGCGACGGACTCGATCAACAATTTGGCGACACTGCTCGCACGACCTCGCTCAGCTCAGCTTCAATCTGCTCTGGACATCTCAAGCGAACCGCGTGACTGGAAGAGCGCATCGAACCTGCGCTGTGTTTCATTGCGGCGACTGCGCGATGCCTGGGCCGATGCGATCATGCACGGCGGTGTTCCCGGCGAAGCACTCTCTCACTTGGCCGGCCTTTCAACAATTCAATATGTGGTCGTGCAAGAGAACGACATCTTGTTGTTGGGCAAGACCGCAGGGACGGAACTCCACCAAGGCTGGTTCCGCGATCACGACACGGGTTTGGCCGCGATCCGACTGGACATCCTGGCAACAACGATCTTGGCTGCTCGCCAGCAAACGCCGTTTGGCTGCACGATTGATCCCACGACGGAAGGCTTAAAAGCCGCTGCCGCGACGGCGGCGAAGGTTGCATCAAGAGAACTGCCCATTGGCAAAGCCGCCGACGCAATGATCGATGCGATCGGGATGCAAAATATCGAAGTCTTTGGCACCCCTGCGGATTCGCCGTTGGCCCTGATGATGGTCGAAGCCGATCGGCACATGAAACAACTTGCCCTCGGAGTTCATCCGATGCCGGGCGAAACGTCCAACTATCTTGAGATTGTTGACGAGTACATCGCCCAGGGCGTGCCCAACGACCTTCTGTTGCGACTGTGGTTTACGGCCAGTGCTCGCAGTGTCCGCACCGACAACGATCGCATCGTGTTTGAAATGACGGGAGTGCCAGTGAAGCTGTCGGGACAAAACGAACGGGCGGTGGCGGACGGAGCCCGAGGCAATCTGACGACCGACTTTCGCAGCGAAGCGTTCGTCAAACGCTTCAACCAAAACTGGAGCGACATTCGCGCGACTTACCCGATCTATGCGGGACTTGAATCCGTCTTCCAAGCATCAAGTGCCGCAGCGCTAGCCCATCAGTTTGCCAAGTCGCCACACCAACAAGCGTTGCTGGATTCTCTGGCATCCATGGCATCCTCATCGAGCCGATACACGCGAGTTCCTCAGCAAGTGGAAACGATCGCCGTGCTACACAACATCCGGCATCGAAGCCAACGACACCACATCGTGATGGCAAGCGGCGGCGTTGCGGTGAACCCTCGATTGACGCTCGCTCGCACCTTCCACGCCTACCCGTCGTTATCGAGCATGACTCGCGCCGATGAAGATCGCCCCAAACTGATTCACCGTTGGTGGTGGGACGTACGATAGCCAAGAACTAAGATGCCAGAGACTGTGAGACCATGAGACCGCGAGACCGCAAACGGAGACAACTGGAAGTCAGTTACCAGCGATAGATTAAAAGACGATCGCTTGCAACAGCGTCACTCACCGTCGTCATCTATCGTTTTGAGGTAGGCATCCGCGTCTATGATCAACGCCTCGATCTCTTTCTGGCTGTCGTAGTTTTCGACCGCGAAGTTCAACTCTTCCACGGGAACGTTGAGCTTTCGCCAACCAAATTTCCAGTCATAGACACCCGAGAAATTCTTGTACGTGTCGCCCACCTGCATTGTCCCCAACACATCTCCATACGCTGATCGAACAACATCGATTCCTTTCGTTTGAGTCCAGGTATAGAACTCGTCGGACAGCTTGCCCGACACCCCTCGATCTTCGAACAGGGACACGCAGCGGGTCGGCAAAAGTCGCTTACCATCGATCATCCATTTGGTCGTGTAAGCAACTTCACCAGCGTTGTATGAACGCGTCACCGATAAATCATGATCTTCAGACAAGTGCAATTTCGACTTGGGATGATGCATAAGAAAAGATGAAATGCGATCTTCCGGGCGTGGCGAGGCACTAAGGTACGAACCCGCGACCTTACTGAGACCAACTACCAGTGGATTTTCGATGCCACTACTTTGAAGATTGTCAATGTACGCCTTAGGGACCATTCGATTCACCGAATGGTCGTTGGGCGAGTATGACCAATAATCCCTGTCGTTGATTCCGTCGACGGACAGATGCCCTTTGCGCAACTCGTTTCCATCTGCCGTTACCTCAATCTCGGAATACTTGTTGACTCTTACGGACTGCTTGGATGACAGGTCGGCTCGGAACACGACCGTTCGCTCAACATCGACATCACGTCCATCGGGGTAAGACGCATGTTTCGTATAACGGGCTACTAGTTCATAATTCTTGATCGCGGCAACGTTCGCTCCCCAGCCTTCAAAGAAACTGCTTGCATCGCGAACGCTGATCTCGCCATTTGCATTTGGCGAACGGGGCTGACAAACGAACCAAGAAGTAAGGTTCCACGATTCTTTGCCAGCCAAAATTCGCCAACTCGCTTGCAACCTTTCCGATGTCAGTTCGCCCTCGGTGGATACGATTAGACCTTGGCCCAGTCGTGCAGAAACCCTCGCCACACCGTTGCCCAAATTGGTCACTTTCGTGGGAACACTTTTGCCTTGGTAAGTCAACTGGACCGCAACAGGGACTTCAACTGCGATGCCAGCATCTGCACTCGCTTCGGCATCAGCCCCCGCGCCTCGGACTCGGCAGATTCCGTTGATCAAGAAATTGCCATCCGCGTCTTCCGAAGCCTGCATGAACGTCGGCGAGATCGTTGCGCGGACGTCTCGTTGGACACTGACCCTGGCCTCTGCCGATAACTTCGAAGCCTGGTCGATCACCACGATGTCGCCCTCGACACCTTCTTTGGCGGGTGGCAGCTTGATTACGACCGTCCATGTATCGTCAATGAAGGCGACCTTTGCTGCTGACTCGATGGCTGGTTCAGTTGACTTAACGATAAAGTCAGGGTTTTCGAGTGTACACAGCAGCGGCATCTCGATCTCTACGGGACTCGACTGCGATGCCGAATGCAGTGCCACGGGTGGCTTGAACTTCAATAGGTTTGCAATCTCCATCACAAATTGCACTTGTGTGGAGACCTTGGGCCAACTCTTGTTCTCAGATGCGCATACGACGGAGGCGGAGGTCACAAAGAGAGTGTGCTGATTCCTCTCGGGAACTTGGATCTGAGCGGTCACTTCGAGATCATCACCCGAAAACCAATCAGCTTGAGCGATGCTCAGTTTCTTGCATCCACTTTGCAGATCCGTTCCGGCAACAACGACATCTAGCGAAGACTTATTTTGAAGCTTGAACGTGCAGGACAGCAAATCACCCGCGCTGACCTTTCCAAGATTGACCTTCGCGACCCAATAACTCGTCACGCGCTGAGACAATCCAACGCTTTCCGGGTCAACCGCTATGAGCTTTTTCTCAAGTGGCTCGTCCGCCAACACGGCCGGAAGCCAACAGGCGAATACAGACAATTCAAACCAAAACACGCGGTTCGCAGATACCATCGAAATCTCCCCAGCCTGAGCGTGACGAAGTAAGCACGCGTTAAGTTTAAGGGTCAGCGATTCAAACGCCTAGAAAATTCTTGAAGAACTATCAGCAGCTTGATTGCTATTCCGCCATGGCGGCGGCGAGCTGTTCGTAGGTCTTTCGGCTATCCATCTTGCTGCCTCGATTATCAAGCGCAATCTGATAAAGATGCTGACCACACTTGGTGGGATACTTTCCTGTGACGCAGGCCTGACACAGGTGATCTGCGGACAAACCAATGGCTCGAGATATTGCTTCAACAGGCAAGTATCGAAGCGAATCCGCGCCCAAATCATCAGCCAATCGCTGCTGAGATTCGTCGGTCAGCGTGCCGTGGTTGGAAAAGTACTTCGGCCCTATTAACTGATCAATCGAACTCATGTCGATGCCATAAAAACATGGCGCGATGATCGGCGGGCAAGCCACACGCACGTGAATTTCTCGCGCTCCACCGACTTCACGAATCCGATCCAACAACACGTTCATGGTGGTGCTGCGAACGATCGAATCTTCCACCAAGATCACACGTTTGCCCTCGAGCACTTCTCGAAGCGGCGTGTACTTGGTCGCGGCCTTAGCCTTACGATTGGATCCACCTTCGATAAAGGTCCGTCCGGCATAGCGGTTTCGGATCAAGCCTTCACGACAGGGAATCGCAAGCTGGAACGCCATCGAGTCTGCGGCCGCTTTACTAGTATCGGGTACCGGCACAATGATCGTATCGTTGGGATCGAGCGGAAACTTATTCATCTCGCGTTCCGCGCGAGCTAGCTCTTCACCCAACCGCGTGCGGCTGAGGTAAACGCTTTGATCGTCGAGCGTGCTGGCCACATTGGCGAAATAGATCCACTCAAAGAAACAATGCTTCGGCGTTTGCTCTTCCGCAAACCGTTCCATCCGAAACCCAGTTTCAGGATTGATGATGATCGCATGCCCGGGAGGCAACGATTTGATTTGGTCATCAGAAAATCCAAGATTCAACAGCGCCACACTTTCGCTGGCTGCCGCGAACAAGGGACCGTCGTTGACATAGCACATCGGTTTGATGCCAAGCGGATCTCGAGCGACGATCATTTCGCCTTCCGCGGTCAGAACCGCCATCGAATACGCTCCATCGAACTCGGCGGCGCTTTGACGTAGCACATCAATCCAATCCATCCGCGTTTTGGATTGGCTAAGCCGACGACCGAATTCATGCAGAATGATCTCGGTGTCCGTTCCCAACGTCAGGTGATGGTCACCGTCGGCGAGCAACCGCTCTTTCAAGATTTCGTAGTTGGTCAGTTGTCCGTTGAAACAAAAGCTGAACCATTTGCGTTTGTGAATGTGCCGGCGTTCGAACGGCTGCGCATAATTGCGATCATCTGCACCACAGGTCGCATACCGCACATGCCCTATCGCGGCACGACCGGCCAAGGACTTCATCAGCGATTCGGCCTTGGCTTTGTGGTTGAGACGAAAAACTTCGGTGACCGAGCCCACATCTTTGCGAGTGCGCAATAGTTGCGGTAAATCCGGATCGTAGGTCGTCATCCCGGCAGCGAGCTGGCCGCGGTTTTGTATATCTAAGAGCATTCGAGGCAATAGCCTTGAAATTTGCCGGGGGCCATCGTCGGTACACATCGGCGAACGGCCACGGCCGGACAGATGGTAGATAGCCGCGACACCACATTCGTGATGCAATTCGCTCATAGCGAAGGTTTTTCCTGGGGACGGAGATTAACCGAAAACAAATTTGACCGAGAGTCAGCGGGCTTCCCCGCACCTCGAATCCTACCGACAATGTCACTGCCGACGGTCACTAGAATACGCGACTTGCGGCGAATTGAAACCGTCCACTTTCTGTTCACTGACATTCATGAGCCATTCGTCGTCCCCTGACCCTAATCTTCCCGCTACACTCCGCGCCCAATGCCTAGCCGATACGCGATGCATCGTCGTCAAGGTCGGCACTCGGGTTCTAACCACGCCTGAAGGCAAGCTCAATCGCCAGCGAATTGACGAGCTTTCCGCCGGACTTTGTGAAATCGCCGATTCCGATCGTCAAACCATCATGGTTTCTAGTGGTGCGGTTGGCGCTGGAATGGGGAAATTGGGACTCGATCAACGCCCGCAGGGAATCGCTCAGTTGCAGGCCGTCGCCGCGGTCGGCCAAACCGAGTTGATTCAGGCCTACGAGAAATCACTGTTTCAACGAGGGCGACACGCGGCTCAGGTCCTGCTTACCGCAGCAGATTTGCGACGCCGCAGTGGTTATCTGCACGTACGAAACGCCCTGACACAAATCCACGCTTTCAACTCAATCGCCATCGTCAACGAGAATGATTGCGTTGCGGTTAGCGAACTGATGACGACCTTCGGTGACAACGATCGGCTGGCGGCTCAGGTTGCGGGTCTATTGTCCGACACCATGCTGATCATCTTGTCAGACATCGACGGTTTGTTTGATGGCCACCCCAGTGACCCCGGAAGCAAAAAACTGGATGTAGTCGAAGTAATCGACGAGAAAATTCTCGCGATGGCTCAATCTCACAACAGTTCCACCAGCAAAGGCGGCATGGCCAGCAAGTTGCAAGCTGCATCGATGGCCGTTTCCCATGGGCACCCCGCGATCATTGCACCGGGCAATGACCCACAAGTGCTGCAAAAAATCCTAGCCGGCGACCCCATCGGAACCCTGTTTTTGCCGGAAAAAGAACACTCAATCCGCGGCCGCAAACGTTGGATCGGTTCCTCGGCCCATGCTACCGGCACGCTGACCCTGGACGCCGGAGCCGTCAAGGCGCTGCTCCATAAAGGCAGCAGCCTGCTGGCGATCGGTATCACGAGCGTTAGTGGATCGTTCAGCCGAGGCGGTGTGGTCGCAATCCATGACCCCCACGGCAAGGAAATTGCTAAGGGACTTTGCAATTATCCCTCCAGCGAAGTTGAGAAGATCCTTGGTCGTCCCAGTGACCAGATCAGCGAGATCCTCGGTCACCGCTCGTACGAGTGCGTCATTCATCGTGACAACCTAGTGACAACCTAGAATCAGTGACGACCTAGAACACGAAGCTCAGCCGCGTCTAGCCAATCCGTGCTAAGCAAGACGCGGCCAACGGCCCGCGTGCGAGCAATCAGCATCGGCAGTCACACTGGGCAACTGCTGCGAATTAGATATCCAGGTTTCGCACATCGAGTGCGTGAGTTTCGATGAATTCGCGTCGCGGCTCGACCTTGTCGCCCATCAGCAAACGGAACATTTCGTCCGCGGCACCGGCATCGGTCAAGTTCACCCGCAGCAAGGTCCGATTAGCAGGATCGAGTGTCGTTTCACGAAGCTCTTCCGCGTTCATTTCACCAAGACCTTTGAAACGCGTCACTTGCAAACCTTTTTCACCCGCTGCTCGAACTTCAGGCAACAGAGCTCGCAGGTCTTCGAGCGGTCGACGAACGTCTTCGCCCCGCAGCAACTCGAATCTTGCCGTGGTGGATCCTGTTCGTTCGACAGGAATCAAATCGTCAATCGTGAATCCAAGCGTCTGCATCTCTTTCAAGCCGCTGTTGATCGTCTTGACTTCATGCAATTCGGTCAGGTGCGCCAAGTTTGCAGGCGGCTCGACCGGTGCCTTGGCAACCATTTCACCGCTTTCGTCTTCTTCCACTTCCTCGGTGTCGTACTCTAGCACCAAGCCTTTTTCGTTAAGGAACTTTTCGACGTCTTCTTGGTTGTTGAACCATTCCTCAATATTGCCATGGGTCAGCAACAGCGACGGCAATTTCTCGGCCACGGGATCAAACCGCTGGGCGTGAATCCGTAGACTGATGCCGCGTTGCTCAAGTGCGTTGATGGCGTCTTCCATCGTCGCAAGCGTCGTACAAAGTTGACGCATCTTTTCGCCTTCAACACGACGCCCGTCTTCGGCTTCAAAGACAGTGTCCTGCAAACCTCGATCGAGCAATTGAGACTTCATCTCGGCATCGCTTTGGATGTAATAGCGATTCTTTCCGTGCTGAACCCGAAACAACGGTGGCTGGGCAACGTAGACGTGCCCGCGTGCAACAAGCTCGTACATTTGTCGATAAAAGAAACAAAGCAGCAACGTGCGAATGTGCGAACCGTCAACGTCGGCGTCAGTCATGATGACGATTTTGTTGTAACGACGCTTGTTAAGATCCTGATCCATACCGATCCCTGTGCCGATGGCCTGGATCATGGATTGAACTTCGGTGTTCTCAAGCACCTTCGCTTCACGCGATTTGTAGGCGTTGATGATCTTACCACGCAGCGGCAAAATCGCCTGGAAATCACGCATTCGCCCACCTTCGGCCGATCCACCGGCCGAGTCACCTTCCACTAAGTACAGCTCACATTCATCGCGATTCTTGCTGATGCAATCTCGCAATTTACCTGGCAAACCGCCACCCGAAAGTGCGCTTTTTCGCTGCCGCATGAGGTCTTTGGCTTTGCGTGCTGCTTCACGAGCCTCGGCCGCTAACATGCCTTTGCGAACGATAGATTGAGCGACCTTGGGGTTCTCTTCCATGAACTTGGCAAGAGTTTCACCGACGCCGCTGTTGATGATGCCTTCGACATCGTTGTTGCCAAGTTTAGTCTTGGTTTGCCCTTCAAACTTCGGCTCTGGCACTCGAGCGCTAATCACGGCGGTGATGCCTTCGCGGAAATCGTCTCCCGAGGGAACCGTGTTCTTGAACAGGTTTTCTTTCTTGCCATAGTTGTTCAGCGTTCGCGTTAACGCCGAACGGAAACCCGACACGTGCGTGCCGCCTTCGGTTGTGTGAATGTTGTTCACGTAGGACTGAACGTTCTCGGTGTATTCGGTGCTGTACTGCATCGCGATGTCGTACTGCACGCCGTCTTTTTCGCCAACAATTTGAATGACGTCTGCGTGGAGCACATCCGAGGCGCGATTGAGGTGCTCGACGAATTCGACAAGCCCGCGTTCGTATTTGAAATCGCCCGATTCACCGTTCCGCTCGTCGAGGAACTTGATGTGAACGCCAGAGTTCAGGAAGGCGAGCTCCTGCAACCGTTTGTAAAGCGTGTCGTAGCTGTACTTAAGCGTGTCGAAGATCTGACCATCGGCCTTGAACGTGGTCTTGGTACCTTTCTTCTTCGTCGCTCGGCCCTTTTGAACAGGCCCCGTAGGAACACCGCGTTCGTATTCCTGAGTCCAGGTGAAGCCATCCCGAGACACTTCCACTTCCGCCCATTGGCTTAGGAAGTTCACGACCGTCACACCCACACCGTGTAGACCGCCGGACGTTTGATAAGCACCTTTCTTGAACTTGCCACCAAACTTCAGCATCGTCATCACACCTTCAAGGGTGGTGACTTCGCGACCAAGTTCCTCGGTCAGTTGCTCGTGAGGCGTGACGGGGATGCCCCGCCCATCGTCCTCAACGGTCACTGAACCGTCGGTGTGAACGACGACCGAAACGCTCTTGGCGAAGTCAGCCATCGCTTCGTCGATCGAGTTGTCGACGACTTCGTAAACAAGGTGGTGCAGGCCGCCCGAGGATGTATCGCCGATGTACATACTCGGTCGTGCACGGACGTGTTCGAGGTCCGACAGACGCTGCAAATCCTTGTCGGTGTACTCCGAATTGGCGGTGGGGCCTGTTTGCGTGGGGGTGTTTTCGTCAGCAGCCGGTGCAGGAGGAGCGTCGCTCATTAGGATTCGCAAAAAGACCAGGAAAACGGAACTTCACGCTTCGATGCGTGTAGGTTCCCATTGTACCGTTTTTTGCTTCCTAACGCGATTGGGCTATGACGAGGGGCAGCCTCAAAAACAAAGCAAAAAACAGCGATTTAGGACTTTTTCAGATACCGCTGGTAGGCAGCCACCGCAAGCACGTCACAGCGTTCATTTTCAACGTGCCCATCGTGACCCTTGACATGCTCGAAATGGATCTCGTGCTGACTCATCAAAGCGTCCAATCGCTTCCACAATTCGACATTCTTGACCGGTACGAGCTTGGATCCGTCTTTGCGTTTCCAGCCACGTGATTTCCAACCTGCCATCCAAGTCTTCATGCCCTGAAGTACGTAAGTACTATCTGCATACAGCGTGACGCTGCAGGGCTCACTGAGCGCTTCGAGCCCCTGAATGACCGCCATCAACTCCATTTTGTTGTTTGTCGACTCGGGTTCCCCGTCGCTTCGCTCAAGTTCTTTTCCGGTTTTGTCGCATCGTAAGATGAACGCCCATCCCCCCGGCCCCGGATTTCCACTGCAAGCGCCATCGGTATACAGACTGACTTTTTTCATGGGCGCTTTCAAATAGACGTCCCGTCGGGGCGTCGGCTAGGAGAGTGGGTTTAGCAGGTGAGTGAGATTAGCAGTCGCGTGAACCTAGGCACGCCCCCTAAAATGTAAAGCATCCAAGGGGGAATCCAACCATGCTACGCCTGACTCTGTTAACGCTGTCGTTCAGTGCTGCTTTTCTTTCGCCAGCTAGTGCACAATTAATCTTCCAAGAGTCCCAGCAACAAAGTACGGGTGACGCTTTCGCTGAATCCTCTTCGGTAGGAGGTTTCTTAAGAGGCGACAACTTCTTCTTCAACTTCCCCGGTGGCGGGCCGATGCTGCCTCCATTCGCTGGCGAAGCACTGGGTGGCGGCGGTGGCTTATCCGGCGGAGTTGGCTTTGCCGGTGGTGGTGTCTCGGGTGGACTGAACTTTAACTTCGCTCAAGGTTCAACTCGCAGTTTCGGTTCGACATCAGCGGGTGTGACCACGATGGATGGTTACCCCGGCAGCATCCAGTCCGGAACGGTCCGACCGTTCGTCACCAGCGTGACGCCGATCGTTTCGCAACTTCAACAACGTGCGGACGCGTTTGCCGCGATTGGGCGACAACAGCTTGCCGACTTGCGACAATCCCAAGCGAGCCTTGCGGACCGACGACTGCAATCCCATCTCAATCGTGCCATCAGTGCCGATAGCGATGGTGACTATCGAGTGGCGATCGCAAACTACAACCGAGCGATTGCTGCCAGTGGTGGATCGCTGCGATTCCAGCTCGAACAACGCGTCGAAACGCTGAAGAACTTGATTCGCGAGGAACGTATCCAGAAACGCCAATCCTCAGTCGCTAACAAGCCTCAGCCCGCGCTTGCCCCTGTACCAGAACCTGTACCAGAACCTGAACCTGAACCAGTCCCCGAGCAATAAGACGCCAAACAGAAACCCCACTTCTGAGTCCGCGCAGCAGCACACATTCCGCTACCGACCCATGACACTTTGCCTGCGGGCACCCAGCAACAAAGACGCTTCATGCCCGAAGGACATAAAACTCACTTCATCGCTCGGCAACATACGGGCATGCTTGCCGACCAGAAGCTTCAAGTCACCAGCCCCCAGGGACGATTTGCTGCCGACGCTAGAAAGGTATCGGGCAAAGTTCTTGATCGAGTCGAGGCGGTGGGCAAGCACATGTTCTACCACTTCGACAACAAGGCGATCGTGCAAGTCCACCTGGGTCGTTATGGCAAGTTCCGTGAATTACCCTCACCCCCGCCTTCGCCCGTGGGCCAAGTGCGAATGCGACTCAAAGGCGATTCCACGACGTTTGATTTGACCGGCCCCACCACGTGCCGGGTGATCGACGGTGACATGCGCGACGAAATTGTTGCCAAGCTCGGCCCGGATCCGCTGGCCGGTGGAAAAAAGTCCGATGTCTGGGCAGCGTTTCACAAAAGCAACAAACCGATTGGTGGATTGCTGCTCGACCAATCCGTAGTGGCCGGCGTCGGAAACATCTTTCGCGCCGAAGTGTTATTTGAAACGAGGCTCGACCCTGAAATCGTTGGCCGTGATCTTTCTCAATCATCGTTTGATGAGCTGTGGCGATCACTCACAAAAATGATGAAGACGGGTTTGAAGTACGGAAAAATCATTAGCGTCACCGCCAAAGAAGCCGGCATGCCTTTAGCAAAGATCGACGGCAAAGATCGCTTTCGAGTCTACGGCAAGAAGTCATGCCCTCGATGTAACTCGGCGATCCAAACCGTCGAGGTTGCCGCAAGGAAGCTGTACGTTTGCCAAAGCTGCCAACGCAAGAAATCCTAGGCAACGATGTCGCTCGGCTTGTTTCAGGCAGCTTTTCTCGGATACGCTTTGTCTTTACGGAGTCCTTTCTCACGCCGGCCCTACGCATGATGCAACCGATTGAAGCGGCGATTGTTTATCCTCACGCGAGGTTGCCACGTTGACGCGGTTTGCCCTCGAACCGATCTACGGGTCTTTGGCTCTTGCGATTGCATTGGTGGTCGTGACCGTCGCCGTGGTCTTGCTCGTCACGCCGCCCACGCCGGATAAAAACCGTCGTCGGACACTGATGACCCTGCGGTTGGTCGCTGCGGGAGTTCTCATTGTCGCCTGCTTTCGACCGGCCTTGGTTACGACGGACAATCGACCTGCCGACGCGGCGTTGATCGTCGCCCTAGATGTCTCTCAAAGCATGACACTTCCCGATGGGGAAGGCGGTGTTCGCTTTAAGACTCAATCGAAGGCGGCTGAACAATTAACCTCTGGAATCAAAAAGCTTGACGAATCGCTGTCGCTTCGATTGCTGACATACGCTGGTGAATCCAAATTGGTCGGTGGTTCAGAGAGCGGCGAATCAAAGTTCGCATCAGCAGGAAGCGATTCCGAGTTGCTTCAATCACTCGTCGCCGATGGCTCGTCAACTGATTTGGACCAAGCCATCGTCGCCGCGATCGCGGCCGCCCAAGGCCAACCCATCGCGGGTGTCGTGATGATGGGCGACGGAACGCAAACGGCTCCCGTTTCAGGTAGCGGAGCCGCACGCGGCGCAAAAACGCTTGATTCGCTTGGAGTTCCACTTTGGACAATCCCGATCGGACCAGCCGCAAGCGAGAATGCTTCGCGAGACGTGGCAATCGACGCGCTCAACGATAGCTTTCAGATGTTCGCCGGCAACCAAATCCAGATTGACTTCCAAGTTCGCACACGAGGCTTGGCGGGCATCGATGTCCCGATACGAGTGTCTTGGATGGATGAACAAGGCAACTTGGACGAGGTTGCCACTCGACAAGCAAGATCCGACCGCGCCACTGACTTGCTTTCGATGAGCATTCCCGTCATGGCCCCTGAGCCTGGGACCTATCGCTTGATCGTGCAAGCGGATCCGCAAGACGGAGAGAACGTAACCACCAACAATCGCCAAATTGCCTTCGTCGATGTTCGCGAAGGTGGTGGTCGCGTTCTTTACATTGAGGGTTCGCTTCGCCAGGAATATGCTTTCTTGAGACGATCGCTGCGACGATTTCCCGACCTCGACCTGACCGCTCGTTGGATTCCTGAAGACACTCGATCCGCTTGGCCCGTAGACCTGCAAGATTTTTTCAAACCTGGCCGATTTGATGTCTACATCATTGGCGACCTTGACGCGTCCGCGATCAGCACCCAGCAATGGACGGAGCTGGCGAAATCGGTAGAAGCGGGTGCGGGCTTAGTAACGCTAGGTGGTTTTCATACGTACGACGTGGGCGGTTACGCCGATTCACCGCTCGCCGCAGTGCTTCCGATCGAGATGGATGCTGCACGGCGTCGAGCGTTCTCGGCCGACGTTGACCCCGAGACGCAAATCGAAGGCGCCGTCCAGATACGGCTCGCCCGTTCACACCCTATCACCGATCTCGGTGGCTCCACTCCGGCGGAAACTTGGCAAACGCTGCCGCCGCAACTGGGTGCCAACCGATGGATCGGCGCCAAGGTTGCCGCTGGAGTCGATACGCTGCTGCAGACTTCCAATGAAGAACCATTGATGGTTGTCGGCGGGTATGGCCGCGGCCGCGTTGCCTCGATCGCTTTCGATTCGACATGGCGTTGGTGGCGAGCCGGGCGGTCAGAAGCTCATCGTCGATTCTGGCGACAAGTGATGTTGTGGTTACTTTCGCGAGATGAATCCGGTGGCGACAAAATCTTACTGCAGCTTGATTCGCGGCGATTCACTGGCGATGCGGCGCCGCAATTCAATGCGTCAATTGAGTCGCTGGGTGCCGACCAGCAAGACATCGAACTCGTGGCTGAAGTGATCGCGAGCGAAGCGGACCAGGAACCTCAACCGATCGCATCAACACGAATCGCTCGAGGTGAATCGTCAGGGATGGCGATTTCAGGTGAAGTTCCTGAATTGCCACCGGGCATCTACAAACTGAGAGTTCGGACCCGATCAGCGAGAAACGACATCGAGGCGGCCGAGTTGGCGTTCCAGGTGATCGACCAAAGTCTCGAACTGACGCGTCCCATGGCGGACCCGGTGTTTCTGAATCAACTTGCCAATCAAACCGTCGACCAAGGTGGGCGATCCTTTTCGCCAAGTGAAATCGACGAATTGCTCGAAACGATCCAGGCTCGCCGAAAAAAGGCCGAAACGCCAATGGTGAACAAAGCTCGGCTCGGCGATGGCCCTCGCACTGGGTGGCCTTTGTTCATCATTTTTGCCGCTGCGCTTTCCACGGAGTGGTTTCTGCGACGACGATGGAACTTGGCCTAGCAGCGACGAAGTGGCTGGAAAGACCGCTGGAAGCTGCTGAGAATTAGCCGAGATTCCCCAACTCCCTCTTGCGTGGCACCCACTTTCGCTATGATTCGGGAATTCAAGACCTCAAGTGCCGGATTTTTGTTCGTCGCTGCTGAAACTCACCAACTCTTTGAAACTTCCACAGAGACCCGAACTGATGTCCGACGATACCAACGCGTTCCTAAATGCGATTGCCGAGAAAGACCCCGCCAAGATCCGTGAACTGATGGCGAAGGCTGAATTCGTTCTGATCAGCATGTCCGACGGAAATGAGGACGAAGATGATGATGGCGGCGGAGCACTGACCGCCGAAATCGACGGCCACGAGGCACTCGTGATCTTCACCAGCGAAGAACTTGCTGGTCAGTTTGTCAACGAGCAAGAAGACCTGTTCGAAGACACCGAAGAAGTCGAAGGGCTTGTCGTTGAAGGCGAAGCTCTGCTGGAATACTTGCCGGAAGGGTTCGGCATGCTGATCGACCCAGAATTTGAATCATCAGAGATGATCGAACCGGAACTGGCCGCCTTGATCGTTGCAGCCCAGGGTTAGATCTCGATTGCACCTTCGCGAATCTGTTTTGCACGAACGCGAATTTGGTGAAGCTCTTTTTTATCTTTCCGCTCAACATGCTTGAGCTGCATTGCCATGCGATTGTTCTTCTTAAAACGATCGTAGTGTCGATCGAGAAAGTCCCAGTACAAAGTCGTGAACGGGCAAGCGTCCTCGCCCGTCGCTTCCCCCGGTTTATACGGGCACGACTTGCAGTAATTGCTCATTCGATTGATGTAGTTCCCCGACGCGCAATACGGTTTCGTCGCCATCACCCCACCGTCACCATGCTGGCTCATTCCCAGCGCGTTGGGCAGCGAAACCCAGTCAATGGCGTCGGCATACATGGCCATGTGCCAATCGTTGAACTTGCTCGGATGCACGCCGTAGAGTTGCGCGAACAATCCCAACACCATCAAACGTTGGATATGGTGCGCGTAAGCGGTCTCAATTAACAACCGCATCGAATCGGCAACGCAAGCCATTTTGGTTTCACCATCCCAGAAGAATGATGGCACGTCCTGTGATTCATCGCACTGCAAGGCGTTCTTCTCGCCGTATTCAGGCATGCGAGTCCAATACATTCCTCGTACGTACTCTCGCCAGCCCAGAATCTGCCGGATGAAACCTTCGACCGAATTCAAGGGTGCCTGATCTTCTTTGTACGCGACGATTGCCGCATCAACGACTTCGCGAGGACTCAGCAAGTGAAGGTTGATCGCATTGGACAGACGCGAATGGTAGAGGAACTTCTGCTCGGACCACATCGCGTCTTGGTACGTCCCAAACTCCGACAAACGATGCGAGACGAAATCGTCGAGATAGGCCAATGCCTGATCGCGGTTGACCGGTAAATCAAAGCCATCACACTTGCCTGGGTGATCGGCGAATCGCGAGTTCACCATTTCGATCACCTCTTCGGTAATCTTGTCTCGTCGAAATGAAGGCAACGATGGAACATCTTTCGGACCACCTTTGCCAAACTTGCCACGATTTTCCGAATCGTAATTCCAATCACCACCCTCGGGTTTGCCATCGGCGTCGACGAGCACATCATGTTCCTTACGCATCGTGCGATAGAACTGCTCCAACACCATCGACTTTCGCCCGTCGGCCCAATCCGCAAACTGCTCAATGGAACAAAAGAACGAACGATCATCGCGTTTGTCGAATTTCACCTTCTGCTCGTCGACAACTGACCGAATAGATTCTTCGACGCGGTAATCACCCGGCTGGACCATTACGACGCGTTCGATCGGGTGTGATTCAAGCGTTTCCCGTAGCAAACTGGCAAAACTGCTGGTCCTTGCTTTGCGGCCATCTTTGGGAAGCTCGTGGTAAATGACTTCCTTGCCAGACTCTTTCAGTTCGTCTCGGAAGTGACGCATCGGAGCGAAGAAAGCCACCAACCGAAACTTGTGGCACCAAACGTGAGTTGCCTCTTCTTGATTCTCCGCCATCCAAACTCGGTCGCACGATGCATCGAAATCATCGAATGCCGACGAATCGTGATTGAGCTGGTCCCCCAAAACAACGATCAAATTGCGTATTCTCGTCATCGACTATCCTTCCACCTGCCTCGCCAAGTTATGCTGTTTTGTGACTGACCTACCAAGTCACCGAGACGCAGCCCCGATCACTGATTACTGATCACTGATTACCGATCAACACGGCCCGCTTCTGCAGTGACCACTCCTACCTTACCCGTCATGCCCGATCAATCGCGGCTCGGACCATTGCGACTTAGTGATTGCGACTGGTTAGCGACGTCAGCCCACCCCAAACACCCTAGGAGATTGCCAAGGTGCCCCCACTTCGAACACGACTGTTCCTTTCATTTTGCCTGATCGTTGCTACTGCCTTCCCGGTGGATGCAGAGACCTACAAATCGCTGCCACCGGCAGGTATCGAGATTGATGCCAGCGACAAACGAGATCTCGAGGCTCGCATTACTGCCATCCGCAACTCCTATCAACGAGCAGGTCGCAAGACCGACGTGGACGTCAATCAATGGCAACCTCACGTGGACGCACTCGTCCGCGCCGTGGATTTAGCAATCAAACAGAATGGCTTTTTCCATGAAAAAGATGTCGCCCGGGCGAATTCATTGCTTGATGAAGCCGAACGTCGGATCAAGACAATATCCCGCGCCAAAAACAAGCTCACTTGGTTGGGACTTGAATCGAAACCGCTCGATAAGCCTCAGTTAGTCGTTGGCGGCTTTCGGTCGCAGATCGACCATTCGGTTCAGCCCTTCGGACTTGTGATCCCCGCCAATTTCGATTTGGCAAAAACGTACCGAGTCGACGTGTGGCTGCATGGACGAGGCGACAATAAAACAGAGATCGCTTTTCTAGATGAACGCAGCAACAAGATCGGCGAGTACGCACCTGAAGACACCATCGTGTTGCATCCCTTCGGTCGCCACTGCAATGCATTTAAGTTTGCCGGTGAAACCGATGTTTACGAATCGCTGGATGCCCTGCGTCAGCTCGCCTCGGTAGACGATGATCGAGTTGCGCTTCGTGGCTTTTCCATGGGAGGCGCCGGAGTTTGGCATATCGCAGCTCATGACCCGACGCGTTGGTTTGCGGTGAACCCTGGTGCTGGTTTCGTTGACACGATCGTCTATCAAAACTGGGGTCAAAAGACTCCTTATCCGATTTCGGAAGTTGGCAAGAAGCTTCTGCGAATCTACGACGTGCTGCCTTGGGCATCGAATCTGCAAAACACCCACGTGGTTGCTTACAGTGGTGAAGTCGATAAGCAGCGACAAGCCGCAGAACGAGTGACGCAATCGTTGTCCCAACAGTCCATCAAGTTCGAACACATTATTGGCGAAGGGATGGCCCACAAGATTGACGAGCCGTCGAAGAAGAAGATCAATGACCTTCTTCAAACCTACGCAAACGAGGCTGAACCGGCGCGAGACATTCATTTCGTCACCCATCACTTGCGATACAACGACGCGGGTTGGGTATCGGTTGAAGGATTAAAACAGCACTATGAACCGGGGACCGTCATCGGTTCCGTCAACGCAAGAGGTGACGTTCGTCTTCAAACCGACGGCGTGACAGCGATACAACTGCTGGTCGCCCCGATGAAAATTTCCCAGTCCGACAATCTGAATGTGACCATCGATGGGCAAACCCTCGATCCTTGGCTGATCTCGGATAAGCAGTCGCTCGATCTGTCATTGGCTGACGACGGCCAATGGAAAGCGGGACCACTAGCCACGGGTCCGCTTCGCAAACGACCTGGGATGCAAGGGCCCATCGACGACGCCTTCTGCAGCCGTTTCCTATTCGTGATCCCCAGCCGACCGGCCTCGCACGGAACCGCTCAACGCTTCATAGACCGCGAAATGAAGTACGCTGGGCAACGTTGGAAAACTTTGATGCGAGGTGACATTCATTGGGTCAAAGATACGGACGTCACGCAGGAACAGATTCGAAGCTGTAATCTCATTTGCTTTGGTGATTTCACCAGCAATCAATACCTTGCGAAAGTTGCATCTGAGCTGCCGATCCATTGGACCAAAGACAAGCTTTCCGTTGGCAATCAAAGTTTTGATCCGACCACGAGTGTGGCAGCATTCTGTTACCCCAATCCAGAAAACCCTGAGCGCTACGTGGTTGCGAACTCCGGCATGACGTTTCGCGATTTTTCGAACGTTAGTAATTCAAGACAAATCGCAATGCTTGGCGATTGGGCCATTTTCGACGCCGACAGCACCGAGAACGGAATTTTTGCGGGCGACATTCTGGCCGAAGGACTTTTTGACGAAACCTGGAACATTTCATCTGAGGAAAACTAATGATTCACTTACTAAACCATCGAACACGCTTGCTTATGAACCTACGACTACTCGCGATGGTTTCGCTTGCTTGGTTGCCCGCTGTCCCCACCTTGGCCGATGACATCGATAGCGTTGGTGAAACGGTTGTTCTGTTTGACGGCGATTCGCTTGATGGATGGGTTGGCAACGAAAAACTATGGACCGTCGAGGACGGCCAGATCGTGGGACGCACCAATGACAGCGATCCAATTGAGAAGAACACGTTTTTGGTTTACAGCGGCAAGGAATTCGGAAACTTCGAATTGACGCTACGATTCAAAATCGAATCGGGCAATTCGGGCGTTCAGTACCGAAGCACTCTGGTCGATGAAGACAAATTTGTGGTTCAGGGTTATCAGGCGGATATAGACTTCGCAAACACATTCGCCGGAATTTTGTACGAGGAAGGGCGCCGCGGAATCCTAGCCAAGCGGGGCGAAAGAGTGACGATTGACGACGACGGCGAAAAGCTGACCAAACGAATGGGGGACGCTCAGGCTCTCGGAAACGGCATCCACCCGGGGCAATGGAATGACTTTCGAATTGTCGCCAAGGCGAATCACCTGCAACACTACATCAACGAAACGTTGACCGCCGAGGTAATCGACGGACAGACGGATACTGCCGCCAAAAGCGGTGTAATCGCGTTGCAACTCCATCGTGGTCCAGCAATGACTGTACGATTCAAAGATATTTCGCTGCGGCCAATTCAGTAGCGAATTCGCAATCCAGTGAAGTCCAACGGTCGGTAAAGTCCACTGGCTTTACGCTGCACTAGAATGCTCACAGGAGCAACCCATGGCAAAGTCGATATGGCCCAGTGACGATAAAACGGAAACGCTGCTGGCGGCTGCGCGGTCGGGGGACGAGGACGCGGTTAATAAGCTGCTTGAACGCCACCGTGGACCAATCCGACGATTGGTTGAAATGCGGCTTGACCGCAAGGTTCAACGCCGCGTTGACGTCTCGGACGTCGTTCAGGATGTCATGCTTGAGGCCAACAACCGGCTTACGAAGTATCTCGACGATCCGGCGATGGCGTTTCATCTTTGGTTGCGTCAAATCGCTTGGGACCGAATCATCGATACGTATCGAAGACATCGTGTGAGTGCCAAACGAAGCATGGACCGCGAACAACCGATGTCAGTCCCCACCGGCAACGATCAATCCACCATGGAACTTGCCGTTCAGCTTTGCGATCCTGCGTTGACGCCCGCTGCGGCCGCCACGCAGCGGGAAATCGCAAGCAAGGTCGAAGCCGTCATTGAGATGCTGCCTGACCAAGATCGTGAGATCATCTTGATGCGACACTACGAACACTTAACGAACATCGAAATCGCGCAGGTTCTTGACTTGAATCCGCCCGCAGCAAGCATGCGATATTTGCGTGCGGTTCGCCGGCTTCGAGAATTGCTTGAAGAGCAGGAAGTCGAATCTTCCGATGACTGATGAGTCGTTGACCGAACAACGACTTGCAAGTGTCCTGTCGGACGCCACCGATGCGATTTGTCGCGGCGAATTGATTGACATCGAGTTGCTGTGTCGCGAAAACCCCGACATTGCTGACGAACTTAGGCGATTGCTTGGCGCCGTCCTGGTGACCGATACGGCCGGTGCGGCTGCGGATGAAGGGCTGGCGGATCCATCGCACCTCTCTCCTCGATGGCGAAGTCTAAAATTGCCAACCACGGTTGGTGACTATGAATTGACGCAGGAACTGGGTCGCGGTGGGATGGGCGTCGTGTTTCGAGCGCGCCAGATCAGCCTTAATCGCGAAGTCGCAGTGAAGATGATCTTGCGTGGCCGCTTGGCAAGCGAAACCGATCTCGAGCGTTTCTTAGCTGAGGCATCCGCAACCGCTAAGTTGAAGCATCCCAACATCGTGCCGGTCTACGATGTTGGCGATGTCGATGGCCGCCCGTTTTTCAGCATGCAACTGGTTGAAGGACAAACGCTTTCCAACGCAGTTTCCATGGGCCCCCTGCCACCTCGCCGAGCAGCGGAAATTGTTGCCGCCATCGCTCGTGCAATGGCGTTCGCTCATCGCGAAGGGATTCTTCATCGCGATTTAAAACCAAGCAACATCATGATCTCGTCCGACGGGACTCCTTTGATTACGGACTTTGGTCTGGCCAAACAAGCTAGCAGCGAAGACAACCTTACTCGCAGCGGGATGTTGCTGGGGACACCGGCTTACATGTCGCCGGAACAAGCTGGTGGCCGTCGTGCGCTGGTGGGCCCGCTATCGGATGTGTACTCGCTCGGTTGCGTCCTTTACTTCGCTCTTACCGGACGATCACCGTTCGTTGCTGATTCACCTATGGAAGTGGTGATGCTTGTGATCGAGCAAGATCCTACTCCGCCTCGCGCCCTTCGCCCAAGCCTCGATCGCGACTTAGAAATGATCGTGATTCGTTGTTTGCAAAAGCCGATGGACTTGCGTTACGATTCCGCCGAAGCCTTAGCGAAAGACTTAGAAGCGTACTTGGCCGATGAAAAAGTTTCGGCACGAAGCGGCCAATTCAACCAAGTGATCGCGCGTTTGTTTCGCGAAACCCACCACGCCTCGGTTCTGGAAAACTGGGGACTGCTTTGGATGTGGCATTCGTTAGTGGTTTTGGTAGCCTCGCTACTGACGTGGCAAATGGAATATTCCGGTGTGACTCAGCGTTGGATCTACGCAGCCGTTTGGACACTGGGGTTGGGAGCATGGGCTGCGGTGTTTTGGAAACTGCGGCAGCGAATGGGTCCGGTCACATTCATCGAGCGGCAAATTGCGCACGTTTGGGGGGCCAGCCTGATCGCGATCGCGTTGCTGTTTCCTCTCGAGTGGTGGCTGGGCATGAAGGTGCTTAGCCTTTCGCCCATGCTGGGTGTGATCAGCGCGACGGTGTTCATCGTGAAAGCTGGAATGTTAACCGGTGCCTTTTACATTCAAGCCACCGCTCTGCTTGCTGCATCGTTTGCGATGGCGATCTGGCCTCAATTCGCTCACTTGATTTTCGGAATGGTGGCAGCGATTTGCTTTTTTCAACCTGGCTACAAATACGCTCGCCAATCCAAACGAGCCCGCTAGGAAAACAGACGCGACCGGTACCACTGTCGATAGCTCAAGCAACTCGCTTTACGCTTGCCTTAATACGAGCAGCGATAACTCTGGTCGGCAATTAATTCGCAGCAAGTGCGTGCCCGCGAGCCCTCGCGTCACGTGCAGTGTTGTTGGTGCTTTGTAAAAGTCACCTGACGCAAACCGACTGCCGTACCAACTGGGGCTCAGCAGCGGTCCCGCCAAAGGCAATCGCCCCTGGCCTCCGTGAGTATGTCCGGCCAACATCAAATTGACGTTGTGCTTGCGAGCCCAAAACAATTGATCGGGGCTGTGGCTAATCAAGAACCGAAACTCCTCATCGCCGTCTTGGTCGATCGTTGGACGTTCGAACCACGGATGTTCGTTCCCGATCATCAACGTGTCGACATCACGCAGTCGAGTCCGTAACCCACGACTGCCTAAGTCCGTCCATCCGGCACGATCCATCGCATCACGCGTCTGCCAAGAATCGACGATCCGCGTGTCATGATTGCCCAACACATAAAAGCAACCATCGGGAGCCTTGGCGTCCCCAAAAATATCGACCAACCAATCGATGCAGGGCTGTTTGTCGATGATGTCACCCGAGATCGCCATCAAGTCCGGCGCAAACTGACTCGCACGAGTTACGGCGTACCGAGCAAAGTCGGGGTGAATGTCACCGGTGAGATGAATATCCGAGAGGTGCGCTACTTTGTAGCCGTCCAATCCGGCTGGCAAGTTGACGACAGGCAACTCAACAATCTCAATCGAAAGTTCAAACAACTGATTCAGCGGAAGCTTTGATTCCAACTGGCAACGACGAGTCAGGGCCAATTTGGATGTCACGACTTCCTGAACTTTAACGATTTCTACTTCGCGATCAGCCTTGATCCACTCGAGTCCAAAGATCGGTCGATAGACCAACCAAGGAATGCCCAGCAATGGCCAGGCCAGCAAACAGAAAGAGAAATAGACCTGCAACAGAACCGGAAACTTAGCGAGCCCTTCGGTCAGGCTAGTCATCGTCGTTCCTGAGAACCAAAGTTCTTGGCATGCACCGCCATAACGCCAAAGGACCCAAGGGGGCAGGGCAATCGTAAATAGGAACATCACTTTGACGATCCGTTTAATCGTACGTCGAGCGATCCCGAACCCGTTGATCCGGTTGTAGGCTGACAGCATCAATCCAAAATGCCCGATCAATGTCCCTACCCAAAATATCCTCCATGCGTTTTCGCTCATCGGGACTCGTCGTCGTCAGCGGGAAGAGCTTTCGGTCGCATCTCGAGCATTAGCACCGATTTTCCATCGGCCTTCAAATCACGCCAGGCTTCGCATTGCACGTCGATCACCGCAACGGCAGCAGTGGGCATTTGATGAAAATGCTGAGTCATCGCGCCGACGGCAGCCGAAATCCCCGGATTGTGAGCCATCACCATGACCCGGCACGCCCCATCACCGTTCTGGGCAATGATTTCAATGATCGTTTCAGGAACAGCCAGATACAAATCGCTTAAATGCACCAACTTCGTAGAGCCCGACCAACACTTCATCATTAAGTCCACCGTTTCGCGGGCACGAACGGCCGTGGAACACAAAATCAAGTCGGGAATCAAATCGTTCGTGGCAAGCCAGTGCGCCATTCGCGGGGCGTCGTGCAACCCTCGCAAGTTCAAAGGCCGCTCGTGGTCCGAAAGCGAACGGTCGCCCCAATCGCTCTTCGCATGCCTCATCAGCAATATTTGACGTGTGGACATGGCTCAAGCGGCGGACAGAGGATATCGACGAACATGTAAGGGGCACTCAAAGTGCTTAACAGATTCTATACTGCCAGGTCGAGCCTTCCAGGTCTGGCAACGGGTCAGACACCCCTCGCTTCTCAACTTTTCCGAGTATTCAATGTTTCCGATTCTTTCTTTTCGGCGATCACGCGTTGCCTCAAACACCAAAATGCTCTCCCTTGCATGGATCGTCCATTCGATGATCGCCTATTTGATGATCGCCTGTTTGATGATCGACGTAGCTGATGTCAGCGCCGATGACTGGCCGGGTTGGATGGGAGCGTCGCGTGACGGTGTGATTAGCGACGAAGGATTGTTAACCGAGATCCCGGAATCCGGACTGGAAGTGAAATGGCGGACTCCGATCGCGGGCGGGTACGCCGGTCCGGCAGTCGCCGATGGTCGCGTCTTCGTTTTTGATTACTTGAAAGAGAAAGGCGAATCGTTCAACAACCCAGGCGAGCGCGCCAACGTCTATGGCAAGGAACGACTCATTACGTTGGACGAGAAGACCGGCAAGGAATTGTGGAAGCACGAATATGACTGCCCCTACAACATTTCGTATCCTGCGGGTCCTCGCTGCACGCCAACGGTTGATGGCGATCGAGTTTACACACTTGGCAGCGAAGGTGACTTCCGGTGCCTGAATGTGGCGGATGGAAATCTCATTTGGAAGCGAAATCTGAAGACTGACTTTTCAGCCGAAGTTCCAATCTGGGGCTTCGCTTCGCACCCGCTCGTTGAAGGTGATTTGGTTTACATCATGGTCGGTGGCGAAGGGCAATCGATCGTTGCATTCGATAAGCAAAGCGGCGAAGTGCGGTGGAAGGCCCTTGATGGAAAGGCAGGCTATTGCCCACCATCCTTGGTAGAACTCGGCGGGAAACGCCAGTTGATCGTCTTCAATCCCGAAGGCGTTCATAGCCTTAAACCTAGTGACGGGAGCGTGCATTGGTCAGTACCGATCACGCCCGAGTACGAGATGTCGATCGCGCGTCCTATGGTCGAAGGTAATCGAGTGTATGCCAGTGGGATCCGAACCGAATCGCTCATGATCGAGGTTGCGGATGATTCTGAATCCGCCAAAGAACTATGGCGTGGTGAAAGCAAGGATGCGGTTCATAGTGCGAACTCGACGCCTATATTTGTTGATGGTGTGATTTATGGAACGGATTGCAACAACGGAAACCTTGTCGCGGTGGACGGTACCGACGGAACGATATTGTGGAGCACGTTCGAAGCAACCAAACCAGGCGAGAAACGATTCATTCGCCATGGCACCGCGTTTTTGACTCGCCTGGGCAACACCGATCGGTATTTACTAATGAGCGAGATGGGTGACCTGATTATGGCCAAGCTCACTAAAGAAGGCTTTGAAGACCTGGGACGTTTTCACGCGATCGAACCGACCGGTGAATGCTTTGGTCGTAAAGTTGTCTGGTGCCACCCGGCCTACGCCAACAAGACCGCGTTCATGCGAAATGACGAAGAGATCGTTGCGGTCAGCATCGCGAAGTAAGACGCGAAGCAGAGCAAAACGCGAAGTAAATCAAAATGCGACGGGCAATGACATGGTCCGTTGCATGAGTTGAATCAGTCGCCGTTAGCCCAACCGCAGCTAACCCCGTCTTAGCTAACCATGCCGCAGCTAACCATGCCGCAGCTAACCACGTCGCAGCTAACCACGTCGCAACTGATCCAGTCGCACTCAACCACGCTTGGAATACCCGAGGTCGCAATTAACAACTCACGTAAATCGTTCGCGGGTGCTCGGTAGTGGTTAGCGCATCAAAAAAGGCAAGCAACGTGAAGCGTTGCTTGCCTTGATGAACGATAGGTGATTGAGAACAGCCTAGAGGCCAAACTCACTCGCAGGGTCAGGTTTAGTAGCGTCCGCCGCCACCACCACCGTAACCACCTCGGTCACCACGATCACCGCCGCGGCCACCACCGCCGCCGCCGTAACCGCCACCACCGCCGTAGCCACCTCGGCCACCACCGCCGCCGCCACCACCACCGCGAGGCGCTCGTGGACGTGCTTCGTTAACGGTAATATTGCGACCTGAGATGTCTGTGCCATTCAGCTTCTCGATCGCATCCTCTGCACCATCTGCCATTTCGACAAATGCGAATCCGCGGCTGCGCCCGGTTTCGCGATCCATGATGATGTTAACTGACGTTACTTGACCGAACTGCTCGAACGCAGACCGGATGTCATCGTCAGTGGCGGTGAACGCAAGGTTCCCTACATAAATATTCGTCACAACTCTAACCCTACAATCGACCATCTTTGAGACAACTCGTCTCTTACTTCGCACGGAACAGGGAAAGAAAACGGTCCAATCCTCTGTGATCGCGCGCGACGAGACGGCCCTAATACTTAAATGAGCGTGACAGAGTCAGGTGGGGGAGTCAATGCCGCGAATGCGAGCGGGACATCTTTTCAGGCGACTTTCAGATTCGTGACAAGCCGGGTTTCTTCCTCAAATGAAGTCTCTCTAAGCGTCAATCTCCTTCATATTGACTACAATTTGGAAGCCTCTGGCCTGCCTTACTTCTTCCCGCCTATGGACGTCCTTGATGAATCGAATTTGTTGTCTCGCAGCCCTGACTCTGGTCTTTGTAACTTCTTGGGTCAACGCGCCAGCCGGCGCCGAGTCACCGTCCCCGACGTTCCTTGTCACCGGCGAACCCGTTCCAGAATGGTTCACGCCTATTTTTGATGGACAAACGCTATCCGGGTGGATCGCTCGGCCACACATGGACCCCAGCGAACTTGCAGCGATGGACGAACAAGCGCGGGCGGACCAGGAAAGTGAGTGGATGACCGACGCGATGACGCACTGGGTCGTGCAAGACGATGAACTGGTCAACGACGGTGCCGGTCCCTACTTGGTGAGCGAGGCCAACTACGGTGACTATGAATTGATTGTGGACTACCAAACGGTGTCCCGAGCCGACAGCGGCATCTACTTGAAAGGATGTCCTCAAGTTCAAATTTGGGATTACACCGACCCAGCCAAGTTCGAAATTGGTAGCAATCTTGGCAGTGGCGGACTCTGGAACAATTCCGCTGGTGCCCCCGGCAAAGACCCCTTCGTGCTCGCTGACAAACCATTTGGCGAAAAGAACCGCTTCTTCATTCGCCAGATCGGATCACGAACAACCGTGTATCTGAACGGCAAACTGGTGGTCGATAACGCGATCATGGAAAATTACTGGGATCGTGAATCACCACTCCCTCCCACCGGCCCAATCATCCTGCAAACTCATGGTGGCGAAATTCGCTGGAGCAACTTGGCCGTCCATGAACTTACACCGGAGGAAGCCAACACATTTCTTGACGCTCGTGAAAAAGATTCGTTCACCTCCATCTTCAACGGTGAAGACTTAGACGGCTGGCAAGGTGAAACCGATAGCTATGAAGTTAAAGACGGTGCTATCCGTTGCAAGAAGGGCGAGGGCGGAAACCTGCTGACTCAAAAAGAGTATGCGAATTTTGTTGCCCGAGTTGAATTCCGGCTTCCTGAAGCTGGCAACAATGGTCTTGCCATTCGTTCGCCGCTCGGTGGCGACGCGGCTTACCAAGCCATGTGCGAAATTCAAACACTGGACACTTCGCATCCCAACTACGAAGGTCTCGACCCAAGACAGGCCCATGGTAGCGCCTACGGAATGGTCGCTGCTCGACAAGGTTACCTTCGCGAACCAGGGGTCTGGAATTTCCAAGAGGTGACGGTGAACGGGTCACGAGTCAGCGTCGAGCTTAATGGCAACACGATCTTGGATGCCGATTTGGCTGAGGTCACCGAGTATCTTGATAACAAGGAACATCCGGGCAAGAACCGCACCAGTGGATTCTTTGGATTTGCCGGACACAACGACGCCGTCGAGTATCGAAACATCTCGATCAAAGAGCTTCCCTAAGCATGAACCGCATCACGGGGACCGCCTTCACGATTCTGCTTTTTGCGGTCGCCTATCCAGCGACCGCTTGGGCCGATTGGCCTCGGTTTTTGAACTCGACGTTTGATGGACAGGCGTCGAAGAACTCTGAGATGTCCGAGGACTCTGAACCTGAGTTTGCTTGGTCACTTGACGTCGGGGACGGTTACGGACTCGGCTCGATCGTCGACGGAAAGTACCTTCACTTTGATTCCGTTGAAGATCCTAAATCAACTTCGGCGCGATCAGGTCAAATCCTCGAACGCCTGCGCATGGTTGACATCGTTGACGGGAAAGAAATCTGGTCGCAAACGATGCCGACGGTTTACCGTGACATGTTCGGTTACGAAGCGGGCCCCCGCAGCACACCGAGTGTCGATACCGAGGCCAAACGCGTCTATACGATGGGAGTCACCGGGATCCTGGCGTGTCGCAATCTTGACGATGGCACGCTGATTTGGTCCGTCGACACCGCGTCTGATTACAAAGTGGTTCAGAACTTTTTCGGCGTCGGTACATCACCATTGATCCTTGATGATGCCGTGATGGTAATGGTCGGCGGCAGCCCGGTTGAAGACGCCGACATTCCGCCGATGCAGCTCGACCGAGTTTCACCTGCGGGATCAGCATTGGTAGCGTTTGACAAAGCGACCGGGAAAGAAGCGTGGCGTTGTGGCGACGACCTGGCAAGCTATAGCAACCCGCGGCCAATCTTGATCAACGGCCAGACTTATGTGTTGCTCTTTGCGAGAAACGGACTGTTGCTGATCGATCCTCGCTCGGGGACTCAGCAATGGCGGTTCGAATTTCGTGCCGACATGCTGGAAAGCGTCAACGCGATGATGCCGGTAGTTCGCGGAGACGAAGTCTTAATAAGCGAATGTTACCAAGTCGGCAGCACGCTACTTCGCGCGACGGTTGATTCCCCACGGGTCCTCTGGCAAGACCCGCCCCGTGATCGTCGACGCCAAGCGATGCGGTGCCACTGGGCGACTCCGATTTTGATCAACGGCTTTGCGTATGGTTGCAGTGGACGAAATGCTCCGGACAGCGATTTCCGCTGCATCGAGTGGTCGACTGGCAAAGTGAAATGGGCCGACGAACGACGAATTCGCTCGTCCGTCACGCGCGTTGGTGACAAGCTCGTTCTGCTGGAAGAACGAGGCCTACTGCAACTGATCGATCCGAATCCCGATCAGCTCACCGAAATCGCTCAGTGGGACCTGTCGAAACCCGCCGGCAACCGTCCTTCGATTGGGTATCCCTGCTGGGCAGCACCGATCGTTGATAACAACCGGATGTTGGTGCGGGGCGATACGAAGGTCGTTTGCTTGACTTGGTGACGCGGACGATCTGCGAATCACTTGCTAGGCAAGACGGCACTGGCGGGAAGAATCTGCGGGCTCGCCGCACCAGGAATTCTCTGTCTCGGAGAAATTTCTAGATCCATCGACGGTGTCTTACCGCTCGTATTGCCCGACGCGATTTGACTGTTCGAAGACTGCATCGTCGGAATGTTCAATCCGGGTGAATCTTGGCGGTTAAGGGTCGATTCGCGTCTCGCTATGGTCGTTGTCATCAAACCGCTTCTTGGTGCGGCGTTGAGGGTCGCTTCGCGATACTGTTTGTATTGAGGAGAGTGATTTGCGATTTCGACCTGCTCGACCGACTGCTTCTTACCAGGCAATAGAACGGTCGCAGGGATGCCTTGCACCATCTCGCCTTGTTTGGTTTTGAACGAAGCAACCAAAGAAATACGTCGTTGATCGCCACCAATAGCATCCCAAGGAACCCATACACTGTACGAGGCACCGAGGTCGGTTTGGCTGAAGTGCCGTGTGAATTGTTCAGGCGTGAATTCAAAACGCTTGAGCCGTCGCTGCTCTGTATCAGCGGTGTCATCGAAACCGTGAATTACCAGTGTGCCATCGACGGGCACTGGACGCGACTTTTCGTCGTAGAAGAACACGCGTCCGCCGAAGCCTCGCGTGGGAGTGCGTCCGGTTTGCATCAAGGTGTCCGCTGTCCACGTCGCAACTAGTTTGACGGGCTTGGGATATTCCTCAGGCTCTTCTTTGCCTTTCCCTACGAATGGAATCTTGCTGAAGAAGCTACCGGAGTCTTCCTTCTTCGACTTGTCGTTCTTTGACCATGTCGCGCATCCAGCCAGAGTGACGGCGAACGCGCACACGGTCAGACAAGCGATTCGGAGAGTGAAAATCTTCATGATTGAACTCGTTCGAAGGATTACTTGGATGTGCTGGTTGGCATACGACTAGGCTTCGTCGCTGTCGATGTTGCGGGAAGAGCGTACGAGGGTAGTGAAGTCGCGTCCGACGAGGCGCCGATCATGTCCTGCCAACTGACTTGCAGATTGGGCTCGGACAACTTGATCGAATCAAGCACAGCCGAAGGCTGCTGAACGGAGTTACTCGCCTGGGGCGAAAATTGTTGACTCGGAACACGTACTTCCGAAGGCTCGATCGGTAATGCCGGAACCACGGGAGCGTTAGGTGCTGGCAGATCCATCGTGGGTGCCTGATAAGGAGGCGACTGGATCGAAGGTGCCACTTCCGGATAGTACGAACCGCCTGGGATGCTTGGCATTCCCTGGGGATACGAACCCTGAGGGTATGTTCCTTGGGGGTAGGTGCCCTGCGGGTAACTTTGCATCGTTTGTGGATCGACCGAGTAAGAGTCAACCGAGTAGTCATCGTGGATGATGATGTCGTCGACCGTTGGTTGCATGTCAGGATAGATGGTGCCACCGGTCGCTGGTCCCCAAAGACCGTAGCCACCGCTGAGTCCAACGTCCCCGTGCATTTCAACGACGTCGGCCAAACACCAACTCATACGGCTCGATTCGACCTGCTTGACGTATTCAAGGTCTTCTTCACCGGTAACAAGCATTGGTGTCAAGAAGATCAACAATTCGCTTCGGTCTTCCGTTTCTTGGTCGTACTTGAACAGATTCCCGATGATGGGAATGTCAGCGATGATCGGAACGCGACGACTGAAGTTGGACCGCGTCTTTTGAATCAGTCCACCGAAGACAACCGTTTGGCCGCTAAATGCAGCGACGGTGGATTGCGCGTTGGTCGTGACAATGTCATCGACGATCACGACCGTTCCGTCGCCCGCCGGGATGGGCGTTCCGTTGTTCTGGTCTCGCTGTGATCGCTCGGCATCAACATCCATAACGATAAGTCCATCGGCACCGACGCGAGGTCGAATCCGTAGGATCAAACCGACTTGGATGTCTTCGGTCGAAACGAGTGAACCCTGCACATTTTGCGTCACATCGCGAATCCGTGCGACTTGGCGACCGACTTGCACGGCGGCCTCGGTGTTGTCGACTGTCATCACATGCGGACGGCTTAGCACCTGCAAGCGATTGGCTTCTTGAAGCGTACGCAACAGCAAACTTACCGAGTCGCTAGCGGCACTAAGCACCAAACCACCGTACCCGAGAGCCGAGTTGGTTGTTCCCACGCCGAAGTTACTCACACCGCGGCCTGCCACGTTACCGCTGCGGTATCCATTGCCAGGGTTGGTCGTTGTGAAGCTAGGGCTGGAACCGTTGTAATTGAATCCTGGAACACTGGGTGCGGGTCCAAAGCTATCTGCAGCAATGCCGCGGTCATAAACCAATGCATCTTGCAGGCCGACTTCGCCACCCACTTCGAACGTGTCACCTAGGGCGACTTCCGCGAGCACGACCTTGATCATCACCATCGGTGGACGACGGTCGAGACGGTCGATCAAACGTCGAACATCTTCGTACAAACGCGGTGCAACACTTAGCAGTACGCTGTTGGTTACCGGTTCGGCAACCACGATCAAATCGCGATCTGGCAAATCGAATGGGCCGAGCCCTTGCTGAAACTGCTGGATCGTATTGACGGTCTGAGTCCGCTGTTGCACATAGGCTTGCAATGCCGCGGCAACATCAGCGGCAGCTTGGTGCCGAAGCCAAATCACCTCTGTGATTCGCTCAGCAAACCCTTGGCTATCCAAACGCAGCAAAATACTTTCGACCACTTCAAGGTCCTCGGCACTACCGCTCGCAACAATGCTGTTCGTTCGCTGATCGGTGCTAAAGCGAAGCGGGACTAAGGATGAATCCGCTCCGGCGGTCGAGGACGGCAACCCGGCAAGATTCCCAGCACCAACGCTGGTTCCGGCGGTAGAAGCATCCTGGCCGAACAAATCCTGTAACGCAGTGGTCAATTGCAAGGCGTCACCATTTTCAATCGTGAACACCTTGACGAGGGAATCAATTCCCGGTGCCCGGTCGAGTTGACGAATCAATTCGCCAATCAACGCCATGCTTGCCGTCGGAGCTCGAACTACAATCGCGTTCGCCCCTGTATCGGCCGTCACAACAGCCCCAGACAGGATGCCTGAGTCGAGAATATTGGACCCATTAGGATCAAGAGTAACGATTGACAAAGTGGTCGAAGGTGCGGTTTGATTCGTATCATCGCCTTCGCCTTCACCGTTGATCGCGTCTTGAATGACGGGTGCCAAGTCTTCGGCAAGCGCGTTGTTGAGTTGGAAGACTTTGATCTGACTTTGCGATGCAATCTCTTGAACATCCAAGTTGTTGATCAGCTTCTCGACTTCGGACAAGTCGCGTGGGCTCGCACTGATGATCAGTGAATTGGTGCGGTAATCCGCCAAGATTCGAACGCGTGTGCCCAACCCTGGTCGTATATCGTCTCCTTCGCCGGGTCGATCGGTGAAGAAGTCACGAATGGTTTGCTCGGCATCAAGCGCCGATGCGTGCTGCAAACGAAACACTCGCAACCGGTTTTCATCAGCAATGGGTTGGTCAATCTTTTGGATCAGTTCCAACAAACTCTTGATCGCTTCGGTCCGTCCGATCAATAGCAGTGCATTCGGCTCGTCAAGCGACGTGATACTGACACTTCCTTGACGTGCTGCCAAAACGTCTTCATAGAGTTGGCTCAGCAATGTTGCGACCGCATTGGAATCAGCGTGCTGCAACTGCACCACCTCGACATCCGGCTTGGTAACCTCGCTTTGTGCTTCGATCTGCTTGATGACTTCCATGACGCGTTGCACGTCACGTTCGGCACCTTTGATGATGATCGTTCCCAATTCAGGCACAAATTCGATTTGAGTGTCGCCGATTAGCCCGGCACCACCCTCGGGTGTTTCGCCGTCGGCTGGCTGACCCGCATCTCGATTGCCATTATCCGGTTCGGCTTGGCCACCGGCTGCGTCCTGTTGAAACACCGCGTTTTGAAAGGGCGAACGTTTTACGTTCGATTCGGCTCGTCGGTTACGCTGGTTCATTTCCGTGATCAAACGAATCGCCCGTTGAATCGGAGCCGGTTCGGCGTTGTGCAAACGCAAGAGACTTGTCGTTTCATTGGGTTTGCTTACGCTGGCGTCCATCATGGCAATCAGCTTTTTCCAGCCTTCCATCTTGCTGACCGATGCAATCACGGTCACCGTTCCAACTTGTCGGTCAACCTGCACCGTGGAACCGATCAACATACCGCTGGACAATCGAAAGACGGCTTGCTCACCCGACCGCGAACGCGTGACCGCCGGTGGCGCCGAGGTGATTTGCTTAAATTGTGTTTCGAACTGCGCCGCTGTGATATTGCGAAGCAAGTGCACGTAGTCGTCTGATTGATTGCTAGCCGCTCTCTTGCGAGCATCCGATTGCATCCAGGTTCGAACATCGTCGGCGATCTTCGCGTGCAGCGACGGCGGAGCCATCACGATGAGCTGGCCATTCCGCGAATCAGACGAGATCTGAACCCCTGAGACATCTCGGTAGAGCAATCCCATTCGCGTAGCGATCTCCGATGCTTCCTGAGGGGGCACTTGGATCTTTTGAATTTGCGCCGCGCTGGCGGGCGATTGAGCCGATGCCAAGTCAGGAATCATCCACACGCTAATTACGAGGATGCCTAATACGACGTGTCGTTGATGGACCATGAGTGAACCTGGCGTTGCCTGGAAGCTAGCGTTCGAACTCGTTTGAGAGAGCGAGGCGTAGCAGCTTGGTGGTTTGCATAAAATTGGCGCGCAAAAGTGGTGAGCCAACTCGGATTACCGTCTTCGTCGTCAAAACCGGCACAGTCGCTTCAGAGAGAATTCGCCGTGGGGGTATGAATTCGGGGTTTCGACGAAATTCCGACTTTTGTTAAAGCTCGTGGAACCGGCGCTGGAGATGTCCTCTGGAACCGCCGAACGTTCTCTCACCGATGACATGGAATCGGAAATGCGATACACCTGTTTCACGCTGCTTTCCCTTGCAATGGGATTGACCCTGGTTGGCGGTTGCCGCCAAACGACCGGTCCAACGGCCAGTGGACAATTATCGCCGCTAGGTTCTTTGTCGCCGGTTGCCCCCGGACAAACACCAGTACTTGGGCCGTTCGGAGGCAGCACAAGAGTTTCGCCGCCACCGACCGGATCCTTCAACGGCTCGGCAACCGCTGTCGTGCCCAACAACTACCTAGGTTCGTCGCCCACAAGTTCACCCTACATTGGTTCCGCACCAAACGGATTCTCACAGTACGACGGTTTAGCAACGGCTCCATCCGAACTGCCCCCGCCATCGAATGATTCGTTCGATCGTTCGCCAATAGGTGCGCCCACTTTCGATTCAACACCGATCGGGTCCGGCGTTCAAACGGCTTCCTGGACAGAAACGAATGCGGCCTTCGGCCCCGCAACGACTTTCCCTCAGCAAGAAACGCCGGCTGACCGGTCTCAATTCACCAACCAACGCGATGCACGCGCTGGCGGGATGCAGGTGATCGACTTGACGGGCGCTCCGAACCCGCCTGGATACACCGGAGTCAACTCATACGCAGGCAGTAGCGTTCAATACTCGCCGTCGCCGATCGCTAGTCCGAGCATGATGCCTTCACCGGCGAACAACTACGCTGGACAATCCGCCCCGATGCAATTTGCTCAAACGGGATTCACTCCGATGCCTTCCACAACACCGCAATTTGAATCGCGACCACGACCATTTGATTCGCAAGCCAACGTCAGCTCGTTTGATTCACGCGGAGCAAGCATGGCCGAGCAGGCACAAACGCCCGCAGCACCAACCACGACCGGTCAAAACCTAGATTGGCGTCGACCGGGAACGCAGTACTAAGCAGCGGCGGTTGAGACGAAAAGTGAATTCGCCTTCGCCGCTCGCATGCCGCTAGCTTCACTATCGACGGGCGATACGTTTAGCGATCGCTTCTCGCGAAAGAGGCATGATCTCTGCGGCACCACCGGAATTGAACAGCAGATCATCACGGCTAGGTTTGTTTTCGGTGTTTTCGTACTGAACCAAGTACGCACCAATTTGCAGACCATCTTCTTCGTAGACCGGCGGCCAGAATTCTTCGCCGCGAATCGCCAGCGTCTTAGCGAGCAAACGAGTGGCCCGACCCGAGAAACCGCTCAACACCATGTCGAGTCGACCGAGTGCTTCGCGGAAGAGATAGAACACCAATGCCGAGTCGGATTTCTTACCACCGGCGTAAGCCCAGGTGCCGTCGTCCTTCTCGTAGTAGAAACCTGGCTCCGGTGCGTCTTCGTTCTTGCTGAGCCGAGTACCAGCGGACGCCCCGCCTGGTTGCGGATCGCTGTCCCGGTATCGAAGAAAGAACGGACACGATCGTGCTGATACATCGTCGACATCATCTTCGGTCACAAATGGAGTGCATCCAAACGCATCAGCGAAGACTAACTCAGCGACTGGGTTGCTCTTCACACTTCCGATGCAAACGAGTCCACGGTCACCTTGCGCGTCAACGAAACCTTCAAAGACTTCGCCCGCTCGAGCACGAGCATCTTCAAGCGATACTTGGCCGGGGCTCCACACTAAGGTTTGCTGCAAACGATCGGGCATTGGAACGGCCGTGGGACCGTCTTCACCCTCAACCGGGCCCTTGTGTTTAGCAGCACCACCAAGTGTTGATACACCGTTAAGCAATTCACCAAAGAGCACCGCGTCACTGGCGACCACGGTGGCGCTGTCCGGCGAAACGGCATCCGGATTCTCGCGGACGCCTAGAACGATTTCGATTTCGCCACGACGAGCTAAAAGCTCCCAAAAGTTTTCGGCGTTGACCGCAAACAAGGCGCCGGGCAATTGGTCAGCGGTCGCGTACCCATGATCAATCAAATAGTCACAAATTCGCGAAAGCGCATCCAAGGGGATGTACTTCGCTTCGTTCTTAAGCAAAGAAGCCACTTGGTGACGATCCAAACCGGTGTGTTCGACAATCGATTTAATCGTCCCCGGTCGCTTTCGGCGGTCCGGGGTGTGGCCAAGCAATTCCGCGAGTCGGAAGGCGTATCTCATAGATAGTCAGGCTAAAAAAGTGGGAAGCGAGTGTCAGTACGACGCCAATTTAACAGTTTGCCCACTCGATCCATACACGGGGACGGGGGACATCGAAGCAAGGCCTCAATTCAACGCGGTTACAGGCATGAAAGTCCGCCAAAATTTCCATAACCACTTTGCGGCGGCGTGTCAGTATAGGACGGCAACGTCCAAGAAACTCGCCTGATTCGCCGCAAAGTACCGCAGTCCTAAGATGAACGGTTGTCAAGAATTATCCTAGCTGGCAGACGAGCATAGGGGGCAAAATTTGAGATTTCGTTGGCTTCCCAGCCCGCATAATCGATTGTCACGATGAATTATGGGTCAGCTCGTGGCGTAGCGACGGGCTTTGCAAAGCTATACTAGTGCTTGCAGCAGCGCCGCTTTCACGATGCGAATTGTTTTTCGCTAATTGGTTGCGACGTCTCGTCACTCTAATGGGCTATACGTAATTATGTCGGCAACCGCTCCTCCTCATTTGACCAACCAAGGCGTTGGCTCGGGAGCACCGATAGCCGAGAAAAATGGTCCTGAGTCGAACCCAAATGCACGATCCAAGTCAGCTAGCGATGAATTAATCGAAACCCGCATCGACGAGGCGTGCCGAGCCCTGTGGTGGGCCGAATGTGTTCGCCGCTGCTTGCGTTTGGTTCAAGGGATACTTGTTGCGCTCTTTGCGTGGATCGTCATCGATCAGTGGATCTATTCACCAAGCCCGCTTATTCGAACCTTAGGGTTTGCTTTTGGCTCTTTGGCCGTTGCTGTCTATTTGTATCGTTATCTTTGGTCGCTGCGAGGCACTTCGGTTCAACCGGAGTACGCCGCCCGTTCGCTCGAAAGAAACTATCCCGAGCTACGTCATGCACTAACCAGCTACGTGACGCTCCGTCCCCATCGGGAGGATGGCGGGTTGTCTGGTCGCGTTGTTCGATCCCTCGGATCGTCCACCGCTGGTTACTTGCAAAAACGCGACGAACTTCCGCTGGAAGCGACTGGCACGATGCGGTGGTGGATTGCCACTGCAATCATGCTGGCCGGATTGCTTCTGTACGCCGCGTTATCGCCAAAAGATTCGCTGCAATCGGCAACACGTTTGCTTGCTCCGATCGCCGAGATAGCGCCAGCGACGCGTGTCTCTATTTCTGATGTAACCCCCGGTGACACCGATGCTATCGCTGGACGTACGATCGAGGTACGTGCCAAAGTCCAGGGCAACTCAGCCAGCGACGACATGCAGGTACGTGTTGAATTAGCTAGCGGCACAAAGACCTATCCTCTAGTGAAGAGTGACGACCCAAGCTCTTCCAACTACCAATCCGAGATTTCGCTGCCGACATCCGCTGCGGGAAACGTGCCCTACTCGCTGTTCGCTGGCGATGCCACGGCGGGACCATTCGTGCTTCGCGTCGAAGACGTACCTGTGGTATCGCTCGAATCGATTCGCTACGAACCGCCCGCCTATACCGGCATCACTCCCTACTCACGCACCACAGGCGCGATCTCTGCCATTGATGGTACCCAAATCACGATCGTCGCTCGATGCAATCGCCCGGTCACACGCGGGGCGATTCAATTCAACCCCAAACGCATCGGAAACAACATCCAGGCAACCGACGGTGCGATTGACTTGAAAGTGAGCCAGGATGGCATGCAAGTGAATGTTCAATTCCCGCTCAAGATTGCATTGGGAAGATCGCGCGAAGTTCGGCGCGACAGTTACCGCATTAAAGTTTGGGATGCAGCCGATTCAAGCAACCCTGAACCGATCATCTACCCGATCGATATCATCGCGGATTTGGCACCCGAAATTGCGATCATGTTGCCCACTCGCTCTTCGCAAGATGTTCCTTTGGGTGCGCAGCAAATGATCGAGGTTCATGCCTCCGATGCAGACTTTGGTTTGACTGAAATCCGCTTGCAGATGCGAAGTGGTATTCAAGTCATCGACGAGCCTGTGCTTTGGGCTCACGAAAAGGGAAAGGTTGGAAATCAGGTCGCTGAATACCGTTTCCGACCCGCAGAAATGGGATTAATGGTGGGTGATGTGGTACGCATTGCCGCCATCGCAACGGACAATCGACGAATCGCCAACGGCGATGCCAATACGGCGACCACCGATCCGATCGAACTTCGCATCGTCGCGGATGCTGAAGTTCCACCGCCTGGCCAACCGAATGAAGATGGGCTGTCGGAACCGGACCAACAACCGGCCGCTGATCCCGCAGGGGACAACGCGCCCGACGAAGAAGCGTCTGACGGCGGCTCCCCCGACGGCAATTCCGACGGCAACTCCGACGGCAATGGTAAAGCTGAAGAGGGAGATCAACAGGGTGCTCAAGGCCAGTCCGGTGGAAGTGGTGACTCAGCCGACCAACAACAATCTGGCGGAACGGGCGGGGACGGCACCAGCGAAAAAGAAGGAGAAGGCGACGCCGGTGGCGGCGGAAAGTCAGGAGAAGGCGGCGAATCGGAAGCCAGCGAATCCGAAGGAATGAATCAGGACCAAAACTCGGGGACACAGGATTCAACTTCACAGAACTCAGGGACGCAAAACCAGAACTCTGGGACACAAAATCCGGGAGACCCTGGTTCCGGTGCACAGGGTTCCGATGGCCGAGATCAGGGTGCGCAAGAAGCTAACGACGATCAATCTGGTCAAGGCGACGAACCCCAACCACGCCAACCTGATGGATCCCAAGATGGTGATCAACGACAAAGCTCGGACCAGGGAGCGATGGAACCCGGTACGGAGTCCAAGAGTGGAACAAGCAGCGGAAGTGAAGATCCCGGAAGCCAATCATCCGCAGAACAACCATCTTCGAACGAACCTTCCAGCGATTCGCCAAATCGCGACCCTGATTCCTCCGGTAGCCCTCAAACAGATGGTGCTGGCAACCAACAAAACGGCAATCCTCAAAACCGATCTCAAGATGGCACGAATCCGCAAGGTGAGGGAAACCCCACCGATACCCAAACGGATGAACAAGAAGGGCCTCCGCAACACGATGGCGAAGCGTTTGAACGCATCCGTGACTTTCTTGAAAACCAAAAGAAAGGACAGGGCGACCAGTCCGGTAAGCCCCAGGAACAAAGTTCAGACGAGAACCGAGACCCCGAGGCTGCTAACCCACAGTCCCATGACTCCGAAACCAGCGACTCCGAAACCAGCGACTCCGAAACCAGCGACTCCGAAACCAGCGACTCCGAAACCAGCGACTCTGAATCCAACAGTGCTCAGGAAAGCGGCGATCGGGACAGCTCCGACGCATCAAGTGGTGGAAAGCCGAAACCAAATGACTCGGCAAATCCTTCACGCGATGGAGACGATGGCAAACCCGAAGGCGGCGGGCAAGGCGATAGCCCCAGCCAACCTGGTAGCGATGGCCAACGAGGCGACGGTAACCAAAGCAGCGGTAACCAAAGCGACGATAACCAAAGCAGCGGCGGACAAAACCCTCAAAGCCCTCAAACGGGGTCCGATCCGAACGCAGAGAGTGCCGCAGACTCAATGTCAGATGATGCATCAAGGTCAGGTGACAGTGACAACCAAGGCACTGGTGGCGAAAGTCCTACCGACGAAAACACTGCTAAAGAAAACGCTACCGGCGAAGACCCCAATGGTGATTCGGATGACGAAGGAACTGGCAATGAATCTGGCAACGAATCTGGCAAAGAGTCGCCCGAAGCGAACTCCGGATCGCAATCGCCGTCGAGCGATGCGGGCTCATCCCAATCGGGTTCTGAGCCCAACGGTGAGCCAACACCGGGCAAACAGAATCCAGAGAACATGAGCCCTTCGATGGAGGGCACGCCCGGATCGACCGATGGCTCCGAAGGGAACGTTGCCGGAGAACAAATTCAGGATCCCGTCGACAAAATCAACCAAGACTACGCCAAGAAGGCGACCGACATGGTGCTTGACTATCTTGACCAGACTCGTGACCAACCCAACCAAGAATTGTTGGACAAATTAAATTGGACGGAAGCCGATATGCAACGGTTTCGCGATCGTTGGCAGAACATTCGCGAATTGGAGAAATCGCCCACGCAAAATGCAGACGCGAAACGCGATCTTGAAGACGCGCTGCGAAGTCTTGGTCTTAAACCACCATCGAGGACTTCCAATACGCAGAACCGGGACAACCGCGACGCGTTGCGGGGCTTGCGAGATTCCGGAAACCGTCGTCCGCCGCCAGCCGCGTATCGCGATGCTTTCGACGCCTTCCGACGAGCGCTCGCACAGTAGAGAATTAGAAGATCTAATCTTCGATATTCTTACGCGAGCTTCGACATGTCACGCACCCTTATCCGCAACGTTTCAGCCGTTTTGCCCGGCTCCACGGTCCTTTCCAATGTCCTCCTGGAAAATGGCAAGATCCTCGACGTGGCGGCCGACACACATGCGTCGGCCGACGAGTTGATTGACGGCAGCGGACTGCACTTGTTGCCAGGAGTGATCGATGACCAAGTTCATTTTCGCGAACCCGGTCTGACTCATAAAGAAGATCTTTCAACAGCCTCCCACGCCTGCGCTGCTGGTGGGACAACGTCGTTCTTGGAGATGCCCAACACCCAACCACCGGCTGTCACGATGGAAGGCGTGAAGGCAAAAGAGCAACTCGCCGCTGACAAGTCGCTTGTTAACTACGGCTTCTACATCGGTGCCACGCCTGACAACGTCGAAGAACTTCGTAAAGCAACGGATGTCCCCGGTATCAAGATTTTCATCGGCAGCAGCACTGGCAATCTCCTGGTCGATTCCCAAGAAGCACTCGAACGCATCTTTGCCGAAACCACGCTTCCCCTATGCGCGCACTGCGAAGACGAAGCCACCGTGCGAGCCAACGCGGAACGACTTAGCGGAACCACTGACATCGCAGACCACTCCCGGATTCGCGATCACAAAGCAGCGGTCATTGCTACCAAGCGAGCCATCGACTTGGCGACGCGACATAAGCACCGATTTCATGTGCTGCATGTATCCACCGCTGATGAACTTGATCTGCTGCGTGACACGGCTCCCTACCTGACTGCTGAAATTTGTTTGCATCACGTTTTCTTTAATGTTGACGATTACCCCCGGCTGGGAAGTCGCATTCAGATGAACCCGTCAATCAAGACAGCAGCCGACAATGCAGGCTTATGGCAAGGCCTACTCGACGGCACGATCCAGGTCATCGCGACTGACCACGCACCGCACACGCTCGAAGAAAAAGCACAGCCCTATCCGCAAAGCCCATCGGGTTTGCCCGCTGTCGAAAACTCGTTGGCCTTGATGCTCAATCAGGTCGTTGCGGGCAAGTGTTCTTTGCAGCAAGTTGCCTCTTGGATGAGTGACGCACCGGCACGAGTCTGGGGCATCATCGGCAAGGGCCGAATCGAAGCCGGCTACGATGCCGACTTGGTGCTGGTGGACCTCGACGAATCTCGCACGGTTCGCGACGAAGAACAACATACGAAAACAAAATGGAGTCCTTGGCACGGAGAAACCCTTACCGGGTGGCCTGTCACCACAATGGTCGGCGGCTCGGTCGTGTGGAGCAAACAATCGGGATTCAATGAATCTCACCGCGGCGCAAAACTTCGATTCGACCACTCGCGCGGTGGCTATTGGAATACACCGGATGGGATTGGAACCTAACCGTGATTGGCGATTGAATCCGATGCCGGTTCACGCCAGGACTAGCATCAAACCGATTCTGTGTCGCGTAGACTTTCGATTGCCAACAAAAAGGCGAGCTTCCATGACGCGACCGAGGACTCTTTGATGGCGATTTCACGAAGCTCTTGCTCCGTCACCCAAACCAGATCGGGGTTTTCGCAATCCGGTGCAAGAGGCTGATCGTGAACTCGAGTAAGCTCGCGAACGAGGTAACAATGAACTCGGCCAACGTAGCGATTCGGGTCCAGCACACTTTCCCCCAGACATCGCCACCACGCGGCCTGCATTCCGGTTTCCTCTAACAATTCTCGTTTGGCGGCATCAATCGGACTTTCATCTCGATCAACAGCACCGCCAACGGGCCCGTGAACGCAATCCGATATCGCGTACTTGTGATGGCGTAGAACTAAAAACTTTCCGTCGTTGCGCTGGCAAACCAAAAGCACCGCGTCCGAAGCGAGCACATATGCCCAATCGTCGACGATGTTGCCATCGGGCAGTTCTACCTTGTGATGCTGCAGTTCAACACGCGCGCTGCGATAGACAGACTCTTTCGCGAGCGTCTTGAACTCGCGAGGAAGCATCGACCCTGGTTTCTTATTCGACATCACATTGAAACGTCACACTGACATGCAGCGTTACGCCTTAACGGCCGTAGGGTACTTTGCCGTGTATTCTTCGTAGATCCAGTCATACGTGCGTTGCATGCCATCACGCAGCCGAATACCTGGGGCCCAGCCGAGTTCACGTTGAATCATCGTATTGTCGCTGTTGCGTCCGTTGACGCCCTTCGGTGCCGAAAGGTTGTAGTCGCGTTGAAGCTTGATGTCGGCGATGTCCTCCACGATGTCGACGAGACCATTGATCGTGACAAGTTCGTCCGAGCCAAGGTTAATCGGCTCGATGATGTCGCTGTTCATGATCTTGAGGATGCCATAAACGCAATCGTCGATGTACATGAAGCTGCGAGTTTGCTTTCCGTCGCCCCAGATCTCGATCTTGTGATCGCCAGATGTCTTTGCTTGGATGACCTTTCGACAAACCGCAGCAGGTGCTTTCTCGCGGCCACCTTCCCAGGTTCCATAGGGGCCATAAACGTTGTGGAATCGGGCAACACGAGTGTGAAGACCAAAGTCTTCGCGAAAGTGTCGGCACATCCGCTCGGAAAACAACTTTTCCCAACCGTAGCCATCTTCTGGCATTGCGGGATATGCATCTTCTTCCTTGAGTGCCGTCACGTTGGGATCACGTTGTTTGTCTGCGTTGTAGACGCAAGCTGAACTAGCGTAAAAGTACTTTTCGATGCCGTGGTCTCGTGCGGCGACCAATAGGTTCGTATTGATCAAGACCGTCAACATGCACAATGCCTTGTTGTTCTCGATGAACCCCATCCCGCCCATATCAGCGGCAAGGTTATAGACATCGTGAACTCCCTCGCATGAAGCTTGGGCGACATCCATGTTCGCTAAATCACCCACACGATTTTCGGCGCCTTCATGAACGAAGTACCATTGGTCCTGAGGCTTGATATCAACAACGCGGACGTGGTTGTTTGGATCTTTGAGCAGTTCTTTCGCGAGGTGCCCACCAATAAACCCTCCGCCGCCGGCAACAAGAATCGTTCGTTTCATGGTTCTCAAAAATTCAAAAGGAGAGTGAGTGAATGAAGTTCGATGCCCGCAAAGTAGTCTCCGCATCGGCAACGCCAAGTCGCAGCACGCAGCTCAACGGGAATCCGAACGTCATCCAATCGTTAGGAACGCCCCATTACGACTGTTCATAACACCGATTACCTGTGTGGTCAGTTCATTCAACAAGCCGAACTGAACCCGTTTACTCACCGAGTTCGCTGACGCGTGGGGGTTTGCTCGGTCGCGCGACTCGACGTTTCGCGATCATGAACGGACTGCCACTGCACCACCTTTTTTGCGCGGCATAGCAATAACAAACCTTGTCGAGATTCGGTGGTTACGGCTTTCTAAACCGCGTTGCTGAGACTAAATTTTTTTGCGAATTTTTCTTTGCTTGCTTAGCTCTTTTGCTGATTTTGCATCCCAGTTGGCTGCAGCAATCCTTGACACCAGGTCGATGAAAGACGAAACTACAGATGCTTTTGAGAAGCATTCTCAATAGCGAAGGTTTTGAGATCGGACTCCTTTCGCAGCATTACGCAAGAGATCACGTTCATGTCGGCCACCCTGACCCCCGCCACTTCGTTGATGACCTTGGACCAATTGGCTCCGGGACAATCAGCCCGAATCATCCGCATTGAAGGGGTCGACGGTATTTCGTCACGCCTTCGTGAGATGGGTTTCATTGCTGGCGAATTGGTCCAGTACATCCGTCGGGCACCGTTCAAGGGCCCAGTGAACTGCGGCGTCGCGGGTGCCCGCATTGCTGTTCGCGACGGCGAAGCCAGACGCGTTGAAGTCGAAGTGGTCGGTTAAGCGATCTTACCTTTCTGAGAATCTATCTCGCTCATGTCGTCGGCATCGTACGAATCTTCATCGCCGACCCACTCTACCGCTGACGACTTTCATTACCGCGTTGCGCTGGTGGGAAATCCCAACACTGGCAAAAGCACGCTGTTCAACGCGTTGGCGGGACTCAATGTTCGCACGGGCAACTATCCGGGTGTGACAATTGAAAAGAAGGTGGGTCACTGCCATGTTCCCACAACGGACGGGCGATCACTGCTGATTGACCTGATTGATTTGCCAGGCACTTATTCGCTGGCTCCGCGATCACCCGACGAGTTGGTCGCAGTGGAAGTTTTGACCGGCGAAGTTCCGGGTGAGCCCGAAGTCGACCTGATCGTTTGCGTGGTCAACGCGACGATGCTGCGACGCAATTTGTTCCTGGTTAGCCAAATCCTCGAACTGGGCAAGCCTGTTGTTCTGGCACTGAACATGATCGACGCGGCAACCTCCCGCGGGTTGTCAATCGACATCGAGCAATTGTCTCTGACGCTCGGCATCCCGGTGATCGCGACTTCAGCGTCTAAGCGAACGGGAATTTTGGAACTGAAAAGAGAAATCGCCGCTAGTTGCGAACGCGCGATGGACGGCGAGCGTCTTCAACGCTCGCAAGCATTGCCCGCGTCGTTTGTCACTGCTGTAGACGAACTGCAGGCCGCGATAGCGACTCACATCTCGGACTCCGACGATCAACCAAGTCGCTTCTTAGTTCAACGAGCGTTGATTGACCAAGGCGGAGCAGCAGAATCAGCGATCACCAAACGCCTGGGCAGCGAATTCGGGCAACGACTCAGTCGCATTCGCCAGGACTTGAAGATGTCCGTCAAAGAGAGCGGCGGCATTGACCTGATCGATCGAGAATGCGAAGCCCGCTATGACTGGGCAGCACGCACGTTGAATGGGGTGACAGAGCTGAAGTCGTCGCGAGGTTCATCATGGACCGATCGTATTGATGCGATGCTAACGCACCGATGGTTGGGATTGATCGGCTTCCTGTTGATCATGCTGGCGGTCTTTCAGTCCATCTATTCGTTTGCCTCGATCCCGATGGACTTGATCGACGGCGCCACGGGCTGGGCCTCGGACCTTATCAGCAGCGTGATGCCGCCTGGAATGTTGCGAAGCCTGATCGTCGACGGTGTGATCGCGGGCGTGGGCGGCGTCTTGATCTTCCTGCCACAAATCGCACTGTTGTTTTTGTTCTTGGCGATCTTGGAAGACTGCGGATACATGGCACGGGCCGCTTTTGTCGTCGACCGAATCATGTCGGCCTTTGGATTAAGCGGTAAATCGTTCCTACCGCTGATGAGTTCGTTTGCTTGTGCGGTTCCCGGCGTGATGGCAACTCGAGTGATTGAGAGTCCGCGAGATCGCCTGGCGACAATCATGGTGGCTCCGTTGATGAGCTGCAGTGCTCGGCTACCGGTGTACTTGCTGTTGATAGGAGCCTTCGTTCCAGCCACCGCTTGGCTTGGTGGCTGGGTGTCGTTACCCGCATTGGTTTTGATGGCGATGTACTGCGTCGGCATCGTCGTGGCCATTCCGGTGGCATGGATCCTGAAGAAGACGTTGCTAAGAGGTGAAGCGTCGCCGTTCGTCCTGGAGTTGCCTGAATACAAATGGCCGTCACTTCGAGTCGTTTTTGCGAGAGTCTGGCAGGCGAGCGTTGCTTTCGTTGTTCGCGCCGGCACGCTGATCTTTGCTGCTTCGATCTTGATCTGGTTTGCTGGTTATTGGCCAGGCGATCATACACGCCAGTTTGAACTGCAGAGTCAACTGGAATCGGGCATCGGAAACGCTGACGAAATCGAGACTCAATTGCAGGCCGAAAGCGCTCACTTAATTGAGAATAGTGCGTTGGGCATGACGGGTCATGCGATCGAACCCCTGGTCAAACCACTGGGTTGGGACTGGAAAATCGGAGTCGGTGCGGTGGCTAGCTTTCCGGCTCGGGAAGTGATCATTGCCACGCTGGGAACCATCTATTCGCTTGGCGGTGAAGAAGACGAAGAAGGCCTAATCGGTGCGATGCGCGCGGCCAAGCATCCCGACGGGTCACCCGTGTACACCTTGCCGGTGGCACTCTCGATCATGGTGTTCTTTGCCTTGTGTGCACAATGCGTTAGCACCTTGTTGGTGATCCGGCGTGAGACGAATTCATGGTTTTGGCCTATTCTTAGCTTCACTTACATGACCGTTCTGGCTTACGTTGGAGCGTTGGTGACCTATCAAACCTTTTCGCGGTTATTGTGAAATGTTGTCCTGGCAACCCATTATCGCAACGCTGATCGTCCTGGTCGCTGCCGCTTGGCTTTGCCGACGGATCTATCGAATCGTTCGCAGCGGTTCGCGAGACGGAGCCGGGCATGTGAGCAGTTGCGGTACGTGTAGCCGTAATCCCCAAGCTGCCGATACCAAACCCGTCGTATCCCTGGGGATGAAGTCGCCTAGTTCGCGGACTGATCCGGAATCTTGATAACCCGAATTAGCACGAACAATTGTTCGTTGGTTTGCTGAGCACTGCTGCCGGTCATCATCTTGGTCGCTAGTGCCGACGATTCTTGGATCGACGCTCGTCCGCCATCTTCGCTCTGCATGCGGTCCGCTGTGATCACCAGCAAATCGTTTTCTTGAGCGATCACGTCCAAGTCCAGTTCGCTGAGGGTCCAAACTTCGCGACGCCGATCGATCCGCATCGCTGAATCACTTCCCACCCAAGCTTGCTTCATTTCGCCGTACTGTACTTCGGGACGCAGTCTTAAGTGCAGTTGACGTTGCGGCGTTAGCTCCACTGGTTCAAGTGCGAAAAGGTACTGCGGATCTTGAACCGTTCTTCCAATCGTTTGTGAATCGATTCGCACGAGCGTTACGTGTTCACCCTCGTTCGGCTTGCCCACCGGCAATTCATAGCGGCGACCGATTCGCATGGGGATTCGTTCCACGCCCTCATTAACCCGGCTAGCTACCGAGGCGGACGATAAGAAGTCGTCGACCACATCGCTGGCCGGTGCCAAGGTTTTCAGTTGTTGTCGGAATCTCGCTTCATCGACAACGATGCCTGCTCTAAGGCCATTGGCAATGAATCCTTGACGCTGGCCGGGGTTGAGCGAAGTTTCATCCACCCAGCTCCATAGCACTTTCATTTGATCGCTGGTCAAAGACTCGAGATCTGTTTTGATGAACTCAGCTTCCAAAATCGCCTGACCCGACGAAGCATGGACAACTGAGGTTGATAGCCGAGCGGCTTGGCCATCGGCGTCTAGATTTTTCGAGATCAAAGACGACGATTCATTCCACGTCGCACACCCGGCACTCAAGGATGCGATCAGTACAACGCACCAGCCAACCCTGGGCAGATGGCAGCTCAGAAACTCCCACCAACGCTCACGAATCCTAGCGACTCTGCGAGCGCACCACCGTTGCGCTTGAGCTAAGGATCGTTCGGTAGGTGGCGGCTGACTCAAGTGATATCCGTTCTCTGGTCCATGGCAACAGTACAGTCATTTCCTTAAACCTTGTGGTTGGTAGAAGATCTGGACCTAACACGTCAAGGCCGACGACCTTAACTCAAAGTCTCTCTTGACTTTGTATCTGCGAAACGCCTACTTCTAAGGACATCATGAAGGCGGAGCAGCCCATTGCCGTGCGCCGCCCAGAGCGGTGGAGTCAACCGATGGACGAATTAATGTCCACTGCGGATATCTCTTGGCTGCGCACTCGCGAACCATTCGCATCGATGGACGAGTCGGCTTTTCCACGCAGCACCCCCATCGACGGCATCCTACGTTGTGACACAAAGCTGCATCGTTGTGACCCCGGCGAGATCATTGTTCGCGAAGGGGATTACGGCAACAGTGCATTTCTAGTCTTAGCGGGCGAAGTCAGCGTGGTCGTAGATTCGCTACCCCCGGAAAGCCTGGGACGCCACACCAACAAACCACTGTCGTGGATAGACGCGTTGGGTCAGTACCTGGGTCGCAGCTTCACCGGCAAGGGACTGACGGAAGCTCGCACCGAGTCACAAATCACGACGAATGTTACTGAGAGCAATTCTGATTCGAATCAGCAAGCGACGATCCGAGAGGTCGATGACCATCCGGCGATCTTCTTGCAGGACTTTGCTGCGGTGTTAAAAGGCGGAAACACGGTAACGCTTGGACCGGGTGAATTATTCGGTGAGGTCGCGGCCATGTACCGGTCACCGCGAACGGCGACGGTGGTCGCGAAATCCGAAGCAGCGTTACTCGAGATCCGTTGGCAAGGACTCAAGATCCTTCGTCGCGATCGAAAGTTTGCCGACTCGCTCGACAATCATTACCGAAGCCATTGGCTGTCTGTCCACCTTCGCGAACTTCCACTGCTTCGCCACGTCCCCGAAGAAAATCTGCAACGAGTCGCCCAGGCTACTCAGATGCGTTCGTTCGGTCGGATGGAATGGAATTCAGATTACAAAAAGACTCGCGAACTTCCCGTTCAAGAGCAAATCGCGTCCGAACCTTTGGTTGCAACCGAAGGTGCGATGCCAACTGACCTTGTGATTGTGCGAAGTGGGTTCGGCCGATTGTCGCAAGCTTACGGTGTTTCCGAGCGAACGACAGCTTACTTAGGCAAAGGACACGTATTTGGACTGGAAGAACTAGCGCACAACGTCGCTCGTCCAGAAGGCACGCCGCCGCAAACATTAAAGAACTCGCTTCGCGCCATTGGATTTCTCGATACGCTGCAAATTCCAGTTGAAACGTTTGCCACCGAAGTGATGCCGCACGTACGGCGAAGCGAACTGCCGGAACAAGTCGCGGATTGGTTGACGCAAGCTTCGCAGCCACCTAGCCAAGAACGTCGCCGTGTGACGCGAGACCGTCGGCGACGCGAGCGCGACGACGACAAAGCCTCGGCTGATTGGCAAGACTTACCGAGTTCATCGGGACAACAGTTTCAACCCACGGGACTGCTTGAGTTCATCGTTCAAAACCGTCTCAATAATGGTCGACAAGCGATGGTGATTGACCTGCACCGCTGTACCCGGTGCGATGACTGCGTCAAAGCGTGCGCGGCAACTCATGACGGAAATCCGCGTTTCATCCGCCAGGGAGTTTCGCACGAGCGTTTGCAGTTCACTCAGGCCTGCATGCAGTGCCAAGATCCGGTTTGCATGATCGGTTGCCCCACCGGCGCGATTTCTCGCAATCTGGAAACCGGAGTCGTGGGAATCCATGAATCGATCTGCGTGGGCTGCGGTACGTGCGCGTCAGCTTGCCCCTACGAAAACATCAACATGGTCGAAGTTCAAGACCGAACCGGCCGGCCGTTTGTAGACGTTAGCACCGGACGACCTATTCGCAAAGCAACCAAATGCGATATGTGCCAGGAATCGCCAAGCGGCCCCGCGTGTGCAGCAGCGTGTCCGCATGATGCGATGGTACGAATCGACCTGACGGAATCTAGCCCACTGCGAGAGTGGCTCGATCAACGAGGTGCCGCATGAGGAAGCTCTCCTTTCGGCAACGTCGAAATTACGCCGTCGCAACCACTTTGCTAGCCGTGCTGCTTTTTGCCGGCATCACCTGGGTGATACGATCACGATTGGGACATGCTTCGATCTTTACCGGGGCAACACTGCTGGTGTGCTTGCTGGGTCTGGTATTGATTGGCGTCCGACGCCGGTTGCCGATTCTGCCGCTGGGCAACGTCAGCACTTGGACCCAGGTGCATCTCTACACTGGTTTTTTCAGCAGCGCGATCTACTGGCTTCACGTTCCCAACTTGATTGGCGACGGGTTCTTTGAATGTGCGTTGTCTCTGTTTTTTCTAATTGTCACCCTCAGCGGATTCTATGGAATCTACGCTTCGCGAACTTTGCCAAAGCGGCTGACGAGCGTTCAAGGACAACATCGCTTTGATCGCGTCAGTTGGCATCGCGATCAGATATCCACAACAGCCCGTGGTTTGCTTGACGAATTAGGCGAAACCTCTGCTATTCGTGTGCTCGGTAATTTCTACACGAAGTACCTGCACCCGTTTTTCAATTCGCGTCCTTCGCTCACTTATGTGTTGGTGCCAACGGGTGTCAGACGAAGGCGATTGCTTAGTGGACTTCGCGAATTAGACCGCTACATGGAAACCGAAGGTCGATCCACATCCGGCAAGTTAGCCGCGTTAGTTCGACGACGTGATGATCTCGACTACCAATTTGCCTTGCAGTTGCGTTTGCGATTGTGGGTCGTCGTCCACAGTTTCCTGTCGATCGTGCTCGTCGTTGCAGCGATTGCCCACACCATCATTTCGCTCCGGTATTTGGGCTAGCCGTCATGCGTCGCGACGAACTTGATATCGCTCGTCCCTCGGGGCTGGACCGACCCAACGAACGTTGGATGTGTGGACACTCTGGCGAAGGCAGCACATCGAAATGCAGCTTTGGTCCCAATCAGCGTGGACGTTGTCCCTTGGCCGAAGCCTGTCGGCCCCGCCGCACGTGGGCAGGACGAAAGAAGCAAGTCGCGTTTCTAAGTTCGTTGTTGTTGGTCGCGATTGTCGTGGCAATGGCATGGTTGTCGGAACCGGCCAGCGTGATCAAACCGGGTGATTTGTCGTCCGCTCACGCCCAAATCCTGGAATCAACTTTAGAGACACAGCGATGTGCGTCCTGTCATGTTGATGTGAATGAACCGGGAACCTTCTCGCTCACCCAAGTGGCTTCCCATGTGATCGGCATGGGCGATAACGCAAGGTCTCAATCGCAGTTGTGCATGGATTGTCACCATGTGACGATCGATCGCGATACCGCAATGAAGGCTCACAACTTACCTATCAACCAGCGAGACCAGCTTCGTTTAGCATCAGCGACTTCCGGCACCTCCGATCGAAGTACCTCGTGGCACGACGCTCTGCCCTCACCAGCCGTCGATCAAGAGAACATCCAGTGCAGTGCATGTCATCGTGAACATCACGGGGCAGAGCACGACCTGAGACGACTTTCTGATGCCCAGTGCCAAACCTGTCATCAAGACCGATTTGGCGATTTCGCTTCCTCGCACCCTTCGTTCGGTGACTGGCCGTACGGGCGAGGAGGAAACATCGGCTTCGACCACCGAACTCACATGACCAAGCACTACCCCGCATCGTCTGGTGCGGGTGAATCATCGGGCATGACCTTTGACTGCAGCAAGTGTCACACGGTGGATGCGCTCGGGCAGGTGGCACGCACGGTCAGCTATGAAGCAGCCTGCGCGTCCTGTCATGATGACGGGCTGCGTTTGGAAGTATCCGAAGGTTTGGAACTACTCGCGTTGCCAACGATCCCCGAATCGGCAGCAAAGTCGATTGCAAATTGGCCCGAAGCGGCGACGGGTTTCTTCGACGGAAACGTATCCCCGCTAACGCGATTGTTGCTGCGGGGCGCCGACGACAAGGCAACAACCAAGGCGATCAACAGGCTTGCCGATGATGGGTTTGCCCGATTGAACCCCAACAATGATGGCGACATTGAGTTCGCGGCGACTGTGGCTGGTTCGCTTCGCGAACTGATGGAACGAATTTCGTTCGACGGACAAACCGCAATCGTAGATCGACTAGTCGCTTCGGGTATCAAACAAGAAACGGCCAACCACTTAGCTCAATCGTTTTCACCACAACTCGTTGACGGTGCCATCGAACGATGGTTCGGCGAACGATCCGCGTTCGCCCAGCGACGCCAGCAGGCCAGCGTGTTTCGAGCTGTCCAGTTCCAGAAACCGGGCGACGACGAGTTACTGGAACAAGATGACTTGCTCGCAGGTGACGACTTACTGGTCGGTAACGACTTACTCGGTGGTGATGATCCACTCGGTGGCGATGCCCTGCTCGGTGACGATCTGCTGGGTGACGATCTGCTGGGTGACGATCTGCTGGGTGATGACGATCTGCTGGGTGGCGATCCATTAGCCGTTCAGGATACCTCCGAGCCCAAATCGAAGAAGCGGTTTGATGCCGATCGAATGTTGAAATCAGGCGGTTGGTATCGCGACGACACTCGATTGGCGATCCGATATCGTGGTAGTGGTCATGCCGATCCCTCGCTCGTCGCCGTCATCGAAGCCGCGGCACAACTTGGCGGCTTGGACAAGTTCAACGTCCAGATGTTAGAGCACAAAGCGGTCAAGGCATGTCTACAGTGCCACGCGGGAGCAGCCTCCTATGCAGGACTTTGGAAATCCGAGCCACTGGTGGGTAGCCGCAGTCAGTTCACAAAGTTCTCGCATACTCCGCATTTGAACATCGCGTCATTGTCAGATTGCAAGGCTTGCCATCAAGTGCAATCGGGGTTGGATGTTAGCACGATTTCGAGCGAGTCCATCGCTGAATTTGTTCCGATCGAACAGCAAGATTGCGCAGCGTGTCACCATAAGAATGCCGCTAGCGATTCGTGCGTGGACTGCCATCGCTACCACATCTCGCCCTGACGACAAAAAATCGGCGCGGTACTGACAGATTCCTTCGCGGCGTGTGTGTAGATTGACGAAACGTAGATTTCGTCCTCTTTGTCGACAATTGTCCCAATGCCCGATCCGGAAACCCGCGCCAGCCTATTGCTGAAAATTCGCGACCCGCAGGATGCTACTGCGTGGCGAGAGTTTTCGGCGATGTATCGGCCCGTGGTCGAGCGAATGGCTCAACTGCGAGGAATGCAACCAGCAGACGCTGACGACTTGGCCCAACAAGTCTTGTTGGCAATCGCCAACGCCATCGAGCGTTTTGAACCGGACGACGACCGAGCCAAGTTTCGCACATGGCTAAGAACCATCGCGAGAAGAGCGATCATCAACGCGATGACCCGAGGGGTTCCAGATCGAGGGGCCGGCGGTAGCGAAATGATAGGACTGCTTCACGAACAACCCGCACCGGATGCGATGACCGAAACTTTGGATCTTGAGTACCGCCGCGAGATCTTCCGCGTCGCGGCTGACCAAATCCGCAATGACTTCCACGACGATACCTGGAATGCATTTTGGCAAACCACCGTCGAGGGAATCGACGTCGACCAAGTAGCCAAGCAACTCGGTCGATCTCGAGGCAGTGTCTACACCGCTCGCAGCCGTGTCATGCTTCGGCTGAAACAGAAAGTTCAAGAACTCGACATGGGGCTGAACTCATGAACCGTGCCAACACAGCCTGCCGTCCACAATTGATCGATGAGTTTCTTTCCGGAGACATCTCACCGGAGTTACTTATCGAACTCGAAGAACACTTGAACGAATGCCCCAAGTGCGACCAATCCTTGTTGGTGCGTACAGCAAATCCAGATCTTTGGGACGATGCCAAGAAGTTCCTTACCTCGAATGAACTCGAACGGGCAACCGCAGGTTGCACCATAGACGTCTCTAGCGTTCTCGACCCGACGGACGATCCCAACATGATGGGACGCTTCGGAGGATACGAGATCACGGGCGTGATCGGGCGCGGTGGCATGGGAGTTGTGTTGAAGGGGCACGATGTTTCGCTGGATCGATTCGTTGCCATCAAGCTTCTCAATCCGACCTACAGCAGCAATTCTGCGGCCCGAGTAAGGTTTGCTCGCGAGGCTCAAGCCGCAGCCGCAGTCGTTCACGATAACGTGATCGCGATCTACGGTGTTTCGGAGTGGAACGGTATTCCGTTTCTAGTCATGCCCTACATCAAAGGCGAATCGCTGCAGCAGCGTATCGACCGCACATCACCCATGTCGATCGAAAACACACTCGAAGTCAGTCTGCAAATCGCTCGGGGTCTCGCGGCGGCGCACGACCAGGGGTTGGTTCACCGCGACATCAAACCCGCGAACATCTTGATGCCCTCAAGCGTGTCGCGAGTGTTGATCACCGACTTTGGGCTTGCCCGAGCCGCCGACGATGCCAGCCTCACTTCCAGCGGCGTGATCGCTGGAACACCCCAGTACATGTCACCCGAACAATCGGCGGGCGAATCAGTTGATGCACGAACCGACTTGTTCAGCCTCGGCAGCGTGATGTTTGCGATGCAATGCGGGCATTCGCCGTTCCGCGCCGAAACATCGTACGGAACGCTGCACAAAGTCCGAACGCAGCAGCACCGTCAGCTATCGAAAATCAACAACCAGACGCCGTTATGGTTGGAACAGATCGTTGATCGACTGCTTGAGAAAGACCCCAATCATCGCTTCGCATCAGCAAGTGATCTCGCTGATCACTTAGAGGAGTGCTTGGCTCATATTCGCCAACCCGGCACGACCGTCCTGCCGGCTATTCAAACCAGGAAGACGCAGCGAAAGCGATTGCGATCGAGTTGGCTGTTCGCTGTTGCTGGCTTGATCGCATTGAGTGCGATTTCCTACTTCCTAATGCCGAGCCCCCCATCTATTCCAAGCACTGCGATTGAATCAACGGATTCGTCGGAACCGTCGCTTGCTTGGGAAGTCGATGACAGCGACCTGTTGAAGCTCGAGCTTGAACTGCAATCACTGATTCGAGAAACCGCAGTGGATTTCGACGATTGACTACCGAAATCGTAACCCAGCCTCTTTCATTCCATGCCACCGAGAAATAGTCATGCCCCAACGCATCGCCCTTCGCACTTTCGCTTTCTTTGCCTTGCTTACAGCAACAGGCCTTTCCAGCATGCCGGCTGATGAAGCCGACGAAGCAACCGTTCAATCCGAACTCGAACGTATAGATCAGAGTCTATCGACGATGTCGACCGATGACTTCGAAGGCGTCGATTCCGTCCGCAAACTCGTGAAGCAGGCCTTCGACCTGCAAATGAAACTGCAGGCCGAGCGTATTGAACGAGCGGAGCTAGATTTGGCTCGCGTCAAGCAACAATATGCCGAGCGGTTGAATTCGTCGGATGAAATTGTCGAACGCAAAGTCATCGAACTTACCAAGGTAGCGGAATCCGATAATACAATGCCCGCTAGCCTGCTATCGACCGAGGGCTGGAAAGCATGGGGACAGCGTGACTACCGCACAGCACTGACTAGGTTTGAAGCCGCCCTAAAGAAGGACCCTAAGTATATCCACGCAATCAACGGGCTCGGTTGGACACACATTCACCTTCAGGAATACGACAAAGCCATCGAAATCTTCAAGTCAGCGATGAAACTTGACCCCAACCATGGCGGCGTGACCAACGGACTCGGACAAGCGTTGATGTTGACCGGGCGATTTGATGAGGCGGAAGCCATGCTGACGGAAGCTACCGAATTCACCATCAAAGTGAATGGTGAAGCGAAAGCGATCCAACTGCAGATCACCGCGTCTTGGTTCGGGCTTGTCGAAACCCTGATGCGGCAAAAGAAATATGACGCCGTGATCGAGTGGACCGAGCGTTACCTTAAGCACGATCCCGAGAACGAGCGGATGAAGGATTACCTCGAAAAAGCCCAAGCCAATAAGTAATCGCCATTTAGCTCGGCAATTCCGATGGTGCTTCGACCGGTGGCAAAACGATTTCAGCGATCTTACCGTTCTTTTGAATCTCGTTCCCACGTCCGCCGCGCGACGTGACGCGATACTTGACGGTCGAAATCGTTTTCTCGGCGCCACGATTTGTCTTCACCAGCAACAAATCGCGATCGCCCGTGCTGGCTTTGAATCCCAACAACTCGTCTCCCTTGGCCAAACGAATAAGCGTCACGCCTTTGCCAGGTCCAGACAAGTAGTTGATCTCTTCGGCCGAACACACCATCGCCCGACAATCACGTGAGATCGCCAGGATCGTTTCGCTACCGTGAATCGAAACGACATCAATCACACGAGCATCACCGCTAACGCGTGCGTAACGACGACCGCTTCGTGTCGAGGCTTCGACGAAAGATTCCAAGCCAAATCGCAATGCGAACCCGTTGGAAGTTGCCGCCAACCCATGAGCCTCGGGACAAAGATCCGGCTTCTTAGGATCTTCCTTGACGTCACCGATCACACGTGGATCGAATGACATCACGGCGATGATCTTCTCGCCGTCTTTCATCTTAAAAAGCTTTTGAATGGGTTCGCCGAAACCAGTCGATGCCGGAATGTCGGCCATCCGAACGGTGTAGCAAACACCCAAGGACGAAAATAATCCGATCGTTTCTCGCGTGCTGCCCGCAACGCAGGCGAGCACCGAATCTCCCTGACGCAGGCGACTCTTGGATGGATCCGCGATCTGTTTTTGCCGCTTGATCCAACCGTCTCTTGTCACCATCACGTGGCAATCTTCGGCCACGATAAAGTCTTCGGCGGTGTACTCTTGCTCTTCAACGGTATCAATAATCGAACGCCGCTTGCCAGCTTCGTCTTTGCCATAATCGTTAACGAGCGTTTCGATCTCTTCACGAATGATTTTCCAACGGCCTGATGCGTTGGTGTCCTTCGTGTCTTCGTTAAGCAGTTTGCGAATATCACGAGCTCGTTTTTCTTTGGCTTTGAGTTCGTCAAGAATCAAGTTAATTTCGAGTCGTGCGAGCCGATACAGTTTCAATTCCAAGATCGCGTCGGTTTGTTCCTCGTCGAGACCGTTTCCCTTCGCGTCGGCGGGAAACTTTGCCATGATCTTTTTGGCCGCGTCGGGTTTACCGTCGCTGCGGCGAATGATGCGAATGATTTCGTCAAGCGCATCGAAGATCAGTGCGAAACCGTTGAGGATGTGAATCCGACGTTCAAGGCTGGCTAATTCGTTTTCCAATCGACGAGTCAGGACGTCGAGTCGGAAGTGTAAAAAGTGCCACAGAATTTCCTTTAGGCTCAAACGATTCGGCGCGCCGACTTCTGGATTTTCGGTCGGCACTAGACACGTCAAGTTGACGTTAAAATTATTCTGAAGCTGTGTGTTCTTGTACAGGAACGCGAGAACCTTGTTCTCATCAGCATCCTTTTTCAGCAGCAGGTCGACTCGAATTTCGTCAGTCGAAAGATCTCGCACTTCGGTGACCAACGGCAACTTGCCGCCGAAAACTAGCTCGCCAATGCGCTCGCACATCGTGGCTTTATTAACACCGAATGGAATCGAAACGATTTGCAAAACGCGATTGCCGTTGGGTGCTTTGACCATCTTGTGCGTGCCGCGAAGCTTGATGGTTCCCGTGCCCGTGGCGTAGATCTCGCGAAGTTCTTCCTTGGTGTTCGTAATTTGACCGCCGGTCGGAAAGTCGGGTCCCTGCACGGCGTCGTTGGCAACAAGCTGATAGTCTTTGACCTCGGGATCTCGCAACAACTTCAATAGTGCTAGGCAAACTTCCTTGAGGTTGTGTGGCGGAATGTTGGTTGCCATTCCGACGGCGATGCCGGTCGCGCCATTGACCAGCAGGTTGGGTACGCGTGATGGCAATACAACGGGCTCTTCGCGACTACCGTCATAGTTGGCTTTGAACGCAACGGTACGAGTAGCGAGGTCAGCCAAGATTTCAGCCGCCACCGGCGACATGCGACATTCGGTGTAACGCATGGCGGCGGCGTTATCGCCGTCAATGCTGCCGAAGTTACCGCTGCCGTCAACCAAAGGCATGCGCAACGAAAAGTTCTGCGACATTCGTACGAGCGCTTCGTAGATCGACGAGTCGCCGTGCGGGTGGTAATTACCCATCACGTCGCCGACGACCTTGGCACATTTTCGATGCTTCGCGGTTGCCGACAAACCCTGCTGGTTCATCGTGTACAGAATCCGTCGCTGCACCGGTTTGAGTCCGTCACGAACGTCCGGCAGGGCTCGGCTAGTGATCACCGACAACGAGTAGTTGAGATACTTTTCTTGAGCGGCTTGGCGCAACGGAATGCCGATCAGGGCTGGGTCGAGTCCTGAAAACAGTGAATCCGAGTCGCTGCTTTTTCCGGAGCTATCTTTCTTGTTGCTTTTACGCCGCTTAGCCACGCTCTGGTTGTCCTTTGTGAATTTGGAAAGCTGAATACAGGTCTTAAAATTGTCGAAGTGACGAACCTTTGCAGGTCCCCAGTCGAGCCAGGGAAGGTCGCCAATTCCCGCCGATCACGCCGCCGGAGCCGTCTTAAAGCATGTTCAATGATCTTGGATCAATATTGCATGTCTGAATGGGCGGAAGTTTATTCCGTTTGGGCAGACTATGCGAGCTGCGAAATTTGTTCGCATCACAGTCTCGAAGGCGGGTTATAGCGGTCGAACCCGAAAAAGCGAAACCTCTGATCGGGGAGGTACTTGCGGCGAATTGCTCAAAATTGATCCTGGGCATCCAATCACACCGAAGGAACTAGCAACCACGGTGCGGGCGCGATCGAAGGAAATGATCGCGAGTGCCGTATTTCGAACAACCATGGCCGGAGACGGCCGCGTCCACCCTCGGCTCACCCGCAAATTTCGCGAGTGGTTCCCGACGGTAAGCCCCTAGGGGCTGGGTTCACGGAGGAACCGGAGTATGAAAAAACGCAGCTTCTATCGACCCTTTTTCATCGCCGCCGGCCTACTGATGGCTGCAGCAGCCGCGACCGCCGAGGGTCAAGATGTCCTCGATCAAGGATTCATTGTTGGCGAACAGGTCATCAGTGATTCCGTTCTCGACACCGGAAGCTCTTACGTGGGCGACATGTCTGCCGAGTCCGCCGGCGTAGAAATTAGCGGAAGCTCCGGCTGCGCTAGCGGCGACTGTGGCGGAACAGGTTCGATGATCGGTCGCTCCTATGGCCAACCCGACCTGTTCTACAATTACTACACCCAGGGCAACGTCAACACGTCGAATGCCCAGATGTACGTTTCGCCATTGCCGGTACCGCCAAACGTCGGACACACTTTTTCGACCTACCAGCCTTTCAACCCCGAAGAAATGCTGTACTGGCACAAGAACCGCTACCATCGCTACTACGACAACGGACGTGGCATGAACCGCACCCGGGCCATTTATTACAGCCCACCAGTTCGACAAGCAGCAAGTAACCTGTACTGGAACTACTTGCGACTTCCTCGATAGTCCCAACTTCCTTGGTGGTCAGCTTAGTCGTCGCGGTCGAACCACTCGATTACCGACTTAACCGAAACGCCGAACCGTTGCCACTTGTTCAACTTTTGATATTGGACCTTAACCATGTTAGCCCGCACCTTAATTCTGTTTAGTGTCGTCGTAGCTTCGACGTTGATCGCAAACGAACGCACCGATGCGGGCGACCCTTACGCCATGACGCAGGTGTGGGCACATAACTTTTCGATGGACCGACCCTGGCACAGTGGCTACTACCACCAACAGTACGCACAACCGCTTGCGATCGTGGTTCCACCAACCGCTCACATGCGTCAAACGTTGTCTTGGGGCGTCAGTCAGAACCTGATGTACCCTGTGCATCACCAATTCGGACGCAGTGCAAACTCGCCAGGCGTTGGCCCCACCGGTGCCTATCGACCAACACCGCCTTGGCCCAGCCACACCGACCAATTCGGTTACAACTACGTTCGTGGCCCTTGGTAGTCAACGTGGCTAGGAAATCTGGCCTGGCAACTTGACTAGCCGGTGTGATCCGCTGGTTATAGGACCGGAGATCAACCGGCGAGAAAACCTTTTCTCTAGGCGACGCCGTTTCTAGGTGCCCGCACTGTTTCTAAGTGCGCACTGTTTCTAGGTGCCCGTACTAATTCTACGTGCCCGTTACTGGGGTTAAATGCCGCTGACGATCTTGAGGTCGTCGACCCAGGCATCGCTGTTGACGGCAATCCTTAAGCGGCTCTTTGTGGGGTGAGCGATGCCGGGTGAGGAAAACTCACCAACTTCTTCGCCATCAATTTTGACCGTCATCGTGTCGCCTAAGATCGCGATGCTCAAGTCATGCCATTGATCCGTCGCCAACTTGATTTTGAAGTTCTTGTTTTTTGACTTGGCCATTTGCTTTTGCTCGGCGGTGATTGTTCCGGCCTTGCGAGCTTCATAGATTTCTTGGTTCATGTTGCCCGTTTTCAAGTCGCTGATTTGCAACATCCCTGGCTTGATTCGCGCCATGCAAATGTGCCCTGCGTGGACGGACTTTTCTTTCATATCGGCGATGTTGAAACCAACGTCGTTCTTCTTTCCGATTTTGAACCGACAGGTGATGGTTGCATCTTGGAACGCTACGTCGTGCACCAATGAAACGCCATGATCGGCGTCCTCGTGCATGGTGATGTGGACCGCACCGTCCACCAAGTCGACTTGCTTGTTCCCCTTCGCCCGGGCTTTGCTATTGGTGGTCCAACCACCGCCAACGTCTTCTTTCTCAGGATTGCTTTCTTCGCGGTTGAAATCGTCCTGCAGCAGAACCGTTCCCTGGGCATCCGCCCACACCAATGAAGACGCAGGACAAAGGATCGCGGTGCAGAGTAAGAAAATCGAAGTGCGGTTCATCATTGGTTTTCTGAGGGAGAGTTCGTTTGGCGGATGCGGAAAGAGAATGGCCATATTGTACGCTCACTCAAGCGGTAGAATGTTGCGTCGGCCGCGAATGTCCGCTTCCATCCTTAACGTCCTACGATTCGAGATCGCCACCATGTCAGGCATGTTTAGCAGCAAGAAATCAGACGAGAATCGCCACGAACCCACATCGGTCACGGATGACCTGGGCAAATTAGTGCTCCGCGTGACGATCGGCGGGTTAATGCTTTTGCATGGCCTAGCGAAACTGAAGTCTGGCGTTGGCGGAATCGAGGGAATGCTCGAAGGCAAAGGGCTTCCAACATTCATAGCTTACGGCGTGTACGTGGGCGAGATCGTCGTCCCGATCCTGATGGCCCTGGGAGTGTTCACACGTATTTCGGCCTTGATATTCGCCTTCAACATGGTCGTCGCGATCTATTTGGCTCACGCCGGTGACCTGTTTTCGCTGGGCGATCACGGGGGTTGGGCTGTAGAATTAGCCGGGTTGTACTTGTTCGGAGCGGTGGCAATCGCGCTGCTTGGACCAGGTCGGTTTGCCTTGAAACGTGGTCACGGCCTACTGGAATAAAACTAGTGCCGACATCGACTCCCCTAAAGGAATCGGTTGGGATTTCCCAGGCCACAAACTTAGTTTGTCCGTTAGGAACGACCAAGTGCCGGGGTTACGACTTCCTTCCGCTCGATTTTCGGCTATTTTAAGGGTATTGGCGGAACAGGAAGTAACGTCAAGTCTTCTGGGATGAAAGTGGCGGGCGTTTCAACAGCGTTTGTAACCTCTCAGTTCAGAACCGAGTGGTAGGTAGAACCATTGTGTTGTGTAGGACGCGCGAAATTTTATGAGGCGGATCGCTTGCATCCCTGTTGGTTGCGAAGCGCGCCAGGTCACTTTTTTCTGATTTCTTAAGGGGGAATCAATTCCATGACCAAATGCAAGTTGGAATACATCTGGCTCGACGGCTACAAGCCCACTCAGAGTCTACGTAGCAAGACCAAAGTTGTTGACGATTTCAGCGGCAAAGTTGAAGACGCTGACATGTGGTGCTTCGACGGTTCATCCACCGAACAAGCCGCTGGTGGAAGCAGCGACCTGTTGCTCAAGCCTGTCTACTGCTGCCCCGACCCAGCTCGTCTGGGTACCGGTTTCCTGGTGATGTGCGAGGTATTAAATGCCGACAAAACGCCTCACGAGAGCAACGGTCGTTCTACGATCGAAGACGATGACAACGATTTCTGGTTCGGCTTTGAACAAGAGTACGTGCTTCAAGATATCGAAACCGGAAAGCCAGTTGGCTTCCCAATTAGCGGTTATCCCGCACCTCAGGGACCCTACTACTGCAGTGTTGGCGCCGCCAATGCTGTTGCCCGCGACATGGTCGAAGAACACTTCGACCTTTGCCTTGAGTGTGGCCTGAATGTCGAAGGCATCAACGCCGAAGTGATGATGGGCCAATGGGAATTCCAGATTTTTGCGAAGGGCGCTAAAGAAGCTGGTGACCAAATTTGGGTCGCCCGGTACTTGCTCGAGCGAATTGGTGAAAAGTACGGTCTGAAGATCGACTATCACTGTAAGCCCGTTAAAGGCGACTGGAACGGCAGCGGCATGCACGCCAACTTCTCCAACACGACTCTGCGAACCTGTGGATCGAAGGAAGTTTACGACGCGATTTGCCAAGCCTTCCAACCCCGTATCAAGGAACACATCGACGTGTATGGTGCTGACAACGAGCAACGCTTGACCGGTAAGCACGAAACCCAATCGATCGACGAATTCAGCTACGGTGTTTCCGACCGCGGTGCTTCGATTCGTATTCCAATCTTCACCGTCGAGCACGGCTGGAAGGGTTGGCTCGAAGATCGTCGTCCTGCATCCAACGCGGACCCTTACAAGGTGGCCGCCGAGATCATCAAGACCGTCAAGAGTGCAGCCGTCCCTGCCTAACGCTGGTCGACTGATATTTAGATAAACTATTGAAACTTGGCTGGTGCTCTAACGAGCATTAGCCAAGTTTTTTTATGGCCGCAGGTCGGCACCGACATGTTGGGTCAGCCGCCCAAGCCTAAACTGGGCAAGCCTAAACTAAGCCGAATCTCAGAACCACGGTGCGACGCCGGGCGACTAGCGTGCCTGCTATCCCACCCGTTACGCTTGCCGCATGCAAAAACTTCACGGAATCATTCCACCGCTGGTCACCCCATTGCTCGAAGACGACATCATTGATGTTGCCGGCACCGAGCGGTTGATCGAACATGTGATTGCCGGCGGTGTCCATGGCATTTTCATTCTGGGGACTACCGGTGAAGCCCCCAGCTTGAGCCATCGACTACGACGAGAATTCATTGAGCTCGTATGTCGGCAAGTCGGAGGTCGCGTTTGTGTATTGGTTGGCGTCACAGACCCTTCCTACGTCGAAACGATGCACCTCTCTCGCGCCGCCGCGGACGCAGGGGCCGACGCAACAGTACTGACCACGCCCTATTATTTTCCCGCGGGGCAAACCGAACTGCGGCGATACGTCGATCATGTTTGCGAGTCGATGCCACTGCCAATGATGGTCTACAACATCCCCAGCCTTACCAAAGTCCGGTTCGAACTCGAAACATTGAACCAGTTGGCGGACAATGACCGCATCATTGGCGTCAAGGACAGCAGTGGTGATTTCGACTACTTCGAGCAACTGATTACGCTCAAGACCAAACGCCCCGATTGGTCGATCTTCATCGGTCCCGAGCACTTGCTCACTCGGGCGATTGCCGTGGGCGGCGATGGCGGCGTCAATGGTGGCGCGAATATCTTCCCTTCGCTGTTCACCAAGTTGTATCAAGCGGCGATTGAAAACGATGAAGCACGTCGCGATGAATTGCAATTACAAGTCGAGCGTTTGCAGTTGATCTATGACGTGGGCAAGTACGCTAGTCGACATATCAAAGCCACCAAGAGTGCCCTGTCGATTCGCGGAATTTGCAGCGACGTTCTCGCTGAACCCTTCAATCATTTCCTCGAACCAGAGCGGACCATCGTGGCTGCGATTATCGCATCCATCGAAAACTAGGACATTGCCGCCATGAAATCCAACCACACGCCCGAAACGTTGGCCTTCCAAGACGGAAAGCTTTCGCTGATCGACCAAACCAAGCTACCGGGTGAACTCACCACGCTGGTTTGCGAAACGGTGGACCAGGCTCACGATGCAATCTACCGCCTCGTCGTACGCGGTGCTCCCGCCATCGGCATCGCGGCAGCCTACGGCGTCTGCTTAGCTCGAAACGCGAATAGCAGTCCGTCACGCCAAGCTTACTTGCAAGCGGCTGACCACCTAGCCACCAGCCGCCCCACGGCCGTTAATCTCTTTTGGGCGCTCGATCGGATGAAGGATGTCATCGAAGCCACCAAGGACGACACGCAATTGCCAACGGCTTTGCTCAACGAAGCGATCGCGATTCATGATGAAGATCGACAAATGTGCAAGGCGATGGGTCGGCACGGGGCAACGCTATTGAACGATTGCCATGCTGTGCTTACGCATTGCAATGCGGGCGGCTTGGCGACTTCGATGTGGGGTACGGCACTAGCGCCGATTTACCACCTACATGAACAGGGCCATTCAATAGAAGTCTTCGCCGATGAAACACGGCCGCTGCTTCAAGGAGCTCGTCTGACTGCATGGGAACTGGCCCAAGCGGGCGTTCCCGTCACGGTGTTGACCGATTCAATGGCAGGAAGCCTGCTGCGATCCGGCAAAATTGGCGCGGTCATTGTCGGAGCGGATCGAGTGGCCGCAAACGGAGACGCGGCCAACAAGATCGGCACTTATCCGCTGGCCGTGTTGGCGAAATATCACGATGTGCCGTTCTATGTGGTCGCACCGTCCAGCACGTTCGATTTGAAACTCGCTAGCGGTGACTTGATTCCGATAGAACAGCGACCTCGCGAAGAAGTCTCATGTCCTCATGGCGTCACCATCGTGCCCGAGGCAGCGGATGTATTGAACCCAGCGTTTGACGTCACTCCTGCAGAACTGATTGCCGCAATCGTCACCGAAAAAGGCATCATCGAAAATCCCAACTCGGCAAGCGTTCACGCGATGATTGGCGGTCCTTCCCAGCCAACAAGTTACGTTGGTTAAGGTCGCTTACGACACAACCGCTCGCGAATATCTTTCCTGAGCCAAATTCACAAAGCTGCGTTCCGACTTCAGAAACACCGCATGTGATTGAGGTATCAATTCGCGAACAACGAACAACGAACAACGAACAACGAACAACGAACGCCGTGACCCGGGTGCTGCGAGTTGATCAATCACACTGCACGATCAATCATACTGGCACGATCACTTCTTCCGACAAACGAAAGACGTGCTTAGACAAAGGGTGCGATTGCCGATTGGCATCCGCTGCGACAGTGCTGCATAGTTGTTGGTGAATTTCGTCGGGAGTGTCCATTGACCAAGCGATCAAAAAGTCTCGATTGGGGACACCCGCGTAAACGGTGCCTACATCCTCATCATCGAGTTCATCGAGCAAGATTTTCCGCACTTCTGGCAACAGAATCCTGGCTGCGTCATAACCGTCGCCGGTTTGGATGACCAGCAACTTGACTCCACCGGGAACCAAAGAGACTTCCAATTGCTCCGACGCTTTCACAAGATTGGCCTTCGCAACCTCGATCAAGTCAACACTTGTCTGTTGCCAACGCTCTGCATCTTCAGGCCGCACATAGGCGTACCCATCAGGCGAATCGATCACAACGCTTGACGTCACATCATCGGCAAAGGGAAACGTGACAGCATGCCCCAAAGTCGACACGCGGGTACTGACTAATTGCAATCTCAGGCGATCGCGAGCGTCTCCCCAAGCATCAGGAATGGGATTCAAGTTCGATTCGACCATTTGAAAGATGGCCGCGAACTTCGCCTTGATCATGCCATCAAATTCATCATCCGCGATCGGCGACTGCTGGTACTGCGCGTACAAGTTCGCCATCCCAAATTGCATCTCGCCACTATGGATCAACCCCAGTTCTTCACCGAGAGTAAAGAGACGGTCCGGGAATGATTTCTTAAGCGAATCCAAGACGCGGCGAGTGAAGGCATCAATGTCCATGTTCATACTTTCGGCAATGGCGTGCAATATGTTGCAATTGTACCGAATCAAGCATGAACGAGGGAAGAAACTCAAACGCGACGAAGTTGCATCGTGTCGATTACTTCTTGATGAGCTAACGCGTTGGTAATCACCACCAGCCACGTGCCAGAACTGACCCACCCTTTTTGCCTGAGCGTGTTCATCGCATCCGCGATCGTTTTCTCGGGGTCATCCGAAAAGTTGATCAAGAATGGCTCCACACCCCATGGCAAGAGAGTTTGACGGAACGTGGATTCGACATCGGTGAACGCAAAAATGGGGACTCCACGCGGACGAAGCGCCCCGAGGACATAGGCCAGAAATCCGCTACGTGTAAACACAACGATCCCAGATTGCTTTCCGTCTTCCGATGCCAAGTCTTGGGCCAACATTGCCGCCGCACGCAGCATTTTTGATTTGGGTTCGTGCAACTCAATATCGTCGTTAAGCTCAGCACTAACACTAGGTTCAATCTCTTGAATGATGCTTACCAGTGTGTCGACCGATTCGATGGGATAGTCGCCCGTCGTTGTTTCGCCCGATAACATGACTGCGTCGGCTTGCTCGCGAACGGCATTGCAGACGTCTGAAATTTCGGCGCGAGTCGGAATCGGCGACTCGATCATCGACTCCAACAAATGCGTTGCGATGATCACAGGCTTTCCTTCAGCCTGGCACGCTTTCACTAGCTGGGTTTGAACGAGCGGCAATTTGGGCAGGTCAATCTCGATGCCCAAGTCACCGCGAGCGACCATCACTGCGTCAGACGCTTTGATGATTTCTGCCATATTGCGAACGCCCGCTTGCTCTTCGATTTTCGCAATGATCCTTGCATCAGAATCTTCAGCAGCTAAAAATCGGCGAAGTTGATGAATGTCCTCGGCGCGACGGACGAATGACAATGCCACGAAGTCGATGCCCGCTTCGACTCCCGCTCGCAAATCGACTTGATCCTTTTCGGTCAGTGCTGGCAAGTCAACATGAACACCGGGCAAGTTGATGTGTCGACGCGACGAGAGCGTTCCGTTAGTCCTGACTTCGCAAGTTACAGAACTGTCTGTTTTGCTCACGACTTTCCATCGCATCAAACCGCTATCGACAAGAACCGTGGCGCCAATTTCCACGGCGTCCGGAAACCCTTCGTAGTTGACGTCAACGACGGGGATAGAGCTACCTTCCATCGACTGCGCATTCTTGGTGACCAACATCAACTGATCACCCTTCTTAAGTTCAATCGGGTGCTCGACGAGTCCGGTTCGAATTTCCGGCCCCTTCACATCCATCATCACCGCAACTTGGCGATTAATTTGGTTCGAGATGCGCCGAATCGTTGCAACGATTTCGATTACCCACTCGGGTGAACCGTGAGCCATGTTGAGTCGCACCACGTCCACGCCCGCTTGAATAAGCTCGATGAGCTTTTCATCCGAGGACGTAGCCGGTCCGAGTGTTGCGATGATTTTGGTGTGTCGATAGTGAGCAGATAAGTTGGGCATGAAAGGAAAGACCAAAACTAACAGGTGACTCGACGTAGTAAGACCCAAACAACCACGCTCGCCAAAGCGTCATTTTGTTGTTCAAACGCCGATAGCGTAGCGACAATTGGGCCACGCGACTGCTGCAAATCAAATCCAATGGCTGCGAGGTTGAAAATCCCCGTTCAGAAGCCCGATAAGGTCGCAAACTTTTCCCATTTAAGGTCAGACCTGCTCTGCCTAGCAAGAAAGATTGCCCAAGCTTTACGCATCTACCGCTGGCGAACTGCAGGATTTCGAGGCAAAGAACAGGTACCAACCCGCGAAATCTATCGTTGAATTCGTCCGCTTGGCGAGCATTGGTTCGCCAGGACGGTTATGTGAAGTAAGCAAAAAGTCACAACAAAAGGCACGTTTATGTGAGATCAAGACGCCTTAAGGTGTCAATTAACGGCCCCCATAAAGCAGTTCCAGGTCGATTGCGGTACATTGATTGCATCGGTGACCGCTCGTACTCGTACCCACTTCCATACTGAGGGGACGATGTGTCGGTCCCACGGAAATTCAACTCATGTCATCTTGCGAACTCGGCACTGCCGACGCTAGCGATTCTTTCGCAAACGAAAGGCCACTTGATTCTTCGATGTCTCTTCGGCCCGCCAAACCGTCCAATGAACAACTAGGCCTCTCGACGCTTGAGGACATCAGCCACCTGATCCTCCAGTCGCACGACCTCAACGAGACTCTGCAGAACATTGTTGCTCTTGTCGCTTCGCGCATGCGAACCGAGGTTTGCACGATTTACCTGTGCGAGGGCGACCAACTTTCTTTGAGCGCCACGGTGGGATTATCATCCAAAGCAGTGGGGCAAACCCAATTGAAAGTTGGGCAGGGCTTGGTAGGGCACACCGCCAAGACTTGCTCGGTCGTCAATGTGACCGAACCGCAACTCGACGAACGGTACTGCTTCATCGTTGATTCAGATGAAGAAATCTACCATTCGTTTCTAGGCATTCCCGTCTTCGATCGTGGAAACCTACTGGGTGTCATGGCGATTCAAACAATTGCGCCACGAGTATTTGACGCGGTAGAAATCAGCACGCTCAGCACGATCGCGTTTCAATTGTCGTCCGTGGTTGCTAACGCACGACTGCTGAACCAACTGGCGCTAGCGCCGCCCCGCACACCTATTACTCAACGTACGCTCGAATCGCCCGAACAAACACACGTGACGCTAGTTCGCGGGGAACAAAGCTTCGGTGGAGTCGTGATCGGCCCGGCTCATGTCATTGATGGAGCGATGGGCGTCGCCGAGATTGTTGACGAAGCCACCACCGATTCCGTCGCCGAGATTGAAAAACTTAACGAAGCCTTCGCGGCCGCTAGAATTCAAACGCTCTATCTCGAGAAAAAAATCGCTGAACGCTTAGACGAGCGTGATGCCGCGATCTTCCATTCTCACTTGATGATCCTTCAGGACCGCGTTTTCGTCGACAAAATCAAAGCACTAATTCACGATGGCTTTGGAGCGATATCGGCGGTCAAACAGGTTGTCTCTGATTATGTACGAACCTTTCGCGAGATTGCTGATCCCTATTTGCGGGCGCGAAGTGCCGATGTCGAAGATGTAGGTCGTCGGTTGCTTGCCCACCTATGCGGCAAAAACCCCGGCGACCATCTGCACCTTGCGTATTCCGGAATCGTGGTGGCTCATGAGCTGCACGCCTCGGAAATCGCGGTCATGGACCTTGATCGAGTGCAAGGCATTGTTCTGGAAAAAGGCGACTCCAATTCACACGCCGTGATCGTGGCAAAGTCGCTCGGGATCCCCACCATCATTGGTGCCGCAGATGTGGTAGCCCACGTCGAACCAGGTTGCTTGGTGATCTTGGACGCGCCTACCAAGACCTTGCATATCGAACCGTCTAAGACGCTTCGACGCGAGTACGCTCGTTTGGTAAAGGAAGCCAAGAGCCGCGTCGAATCACTGCAACGCTACGTCGACCAACCCGCCACGACGACCGATGGCTTGACCGTGACCTTGCGAGCGAACATCGGACTACGAAGCGATGTTGAAATTGCGGTGCGCAACGGTGCTGAAGGCGTTGGACTTTATCGAACTGAGTTGCCGTACATGGCCCAGTCCAGCTTTCCTGATCGCGAGGCCCAATACGAGATTTACCGACACGTCGTCGAAGGTTTCCGCAACTACGAAGTCACCATTCGAACACTCGACATCGGTGGTGACAAACCGTTGTCGTACTTCGACACGCCGCGCGAGGACAACCCGTTCTTGGGTTGGCGAAGCATTCGCGTGTCGCTCGACAATCTCGACATCTTCCGCACCCAAATCGAAGCGATCTTGATGGCCGCCACTCACGGTAACGTCAAGTTGATGTTCCCTATGGTCACGAACATCGACGAGATTGTTCAAGCCAAGTCGATCGTCAATGAGGCAAGGAAGTCGTTGACCCAGGAAGGTTGGGACATCCCCGACGTGCCCATCGGGATGATGATCGAAACGCCTTCCTCGGTAATCATGGCGGATTTGTTCGCTAGAGAAGTTGATTTCTTTTCGCTTGGAACCAATGACTTAGTCCAATACCTGCTGGCCGCTGATCGCGGCAACACAAAGATAAGCAACTATTACCAGTCGCTTCATCCCGCAGTCTTAAAAGCAATCGCGACCGTTGTGGATGTCGCTCAACGACACAAGATACCGGTTAGCATCTGCGGCGAGATGGTCGGCGACCCCCGCAGCCTGGGAATTTTGGTCGGACTCGGTTTGCGAGAATTCTCGGTGTCGTCGCCGTTGATCCTTTCGCTCAAAGCAATGCTGGTTGAACAGTCGGCGAAGAAACTCAAGAAACTCGCAAAGGACTGCTTGAAGTGTTCTACGACGGCCGAGATCAAGGCACTGACCGAAAAAACTCTCGGTGCGATTTAAGGATCATTGCGAATAGGAAACGCCTAGCACCCGTGGTTTGCCGAAGGTGATGTTCGAACTTCTTCCGTCGACAATGACAGAGTTTCAATCAGGGCATCGAAACTTGGCTAGGGTGCTTCAAGTATCCGATCAAATCTCGGATGTCGGTTTCTGTCAATTGATCCAACAACCCATCCGGCATCGGTGACTTGTCCGTGACCTTTCGCTGCACAACAAGTTCCTTGTCAAGCGTGATCAACTCCGTCGCTGTCTGAATCGTGACCGCGTTGTCGTTTTCGCTCGTGACCAAACCGCTGACCACCCGACCATCGTCGAGCAACAACAACGTCATTCGAAAATCTTTGTCGACGACGCTGCTAGGTGACACAATGTTATCAAGCAGGTAGTCCAAGTTGCCGCGATTGGCACCGGTCAGATCAGGTCCGATCTTTTGCCCTTCACCGTAGAGCTTGTGGCAATTTTGGCAAGACTTCGCGAATACCGATCGACCATGTGACTTGTCCGCCTCGGCCAAGTAATCGTCCGTTAGCACACTTTTAAGTTTTTCGATTTGCTTGGCCATTGCTTCAGGCGCATCTCGCACCTCGCCCCACACCTCCCGCACTCGCTCTGAGAGCTCGGGGTCATTGAAGCCGTGAAGTTGGCGGACTTGATACGCCGAAAGGTCCTTTCGCTGAATCTTTCCTTTCGCAATCGCATCGAGCATGGGCAACGCGAACGACTTTCGAGACACCAGGATTGACATCACCTTGGGACGTTGAGGGGCTCGAAATCTTTGGTAGCGATCAACAATCGTCTTTCCAATCTCGGGATCATCGAACTTCGACAAACCCCGAGCGGCCATCACGTTCATACGAGCATCCCCAAGCAGATTCATGCAAATACCGCGAAGGTTCTTTGCGTCGGACTGAATCAGGGTCTCCAATGCGGCGTGACGCATTTCGAAGTCAGCATCCACCTTTCCCGTGACAATATCCGTCAGCTCATCCATCGCCCGCCCGTCACCAAACACAACACTCAGTTCGCGAACGACAGGCTGCAATGACGGGGTCGTGATCGTTACGACGGAATCCCATGACTGAGGACGAGGCGCTTGACGACGGCCTTTGAGACCTTGAGCAACTCCGGCCAACACAGCATGCTGGTAAGACTCGTCATTCTTTTTCGCGGCATACTCGAGCAAAGCGCTGATTGGCTCTGGATCCGAGTCAATCTTTTCAGCCAACGCGCGAGCAATCAAACGTAGCGTCGTGGTGTATTGGCAAGTCTTGGCAACATCGACTAACTGCTCAGGCGACGTCTGCGCAACCGGGATCAGTCCGTACCAGATCATCAGCGGCAAGTTGTGATCATCATTTGCCACATTGTGACTGGATAGCAGTTTAGCGATCGACGCTCGCTTTTCGACCGGCAACCGTTGCAGGCATGACGCGATCGTTAGGTCGACAAAAGGCGAGTCCGCCGCTTCAACGGCACTGGTTATCAGCGTCAGCAACGTTTCAAGTTCGTCTTGCGTCTGGTTCGACGGACGGTTTTGTTTCCAGTCCGGACCAAACGCGTCATCAATTGGAAAGACCTCGGCGGCCAATCGAATCTCAGTCGCTCTGGCGTACTCACTCTTGTAGTTCATGCCCCAGTTGAGCTTCCCAATGATGTGCAACATCAATTGAGCCTGCACTTCGGTGGCTGCGTCCGGAGCAGTCAGCAAGGTGTCGGTCAAGAACGCGGCAACACCGGACATGTCCTGTCCATCCGCCCTTCGAGAGGCAAGTTCAATCTTTGCCTGACGACGGTACCAGACGTTTTCGTCGGTAACGGTTTTGGCTAGATCCAACGATGACCAAGTTTTCAGGTCTGGCTTTGCCGCAATCTTGCTACCGTGACTGACCTTAAAGATGCGACCACTCGTTCGATGGACTCCCGTGTGCTCGTGACATTCACCCGCATCACTCCAATCAAGAATGAAGGCATTGCCATCGGGACCGCTAGTTATTTCCATCCCGCGAAACCATGGGTCCGCCGCTAAGAACGTGTCTTTACCATGGTGGGCAACGTAACCGCTTCCGTCTCGTTCAAGAATTTCTTGATTGGCACGTCGACCGTGAAAGTTCAACGTGAATAGCCTGCCACGATATTGACTTGGCCACGTACCGCCCTGATAGATCATGGTACCACTATGCGCATGGCCACCGCCGTAAGAGTTGGCGACGCCGTCACGTGACATGTTCCAAGCTTGCCCGGTATCGAAGTGCCAGTGATCAGCATGGAAGTCAATTAGCTCGTATGTCTTACCGTTCGGGTCAAGTGTAAATGGGCGAGTGAAGTGAGCTCCTGGGATCATATGCCACAAATGGCCGTTAACAGTGTTGACGAAAAACGCTTCGCCTACGTCGTTCCAGTCGTGCCCCCATGGGTTGGTCGTCCCGGTCGTTAGCACCTCCACAGCTTGAGTGTCGGGGTGGTATCGCCACATTCCGCCTTCGATAGCTAAGCGATCTTCGTCAGCCGTTCCGGGTCGCCCGATTCGCCCGGGGCAAGAACCTCCGCAGCGTCCATACAGCCAACCATCCGGACCAAAGCGAAGCCCATTGGCAAAGTTGTGGTAGTTCTGATCGGCAACCTTAAAGCCATCAAGTACGACTTCGCCTTCGTTATCAGGCACATCGTCGTGATCCGCATCCGGAATAAAGATCAACTGCGGCGGGCACATCAACCAAACACCGCCACGCCCGACCTCCACACTAGTTAGCATTTGGACGTCATCCGTGAACACCGTTCGCTCGGTGAATTGATCCTGATCGGTGCCGCCGAAGATCACGATGCGGTCTCGCAAATCGAGTTGAAATCGTTGGTCGCGTTCGGCGTACGTGTAGTTCTCGGCGACCCACAATCGTCCACGCGAATCCCAAGCCGCATCAATGGGGTTTTGCACATCCGGTTCCCCAGCAAACGCCGTGACGCGAAATCCTTCGGGGACACTCATCTTGGCAGCCGCTTCGTCAGCGGGCATGAGCGACTTCTCCGATTCCGGTTCGGTGTTAAACAGCTCAGGAAAGTCCGCAAAGCAAACGCTAGCCAACAACCAAGACAAACTAAAAGCGAGCGAAAAACGCATGAAGGCTCCGAGCCGAAAGAACAATAGAAACCAAGACGATCGAACTATGATAACCAGTGCCTCGAGGGCTAACTAATTTTCGATACGTGTAATCTTGTGAGGTGAGCGAAGCTCTAACAAAGTATCGACATCGCCATACTTGACGCTGCCGGGAACGAACATGGGATCGGAATAGTCATTGACGTGCTCGTAGCGAAATTCAGCACCGTCGATCTGAAAATCATCTACCCTTTCACCCGCAATCGCTGCTGCGGCGGCGGACCAAGCAATCGAATCCCCGGAACTCGATAAGACCAGTTCACCCTGGTCGGCATGATGATTTTGCTCGGCATGAGCGACCACCCTAAGCAAGTCGCCGCATCTCTCGACCGCGAGTGGCCGATTATAGGCGTACGAAAACGCGCTGTATTGACGATCGTCGTCGACGAGCCGTTGTTTCGACCAAGCGTGACCATCCGACGTGAACTCGCCTTGCCCCAGCACATCGGGAACCAGCACCGTAAATCCATCGCGTATCGCCGACTCAATCCGATCCCGGGATTCTGCATGTGACAAGGAATGTGCCTTGCCTTCTTTGGCCGTCCAAATCATGACGCGATTCCCCTTGGCCTCGGGCGAACGTAGCGTCAACAGAGGAATCTCAACTTCGCCGATCTCGTCTCGCAACAACCCACGTTCGATTTCCATTCCTTCATGAAGGCCTGAACCTACACGTTCGTATGTCACCATCGCGGGAATGGAAACATCGAAGATAATTGACCAAGCTTGGCCCAATGCATCGCGTCGCTCTTGCGCATCAAGAGATGCTATTGCCTTGGCCGTTTGAGTGTCAAACCACTGACACACCTGCTGTTCGTGTTCGACACCACTTTGCTTGGGCGCCGGATGATCCGTATCCCACACCACCAACTCGGTCTCGGTAAGCGGCACGTAGTCCTGTTCCACCACCGGTTCGCCCAAACCTAGTTCGAGGTGTTTGTTCATCCACTGGTACATCGTTGCCCGAGTGACGTAGTTGTAGTTGTGTTTAAAGTGCAACATTGGCCGGCAATAGACGTCCGCCTCGTCGCCGATCATTGCGTACAGATGGCGAAGCTCTGGATAACCATCGGTCATCATGTCTTTGGTCCAATCATCAGCGGCGGTCATCGCCATTGGCTTAGGTGCGACCAGGGCGGCCAATTCAACGTTACCGGTTCCCACGCGAAGGTAATTGCAATTCTCGCAGTAACACCCACCTTGCATCGAAGTTGACACCATGCCGTTGGGGAACGTCACCTTCACTCGATCATCAATCGCTCCTAGCAGGATGGATTGTGTTCCGCCTCCACTGCCACCGGTCACAGCCAAACGGTCGGCGTCTACGTCGGGCAACGAAGCCAAGAAGTCGAACGCTCGAACGAGGTTCCAGGTTTGCAATCCCATCAACGACTGCAACCTTAGATCCGCATCGGCACTGTACATCACCCAGCGTCCTGGCGTACGTATCGACTCTTCCGGCCGAGCTTTGGCGTGGCGGTGAGCGACCTCAAACGAGATTTGATTCGAGTCGCCGTAGCCGAGCATATCGAAAATGAACGTGACACAGCCCATTCGTGCCAGCGTTGCGCAACGCGCTAGCTTTGGCATTCGACCGGATTCCGGAAAATGTTCCGCGCCGATTTCCAGTTGCGATTTCAGTTCCGCATCACTGTACGCTTGGTTTCGTCCGCCGTGACCATGCGGACAAAGTACACCAGGATATCGAGGGCTGTCCGAACTATCAGTTCCCGCTTCAACATCCTGAACACGATCGGGATCAGGTCGAAACAACAGTCCCGTTACAAAATGACCGGGCAGGCTTTCGAAATAGACCTTTTCGACCGAAAAACCATCACGTTGGATTTTCGTATGAACCACCGCGTTGAGCGGCGTTTTCTCGGGCATCGGCCACAACCCCGTGGCTACAAGCACACGACGACGCAACTGCTCGCTTCGCGTTTGCCATTGCCCAGCATTGTCGGGCACTTGCATTGGAAAATGATCGTCGAGTGTCTTTGCATCCTTCAGTCTCGCATCACGCGGCAACTCGCCCGCACCTAGTACTTTGGTTGCAGCGGACGCTTGATCCTTGTCGGCGTCATTTTCAGCAATGAGTACTTGGGCCATGACAGTTCGTTCAAAGCAAAACTCAAATACGATTGAGTTTGCTACGATGGCGAAACAAACGATCCATGAAAACCGAATCATCGTGGCGTACCTTTAAAACTATAGATTGCGAAAGATAGATGCGTATTATTGTTACTCAGGATAGACAAGCGATGGGCCGCTGGGTGGCCACCCAGGCCGCAGAACAACTGATTCAGAAAATTGCTGACCAGGGACACGCCAATATCGTTATCGCAACCGGTTCCTCACAGTTCGAAGTACTCAGCGAATTGGCAAAGCAACCGGGGATTGATTGGTCTAAGGTGACCGGCTTCCATCTTGATGAGTACGTTGGATTGTCAATTGAACACCCCGCTTCGTTTTGCCGCTATTTGAAAGAGCGTTTTGTTAACAAAGTACCTTTGAACGCTTTTCACTACCTTCAAGGAGACGGCGACATCCAAGAAGTGATCTCCAAGACAAGCGAATTGATCACTCAAACCAAAATCGACTTGGCGCTTGTGGGCATTGGTGAAAATGGACACCTCGCTTTCAACGATCCACCCGCGGACTTTGACACCGATGCCCCGTACTTAGTGGTGGAACTCGATGAGGCTTGCCGTCAACAACAGGTGGGTGAAGGATGGTTCGCCACTCTCGACGACGTGCCAACGCAAGCGATCACAATGTCAATCAAGCAGATCATGAAGGCGGAAACTATTTTCTGCAGTGTCCCTGATGAAAGAAAAGCCAAGGCAGTCGCCGACACGGTCCAGGGTGAAATATCCTCTATGGTTCCCGCCAGTATCCTTCGCCAGCACAACGACGCCACATTGATCGTCGACGAAACTGCAGCTAGCCGACTTGACCTTGCTACCCGGCAGTCCGCCGAAGCGGTGTCATGAGTGGCTGCATTGACGTGCAAGTCAACGGATACGCGGGAGTAGATTTCAACGCGGCCGATCTGAACATCGAGCAGGTAATAGCCGCGTGCAGGCGACTGCGGCGCGACGGAGTGGATAGAATCCTGGCGACCGTGATTACCGATTCGGTTGGGGCGATGACGTCAAAGATCAGTCGGCTTGCCCAGTTCATTGGCGGCGATACCGAAATTGCGAAGACGATCGCTGGAATCCATGTCGAAGGTCCGTTCATCAACTCCGATGATGGTTACGTGGGTGCTCATCCTCGAAACGCGGTGATCCCCGCTACGGTGGAAACGGCCAAGCGGTTGCTGGATTCGGGCGATGGCTGGGTCCGCATGTTGACCCTCGCGCCCGAACACGATCCCAACGGAGCGACCACTAAGTTTTTGTCGGACAACAACATCGTGATTGCTGCGGGCCATTGCGATGCAACCCTTGATCAACTTCGATGCGGGATTGATTGTGGCTTGCGAATGTTCACTCACTTGGGAAACGGATGCCCCGCTTTGATGAATCGACATGACAACATCATCCAACGGGTCCTTTCGCTAGCCGATCGTTTGACGATTTCGTTCATCGCGGACGGACACCATGTTCCGGACTATGCATTGAAGAACTACCTGCGATGCGTGCCAGATGATCATGTTATCATCACCACCGACGCGATCAGTGCAGCCGGCCAGGGCCCCGGCATTCATTCGCTCTCCGGCCAATCGGTCATCGTCGATTCCGACGGCGCCGCGTGGGCAATGACAGCTGATGGAACTCGCGACAATCACTTTGCTGGCTGCGCTACGACGATGCCGAAAATGATTGAGATCCTAAAATCGCGAGTTGGTGCTACCGATCAACAGATCGCAAAATGGACTCGGTCCAATGCCTTCGACCTATTCAAAGGTAACCTGTAGCCATTCGTTGGGGTCGGGGAACATCAGCGAAACGGAATCTTGATGGGCCGCCAATACATCCGTCGACAGGTACCAGCTCTCTTCACGGCGGATCGGATCCGATTTCAAATCTTGACGCTTGATTGCGACTTCGAAAACCAGAACGTTCCCTTCCCGATGCGATGCAACGTACCACGTGGGCTGCCAAGCTGAGTTTCCGTTGATGGTATCTCGGGTTCGCCCGGCATCGGTGAATTCTAGTTCGTGGGAAGTCCATAGGTCTCGATCCGTGTCGAGGCGAACCCGGATACGATCGACTGCTGCGAGCGGTTGGTCGCGAGCGTGAGCGGTTTGCGGCTGAGGGTCCGGCCCCAAGCTGTCGGACTGGCATCCCAAAGCGAGGTAAACATAGTCCCGATCGTACGATGCAAACACGCCGATGCCGTTGACACTCACCTTTTCGTTGGCCCAGCAATCATCGTCGAGAATGCCGTCGAGCCGAGGACGAATCGATGTTTGCGCCGCGATCACTTGCTTGTTGATGCTGCCACGAAGCAGTTCCGCCCAACGAGGCGTTCCATTTTGCATAATGCGTTGTCGTTCAGCCGATGCGGGTTCACGAGCCGCCGCAGCGACACCCAAGCGAATCGGTACCGCAGTGTCATCCCGTTTGCGATGGGTCCCGCTAAGCAGAATCGCGGGATGAAAGTTGAATTGCAAATCGACATCCGCGACGCCGCTCGTGTTTGTTTTGTTTTCGAATGCTTGCGCCTGCACTACTTCGGATCCATTGAATTGCGCGGGGATCACTGCCGAAGCTTGTTGGAACGCTGGGGATGGAGCGTCAAGATTTTGAAAGGGTGAAACGACGACGGAATTCGATGATGTTGCGTCCGATGTGTCGATCGCTTTTGCAATCAGACTCATCGACGCCAGCTTTGACATTTCAGCGCTTCGACTGGTGATCTCCAATCGCTTTTCGGCCCAACGCGAGACAGAAAGCTTTCCAAATCGTTCAGTAAGACAAGCCAATGCGATGGACTCAACTGCAGGAGAGTCTTCTGCATGCAAAAACACAGACCACGCCATGCGAAGCTGATCCTCTTTCGCTGTTTGGTCGAGGAGCATGCCTAGCATTTCTTTAAATCGGTTCTCATCGCGAACCTTTTCAATGTGGCCGAGAAGGTAGTTGGATTGTCGCAACCTTGCTTGAATGGTTTGCAACCGATGCCGGGATGCTACGCGCGCGGGTGCGATGAGTCGCGCCCCTTGGCTACGTGGCAGTCCATGTGCAATTGTTTGGCCACCTCCACCAATTGATGCCGAACCAGACTCGTAGACTCGACTTAAAATTACGGAGCGATCCTCATCGAATCGACCATGCCTGTTCATGGGATCAATCCATTGAAAAGCATCGCTCGTCAAATCGGAAGCCGTCGCGCCAACTTGAGTTAGGATCGCATTACGATGCAGCATTGCCGCGCCGCGTTGTCCCCACGACGTTTTCAAAACACGATAGACGCCCGCGCCGGTCGCTGCGGTAAAGAATGCATCATTCACATCCTGCGGAAGACTTTCATCTATCACGACAACATCAGGTCGATGAATCGCGATCCAACGGGAAGCTTCAATCTCTATCGATGACGAACCTTCCGGCGTCATCACGTCCACACCGCTGGCACCTAGCATGATGGCCGTTTGATGAGCAAGCTCTCGAGGGCTCACTTCTTCATCTGGCGGTGCGGCGGACCAATGTTCGTCGGCCAATAGGACCGCCACTCGGTTTCGCCACTGCAGAGCTTCACTGCCCACGATCGACCAAGGGACTTGATCAGCAGTGCTACTGATAAACAGAATCGCCGCGTGACGATCTTCGCCTCGAACTGGTTTCCAAACTTGGCCGTTATCTCGGCTAAGAAGAATCGTTCCATGATCCCCAACGGCACAAAGCGTTGTTGCGTCTACTCGGCAAGCATCGCGGATAGGGGATGACGACCGAGTGAGTGCGTTCCAACGTGCCAAATCGTCACTGGTGTCTTTCGCGAGCGACATTTCCACCTTGCGAGGCGAACCGCGATTAGCGTCTTGCCAATTGAGACCGCGATCGTGACTTTGGAACTTTGAAGACAGCGAACCATGCGACCAATCGCCAACCGCTAGTAACGAACCGTCGTCCTGTTTTTCGATGTGACGCAACTTGGGAAGGTCTAGCCGAGGAATCGATTGCCACGTCGCTCCGCCATTGTTAGTCCGCAAGACAGTACCACGACTGATGCGAGTGATGGGATCGTAGCCCCCACCCACCGCGATTGCTTGTTTCGTGCTGAGCCAAACGACATCCTCAAGCGTGCACTCGACCGGCGATGGTGCGAGCGTCCAAGTTTGTCCCGCGTCACCCGTCGCCAAGATCAATCCGCGATCTCCGACTGCCAATCCTTGCTCGGGTGTCACAAAATCGACTGCGTGCAGTGAAGAGTCTTCTCGCATCGCATCACAGGCGGAATAGCCCGGAAATGAAACAGGATCGACCGCTGATGCCGGTCCCATGACCCAACACCCGCAAGCCAACACGGCGATGATGACAATTGTCTTTTTCAGCTCATCCATGATTTCACCCATCCCGCAGCCAATACCAGCACTAACCACCCCAACAAAAGGTTGGCCGCCAAATACAGGAACGCGTGACCTATGCGTCCTCCTTGAAAAAGCATGTTCTTCTCGGCTACAAACGTTGAAAACGTCGTGAAACCGCCTAAAAAGCCTACCTGAATGGCCAAGCGAGCTGGTTCAGGGAACCATTGACCACTAGTCGGCTCCAATCCAGCGTGGCGGACCTCCAGAAATGAGGCAAAGGCACCTATGGCGGCACAACCTAGAATGTTGGCTACCGTGGTGCCCAACATGGTCGAACCGCCCGGAAACGCAGCCGCTGCAATCGTCACAATGTACCGACAAACCGAGCCCAGGGCCCCTCCAGAGGCAATCGCGATCAAATTGAGCCAAGTTGTCATGGGTGTGTACAGTTTTAACCATTGCCTAAAATACGGCTCGAACTTACGTTGGCAAGTAAATTCGGGGTTTTCGCTCGCCACGACAATGTCAGTTTTTGGCGTTTTCCGCCATCCGGTTTGATTGGCCGATCGAATTGGCGATTTCCCCACCTCCTATTTCCGCTTTTTCCCATAACCCGAAGAGCAAATGAGTACGAAAGCTGCTACCGAAACGCGCGTGATGAATGGTGCCGACATTTTGGTCAAATCCTTGGTCGAGCACGGCGTCGAAGTACTGTTTGCCTATCCTGGCGGATGCAGCATGCCAATGCACCAAGCCCTTACTCGGTTTGGTGATTCGCTGCGAACCATCCTGCCTCGTCACGAACAGGGTGGCGCATTTGCCGCTCAAGGCTACGCGCGATCCACCGGCAAGGTCGGTGTCGTGATGGCCACCAGCGGTCCAGGTGCCACCAATTTGGTCACCGCTATCGCCGACGCGAAATTGGATTCGATTCCGATGATCTGCATCACGGGACAGGTCCCCACCGCTGCAATCGGCAGTGACGCGTTCCAAGAAACGCCCATGGTCGAAGTCTGCCGTGGCATCACCAAGCACCATTACTTGGTCACCAAGCTCAGCGATCTACCGCGGATCATGAAGGAAGCCTTCCACATCGCGCAAAGCGGTCGGCCTGGCCCCGTCCTGATCGACATGCCTAAAGACATTCAATTGGGCGACCTGACTGACATTGATATGGATCCGCCGATGGATTTACCGGGCTATGACCCTGTTCCACCGACTGCGCCGACCGAAACCATTCGCCAAATCGCCGCTGCGATCAAACTCGCGCGACGTCCCGTGATCTATGCCGGTGGCGGAGTGATCTTGGGCGGTGCGAGCGAAGAGCTTCGTGAATTCATCAATAAGACTGGTATCCCAACCGTCACCACCATCATGGGCATCGGAGCCGTTTCACCGGAAAGTGAGTTCTCCCTTGATTGGCTCGGGATGCACGGTGCCGCATACGCCAACTATGCCGTTCGCGATTGTGACCTGCTAATCGCACTGGGTGTTCGTTTCGATGACCGAGTCACCGGTAAGGTGGAAGCGTTTGCTAAAGACGCCAAGATCATTCACGTCGATATCGATGCATCAGAGCTCAACAAGAACAAGACTGCGCACATTCCCGTCCGTGGCGATGTGAAGCCGGTTTTGACGGAATTGAACAAGGTCGTTCAGAAGCCAGAAATCAACGAGTGGCGTCAGCACTGTACCGAGTTGAAGGCGAAATACCCGCTGCAGTACGACGACAAGTTTGACGGCATCCTGCAGCAGCATGCAATCAAGACGTTGTCGGACATCACCGCAGACATGGACACCTACGTCAGCGTTGGCGTGGGACAACACCAAATGTGGGCGGCACAGTTCTTCAAGTTCCGCCGTCCTCGCACGTTCCTGAGTAGCAGCGGCTTAGGAACGATGGGCTTCGGCTTGCCAGCCGCGATGGGTGTGCAAGCGGCGCTCCCGAACTCGTTGGTGATCGACATCGATGGTGATGGTAGCTTCCAAATGAACGTCCAAGAACTTGCGACGTGCTTCTGTGAAGAACTACCCGTCAAGGTGTTCTTGCTCAACAACCAACACCTTGGCATGGTGGTTCAGTGGGAAGACCGATTCATGGATCGCAACCGCGCCCATACTTACCTCGGCCCAATCCACCACGAAGAAGCTAAAGGCAAGAGCGACGCGGATCGTTTTCAATACGCCGAAGATCGCTATCCTGACTTTGTCCAAATCGCGAAGGGTTATGGTTGCGGTGCCGCAACGATTCGAGAGAAGAAAGACCTCGAAGGTGCGATCCGCGAAATGATCGCCCACAAGGGACCTTACTTGCTCGACGTCCAAGTGCCGTACCAAGAACACGTGTTGCCCATGATCCCCGGTGGCATGACCTGCGACGACATGATTTTGAGCTAGGTTGGCTTAGCGTCTAACCCAACCCCAACAAGCAAAGCGGCCGTGAATCCTTGGATCCACGGCCGCTTTTTCGTTGTCTGCTAAGAGTCCATCGAGAATGTGGTTACGACGAAACCGCGTCGCCCATCTCAATCTCGTAACCCTCGCGGTAGGGTCGCGAGAGCATGCTATTGGCCTGCTCATCGCCTACGATCTCTTCCTTCGCGTCATCCCACTTCAAATCGCGACCGGTGCGAGCGGCAATGCCGGCGAGGTGACATAGATTCAATCCCTTCATGTGAGAATGGACATCCGAGATCGGCTCTTTACGCTCGCGAACACAGTGCAGGAAGTTTGCCCAATGAGCCTTACGTTCGTTGAATTCAATTGGCAGCCCTTTGTAGACTTTGCTGATGGCATCTTCGGGTAACGGGTTGGTTTCCAACTCTTCGACCGGGCCTCCCTGCAGCGCGCCGCGGGAAACAAAGATCCGTCCCTTTTCGCCCTCAATCAACACCCCATTCCGCGTGTCGTTGCGAATCACCAACTCAGTTCCCCCGGCATACTTCAATGAAAAGTTAAATGCCGTGGCGGTGTTGTAGCGGTCATTCTGAACCGGGTTACCTTGGTCATCGAATTCGACCGGATGCGTTGCCGAACCACTGATGGACTCTGGCCCACCCGTTTGACCATTCAAGGTCAGTGCCCAATTGCAAATGTCAACGTGGTGAGCACCCCAGTCGGTCAGCTTGCCACCGCTGTATTCGTACCACCAGCGAAATTCATAGTGCGCGTTGGTGTTGCCACGCCCACTGTTGTTGTCTTCGCCACCGGCGTCCTTGTAGCGGTACGCAACCCTCGGTGCGGGACCGAGCCAACGCTCCCAATCCAATTCGGCCGGTGGATTTGCTTCAGGAATTTTGCCGCTTGCGGGAGCGCCGCCAATCGCGGCCTGCACCCGAGTGATGTTGCCAAGCCGACCTTCATTGACGATCGCCATGGCTTTGACAAACAAATCGTAGGTGCTTCGCTGCTGAGTTCCGACCTGAACGATTCGGCCAGTTTCCTTCTGCACTTTGCGAATCAACTTGCCCTCGTCGATTGTCAACGTCAGCGGCTTTTCGCAGTAGATATCCTTCCCCGCATACATCGCCTCGACTACTGGTTTGGTGTGCCAATGGTCCGGAGTCGCGACATGGACCACTTCGAAATCGCCTCGCGAAAGGAGCTCGCGGTAGTCGGCATAGATGTCCGCTTTACCACCTGCAAAACGATTGTTAAATCCATCGGCACGACCGCTGTCGGCTTCAGCGATGGCGACCACTTCGAGCCATTCCTTCGCGGTGTTGATATTACCACTAGCCATTCCGCCCGCTCCGATCACACCAATCTTCATGCGATCGCTTTCCGCGGCACGAGCAGGCGACGAAACGAAGTAGGGAGTCGTCAGACCAGCGCCGACGGCCGCCGTGCTCTTTAGAAACTGGCGGCGTTTCGGATTGTTCTTAAACATTAAATCCTCAGAAACAGAGAAAGGGAAAGTGATCGGGAACAACAATCGCGGCAAGTTAGCGAGTTCCGACGACCAGTAGTCTAAACGGTTTCGGCGCAAGGCCGGACCCTACGCCGAGCTTTTTGCGAGAATCATCGCCCGTACAGTAGTTCCCTGGATCACCTACGACGAATTAGGCAGCCGGCCATAGCAACGCGAAAAGAAGGCCTGTAACGAACGCATAGACAACACCATCCACAAGTTCCATCGCGATCCTCCGCCGAAACCAAAAGACATGCGGAAAGTGAGCAGAGCAGTGAGCTAACAACCCGGCGGTGGTCACAAACTGAATCACTGGCGAAAACGACTCTCCTGCTGGCAACGCCAGCGAAGCGAGGTACCCGATTACAAACGCAGCAATCATAAAAAACGAAAACGTCTTAGCAATCGCGACGCCCATATTGAGCGGAGTCTGCCAAAGGACAAGCATCCCTTTGCACTGCCCCTGCTTACGCTTGAACTCAGGGCTCTGCATTTCCTCAGGTGACGAGGCGAATGGAAACATGTACTGCCCGGCCGGGATACCTTTGGCTTCAATCAAGCCCTGGACTTCATCTTCAGCCGGCATCTTGATCCACTCCGGTTTGTGATGCGGCATCACCATCCATGAAATCGAGCTCAACACATGAGTTGCCAATCCAGACAAAACAATAGGCAACCAAAGGTCAAAAACAGTCATCGTCTCGGCTCAAATTTAGACTTTTTGAAAGATCGGCAACAGAACAAGGCGGCAGGCATCGCCAATCCTAACACGCAGACAAGGTGAACTGCACTCCTCGTCAATCTTCCCAACCTCGCATTCAGAACTCAATCCAAAAATCAAATCAGCAAGAATTGCGTGTACCACGAAGTATGACAAAGAGATTTAAAAAATGGATCGTTCCAATAAGCTATTGATCACCGACTTCAATGCAATGCGCTGGCCAATTGTGATTAAGACACTTGTCAGTTGCGACATTGAGCAACTGACCGTTTCAGCGTCCATCCGCTAGAAGGAATGCTTCGAACCACAATTGAAACCCGGCCGCGTTCTCGCTTCTTCGTCACTGTGTGACTGTCGTGCAAACTTCAACTTCGGTAGCGACGGCAATCCTGCACAAGTGAAGTCCGATCCAAACGAGGAACTCGAGACTGCCGTATCATTCGCAAAAACTGTGCTGAAACTTCAACCGGGAACTATTTTTGGATTGATGAGCGGTTCAATCTCAAGCCAATTTGATACATCTGTCAATGCTCTGCTGATCAAACGGCCCTATTCATCGCATTGGCCGATTGCCCATTCTGGCTCGCGAGAAAAGTCTTCGCACTGTATGCCAGCGACGAATCTACGAATATCGAAACCGTTCAGTTGATCGCCTTGGTTTAGGTGGGTACGTCTATTAAAGGCTGAGGCAACTAAGCAACGGACGCGTAGACAAACCCCACCTATACGATTTCCAACAAAGGTTCAATCGGCGTGACTAAGTCACGCCGTGACACTACTGATTGCAGTAGTCTTTCATGAAATGTCTGATCGTTCAAAGTTTGATCTTGCTTCCCTTTCGGCGAAGACAGAACGCTCCTAACACACAGGCAAGGAAAATTAACGCGTTCGGCTCTGGAACGGCAGTGGACACTGGAGTTCCACGGTACTGGATTCCCAAGAACTCACTAGACACAGTCAGGCCGTTTGAACTTCTACCGTTGGAGGCTAGTTCAAACCCAACGAATGCGTTTGTACCGTCAAACTCGAACATTTGAGGCAGCTGAGTACTGAAGTCATAGAAGAAGGTTGCATTGGTAACTTGGTCAGTGATTTCTAAACGCTGGGGCTGCCAAACGTGATCTCCCACGAAATCAACCTCTCCTAAATATTCGACTTCGTAGTTAACTAAGAACGGATTTGACGTTAGGTCGTCCGTTCCGCCTACCGTGTCTTGCAATCCTGCATATCGACCTTCAACGCTAATTGAGTTGTAGAAATCGCTAACGAAGGCGTAGTCACGAAAACCACTATCGTTCATGTCAGGGAAGAACCGTATCGCCCCCGCCTGCTCCATTGGTTGACCAAGACTTTCAGTCCATGCCATGGCGAAGCCATGCTCAATTTCGCCCCCAGGTGTTCGAGAGAAACCGACTCTCGCGATCTCCTGACCGAAATTGAACGTATCTAGCGTGAATAGTAGCTGAGTCTGAAGGATGATGTGATCTCCCACACCAAACGTCGATGAAGGAAACGCATCGAGGACGCCGGTTGTGGAATATACGGGTCCGTTGAAGTCAACCGGTAAACCGGCTCGTCTCGGATGGATAACACGCCCAACACCCGTTGGATCAACGTCCAGATATCCGGATCCAACCCAATCGGGATTGTCGATAAGACGACCCGCTTGAAATCCCTCGCCTGACGTAAAGTCTGACCGAAAACGAACGATCTCTGCTGCACTCAAAGAGAATGACATGAAAGGGAATGTGACTCCCAGAATCAACAATTGACTACACAATTTCAACATTTTGTTTCCCCAGTGAGACAGGTTGGTCATTTACAAAACTTAAAACAGCAAAGGCTTGCCCCTTGGGGAAGTCCACCAAGTTACTAGTTCATCACGTGAACACGATCCATGCCTCAACAGATTTGGCCGGGCGTCACCAGCAACTACTGGGGCAAGTGAGTAGATTAATCATTGCCAAGATACCCCGCTATTGGGACTCCGATGCAATCCTCAGAAAATATCAAACCGCCACCCCTCGCGACCAAAACCGCAAGAAACTGCACACTTGCGAAACCCGCGTGGCGGTGCAATTCAGCTTGACGAATCTCTCAATTCTCTAAGTAACCCGGTGCCGAGAAAAACCTGCTGGCAATCCGCTTAGCAGAGTTCTCAAAAGAATGCACTGGAGCAGGCCCGCTAGCGATCCCCATGATTGACAGCTTCGCTTCCAATGGCAGACCTTGGCTCGGAACGGTGCATTTTCCATCCGATATAAGGAAACTGAATCCAGAATGAGAAATAGAAGAACGTCAGGTACCAGTAAGGCTGGACAAAACCAATCCCGAGTCCCTTGTACCATCCCAGCAGCAGATAGTCGTAAACGAACAATGGCAATGTTAGGTAGAGCGCCAACCAACACGAATTGACCAGATAACGATCACCAGCCCAGAAGGTCTTTAGAGTGTACCTAGTCATCGGAAAGTACATCCCGGTAACAACCAGAACGATGATAACCTTCAGTCCGAAGTACCAATGCTGATAGTAATCGGGTAAGCCGAACAGATAAAATGCGAGCCAAGTGACGAAGCTATAGAGTAAAAGCTGCAGGTGTTGGGGGATCGTCATTCTTGCAACCGAATTTTCGGCAAACGATTTTCAGTAATGGACTCGAGTTCGTCGCGGACACGCACTAGCGATGGAACAGGACATCGCGAGAGCTTTGTTGTCGGAGATGGCGAAATCGGCTGTATGTCCCGATAAGACCTCAAGCTGTGATTAAACAATTCCCCCGTTGGCTCGCAAAACTTGCCCGTTCACCCAACCTCCGTCGGAACCAGCAAGAAACGAGACAACGGAAGCAATGTCGTCGGGCTGCCCCAATCGTTCAAGTGGCGAAAGCTTGGCGAACGAATCAACGAGGTCGTCCGACTTACCTTCCAGAAAGAGCTCCGTCTCGGTCGGTCCTGGAGCCACTGCGTTCACACAAATGTTCCGTCCACGCAGTTCCTTCGCAAGAACCCTGCCCATCGCTTCCACGCCCGCCTTTGTGGCAACATAGACACCATATTGCGGTTGATTTAATCCGATAACGCTCGACGACAAATTGATGATCCTTCCACCATCACACATTCGCTTGGCTGACTCACGCATCGCGTTAAAACACCCCTTTAAATTGACGGCCACCAAGCGATCGAATGCGTCGTCATCAAATTCCGCAATGGTGGAGGTCGTCAGCATCCCGGCATTGTTGACCAAGACACCAAGGCCGCCGAACGATGATTCGGCGAAATTGAACAACGCCGACACCGCAACCGGGTCGCTTACGTCCGCTCGGAAGCAGTCGGCTTTTCCACCAACATCCCGGATACTCGCGACAAGTGCCTCGGCGGGCGCGGCTTCGCTTGAGTAGTTGATGACCACGGCGAAACCATCGGTCGCTAGTCGCATAGCAATCGACGCACCAATCCCCCGGGAAGCTCCAGTGACAATGGCCACTTTTGCATACGTTTCATTCATAGCTATGCTCCATTCTTTTTGCCGAACACTTTCGTTGGCTCGATAGCGAGCGACTGAGCTCACATTTACTTATCGTACGCACTGCTAAAGATCTGACTCGCCTAAGTGTTTCCTCGAATCAAGCAAACTCCGCAAGGGTCGTGAACTGGAGCAGACTGCCGCAGCGAGCCATTTCGCTGTTTACCTGAGTACACCTCTTTTGAGTGCGTTACCTCAACGCAACCCACTTCATCGCAATGCGACACAGTGCGTTGCTGATACCTTGCAATGTCACACTTTAGCCTGATCATCCAAGGACGGCATCATCCAACGATTGCCTCGTGGCTTTTCCGTCGTTGTCCATCAACCGAGAACAGATCATAGTCTCGCAGTAGCCAAAGCGTTACGCACGCAGCAAGCATCGGGATGGCAGCAAAGAACAATAAGTGCGGGTACGTCCATGGATCAAAGTACTGCTTGTACGAACTGAACGTAGAAATCGCGTGGAGGATTAAAATGACAGCGTAAGAGTAGGTACGCAGGGTGCCTGTTAAGAATGCCAATACAACAAGCATTTGCACTCCTCCTACCACGTACGCAAGGCCTGTCGTAAGAGACTGCACGTTATAGAACTTTGCAAAAACGGCTGCCGCGTGCTCTGGATTGATGAATTTATCAACAGTCCACATGACAAACACGATACCAACCCCGAGCCGAAGCATGAGCAAGCACCAGGCAACTCGAGTTGGGGAAGGATAGGACATGTTCGGCGAAGGATTCATATGTTGTTTGTTTACGATTGGAGTTCGTGATGGAGCAGGAACCAAACGGTGGTAAAGCAGGTTCCCGCAATGATCCATTGGATGTGCAGAAGAACCGTCACTTGGTCATGCACTCAATAGCAAGTGAATCAAACCTTTGGTTCCGCTATCTATCGGCACAACGAGTTCAAGGCTTTTCCGTCGACATCACCGCGCCAAACGAGCTTAAGATCCCTCACTCACCCCTCTTGCTGCTAATCAATAAAGATCAGCACGTCGTTGAAGCGGACTAGTTAACGAGCGAGCCACAATGTTCGAACAATCGCACTGCGACAGCCAAACCTACAAGCGGAATTTCCGCTTGCACCCCGATAGATCAACGTGGCAGCAATACCCCCAGAGACAGAATTCGTTGCCCGGTCCAACAGTTCGTCTCAAGATCGCTAAAAACTGAGCTTCGGAGATTTGCGATCAAAACGATTGATTCTTATTCATGACAGTTACTTTTCCTTTGGCTCGTTGTAGATGTCGAGACGCTCACATCGTCCGCCTCAGAAACCTATCGAATGAATATCAGGAGCAACCGTGCCCCTAATCATCCCCCGAACCAATCAACGACGCGCAGCCTGTTGACGCCAGTTCGGTGACTCGCTTGGTGACTCGTTTTGCACCGGCAACAGAAAGACAGGAAGACATGCATTGCGGGTGAACAGAACAAAGAGTTCGACGCTTCGTCCTGACATTACGATTAAACGCCATCACCCATCCGGTGCATGCACCAGATTCCGACCATCGAACTCGGAAATTTCGCGATCTTCTGTCGAGACTATGGGGTTCGCAGGATTACTTCCATCTTTCGCCCCTTCGCCAGTTCGTCGACAAGCTTGTCTAGGTATCGAACATGCCTAGTGAGAGGCGTCTCAATTTCCTCGATCCGATAGCCACAGATGGATCCCGTGATCAAGATCGCGCGAGGGTTCAAAGTGGCTTCAGCAAAGAACTGCTTGAACGTTGCTTCGCTCGCAATCAAGCGTTCTAAATCCTTAGCGTCAAATTTAGTCAGCCAGAATATGACTTGGTGAAGTTCAGCAACCGTGCGTCCTTTCTTCCGGATCTTCGTGACGTAGTGCGGGTAAACCGATGCAAACGTCAGGCTTGCAATCCGCTCGTCATGACTAGGGGTGGTTTTCACAGTGTTCTCACAATTCGTCACGCCACACGCCATCGCAGGCATTCGAAATAACCTTTTAAAGCATAGGCGATCGAGCAGCAGTCGAAGGCGAAGGGCGACGACCTTGGGCCAGACACCCCAGTCTCCACTAAGTCAACACGACCACCCGATCACGAGTTCACTCGTCGATTGTAGCCATACAAAAACTTGGCCACTGAACTGCCGATATCACTGTCCAATCCCACTGAATGCCCAAATCTCTATTCGCAAATACGGCAACTAGGCTGTCAACACTTATCCTGTACGGGACCTGCAAAAGGGCCACCCGAACAATATCAGGTCAAAAGTAGGGGTGGCAGGACTTGAACCCGCGGCCAAGGAATTATGAGTTCCCTGCTCTAACCAACTGAGCTACACCCCCTGGTGAATGGCTATTTTACTCAATTGTGCGTTGTGGGCTATGCTGGGCGAATGCGGTTTTCTTTCAGTACCCCCAACTTGTTGAAGTTCATGAAATCAGCGTCAATTTTTCGGCTACTGTTCCTTGTCTTGTTTCTTGGTATCGAGGTTCTCGTTTGCGGAATTTCTCTGGGACAAGACGTCGACGTTAACACGAGTGTGAACCCGGGCATCAACGATTCGTTCCTAGATCCAGCTCTGGAAATTGAGTCCTGGTTGGAAAAGTTTGAAGTCGAAAGTCGCGAGGTTTACCGTGCAAGAGAAAGTATCTTGGCAGCGATGGGCATCAAGCAGGGTGACCATGTGGCCGATATTGGTGCGGGCACAGGCTTTTTCTCGTTGATGATGAACGAGGCGGTTGGTAAAGGCGGTTGGTGCTACAGTGTCGAACTTTCGCCAAAGTTTGCTCAGCATCTTACGAAGTTGTTCGCCGACAAAAAAATCGACAACTCCACCACCGTGCTATGCCGAGACGATTCGGTTTGTTTACCGCCAAACTCGATCGACTTCGCGTTCATTTGCGACGTCTACCACCATTTCGAATTTCCGCATTCAACCATGCAGTCGATTCACCAAGCGTTGAAGCAGGGCGGGCGTGTGGTCGTGATTGACTTTGAGCGTATTGAGGGTGAGTCACGAGAGTGGACAATGGGCCACGTGAGGGCGGGCAAGCAGACCTTCATCGATGAGATCTCGGAAGCCGGATTTGAGTTGACCGCCGAACGCACCATCAACGGCTTTGACGAGAACTACTTTCTTGAATTCCGCAAACGTCCGATGACCGGAAGCGGCAATTGACTCAGTCGAAGCACCCTATTGGGCTCGTGTCCGCCACGACGATTGTTGCCGCAAGCATGATCGGTGTTGGCGTGTTCACGACCAGCGGATTCGCACTCGATGCCCTTGGGTCACCATCGCGCGTCATGCTGGCCTGGGCCATTGGTAGCGTTATCGCCATGTGCGGCGCGGTCAGCTATGCGTCACTCGCCCAGCGATTCACGGAATCCGGTGGCGAGTATTTGTTCTTAGCCCGGGCTCTGCATCCATCCGCTGGACTGACCGCTGGCTTCGTTTCGTTGCTTGCGGGATTCACGGGCCCCATCGCGGCAGCAGCATTGGGACTGGAGGCCTACGCCGGACCATTGTTGTTTGCACCCGATCATTTGCCTCCGCCATCAACAATTGCGATTAGCGTGATCGTTGCCGCCGCCATGCTCAATACGTTTCGAGTTTCGATGGCAGCTCGAGTGCAAGACGTAATTGTGCTTACGAAATTGGCATTGATTGTTGGGTTTCTGGTTTGGTCGCTAATGAAGATAGGATCGTGGTCGACTAGCGCCCCTAACGCAAACCAGCTCGAACCATTATCGCTGTTCACGCTAGCGAACCAACTGGTTTGGATTTCGTTTTCGTTCGCGGGATTTAATGCGGCAATTTACATTTCGGGTGAGATCAAGAATCCGCAAGCCAATGTCCCCCGAGCCATTATTGCCGGAACGTTACTGGTGAGCTTGATCTATCTGGCCTTGAACGCTGTGTTCGTTTATGCGGCACCGATGGAAACGATCACTTCGCAGGACAAGATTTCCGAAGTGGCGGCAACCGCCGCGCAAGCCATTGGCGGTTTTGGACTGGAACAACTGGTGCGAATCGCAATCGCCGTGGCATTAGCGACTTCGGTCACGGCGATGATGATGACGGGCCCGCGGGTCTATGCGAAAATGGCAGATGACGGATACATGCCGAGTTGGTTCTCGTTTCGCGAACAGCCTCCCGCGATTGCGGTTTGGTTTCAGGCAGGATTAGCAATCGCGGTCGTCGCGATTTCGCAATTGAAAGACCTGCTGAGCTACCTTGGCTTAACTCTATCGTTGTGTTCGGCGCTCGCGATCAGCACGCTGTTTTTGCTGAGAGCTAGAGGCCAAATTAGCAAGCTTCCATTTTGGGGAATTCCACCAACGGTGTTCATTGCCGCGACAGTGGGATTCGGCGTTCTCGCTTCCTGGGGCAACCCCATTCCCGCCTACGCAGCAGTGGGGACACTGCTGCTGGGTTTGGCGATTTACCCGTTCTTGCGAGTGAAAGCCTGATTGTTGCAGGGAGCCCTGTTTGTTGCAGGGAGCCCTGTTTGTCGCGGAGAACACGAGTGCAACAGCTTCGAAACGTAGCTCTAGAACTAGGAACGCTGAGGCTCAACGACCACCTTCATTTGGTCCGGGTCGCCGGCGTGCAGTCTTTCAAACCATGCAGGTCCGTCGCTGAGCGATATTTTGGACGTGATCAACGGTGCGACGTTGATGATACCGCGGGCCATCAGGTCGATGCATTGAGGGTACTCTCCGTTGCAACCGCAAGTTCCATGCAAGGTGATTTCCCGCGTTACAACAGACTGCAACGGCAATTCAATAGTCGGCGACACATTGCCCACTAGCGTGACGTGGCCGCCCTTACGAACGGATTCAATCGCGGTCTTCACCGTGGGAGTCGCACCGACCACTTCGAGAGCCACATCAGCGCCGCGTCCTTCGGTCATTTCACGAATCACTGCGGGGACGTCGCATTGGTCGCCACGTAGCACTTCGTCGGCGCCGAGTTCCTTGGCGGCGGCGAGTCGCTTGTCGTTCAGGTCGACGGCGATCACTCGCGAAGCACCGGCGGCACGAACGGCCTGCACGACCAACAGGCCAATCATCCCGGCACCGACAACCACGGCTGTGTCGCCCAATTGAATAGGTGTGACTTCAGCCGCGTGAACGGCGACGGAGACCGCTTCGACCAGAGCGGCGTGCTCAAAGGACAAGTTGTCAGGAATGCGATAGACGATCCGGCGGGGCACACTGATTCGTTCAGCGAACGCGCCATGACGACGGTAATCGCCACAGGAAACGCCCAGAACCATACGGTTGTCGCACAAGTTGCCTTGCCCTTTGCGACAGAAGTGACAATCGCCGCAGGAAACCATCGAATCAAAAGTGACTCGGTCGCCCTTGGCCAAATCGGTAACTGCATCGCCAGTTTCGACGACGATACCTGCTGCTTCGTGCCCCATCACCAATGGCGGAATGCGGCGTCCGGTGCTTCCGTCAAAGCCGTGAATGTCACTGCCGCAGATTCCGCACGCTTCGACTTGAACCAAGACGTCGTGAGGACCGACCTGCGGTTCGTCCACGTCAGTGACTTCCATGTGGGAGTACTCGGTCAGCAGCATCGCTTTCATAATTGGCTTCAGGTATCAGGTGACAGGAATTAGGTGAGAACGTAGGCTAGCACGGCCTTAGTCGGCTTTCCAGCCGCAATCAGACCGTTTCCTCGACCTGTTCGCTACCAACGATTGCTCATTCGCCATGTGTGACGAAACCCTGACCGCCTATCACGAATCGGGGCATGCGGTGGTGGGATATGCTTTGGGCGGCAAGATCGATTCGATGCAGCTTTGGGGTGAGGCCGACGACTACTTGCCAGAGCGGTTTGGGGATTGCCGGGTCGCGTGGGGGCGAGTCGACCCAAACACGGATTGGCAACGGCAGCGTGAGATCATGACGATCCTGGCAGGCCCGGTCGCTGAGATGATCTACCGAGGCGAAAAATTGCACCCGGCGACTTACGGGCCTTGGCAACATGACTGGGACACCGCAATGTCGATTGCCAGTGATGTTGTCCGTCATCCAGTGAAGTGCACAAGGTTACTTGAAATGGTGATCCTTGAATTGCATCAACATTTGCAAAAAGAACCATGTTGGCCCGCCATCGCGCAGCTCGCTGATGAACTGGAGGCTCATGAAATGCTTGAAGCGGAACAGGTCGCTGATGTATTGGAGTTTTGGTTGTCGCGATAGCATGCGATCAATCGTCTAATCCAAGTTCTTCCAGTATGTTGGTCAACTTATCCTTGTCGTCGTTGGTCAGTCCACCGACGCGGTCGATCGTCATCTCCGTTCGCTGACCCGTCGTGGGCATGATCGCTTCGATGTGAATCAGACCATCGGTGTCGTAGCGGAAAGCCACATCGACTGGCGTTCCCGCAGGCAAGTTCTTGGGAAGATTGTCAATGACGCAGCGTCCAATCGACGTTGCGTTTAGCCCGGTTGAATTACCGCCCTCGATTACCTCCACCGCGACGCTGGGCTGGCGGTCACGAATGGTTTCAAATCGAGTGACCTTAGAAGCGGGAAGCGGCGTGTTGCGAGGAATCATGACGTGCCCAATCCGTCGGCCTGTCTTTTTATCCACGCCTAGCACTCCCAAATGGTGCGCATTGACATCCGTGATTTCCGGGAAGTCCAATTGACCACCGGTATCAGTACTTTCAAGCAGCGTTGATGCGTAGATCGCTGCCCCATGAGCGACGACTTCGTCAGCGGAAACCGATGCATCAGGTTCAATGCTGGACTCCTTTTGCAACATTTCCGGAATCATCGGCATCCGCGTCGAACCACCAACCAACAGAATGCGATCGATCTCGATCCATTCCAATCGCGAATCTTTGACCACTTTGCGAACCGTGAACCGGCAACGGTCAAGCAGATGAGCGGTCATCTCTTCGAACTCGTCCCGTTTGATCTCGGTCTTTAAAATCTTTCCCTGATAGGTCAGGCGGACATTGACCTTGCTGCGAGAGGACAGGGAATGTTTCAGTTCCTCGGCTTCGCGACGCAAGAATTCCTGCCCTAGTTCTGATTCAGAGGGCTTGATCGAATGCTGCACACTAAATTGAGCGTCAAGCCAACGGGCCAAGCACTTATCCCAGTCAATTCCGCCCAACATCGCGTTGCCATCGGTGGCAATCGTTTGAATCTTCTTTCCGTCTACTTTGACGATCGACACATCTAACGTACCGCCGCCAAGATCGAACACGAGCGTGGTTTGCTCACCGACGATTCGGCTGATTCGATCGACGCCGAACGCGATCGCCGCGGCCGTGGGTTCGTTAATTACCGCACGTACGTCAAGGCCCGCTAATAACCCAGCGTCCATCGTTGCGCGGCGTTTGGGTTCATTAAAATAAGCCGGGACGGTAATCACGACTTTCGAAATTTCACAACCGAGCTTTTGCTCGGCGTCACGTCGAAGCTTCGCCAACACGAATGACTGAATCATTTCTGGCGGATAGGATTGACCGTTGATCTTCTTGGAAAAGGTCGGGCTTCCCATCTCCCGTTTGGCATACATGGCAACTTGCGATGGCATAACCGCTAGTGCCTTAAGTGCTTCCTTGCCCACCGTTACGGAACCATCGTCAAACAGAACGGCTGACGCTGTTGTCAATTCTCCCTCACGGTTGGGAACTGTTTTTACATCGCCCATGAAGTCGACATGCGCGACCACGCTGCGTGTGGTCCCCAAATCGATGCCGACGATTGGGTCAGTGATAGTAATTTTATCTTTCATGAATGATCTATCGTTCCCACTACCAACTCAAACTGGCTTCGGCTTGGCGACCATACCCACAGTTTTGCATGAACAGGGTGACCCAGCATCGCCGGTCCCAGGTGTCGGGAGCCCAGCGATTGAGATCCAAGTCGTAATGGTTTGATGGCGGCAGAGAGTCTTCGATATCGGGCTTGTCCTGCTCTTTTCCCCATGGCGGACCGAGCGAGAATGTTCGATCTGGCTTTGTTGCGAATCCAACGAACACTCGCTTGGTATAGCCACCGGGAGTGTGGTAGTCGATCAGCAACCCGAACTTTGAATCGCTGTCGATCGTTTCCATCACGGGAGGCGATGCTTGACCATCGATCGCTAATGTTTCCACGCCCGCCAGTTCCACTCCGGCGGCCGCCGCCCCCAGACCTCGAGGGTGCGATCCCATGCCTACCTCCAAACGCTGTCTTACGGATTTTGCGCTGTCACTCCGCGATGCCGTTGAAGTCCACCGACGGTTGTCGAGAATGCGCCCTGGTGATCGGAAAGTGGTGGGTTGGCTTTCGACGAATGAGGTCGCGGGAAAGTGGGCTCGATGATCCTCGAGCAATTTCGTCACCTCGCGCAACCGTTTCTCAGCGATACCTTTTTCTAAACCTTCGAGATTTGAAATTGCCGCTTCAATCAGACTGACAGCGCGATTGAGGACCGCCTCACGAAGTTCGGCATCGCGACTACCTTCCACGGCGATCACCCAAGCATCGGCTACCTCGCGTTGGGCGGTATCTGTTTGAGACTGCTTGAGATCCAACTCCGCGGCGCGTGCTAAAAGCCTGTTGTCGCCCATCGAAAAGTAAAGCTTGGCTTCGTCCCAATCACCGCGAGCTACCACAAGAAAGCGACCGATCTCGCCGCTAGCCGCTTGGTTCTTCGGTGTTCCCCGTTTAGACGATGACCACGCTTTCACCGCGTCACGAAAGGCCGAATACTGAGTGTCGGCCTCGGACGCTTCCTTCTTTAGGTCGTTTAAGAGATCACGATCCTTGGTTGACCATCCATCACCGATGGAATCAAGGACAGCGGAAGCTGCGGCAACAGAAAGTTCATATCGATTCGCTTGATTCGCCTCGTCAACAAACGCTTCAACTGTTTCCACTAAGTCGGCTGGCGATTGCCATTCGCGATCAGAAGAAACTAGGCTGCGGATCACATCAAGATTTTCTGACAATCGATCGTAGCCTTCGTAGAACCGGCTTATCGCATCGCTGGTGGCCAACGCGTCGGCGACGCTACCGGCTTGCGTGAACAGATCACGAGAATACCGCCACATTGCAAATCGCCCTACGGGATCCTTCGACGTTTGCTCCCCATCGCGAAAGAGTTGTCGAGCGGTTGCGATTTTCACCTCTGGATCATTGGACTTCGTCGCGCCTCGCAATTCGTTCCCGTACACCTCGTTCACAACCTCAAGCTTCTCGTTCAATTCTGCTGCTGAGGGCAACGGGGAGCGAACGATGCTTGGTTTGGCTGCAACTAATTCGGGCGAAGGTGGCTTCAAAAGATCGGCAAGCGACCGTTGCTTTGGCACCGGAGCCTTAGCACCGCTACTTTCACGGTTGTTATCGGCATCGTCGCGATCGGTGCTGCGCTGCGACTGCGTTGGTCGGTTGTTCGGCTGGCCGGATGGTTGGCGACTTGTTGGAGCCGCAGCGACCACGGGAGTGTTCGAAGCCATCGAAGGCACGGTACTTGGGGCCGAATCGGTTTCCGCGACACTAGGCTGCGTGGCCGGCGAAGGACCTTCGGGGTCAGCAGTTCCCGTGATCCACGAGTAGTCTAGCTTTAGATGTCCTTCGCGAACGGCCATGAAGATCATCAAGATTGCAATGATGCCAGCGATGGCCGAAATCATCCAAAACGGGGACGACGTCTTGCGTCTGCGTTTTGCATTTGCTGCGATGCGTGATTGAACACGGACGGGCGACTTTGGTTCAACCGGTCCCGGTCGCAGGACTGGTGCAGTTGGTGCGGCGCCCGTGGGATGACCGGTAGTGCCTTGTTTCGCCGCGAGTTGATTGACCGGGATTGTTGGTTGCAATGCCGCAGTTGGCTGCGGACCAAGTTCACTCGATGATTCCTTTGATCGACGTCGCCGGAGCACTTCGTCATAGGCAGCCTTCTTGTCCGCATTGAGCAAACACAGCCGCGCCAACGAAACTTGATTGGAAAGCTGTTCGGCTGCTTCACCATGTTCCCCACCGGTTAATTCATGCAGGAAAGACAACTGACGATCTGCCGCGCTATCGATCACATCGGGATCGCTCTCGAATAGAGTGACTCCCAATAGTCGATAATGATGAGGAGGCTGCTCACTGGGTGGAATTCCGAGCCATTTGTGCAAAGGGTCAAACATGTTCCAACAGAGCGAGGCAGGGAAGAACGAAATAGCGGACAGCAGAGCCAATTGTAACTTATCTTCGTCGAGCCGACGTCCCGAGCTGGTATGCCTCGGTGAGCCACGAAGGCCAAACGAGCGCCAAAGTCCCGGGCGCCAAAGTCCCGGGCGTCAAAGTCCCGGGCGCCAAAGTCCCGGGCGTCAAAGGCTCGAGCGTCAGAAGCCCGAGCCACAAAGTCCCGAGCACCCCTACGGTACTGTTTGACGCCGAAGTAACGAGGCTTATCCAAAAAATCAGTGAGCGTGAACGATTCTGGACGAAAAAAGCCCGCACTGAATCGATCAATGCGGGCTTCAGAAAGTGTCAGACTGAATTCTTGGCTTACTTCAGTTCACCGCAATCAGCGATGACGATCTTGGCGCGAGTGGCACCGGATTGTGACCCCAGTGATTCAATCTTCTTGACCAGTGCCATGCCGTCGATGACTTTTCCAAAGACGACGTGACGTCCGTTGAGGTGCGGCGTTGGGACTGTGGTGATAAAGAATTGCGAACCGTTGGTATTACGACCGGCATTCGCCATGCTGAGGATGCCAGGCATGTTGTGAACGAACGTGAACGCTTCGTCGTCAAACTTTTCACCGTAGATACTTTCGCCGCCGGTTCCGTTGCCAGCGGTAAAGTCACCACCTTGCAACATGAAGTTGGGAATCACGCGATGAAAGACGCTGCCTTTGTAGTGCAACGGAACACCCGAGTCCGTTTTGCCAGCTTCGCCGGTGCACAATGCACGAAAGTTCTCGACGGTTTGCGGAACGTCTTTACCAAACAAGCCCATCGTGATGCGGCCAGCCTCCTTGCCATCAATGGAGACGTCAAAGTAAACCTTGTGGGTGACCTCACCATCTTCGGGCGAGCGTGCCTCGACGCTACCAACGAGGCCGAAGGAGGAAACAATAGCCAGAAGGCCAGCGACGATTTTCTTCATACTCAGGAAAACTCCGTTGTGAGTGTGATCTTTGGAAAACGAGATTCTTTAGTTTAACAGGCTGGCGTCGGGGGCCAAGCTGAGTATTTCGCGGTGCCGACTAGCAAATGCCTGTGAAACTCGACTTTCCCAAGCTTTTCTGACCTAATCGAATGTCCGCAGGAACCCACGTGAGAAAACAAGAACGAGCCGACTACGTCCGCGTCCGGTTGAATGAACTGTATCCTGAGACGCCCATTCCACTGGACCACACGGACGACTTCACTCTGTTGGTCGCGGTGCTATTGAGCGCCCAATGTACGGATAAGAAAGTCAACGAGATCACGCCCGCGCTGTTTCAAGCCGCCCCCAATCCGCAGCGAATGAAACAGTTGGGCGAGGAAAAGATACTTGAATTGATCCGGCCATTGGGACTGTCCAAGCAAAAGGCCAAGAGTCTAGCGAGGCTGTCGGAAATGCTAATCAACGACTACGACAGCAAGGTCCCTGCGTCGTTCGAGGAACTTGAAAAGCTACCCGGAGTGGGCCACAAAACAGCCAGCGTTGTGATGAGCCAAGCATTCGGAATCCCCGCTTTTCCGGTCGACACTCACATCCACCGACTGGCCCAACGCTGGGGTCTTTCCAGTGGCAAGAACGTTGTTCAGACCGAACGCGACCTAAAAAAGCTTTTCCCCGAAGACAGTTGGAATAAGCTGCACCTACAAATCATCTTCTATGGGCGCGAGCATTGTACGGCCCGGGCATGCGATGGCAGAAAATGTGAGATTTGCAGGGAACTATACCCGCGCCGCAAATCGCCTGTGGTTTGGAACAAGCCCTAGCTGAAAAAAGCGAAGCGAAATGCGTCACGTTGCGTCATGATATTGGCATCTCGTTGCCTTGCCCTGGCCGATCTTCTATCCTGCCGACAGATGTTCTTTCCTTTCTGCCCAAGCTTCTTACCGAAAATCCCGTGACCGATTCGCACTACGACACGATCATCATTGGGGCAGGAATGAGCGGATTGGCGGCTGGGATCCGGCTTGCTCACTTCGACCAACGCGTCTGCATCCTTGAACGCCACTACACCATCGGCGGTCTCAATTCGTTTTATCGCATGGGCGGACGTGACTACGACGTAGGCCTGCACGCGATGACCAACTTCGCTCGCAAAGGCGACAAGAAAGGTCCACTCGCGAAGCTGATTCGCCAACTGCGGTTTTCTTGGGAAGACTTCAAGCTTGCCGAACAAATTGGTTCGTCCATTCGTTTCCCCGGCGTTTCACTCGACTTCACCAACGACATTGAATTGCTCGAAAGTGAAATCGCAAAGAGCTTCCCTGGCCAAGTCGATGGCTTTCGCTCGTTATGCGGATCGCTATTGGATTACAGCGACATGGATGGTGGCGACCCCAACTTCATGCGATCCGCTCGCGAAGTGATGGCCGAGCACATCAGCGATCCGCTGTTGATCGAGATGTTGATTTGTCCGTTGATGTGGTACGGCAATGCCCGTGAAGACGACATGGACTTCGGGCAATTCTGCATCATGTTTCGCGCTTGTTACCTGGAAGGTTTCGGACGTCCGTTTAAGGGCGTGCGAGTGATCCTGAAGAACCTAGTGAAGAAGTTTCGCGGCCTCGGTGGCGAACTGAAACTTCGAAGTGGCGTTGCCAAGATTCATGTCGAGAACGGTAAAGCCATTGGCGTTGTTCTCGATGACGGCACTGAACTTACCGGGGACCGCATATTGTCGTCCGCTGGAAATATTGAAACAGCTCGCATGTGCGACGACATCACCACAGTCGATGTTGCTCGCGCAGGCAAACTTTCGTTCATCGAGTCCATTTCGATTCTCGATCGAAAACCGTCCGACTTTCACTTTGATCGCACGATCGTCTTTTACAACGACAGCGAGACGTTTCATTGGAAGCGTCCCGACGATCAAATCTGCGATGCGCGTACCGGCGTGATTTGTTCACCCAACAACTACGTTTACGAAGACGATGAAGGAGAACTTCCCGATGGAGTCATCCGCATCACGACGTTAGCAAACCACGACCGTTGGAGCGAACTAGGCGAAGACAAGTATCGCGCCGAGAAGGTGATTCAGTACGATGCGGCGGTCGAATCAGCGGTGCGTTTTATGCCGGACTTTCGGTCCTATGTCATCGACACAGACGTGTTCACTCCGAAGACCATTCGTCGCTTCACATGGCACGACAACGGCGCCGTCTATGGTGCGCCCGACAAACAACTCGACGGGACAACTCACTTGCCCAACGTGTTTTTATGCGGGACGGATCAAGGATTTGTGGGAATCGTTGGCGCCATCGTTAGCGGCATCAGCATGGCGAACCGCCATTGCTTGCAGGTTTAGTTTGCAGGTTTAACTGACGGCATTCGCGGCAGCGAACTTGGCCTTGATTGTGGCACGATTGAAGTACCACAGGATGGCCGTGGGCAAAGCGAGCGCAAAAATCATTCCGCCCACCATTCCCGCGTACATACTCAATTCCATAAATTCCCTAGCTCCGGCGGGCGTATTGGCTACTTGGGTCGCCATTTGCTCTTTCATAGCGGGAAAGAGATACAACAGGTTCATCAGGCTAGCGATAACCGCGGCGATGATTGAATACACAGCGTAGATCAGGGTCCACTTGCGAGCGAGTTCAGACATCTTGAGCAAACCGATACCCGCAACGACCTGAACGATGCTAAAGAAGATCCCCAAGACCATCGCGACAATCGTAAACACCTTGTAGACCATGTTGGTCTGGAAAAGGTCCAAAGCAGCGTTAGGCTGGCCTAAGGTGACGCCCGTTGCGTACATGCCGGCCGAAAACAAAAGACTTAACAAGCCCAGGCCACCGAACACAAGCGACAGTATCGCAAAAACGGTGACCCCCACCGGCCGCCCTTCTTCCAGTTGCGGAAACGGAGGCAATGCGTGTGATTGATTCGTCGGTGCGTAAGGCGATGGATTAGACGACATAAGATTTTTTCGCTTGGCAAAAGGAGCAACGAAGCACTACCCCACGAGGTACGCTTGGTTGCCGCCTATTAGAGCTTATGTCGAAAGCCGGTGGTGCAAAAAAGCTAAGCTACTTTCTTTCCCGATGGTGCTCGCAAGTCGAAGAGCCCGAAGATCTCATCACGGGACAAACCGCCGCCGTGAGCCGGTGTGCCACCCTGGTCCGAGAATAGGGTGTTGAACATTTCGCGTTTCTGATCTAGCACCGCAGCGATTCGTTGCTCGATGGTATTCATCGCCATCATTCGAGTGACCGTGACCGCACCCTTCGCACCGATTCGATGCGCGCGGTTGATCGCTTGGTCTTCGATAGCCGGGTTCCACCATCGGTCAAACAAGAACACGTACTCGCAAAACTGCAGATTCAAGCCCACACTGCCGGCACCGTAGCTCATCAAGATCACACTGCTATTAGGATCATTCTTGAACTGGTCGATGACCCCTTCACGCTTTTTGTGCGGCACCTTGCCGTGATACTCCAGCGGGCCGAAGGGCTCTAACGCTGGACGCATTTTCTCAACCGAATTGACCCACTGGCTAAACACGATCGCCTTCTTACCGGACGCGGCGACCTCTTCCATGTCAGCAACAAGCCGCTCGAGCTTGCTACTGCTGCTGGTCAAAGGATCAAAGTTGCAGATCTGTTTCAAACGCAGCACCAGTTCAAAAACGTGTTGTATCGTCAGATCTTGCTCTAGTTCTTCCAGCCGAATGACCCCCTCATTTTCGGCAGACTCGTAGGTCGCCCATTGTTCGGGAGTGAGGTCCAGCTCAGCATCGCGATACAGCTTAGGTGGCATGTCATCCATCACCATGTCTTTGGTGCGACGAAGGATATAGTCGCGTGCCCGTTTGGCCATGTCAGGCATTGGCATTCCCGTTTTCAAATACCCGGGCGACAAGTAGTCAAAGATACCGACCAAATCATCCGGCGAGTTCTCGACCGGCGTTCCGGTCAACGCCCATGATCGCGTTCGCGGGATCGCGCGAACGATCTCTGATGTGGTGCTATTGCGATTCTTGATTCGCTGCGCTTCGTCGAGCGCGACAAGATCGAAGTGAAGCCCGCTTTCGAGCACCACCTCTTTGTCTCGCATTAGCAATTCGTAGTTCGCAACTTTGACCGGAACCTCGGGACTTCGCCAAGCCAGTTCACGTTTGGCTTGGTTGCCTTCGATTGCCATGACCGGAATTTCCGGCGCCCAAACACTGAACTCTCTCAGCCAATTGCTGACCAGTGGCTTCGGACAAATCAGCAGAATGCTGCGAGCTTCACCACTGCACAACAGTAAGCGAATTGTGCTAATCGCTTGCATCGTTTTGCCCAAGCCCATCTCGTCGGCCAAGACCGCAGCGTAGCGAGGGAACAGGAACGCGATGCCATCGAGTTGGTAGGCGAACGGTTCGAACGGAAAATTCAACTGACCGCTACCGATCAAAAGATCCAACGGCGGTTGAAGCAAATAGTACAAGCGATCTTGTAACTTCACGACATCGTGTGGTGGCTTAACGCGATGCCGAGCAAGCTTTTTGTATCGCTTCTTGATCTGCCGCTTCTCTTCAGCGGTTTGAATCGGCGCTGCCGGTGGCTGCCACTGGTTCGCTTCAGGAAACAAAAAGCCGTTTGCGCGCGCCTGAATCGGTGCCACCTTGATCGGAAGCGATACCGGTTCAATCCGATCGAGCGTTATTTCGTGGGTACCACGGGGAACAAGATCAGCCGCAACCCAACTGTTGGCATGATCGATATCCGCGCTCAGCATCGAGCGATTCACTGACATCGTTAAGCTGCCTTGGTGCGAGAGGCACTATCGAAACTTGGGGAAACAGCGATGGCATCTTTGACTTGTCCGCCATCGCGAGCATTGGCAGCAGCTTCGCGAGCTCGGCTGATTTGAGCCTGAGCTTCCTTAATCGCTTCGCGGATGCGTTCGAAAGGCTCGACGGCATCGGGCAAGTCAACCATCTTAAGGGCAATCGCACGCGCGGCTTCGACCTGCTCCATCGGAACTCGAAGTTCCGAATCAGCAAGCATGACAATGTCCGATCCAATCAACGTATCGTCATCGATGGGACCTTCAGTCGGCTCTGCGGCAGCAACAACTAACGCAATGGGGAATTGAGTCGTTTGACCAATCGCAAGCGCCTCGGGCAGGTCGCAACAAAGCATCGAGATCGGCGTTCTGCTTTTCTTGATCAAAAGCGGTCCGATCACGTCACCGATGAGGTGATCACGAAGAGTTGGCCCGAAGAGGATCTCGTGCGCTCGGGTCGGACGAACTGGTAACGTGCACTGAAACTCAAGAGGCCGACCGCCGCTGTTGAGGATAAGCAACCCGCCGGTCCAGCCGGTGCGTTCGTCTTCGATGACGGTAAGGTAGGCAATTGTGGCATCACTTGCGGCCATGCGGATCCTAAAGAAGGCGAGCGGTGGAAGCGGTTCGAGTTGCTGTCAATTTGCAATGTCGATGAAACAAATTGCCCATCGGTTGATCCCACGTGCATGAAACACACGCCGAAATTTTCTGATGGCGACAACCCGATACGTTCGTCTTCGGCCGATCAGTTATGCGGACTTTAACGGTCGTAACGTGAAGCCTACGAAGTACCAAAGAGCAAGTTAAAAACTGCGGTTTATTCCGAAGTTTCCTACCGTCGAGGACAAAAACCAATTTGCCAAGCTGATTGCTCGACAATCGCTTTTTTCGTTGGTTATACTCGCGTCTGACCCAGCAGCGGTTTCCCGGGCTTTCGCCGCGGACCGCTATTTACTCTTGTATTTACTCTGGCCCAAGTTTGTCCTGATATGTCGTACGATCACGAGCCCGTTTCGCCCATGTTTCGCATCGATGTTTCACCTGAGACCGAAACAACTCCACCGGCGTCCAACGAGCGTCTGACGATCGAGTTGCTGCGTCAAATCGTCGCCGGACAGCATCAGCAAAACAAATTGCTCGAATCGCTGGTCCAGCAAAGCACCGCGGCCAACCAACAACGTGCTCATGAGTTGGAGCAATGGAAGAACGCGAATCCCGAGCTTGCTCAATCGTGCCGACGAGCCGCTGAAACACTTAGCCGCGTGCAAACGGAATTCCTGGGATCTTTGACCGAGGAAATCCAGGACAGCGAAGAGCATCTTATCGAAGGTGACTACATGCTGAACGAATTCGTTGATCGTTTTGGCCCTCGCTTGGCCCATTTAAACGGCGTTCTTCAAGTGCTTGCCCAACTTGGCACGACCGACGCGACGAAGTCTTAGAGAAAGCCGCGATCTTTTCTACGCCGCGGCCTCGAAGTGTTCATGACACTCGGCACGGACATTGGTATCGTAAGGACTGCATATTGTTTTTCAGTCCTCTTTCTCTCAGATGGTTCTCGTGAGCGAAACGATCCAAGTAGAAGTGCCCACCGTTGGCGAATCCATTTCTGAAGTTCAAATCGGCCAATGGCTCAAGTCCGAAGGTGACTGGGTAGAGGCGGGTGAAGACTTGGTTGAGATCGAAACCGAGAAAGCCTCGGTCCAGATCCCTGCCCCCTCGGCGGGAACCTTAACGGGAATCCTGAAGCAAAACGAGGAATTTGCGACGGTGGGCGAGGTGATCGCCAGTATTAAAACCGGTGGTAAGGCCCCAGCGGGCGGCAATTCAGATTCATCCGCCGGTTCGTCGGCATCGGCGTCTGCCCCAAGTCCAGCAGCCGCAGCTCCACCGACCACGAGCGCCAGCGCAGCATCGCCATCATTTTCCGGCGGTCCTAGCTCTGGGAACCAGGGCAATGGGTTCGTGATGCCAGCCGCCAAGCGTTTGCTTGATGAGCATGGATTATCAGTTAGCGAAGTTCCCGCAACTGGCCCCGGCGGACGCTTGCTTAAGGAAGACGTAGTCGCGTTCATTCGCAATCGCCCTCAAGCAGCGCCACCTGCACCAGCGGCCCCCGCACCAGCAACGACCATGTCGGCACCTCGATCGAGCTCGGCCAATCTCGGTTCGTTGATGACCGAAACGCCGCCGCACCGTTCGGAAGAAGTCAAACCACTCAGCATGTTGCGACGGACCATCGCAGCAAGACTAGTGGAAGCTCAGCACACCGCAGCCTTGTTGACGACGTTCAACGAAATCGACATGCAGCCTGTGATGACCATGCGAAACCAATACAAAGATCGCTTCGCGGAAAAACACGGCGTCAAACTGGGCTTCATGTCCTTCTTCGCGAAAGCAGCCGTTGAGGCACTGCGCAAGTTCCCGGCCGTCAACGCAGAGATTCGTGATGGCAACCAGATCTATCACCACTACCAAGACATCGGCATTGCCATTGGCGGCGGAAAGGGGCTTGTTGTTCCCATCCTTCGAAACGTTGAACGCATGAACTTTTCGCAGATCGAGCGTGCTATCGGCGAATACGCAAAGCAAGCCGGTGAAAACCGTTTGCAACCAGAAGATTTGATGGGCGGAACCTTTACGATCAGCAACGGAGGCATCTACGGGTCGCTGTTGTCGACGCCGATCGTCAACCCACCTCAAAGCGGGATCCTTGGCCTGCACTCGATCCAAGAGCGACCGGTCGCCGTGAAGGGTGAAGTCGTGATTCGCCCGATGATGTACGTCGCGTTGACGTACGATCACCGCATCGTCGATGGCCGAGAAGCGGTCGGCTTCTTAAAGACGATTAAGGATGTGATCGAAGAACCAGCGCGATTGTTCTTGGAACTGTAAGTCACGAAGCTGTAAGTTTCGAAATTGTCTTTGAGCGACTGCCTTGGTAGCTGCCAAACCCTAGCCGCAACTCATTGAAACGCTCGGCGACCTTCGCCAGCGGCCTTCCAACGGTCGACTGCGTCTTTGGTGACGAAGGTTTCGCGAACGTCGAGGCGATTGAGCTGAGGTAGTTTACTCAGGTGATCATCAAGGGCCGCGTCACTAATGGACGTTGCCCGCAATCTAAGAACTTGCAAGCCAGTAAGCGTTGACAGTTTCGCGACGCCCGCATCGGTAACCTTGGTGTCATTCAAATCCAGCTCACGGAGATTTGCCATCGGCGCAAGGTACTCGAGAGTCGCATCGGTGACATCGGGATTCCCCATCTGCAAGACAATTGTCTCGGGATGTTGGCGAAGCACATCGTAGCGCGTGCGATCCCAGCCCGTTAGCGTGATATGCTTTTCGCCTTGAACAAGAACGATGCGAGGCCCCAAGTCAACATCGGCAAATCGAGTGTAGAGCGCCGGGGTGGCGATCGCGACTAACCCCAGACACAGCACCAGTATCGGAACGGAGACCCGCGAAAGCTGCCCTTGAAACACTCGGACGAGCGTCCAAAGCACTCCGATGCCGGTCAACGCAAGGCCAAGGTAAAACAGGTATTCAAAGACTAGGTACATGACGTCGCGGCAAGCTTGGTGTATCTAAGGTCAAAGCGTGTTGGTGAGCAGAGTCTTGCAGAGTTTTCCGAGTCCTGGTGCCAACGGCTTTATTATTTCGCACAACGACGCTTCAACGCCAGCAGCGTACAACGAAATAGATACTCTGATATGCCCTTAGACGCTCGGTGATGTTGCTTCTAACGCAATGTCACCTCACTACTACCTTTTGATCACCGACTTGGGTGAACGAATTGTTATTTTGGCTCGTAGCACAGCTACGTTTCCGTTTGCCTTTGTCAAAGATCCGCCTGATGAAAAAACATTCTCTGTCATTCCTGTGTTACTTCGCTATCGCGTTGATGTCGATCACCTTGGGTTGCAGTGCCCCACGAGGACCGATGGCGATCGACCTTGATGCACCGGAAGAGTTCACAACTACCGAATCCGGGCTAAAGTACCGCATCTTGCGAAAGTCGGACGGCCCCAGACCGACGCCTCAGGACGAAGTCGAAGTCGACTATTCGGGCTGGCTGGACAATGGCACGATCTTCGACAGTTCGTACAACAGTCGCAAAACTGCGAAATTTCGACTTGGAAACGTGGTTGCCGGCTGGACCGAGGGCCTGCAATTGATCGGCGAAGGCGGCATGATTGAGCTGGAAATCCCATCAGAACTGGGATACGGCGCTAGCGGCAGCGGGTCGATCCCGCCCAATGCGACGCTGCACTTTAAAGTCGAATTGCACAAGATTCACTGATCAGGGCACGGATTGACATTTGTGAAATCCAACCTATTCTCAGGGCGTCCCCATTCCATTTAGGAACCCGCATTATGCGTCAGCGCAACCTTTCCTCGTCGATCGAGTCGATTATCGACCGCGTCATTGGCAACAGCCAGCCATGACGCGGGGAACGATGGATGGGGCTGGTCGAGAATCGTAGATCGATTTCTCCGCCAGCATTTCAGCGCACCAAAACGCAGAGCCCCCAACATTTGCCCCCGAGTCCTTCAAGGGTTCGGGGGTTTTTTCGTATCACGACTAAGCAATTCGTTTGAGAGTCTAGGCAATTACATGTCTGCTAAAGCAATCCAAATCTACGACACCACTCTCCGAGACGGCTCCCAGGGCGAAGGCGTAAGCTTTTCGTTGCAAGACAAGCTAAGCATCGCTCGGCGGTTGGCAGAAACCGGCATCGACTTCATCGAGGGCGGCTACCCGCTTTCGAACGAAAAGGACGTTGCGTTCTTCGAGCAGATCCGAAAAGACGACCTGGGCGGTTCAAAGATTTGCGCCTTTGGCATGACACGACGTCGTTCGATGAAGGCCGCCGATGATCCCGGCATGCAAGCCCTCGTCGCCGCCCAGACTCCCTGTATCACTTTGGTTGGCAAGACCTGGGACTACCACGCAACCGAAGTGCTGCGAGTATCGCTTGATGAAAACCTTGCCATGATCGGCGAAAGCACCGAGTTCTTGGCTCAAAGCGCTGACGTCATCTACGACGCCGAGCATTTCTTTGATGGTTTCAAGGCCAACCCCGACTATGCCATCGACACGCTCAAGGCCGCCGCATCCGCGGGTGCGAAGTGGTTAGTATTCTGCGACACAAACGGAGGAACCCTCCCGGAAGAAGTTGCCGACATCACCGCCAAAGCAGTCAATTGGTTGTCGGCTTACGGAGTGCAAATCGGCATTCACACTCACAACGATGGCGAGCTTGCCGTCGCGAACTCGCTTGCCGCCGTGGACGCCGGTGCAACCCAGGTTCAAGGCACCATCAACGGCATCGGCGAGCGTTGCGGAAATGCGGACTTGATATCAGTGATGGCAAACCTTGCGATCAAGAAGACCGGCTACACCGTCCTGGACGGTCGTCCTCTAACGTCACTTACCGAGTTGAGTCGCTTCGTTTATGAAACCGCGAACTTGCAATTGAGGGGTGGCCAACCGTTTGTCGGACAGAGCGCGTTTGCACACAAGGGCGGGATGCACGTACACGCCATCAATAAGGCCGCCAGCACATACGAGCACATCGATCCGGCTGTCGTTGGCAACGAACGACGGATCTTGGTCAGTGAATTGTCCGGTCGCAGTAACATTGAAGCGGTCGCGTCACAGCACAACATCGCTGACGACAAAGAACTAATGAATCGAATCCTGGCCGAGGTGGTGAAACGCGAAAACCAGGGCTATCAGTACGAGAATGCGAACGCTTCCTTTAACTTGCTGATCCGGCGACTCTCAGAAACCTATACGCCGCACTTCAATGCGATTAAGTACCGAATCGTTGCGGGCGATCGTGATCGCGCCAATAGCACGGTGTTCGCTGAAGCCGTCATCAAACTTGTCGTAGGCGAAACGCTTTGGTTCGATGCTGCCGAAGGCCATGGCCCCGTCGATGCACTTGATGCGGCACTGCGAAAGGCACTGGTCGACACGTATCCATGCCTCAACGAAATGCGACTGATTGACTACAAGGTCCGTGTGGTTGATAGCGGAGCAGGGACGGCCGCCTCAATTCGCGTGAACATCGAAAGCGGTGACAAGGACGAAACTTGGGGAACGATCGGTGTGAGTGAAAACATCATCGAAGCCAGTTGGCAGGCTCTCAACGACGCCGTTGAGTACAAACTGCATAAAGAAGATCAAAAAAACGCGTAGCCGCACGCGAGTGTGGTTAACGAAAGGTCGCTAGTCTTACCAACCGACGGCGACCCAACCAGGCGCGCTCCAACCAGGCGCGCTCCAACCGGCCGTGCTCCGTTCACTTGTATCACAGCCGCCTGGGATACACCCAACAGCCCCCAATCACGGGCATTTGCCAACTGCACTAGCCATGGGGGTCGTGCGGTTTGGCAACCTGTAACGATTGCGGTTGCGTTGTCGGAGTTAACGCTTGAACCGATCGTTCCGAAGATGGGTCCGGTGCAGCCGCTACCTTCGGTCTGTTCCATGCTTCCGCCTTATCCCGACCGACCATATAGGCCGATTCTCGGGGTATCAATGATTCTTAGCGGCAAGCTTCGGCTTCGCCATGTTGAACCAGAGCGTCTGCATGAAGAAGATTCCTAACCAATCGGCCATCAACGACGGCGTTACCGCTGTCGATCAGGCCGTCGCGATGGAGCAAGAAGTTTCTGCGTCGAATAGCTTTGGCAACTTGCTGACTCATCACGCCCCTGCTGTCATCTGGATTTTGGTCGCTTGGATTGTTGGTACTTTGATTCTTGAACTCAATGCGACGGGTGCCGAGCCATATAACTTCGCCCCGATTTCGCAGCAGTGGCAGCAAATCGAGAACGATTCCGCGATCACTCATTCAGGCATTGTGGCTTTCGAACGAATCGAACGAGAAAGCAGATTGCGGCCTGTTTTCGAGGCCATGATCGCTCAATCGCATGCGGAACAGTCAAAGCTAGCTGCCGCCAAAGAGAAGGCAGCCACCGAAGCCAAAGAGCTTGCGTTGTCCAAGCAACGTTCGTCTCGACGCGAAACCGAAGCTACCGACATCTCACAATCGACTGTTGCCGCAACTGCGGTTGCCAAATCGAGTGAATCCCAATCAAGTAAGTCAAAAACCACAATCGCGAAGTCTGAACCAAAGGCGTCCGAAGCGATTGCCTCGTCGACCTCGCAGCTTGCATCGAACGCCACCGTCAATCGAGATGCAGATCCGGCAAACGACTCCCAAGCCTTTCCTCAGTTTGTGCAACAAGTCGTTCACAGCTTCCAAGAGTTGATGGGGCCGGTAAACGTTGCTCCAATCCCAACCGAACACGACGATTCACCACAGCGGCCTGCAGTTGCAGCGGAGTCATCCGAAGCGACATCTCAGCTCCGTCGAACCGCTGACAGTGCGAATGAAGTAAATTCAACGACACCAGCTCAACCAGTCGTACCGGGCACCAACGCAGCGACTAGCTTCGTTGACTCAAACATGGATCGCGATCGTGCGTCCAACGAAACCGTGTCCGATCCGGTGCCGTCGGCCGACGCCAAGATCATACGAGTCGCAGCAAAACCCGTTATGGTCCCCGAAGCAACCGTCTCAGTTGCCAAGCCTACGGCGACAAACGAATCTTCAATCGAGATGGTGGCCGAAACGGCGAATGAAGTGAGAACGCTGGGAGCACCTACAAACAAGGTCGAAGACGATTCTGATGCCGATTCGGAACCAAGCGTTGGCGAAGAGGAAGAGCACATTGCGGCTCGCTGGCCAATCCTTGGCGCTGCTACCGTTGCAACTACTCAGAAAGTCACACTGAACGTCGACAAGGCGGATGTGCGAGGAGTACTTGAGATGCTCGCTCGCGGTTACCAGATGAACATTCTGGTTTCCCCAGAAGTCAACGGTACCGTCACCGCCAATGTCGAAGGTCTTTCACCGGAACAAACGCTCGACGGCATCGTCAAGATGTGCAACCTGAACGTTCAACGGGATGGTGATTTGATCTACGTTTACCCGGACACCAACTTGCCCGCCGACGCTCGACAACTGCAAGTATTCCCACTCGACTTCGCACGTGCCGAGGCCCTTGAACAGGTGGTTCAAGGACTGCTTTCGCCAGTCGGAAATGCATACGTCAATAAGATTAGCGACCAAGACAATCGCCAAACCCGAGAATCGTTGGTCGTCGTGGACATCCCGGCCGTGCTGAGCCAAGTCGAACAGTACGTTTTCCAAGCCGATCAGGCTCCTCGCCAAGTGATGATTGAAGCCAGCATCTTAGAAGTGGAGTTGAAAGACGACATGATGCACGGGCTCAACTTTGATTCGGTTCTAGGTGGCGACTTGAAGGTTGGCTCATTTGGACTCGCCGATCCAATCGCAAGCAAGAACAATCCGCTCTTCTTTGCTCAAGTGGACGGCAGCAAAGTTTCGGCCTTGCTTGACTTCATCGAGACCACAACCGATTCAAAAACGTTGGCCAATCCACGCGTGCAAGTCATCAATGGCCAAGTCGCGAAAATCCAGGTCGGCCAACAACTCGGCTTCACCGTTGCGACCGTGACCCAAACCGCCACCATCCAGGACGTCCAGTTCTTGGAAACCGGTGTCGTGCTTAGCGTGACCCCGACCATTAGCCGCGACAATCGAATTTTGATGCAGGTAAAACCCGAAGTTAGCGATGGAAAAATTAATCCAGATACACTGCTGCCCGAAGAGGTTACTCGCGAAGTAGAAACTTCCGTGCTACTCGACGACCATCAAGGCGTGGTAATCGGGGGACTGATCCAAGAAAAGGACAGCACCATCATTCGCAAGTTGCCCTGGCTCGGCGATGTGAAGTACATCGGCAAGCTGTTTCAAAGAAGAGAAACCGAACGCAACCGTACTGAAATCATCGTCGCGCTGACCTGCCACATCATTGAACCAACGTGCTATTGCGATCGTGAAGCAATCAATGTCGAACGAGCAACACAGCCACTCTTTGAGGGCTTATTGCAACGAACATGCCGACCTTGGGAACCTCGCATGCCTGACCAAGTGGGTAGCGAGCGGCACCTGGATGTAAACCAAGTCAACCGGCGAATCCCTTAACGGACCGCCAAACCGAAAACGCACTCGAAATGAGTTCTTACGGGACGGAACTTGTTTCGAAAGGCGTGCTCACTTCGCCGTTCTCCTCCGCGGTTTACTTCGCTAAACCAAACCTCGGGGGAGAGGGGCGTGACATGAGCTTTGTCGCAGTCACGATGGGATGGAACTCCGCTCGTTAGAAGCATCTTTCTAGGAAGGTGCGATACGATTCCGGGACGCCACCCATCACTTACTTGCATCAAGGACTTCAAGAACGGATCGTGCGTAGTCCCGAATCTACACACTAACCTCACTTCAAAACTTCATACCCATTGTCGTTACCTGGGCTCACATTTGCCCAATAGTGAGTGGCAATCCGAAAAGGATGCCGAACATTGCCATTGGTAATCCAACCTAGTGGACCACCCCAAGCGGCGAAAACTTAGGTGGTCGCGTCAAACTGGCTTGGTGGACGATAAGGATTGGAATCCGTCGAATCGTGATCGCTTGAGTAGCCATTCCAGATTTGGCCAAATCCATTTTCACCCAAAGCCGTCGATGCAGCGCGGATAAGCTCGGCTCGCATCATCATCGAATCCAAATCGAGGATGCCAACGAGTTGATAAGTTTGATTGATCACTGGAACTTGACGATGGTGCTTATCGAGCGTTCCAAGAACTTCATCAAGCAGTGCTGATTGCAAGATCGGGAAGGCTGACTTTCCATGATCAACTAATTCACCCGCTGTGGCCCCCGGGTCGACTCCTTGTCGCATGTATCGCTGTAGATCTGAAATCGACAGCATTCCCACCACTGTCCCGGCGATTGAAATCACTGGCACCGACGTTAGGCTGCTTGATCGCATTGTCTTGATGACATCGACAACGGGCATGTTCATGGACACCCATGGGGTGTTTTCGATCATGACTTCACCGACCGTCAATCCTCTTACGGTCTCCATCACGTTCACTTGGCGGGCTTCGGCCATGCCGGCGTAGGCGATGAACGCGGCAATGAACAATGGAAACAAGCTAGGTGGACTGCTGCGTAGCGCTAGCATTGCCATGATGGCGGCACAAACCAATCCGACTCGCGAGGCAATGAAGGTCGCTCGGCGGTAGTCCATGAACATCGCCATGATGGACCGAAACACGCGACCTCCATCCATCGGAAACGCCGGGATCATATTGAAAACGACTAACATCACATTCACAAACAGCAACAACAGACCGAACCCAATCCATGACGGTTGAGAAAGCAGGTCCATGATCATCATCAAAGTTTCGTCGGTGATCGGTCCTTCGAGGAACAAGGCGTTCACGTAGGTGCCAATCGCACTGAAGATTTCGGGATCAATCGTCAGTGCCAAAAACACGCCCAGGACAATTGCGATGACAACGTTGACAGCCGGCCCTGCAACGGCCACAACCAACTCTTGCCACGGAATCCTAGGCATCTTTTTTAGCCGGGCCACGCCGCCAATTGGCAATAGCGTGATATCCGCAGTACCGATGCCAAAACGGCGTGCGGCAATGGCATGGCCATACTCGTGCAACGTCACGCAGAAAAAGACACCAAAGAGTTGGGCGATCGAGAATCCAACGCCCGCCCACCCCAGATCCAACGAGGTTAGGCCCACGTACAAGACGGCAAGGGCGAATGACCAATGCACGTACAACGGAATGCCCGCATAGGTGCCCAGCGAGAGGCGTCGAGATAGTAGACTTTCGGGCAATTCGCCTCTCCGTCAAAATGGGATCGTTAATGCACACGGTAACCGATCCAAAGCGATCGTCGAACCAGTGCGGAATTTCGTATTTTGACCGTTTTTGTCTCCTTTGCCCCCAACCGATCAAACGCATGCTACGTCACAAACTCATTCATCCCCAAATCAACGCTATTCTTGGTGGAGCAGGTCATCACAGCACCGTCCTGATCGCTGATGGAAATTATCCTGCGGCCACCAAGCGAGGCCCTCTGTCGACTCTGGTTAGCCTCAATTTGATGCCTGGTGTGCCCACCTGCGATCAAGTGCTCGAAGCACTGCTATCTGCCATTCCAGTCGAAGAGATTCGAACCATGGAAACGGAAACCGATGGGCCGTACGCGCTTGACGGTGATCCACCGGTTTGGGATGACTATCGCAAAACGATCAAGGCCAGTGGAATTGATGTGGAATTGCAACCCACCGACAAATGGAAGTTCTACGAGGCGGTCAGCACCAATGATCACGTGCTCACCATCCAAACCGCTGACCAACAACGCTACGCCAACATCTTGCTGACCATCGGCGTGCGGATGGACTAGCGAGCATGGTCTTCTTTGCGAATCGACGCGCAAACCAATTCCGTATCGCTGCGTGCGTAAACCAAACCATCAGCGATTGCGGGATGCGACCACACAACGCCATCACGGCGGTTGAGTTGCAACTTCGTCGGCTTGATCAGAGCGGCGCGGTCAAATTCCTTGTAACCTTCAGGCGTCAGTGATGCCAGAATCAAATGCCCTTGGTCGTTCAGCATGATCTCATTGTGGCCATGCTGAATGGTGTGAATGGTTGCCCAACGTGACCGCTTTACCGCTTGGTCAGATTCCCAAACACGATCGCCAGTCTTCAGGTCGAGGCAACGGAGTTCACCATAGCTATCGACCCCGTAGACGAAATCTCCTTTGATCAGCGGCCCGCTAATCATGCAGTGCAGGGCATCGGTATTCTTCTCGTCGATACCAACTCGATGCCAAAGTCGCTTGGCACTAAGTGACTTTGAATCAAACTCGATTAGCAGCGATCCATCGTAGAAAGACGAAACGAAAATTTTGTTGCCTTCGACTGCGGGCGTAGGAACACCAATGGGCATGTTGCGAGGCGGATAGTCGACTCGCCAGTGTACGTTTCCTGTTTCAGGATCCAAACCTGATACGCTCTCGCCGGTGTAACACACCACCACTTTTTGTCCTGCTTGCTCAATTACGATCGGCGATGAATATCCGGCTCGCTCGTCAATGGAGTGCCACTTGCGTTCCCCGGTGTTCAAGTCGAAAGCCATCACGCATTGATCGTTCTGACCCGCCGCAATCTGGATGACCAATCCGCTAACCACCAACGGCGATCCAGCGATTCCCCAAATTGGCATCCGCACTCCGTATTCGTTTGCCAAATCATGCTGCCAAAGAATATCACCCGTAGCCGCATCGAAACAAAAGAGGTGTCCCATCGCGCCAACGGATATTGCCTTGCCCTCGTGCACCGTGACGGCAGCACGCGGGCCCGCACGATATCCAATTTGATAGACCGAATCGTACTGGTGCTTCCAAATCAATTGACCGTCTTTGGCGTCGAAGCAAAGCACACGCTCGATCTCGTTTTCCGAGTCGGGTAAACCTCGATCGGTCACATACACCCGTCCGGCCGCCACCGTTGGACCGCTATACCCGGCCCCAATGTCAACCTTCCATCTCCGAGGCAAAATCTGATCGGAGAACTGATCGGTGATATTGGTATCGGTAATCGCAGCATCTCGATTCACACCACGCCATTGCGGCCAATCTTCAGCCGGGGCAAACGAAAACCAGCCCAACCCCAGCACTACACAAACGAGATATTGAAGTCGGTTTAGCGTACAAGCTGACATGCGATCTACTGCAATGAAGGACTGATAGAAACTAAGCATTTGCGTCCGATGGATGCACATACGGTGCGCGATAATCTCGCTTGAACAAAGCGGTCGCTTCCTCATCACCAACCGCGGTGTGAGTCTTCGGATCAAATTCGATGGTCCGACCTATCTTCATCGCGATGTTCGCCATGAAGCACGAAGCACTACTGATGTGAGCCTGTTCAATGTCGGCGATCGGAAGTGACCGATCATCGATCGCAGCTAAGAAGTTTCGCATGTGCTGCCGAATGGCAGACTGAACTTTCAACTCAGCACGCCACTTTTTGACGTCCTCTTCGTCCGATGGATACTTGTCAAGTTCCACCACGGCATTTGCTTCGATTGCTTTGCCACCCCCGCGCGGTGTGAAGCGATACTTGTCGACACTTAACTTCAATGTGCCCTTGGTACCGTAGATGACTCCTGCCCAGGGAAACTCGGGATCCGGTGCGTCGCCCCAACTGCGATGAGTCCAAGCGACATCCAAATCGTCGAATTCGTAAAGAGCGTTTTGAGTGTCGGTAATATTTGCGAGCGATTCGGTATCCACGAAAATGCCTCCCGAACTGCTAATTCGCTTGGGCCAACCCAGCCCGAGTTGCCAGCGGATCATATCAAGCATGTGCACACACATATCGCCAACGATCCCGTTGCCATACTCCATGAAGGCTCGCCAAGAACGTGGATGAACCAACTCGGTGTAAGGACGCATCGGCGCCGGTCCTGTCCATGCTTCGTAATCGAAGTAGTCAGGCGGCTGAATCGCCGGTGGATGAGCTTTAGCCCGCATGTGGTAGTAACAGCAAGCTTCCGCGTGCGCGATATCCCCCAGCAAGCCCGCATCGACAATCTTCTCTTTTGCTTCCATCAAGTGCGGCGTGCTGCGACGTTGAGTCCCCACCTGCACGATACGTCCGGTGCGGCGTGCTGCATCCAACATGGCCTTGCTCTCGAGCACGTCCACGCCCGTGGGCTTTTGAACATAAACATCGGCCCCGGATTCGACAGCGGCGATCATTGGAAGTGCATGCCAGTGATCAGGTGTGCCGATCAGGACAATGTCCAAATCCTTCTCGGCCAACAATTCGCGGTAGTCGCTATAAACGCGAGGCCGCTTCTTGGAAACTTGTCGACCTTCGACCAAGTCAGCAGCTTCGCTAAGCAGATTGTTGTCTACGTCGCAGAGCGACACCACTTCAATGGGTTCGACCGCCATCAATCCCAACAGGTCGAGCTTGCCGTACCAACCGCAACCAATCAATCCGACGCGTCGTGGTTTATTCCCCGGCGCGGCGTAAGCGTAGTTTTGAACTTGGCTTTGAACGGCGGCCGCAGTGACGGTGGCAGCGGTGCAGTTGCGAATAAAGTTGCGGCGGTCCATGGAACAATCGACCTCAATGAGTGCGGGGTGCGTGAGAGACTACCCCAAAATGATACTCGGTCGAGCCATCGTTAGCACCCAAGTAGACATCTCTGTCTAGACGCTAAGCCCCGGGACCTCGTCCAACGACACATCCAGCACCGAAAGCGACAAAATTCAAAGCAGCGAGGCAAGGAAAGCCACCGAAGCGAGGCTGGGCGAATGTTGCAGTGCATGGGCACCGGCCTGGGCCACCGTTCGCAATTTCCCCCCAGCGATCGTGAGCCAGAATCAGCTTGCATATTCCGCTAGTCGATTGTTCCGGGTCCATCGTCAATCGTGCCCGCGGGAAGGTTGACAACCAATCGGGCTCCGCCCTTAGGGCTATCGGTCACAACAATATCGCCATTGAAGCGGCGAACGATTCGCTTGACGAGAGCCAATCCTAAACCGGTGCCCTGACCGCGTGCATTGTCCAGACGAACGAAAGGCTCGAAGACTCGTATCCGATCAGCCTCAGCGACGCCTGCGCCATCATCGTCGACGAAGATCCTGACCTGATTCGACAACGTCTCGTTGGCCGCATCGCAGGGGGGCGTGATTTCAGCGGTAACCGTCACGCATTGCTTGGCATGCCTTCCGGCATTGTGCAAGACATTACCAAGTGCACGAATCAAGAGCCGTCGATTGCCCATGACACCAACGGACTGCTCGACTTGGTTCTCGAAACAGATGTCTGGATAAAGCGAACGATTTACTTCAACCCATTCATCAAGCAAGTCACTTAGCTCGATCGCATGACGATCGTCCATGCCATACTCGTTGGCACCCTTTGAGTTGGTTGTAGAATCCAGACGAATGAACGTCAGCAGTTCTTCTACCAGTTCGTCGAGTTGTTTCGTTGCATCGTCGATCGCGTTCAAACGTCTCTTACGATCGTCACCAGATTCGGCCTCCCCTAGCAACTCGGTTGCAAAACGAATTCGTGCTAGCGGCGTGCGAAGTTCATGCGATACCGATTGCAGGAGATCACGTTGCGACTGAAGCAAGTTTTGCATTCGATCAGCCATCGAGTTGAACGCCCCAGCGATCGGCAAACTACGGCGAAAGCGACCGCTCTCGATTCTGGCAGAGAAGTCTCCCTCGGAAATGGCTGAGGCTGCGCGTTCAACGCTGCGAAGCTGGATCACCACCGGGCGTAGCAAGATGGCAATCGCGAGGGCGGCAAGCAACAAGACTGTTCCTAGACCGATCGAAACCCAAGGCTGACTGGGGCCAGGAAACTTTGGCAACGGACCAAATACCATCCATTGACCAGTATCGGGCATGTCAACGATGACCACATTTGCCCAAAAAACAGCTTTCTCAGCCTGCAGTCGCTGGGGACCATCGGGTGGCAAACCGACAAAACCTTTTTTCCGGATTGTGATCGGAAAATCAAAACGTCGTTGAATGTCAATGAGAACTTGAGCACGTTCGTGCGGTGGTGCTGACATCAACTCGTCCCGAGCTAGTCGCGCGCCCCCGCCAAGCGCTTCTTCGATCGTCTTAATGTTCTCCTTTTCATTCGAGCGCGAGTAAACGTACGCTTGGATAAACCATGCAGCGATCAAAATGATGAGGACGCCGATATAGAACCGCAAGAACAAACGCGTCATGCTTGTCGCGCCAACATGTACCCCACTCCACGGACTGACTTGATTCGATCGGGTTGATGCGGATCATCGCCAATTTTCTTGCGTAGTCGCGATACTCGTAAGTCAATCGAACGATCAAGTCCGTCGTACGGCATTCCTAACAACGCCTGATAAATCTCACTTCGCCCGATTACCTTGCCGGCTCCTTGAGCCAAGTAAAACATTAAATCGAACTCGGCTGTGGTGAGGTGCACGTCGACGCCATCGACTTTGACGACCCGGCTAGCCGGATCAATCTCGATTCCATCGATTGAGATGACCGCGCCGTCACTTGTTTCATGAGGTTCGCCGCGACGAAGATGCAACTTAATGCGAGCCAACAGCGCCTTTGGCCGCACCGGCTTTGCCATGTAGTCATCCGCGCCAACCTCGAGCGCGATCACTTCGTCCACCTCTTCGCCTCGCGCGGTTAAGACGAGGATTGGACCTTCAAAATCGGAACGTACCGTTCGGCAAACTTGGATGCCATCCATTCCCGGTAATCCAATGTCCAAAATGATCGCGTCAAACGATTCGGTAAGGATCCGCTGAACTGCTTTTGCACCGTTGTATTCGATCGTAACGTCGTAGGACTCGCTACGAAGAAAATCGGCCACCATTGACGCAAGTTCAGCGTCATCTTCGACAAGCATGATTTTTTGCATTGCTTCATTATCCTCAACGGCCGCCGGACGAATATCCCCGTTACAGAACGAGACGAAGAGAAAAGGCTGCAAATGGAACCAAGAATGCTATGCGGCCAGCGAATCACTAGAGAAACACAAAAGCAAAAAGTTTTGCTTGAACCAGAACCTTCATCCGAGGCCATGGTTGAATTTTAAGGGCAACACGCACGGCAATTACACGAAAGAATGACGATGGAAACGATTACGATTTCGTGCCAACAAGGGCATAAATTTCTCGCCAGAGAGCAGCATTTTGGAAAGACTGTACTTTGCCCGAGCTGCAGAAGCAAAGTCGAGGTGGTCGACCCGAACGCCGCCAGCAAAACAGTGCACCGGGACCCGCTTTCGGAATCGGGCGTCATGCGAATTTTGGGCGACCTCGAACCGCTGCCCCCACCACCAAGAATGAACCACGCGAACTTGTTGCGACCTTGCCCACGGTGCAAGGCAAGCATTTCCATTGCAGTGAGCGTTTGCCAGAGTTGCAAATGCTATGTGGGCTCGGCTCCGGATTATTTGAAAAAGCTGAGTGGCGAAGCCAGCTAGCAAGATTGCTATTTCAGCGGAACGGCCTGTTCCCCTATCAGTTCCGCCCCTTCGAAGGGGATGCAAGCCGAGGCCTACCCGATAGGACAGGTTTGCCGGTGCATTTGGATTCACTCGGCGGTGTGGCGTGGTGAGTGCAACTTGATGAGTGCTTTGGCGAAGCGATGTTAGCCGATAGACTAGGGGCGTTCGACGTTCCTTTCACTCGCATCGCTAGAGTTCGACACTTGTCCCTTGCAAATTCCCATGACGTTGGTCCTCGCAGTGCCGAGGCATTTTCCCGCGCCCATCGCTTAATGCCAGGTGGCGTCAATAGTCCTGCTCGAGCGTTCGGCGCCGTTGGCGGAACACCTTTGTTTATCGAACGGGCCGAAGGTCCTTACCTGTTCGACATCGATGGGCGGCGGTTTATCGACTACATCGGATCTTGGGGACCAATGATTCTGGGTCACGCACATCCCGAGGTCATCGAAGCGATCACCAAAGCGGCACAGCGTGGTACCAGTTATGGCGCCCCCACCGAAGCCGAATCTCGACTGGCCGAGCAAATCATTGAAGCGGTGCCAAGCGTAGAGAAAGTTCGGTTGGTCAATAGCGGCACCGAAGCAACCATGAGTGCTATCCGTGTTGCCCGAGGCGCAACGGGCCGCGATAAGATCATTAAATTTTCAGGCAACTATCACGGTCATGTCGATAGCCTGCTTGTTGCCGCCGGAAGTGCCGCCGCGACATTGGGAGTGCCCGATTCACCGGGCGTGACCAAAGGTGCCGGTAAAGACACAATCGTGCTTCGATACAACGACGTCGCAGGTGTGAAAGCAGCCTTCGCGAAACACCCGGGTGAAATAGCGGCCGTCATTTTAGAGCCTGTGGTCGGCAACATGGGGTGTGTTGCCGGGTCGCCAGAGTTCCTGCAAACGCTTCGCGATGAAACCACTCGCGACGGTTCAATCTTGATTTTCGACGAAGTCATGACGGGTTTCCGACTGGCATTCGGAGGCGCACAGGAGCGATTCGGAGTCACTCCCGACATGACAACGCTTGGCAAAATTGTCGGGGGCGGCATGCCACTGGGTGCTTATGGCGGCCGCGCCGACATCATGGACCAAGTCTTACCAGCGGGCAAAGTGTTTCAAGCGGGAACACTAAGCGGCAACCCGGTTGCCGTAGCGGCGGGTAGCAAGACGCTGGAAATCTTACGAAACGACCCGCCCTATGAGTACCTAGAGAATCTAGGAATTCGATTGGCCCAAGGACTTGATCAAGCTGCCTTTGATGCGGGGATTGATTATCAGGTGCAGGCCGTAGGTAGCATGATGACGCTGTTCTTCAATACCGATCCAGTCAACGAGTGGGCGGATGCAGACCAATCGGATCGCGAAGCGTTCGGTAGATACTTCTGGGGCCTGATCAGCAAGGGCGTTTACATGCCTTGCAGCCAATTCGAAGCTTTATTCTTTGGCCGCACTCACACCGAGGCCATGATCGACGAAACGATCGACGCGGCCAAGAGCGTGCTGGCATCATTCGCTTAACGCTGCAGCCCTCATAGTCGTTGTAATCCGATGCTGACTGAGGCCAAACTTTGTTGCATCGGTGCGCCTGTATCGAAAAATCGACATAGGTTTCAGTGCTGTCAGTGACGTTGCGCACTGAAACTCAGCGGTGTTGGATCGTGGCAACAGAACCGACAACGCTGGAACGCGGGGGGAGCGTTCCAATCAAGCTTCGACGCCATCGTGGCGAACCAGAGCTTTTTGCGTGCCGATTCAAATCCTTTCGTCATCGGGCTATGGCTTTGCAGCGAGTAATTCTCGCTTGCTTGTAGAGAACATCCAGCTTTCGATACGCAGTTCATCGGCCACGGCTAGCAACCAAGTCACTCAAACTACCGATCCATCGCTGGCTCGGATCGAAAGCTTGGTGTCGCAGATCAAGGAACGAATTCTCGACGCGTCATCGTCAGGTGCATCGTCCGATCTGCAGCGTTTCATTGACGACTCGCTCGGCGAGATCAGCTACTTGGTCGGATCGCCGTTGAAATCGGGCGGCGGTGATCAGGCGATCGTCCAGGGCGTCAACGCACATCAGATCGAAGGCGTGGAAGTTCTTTCGCTACCCGACGGCGCGGCGACTTCGTTCGCGGGAGGTCGAATCAACCAAGCAAAACCCGGGCGAGTGCTTGTTGAGAACTCAGACCGATTGCTCTCCGGTGGCGGCCGATTGTTATTTGGGCTGGGTTCGTCACAACGATCGTTCCAAGTTCGAAGCGGCGACTCAGTGGATGCGATCGCATCAAAAATCAACGAACGAAATCTTGGTGTGCGCGCCAGTGTATCCCGAGGTTCACTGCTAATTACTAGCCGGACAGCGGGATCGTCAGTCAATGTTGTTTCTCAAACAAACCGTGCGTTGTTCCAACACTTCACCAACGAGATCAAAGGCCAGAACGATTCTCAAGTTGCCAACCTTGACTTGTCTGGAACCTCGGGCGGTCAAAATATCACAATCACCGGATCGCGAGATTCCATTGCTACCTCAGCAACTCTGACCTATCTGGGTGATACCCATGGACAGGCCACCGGAGACGCGTCATTCACGGTGACGGGTTCGGCTGGAAGCGCCGATCTGTTTGTCAGCGAAGGCGAGTCGCTTGAAAACTTAGCCGCCCGCGTTGCGTCCTCGTCTGGCATCACGGGAGTAACCGCCGATGTCGAAGGCAACACCGTGGTATTTCGCTCAACCAGCGTTGGCGACTCAGCCTCGGTGAGCATTTCGAATATCGTTCAGGAGAACGAAGTATCCGTGACCGGTGTCAACACTTCGCAAATCGATCCGTTTCAAGTTGTGTCTATTCCAGATGACACCGAAATCACGCTCACTGGCCAAGTCACTCAAGCCGCTCAGTCGGCCCAACAGGTCTACCACGGCACAATCGACGGACTGATAGCCGATACGGCTACGTTCACTCTCGGTGGATCGCTCGGTAGCCAGAATATCAGCATCGTAGAAGGCGAATCCATCGAAGATGTTCGAGATCGCGTGAACCAAGTCTCGTCCAGCACAGGCATCGTCGCGAACACCATTGGCAATGATCTTGTGTTCGAGAGCGAAGTGGTTGGTTCTTCCGAATCGGTAAGTATCACGCTCCAGAGCATCGCTCAGGAGATCGACGTCACCGGACTAAACGCCAGTCAAGTCAGCAACTTTCAAGTGCTTTCCGCGGAACCAGCGTCTTCTAACACACTGAACGCCAATGTTTCCCAGACCGCTACGCACGCACAACTAACGTACGACGGCACACTTGGTTTCTCGCAAGGTGCCGCAACGATTACCCTTGCCGGCCATCTCGGTAGCGAGTCGATTTCCGTCTCTGGGCTTCAAGGATTGTCATCCGTTCGTAACGCGATCAATGATAAGACCAGCCAAACCGGTGTCTCGGCTACACTTTCGGGCAACCGGATCACGCTTAAGAGCACGCTTGAGGGCTCCGATGGCTTCATTGATGTTGATGTTCAATCTGGCAACTTCAATGTCAATGGAGGCGACGGCAACGGATACGCCGAAGGCGAAGACATCCAGTTAAACATCAACGGAAATGACATTACCGGAACGGGCAACGATGTCACCTACACCGATGCGTTAGGCTCTTATTCATTCAGCGTGAACGCCGGCTTTGTCGGAAACATCGATCCCATAACGGTGACCTCAACTAATGGAACTTTCGACGTCACCGGAGGCGATATCAATGGGACATCCGTCGGTGTCGATGCCGAGGCGATTGTGAACGGAGAAACCTTGGTGGCCGCCGGAAAAGATTTTGATCTGGCGATTGAGGGAGCCGAATTTGCGTTCAGCACGAAGGCTGATTTCGTCGGCACGATTGATCCCATTACCATTCGATCAGAACGAGACGATTTTCAGTTGTTTGGAGGCGACGGCAACGGAAATGCGAGTGGCCAAAACGGCTGGGCTACGATCAATGGCCAAAGCGTTTCCAGCAGCACCGACTCGTTTGACTATGACTCGGGCAACGGAATGATCGGAGTCCAGTTTGCCGACTCATTCGTGGGCAACTTCGATGACATCGAGGTCTCTTCTGGAAGCAAGAAACGCTTGCGATCAAGCGGCAGCGAAACCTATTCAGCACGCGGATCCCAGCAGACGTTTGACTACGACGGCCAACGCATACAGGCCGATCGTGGGCGCTACGTCTTAGAGCAAGACGGCATTGAGATCACGATTCGCTTGGCGCCGGGATTCTCGGGAGAGTTCGATTCGTTCACGGTAGCGGCCGGCGGCGAAATAACGGGAACGTCCAGCGAGTCGCCGTTGTCCGGTCAACTTCAGGAAGCCACCAAGACTGCTTTGGCCGAGTTGCTAGAACTGGCATCGGGCGGAAAACACGCGGGAGCGAATTTCTCGCTCGCCAACTCGCTTTCAATCTTAGTTGACGCAGCGTCGAGTCTAGGACAATTCACCGGCGGATCTTCTCCGCAGGGAAAGTCTCTTTCGGGTTACTTGCTCGATCAATCGGTTTAGCTCGAACGATTCGAGAACGATCGATTGAAACAAGAACGCCTACATGATGCCGCCGTGAGTCCGAACCGGTGTCATGTGGCTGGGCTGGTCCAGGTGCCAGAAACGCTCCCATTCTTCGACGAGCGATCGCAAGTCTTCCGAAGTGTAAAGCAGTTGCTGAACACGCCGTTCAGGTCGAGCCGAATAGATAGGAACGAAGCAACCAACGGTGGTGACAACGCACACGACTGCCATCGTGGCTTGCATGGCAATCCGCATGGTGCGACTGGGTCGTGAATTGGCTTGAGTGCGTCGCATGTCGTTCCTCCGTGAACGTTCGCTTGCTCGGTTGGGTTCACCGGTTCCATCACTAATTCTGATGAATGCCCAGCGAGGGTGTGTTTAGTCGTTCGATCAAGTGTCCCAGCGTCCCGTTGGCCCATCCGGTGGAAGATCACTTCCAGTGGTTAGGTTGGGCGGTTGCTGGTTGTTTTGTTGTTTTGGATTGGCTGCTTCCATTTCGGTAGCATCCAAATCACTAACCTTTGCTTCCATGTACTTGCCGGGCTTGAACGTGACGACGTACTTCATGGGTACATCGACCTGTTCACCAGTCCGCGGATTACGAGCCTTTCGGGCTGCACGTGGCTTGACCTCAAAAACACCAAAGTTTCTGAGTTCGATCCGACGTTCTCGTACCAAGCATTCCACTATGGCGTCAAAGGTCTTTTGAACGATTTCCTTCGTTTGCTGCTGAGTCAGTCCAACCTCTTCCGAGATCGCTCTCACGATGTCTTTTTTGGTCACTCTGACTCCCTAGCGTCCCAATACTGCCGTTTGCCGATCGCTGTAAACCCTTTGCTACTTTCGACTTATCTCACGCAAGTCTAAGGGCAACTGGAAAGGGCGTCAAGATCGCGGCGGTTCTGGATCGCTAAGCATCCGAAGATAGATCGCTCCACATAACCGTATCGACAGGCATAACCGGCAAACTTGAGATTACATGTTAGCTTTTAAGGATTAGGCGATCGTTCCGACAAATGGGTGATTCAGGACCGAACTGATGCGGCGAAGCTTGCGAGATCCAGCCCGGCCCCGGCACTACGTCGGTGTGTCGACATCGTCCCAAGGTGCCTCACCGAGCCGAATGAGCCAGTTGAAGGCGTGCTGACGCTCACTCAGTACTCCGCCGTCGAGGTTTTCCGGAGGCTCTCGGTTTTCGATCCTGGCCTGACGAGCCGCCCAGAGCATTTGTCCGTTGAGGTCGATTGCGTCCAACAATTCGTCCACCGGTCGCAACCGCGCGTGCAAAACCAAATCTCGGTCGGAATAATCCACCATGGTTTCAGCCACCCGTGGAACGTCACAAATTTGGTCGGGAAACTTCAATTGGTCGTGAAGTCCCAAAGCCCACTGAAGAGCAAACAACGCCTCGTATCGCCACGCAAAATTGATGACTTGCTGGGTGTCGGGCTGATCCGTTTCCAGGAATGCCAATTCGTTGGGTGTCATTGCTTCGAATGACATCGGAGACTTTGCCTTGAGCTGTTCGGCGGATATCGGCTGATCAGTGGCAACCGATTCCGCTCGTACGGCGGTGATGAACAATGCCAAGCTCCGCCATGCCACTTCGTCCGACGGGCGTATCACGACCTCGCTTTCCCCAGGAATTGGCGGCAACGTGTCGATCACGCTAATTCCACGTTGAGCTAAACGCTCGCGATTTTTTTGATTGCGTAGCCGAGCGTCGTCGGGAAATGGGACCGATGCCAGTTCGTTCACTTGGTCGTTCTCGCGATCCACCAAAATCGCACCATCTGGGTCTCGCAGGGTTTGATCAGCAAGCCAGTAGATGGAATTGCTGCGTCGTCCCCACTGGGCCAAATGTTCGAGGTCGCTATCTCGAATTTCCATCTGGACTTGATTTCGAGTTCGTTCCAAATGCCGCAGTACGGAATACAAAATGGGTGTCATATTGGCTTCGCCTGAATCGCAGGCCCAACCAATCATCCCATTAAGATGCGACACAAATCCTGGCGTTTCGCGAGTCTGAACCTCGAGGACTTGGCAGGGAAAATCAGGTTCGCGAACTTCTCGCAGCGTGCTGTACGCGATCACTTTCATACGCTTTCCGCTCTGGCTTTCACTTGAAACAGGGCTATTCTAAAACGCCAATCTGATTCCGCACGTCGAAGAAGTGGCGAAAAAGACAGATAGACGGTGCTGTTGTTCAATCGTGCAGCTTATAGAATGTGAAGAGTCTCTTGGCGATGGTGGTGCACGTTCTTGCGTAGAGTGATCGCCGTCCCTTATTCGTATCGAAACCTGCCCGTCATGTCTCTCGCTCTTCAATGTCCCCAATGTCATTCCGCCGTATCGGTGGCTGATGAGGATGCAGGACATCGCGTGACGTGCCCGACGTGCCAAAAAGAATTCCTCGCTCCGGGCTCAACAGTCGCTGCGTCCAACGACGACGATGACTGGCTATCGCTTGACACCCCCACTCAATCCGTCGACGCAGATCCTCCTCCTGGTGCTTCGAAACCGACCCAACCAGAAGCCGACGAATCGGACGAGTTCGATCTCTCGCTTGCGCCGCTCCCCAGTTCCGATGCTAAGCCCAAGGTTCAAAAGCCAACCGATGACGATTTGTTGGCGCAATTCGCAGGCGAATTCAACGACGACGATTTTGTGGCCTCAACCGAACCGGTCCCAGGTCGAGTTCCGACTAGATCACAAGCCGACGCTAACCAAGGCTCGTCCAAGAATGATTCGTTCGGCGAACTTCAATTGCCGGAAGTCGTTATCCCTTCCGCTCCGCAAGCTCGAAAGAGCGAACCAGAGTTTCTAGAGGAGTACCGAGTGAAGTGCTCCATTTGCGGGACGGCGACGTATGTGCGAGCCTCGCAAGCAGGGCACAAGATCAAGTGCAACGATTGCCATTCCACGATCTTGGTCCCCCAGCCTCCCAAGGTACCGAAGAAAACCGTCAACACTGAAGTACCGCAAGCGCTTCCGCTGCAAACTCAATCCGCGGCGACCAAACGACAGGATCCCTACCAAAAATCCGCGGCAGATCTGTTAGCTGAAGCCGAGAAAGCGGACGTCGAGAAACCACCGGTCAATTACGACACGCCGAACGTGCTGGATTGGGTGAAGTCAGTCTTTGGAATCTTCCTCGATCCCAGCGTAATCGCTCATTGGCTAATTCTGACCGCCCTGATTTCGATACCGGTTTACTTCACCGTGCTGAGCCAACATCCGACTCTTATTCTCGGTATGTTCCCGTTTTCGATCATTGCGACCACGCTCACCTTGGCCTGTTCATTCGCGATCCTTGAATCGGTCGCCAATCAAGAAGACGCGGTAAATGATTGGCCAGTGTTTGACCCTGGCAGTTGGTTCGGTCAGATGTTCATGACCGCTGCCGCAGCGGGTGTGGCGTTGATTCCGGTCAATGCCGTCTTTGGTGCGATGCTGGGGCCTTCGTTGCTGTTGATCCTGTTGAACATGTTTGCACTTTACTTAGTGTTCCCATTTGTTCTGCTATCGATGATGGACATGGGCAGTCCCTTCATGCCGTTTTCCCCCGAAGTGGCGCGCAGCATCAACAAGTGCCAAGACGCATGGGGTGGCCTTTACTTTTCGTCAGGACTACTTTTCTTCGGTTTGTTCCTGACATTCGTCGTGCTCAAGAGCATGGCTGCACCCGGAGGCGTCTTTATCGCCGTCCTGCTAACGATCGGCGTTTTCTTCGCCTACTTTGCGATGATTGGTCGCTTAGCTTACGCGATTGGACAGGCTGTCAACGAACCTGCGAGAGAAAGCAGCCGCACCTAAATATCAAGGTGTTGCACTGCGTTCTCTCACTCATTTGTTCGTGCACCTATCAAAGACTTGCGTTCGCATGTCTTTCGCACATGGCGAACACGTCGCTATGCCGCACGACGGACAGATGCCGGCGTGTCTTGTGCTGGAAACTTCACGATTACTTCGCGTTGGTCACAGCTAACGACGTATTGGGAACTGATCCGCGAAGCAATGGACGCCGACTTCGTTGGCCCAAAAACTTGGCCAAGCGATTCCATTAACAAACCTGGTCGAGCCACATTGCAAATCGCCGCCTTCAACGCCGATTGAACCGCACTTGCAAAGTTGCCTTGATAGAACACCCCACGCATGCCTCGCAAGCTTGCTCCACGACTGAAACATGGTGCATCAATGACCAAGTCGCTCGAATCGCATCTCAAATTCGATTGAGTGGCAACGACGCATCGCCAACCGGATTTTCGTGATAGGTACTCATAGGCGACGGTGGCTTCCGTCACGCTAGTAGTGCTAACGGCATCGTGAAGCGAACGCAGCAAATCTCGTCGCCAAAACGATCCGTTGATGTAGGCTCCGGCAACCTTCACGCCGGTCTTGCTGGCATCTTTCTTGCCTTGGCCCACTGGTTTGCAAAGACGATCGCTTGCGTCTTGCCATCCCGCAGCGATGATCTTGTCGGATGACGCATTGCGGATGACTGGCATCACCGACCCGCAATCAAAATGCTCAAATTTTTCGATGGCAGCATCCGCCCAACCGAGAGTTGCTTGGAGTGCATCGCCAATGACGTGGACGAAACGTCCGTGCGCGGCGCGGGCTCCGGCGTGAACGAGGTCGAGCAGTTGATCAGATGAGGCGACTGCGAATCGCACTTCGTCGCACAGATCAAAGGGGTCATCGTAGCTACCATCGTGGCATACGATTACTTCGCAATGCTCGGGGCGATTTTCTAACACACTGATCAAAGTCGATTCAAATCGAGTTGAATCGCCGAGCAGAGGAACGACGATCGACAGTCGCGGTACGGGCGACGGCGTGGATCGCGAGGTTGGGAAAGAAGACACCGTTGACACCAAATCCATAAGGCGATCTTGGGCGGGAGGTCGAGAGCGAAAAGGGTGGCGATCACTGCCCCACCGAATCGCTGTCTAACGCTTCCATGCGTCAGTTGGGAGATTTATCGGGATAAGAGCGACGGGGAATTGAGTCCACGCCGCTGGCATGTAGGAAAGCGAGGAAGTTTGGCGAAGCCCCCTACGAACACGTCGTGTAATCGGCACAATTTCACAAGGCGGAGTTTCACGGTCGTTTTTGCCTGCTGTTCTCGTCGCTTTGTCTTTTCCCCCTGATCCTCTCATTGAACTGGTCCCCACATGTCCCACCCATCGCAGCCGACTCGACCTCTGCCGACGCGACCGCTGGGCACTCATGGCCCCGAAGTATCGGAAGTCGGTTTCGGCGGCTGGGCGATCGGCGGTGGCTGGGGCCCGCAAAATGAAGCCGCTTCGGCTGCCGCACTGCACTTGGCGATCGAAAAAGGCATCACGCTGATCGATACCGCCGCCGGCTATGGTGACGGACAAAGCGAGCGATTAATTGGACAGGTTCTTCGCGATCTTAGAAACCAGGGCCGAGCCGACAATGTTTTTGTTGCAACAAAAACGCCGCCCGCTCCGGGTCCCTGGCCACCGAGTCCCTACTGCCGCTGGCAAGATCGATACAGCGCCGCCTACCTGCGTGAAAATGTGGAACATCGGTTGAAGAATTTGGGAACTGAAAAGATCGACTTGCTGCAACTGCATACCTGGACGAGGGCATGGAACGATGACCCGCAACCGCTGCTTGTGCTGCGTCAGTTGCGAGATGAAGGGAAGATCGGATTGATCGGAATCAGCACTCCTGAACAGGACCAATCGTGCGTGATTCAGTTGATGCGAGACGGACTTGTTGATGTGGTGCAAGTGATTTTCAATCTGTTCAATCAAGAAGCTGCCGCACAAATCCTGCCCGTTGCTGCCGAGACCGGTACCGGCGTGATCGTAAGAGTCGCGTTGGATGAGGGAGCGTTGACAGGGAAGTACTCTGCCGATCATCAGTTCCCCGAAGACGATTTCCGTCACGCTTACTTTGCAGGAGATCGCATGGCGAGAACGTCAGCTCGAGTTGGCGAGATCCTTCAGGACATCGAAGCGTTAGGGTTATCCGAGGAATACTCACTTGCGGATGTCGCCCTCAAATTCGTTTTGGCGCGCCGCGAGGTAAGCAGTGTCGTCGTGGGCATGCGAAGTGTGGATCAAGTCACTCAGAACACTCGCACCAGCCAACTAAGAGACCTAACGCCGGAAACAATCAACCAATTGCGACAACATCACTGGAATCGCGGCGTTTGGTATGCTGGAAAGTAGGACGATCCTCACTCACAAACTGGCGAAACCTTGACGGTAACTTCGTCGCTATCCGTCCCCTTACCATTCCGTTTGATGATCTTAAGAATTGGTTCTAACCCTTCGCATCTTTCCTCTCGTTGAAGACAGATTGTTCGCGAAGCGGATTACGTCAGTGCAACCTAAGTGAATTGTTGGTATCAAGTGAATCAGTCCACTGAACTACTACTTGCGGCAACCACCGCTGCTCAACGCGGTGGCGACATCCTGATGCGATACCTTCGCGACGGAGTTGAAATGCGAGCAAAGTCGCATGAAGGTGCCAAGACGTATGACCTCGTTAGCGACGCGGACATCGAAAGCGAGAACGCGATCGCGAAGCATCTGCATTCCAAGTACCCCACTCACCATTTGCTGGGCGAAGAAAACTTGCATGCCGAAGCGGACTCAGACAATCTATGGATCATCGACCCACTCGATGGAACGAACAACTTTGCTCATGGTGTTCTGCATTTCGGTGTTTCGATTGCCTACTACTGCAAGGGAACGCCCATCGTCGCAGCAGTCTTCAATCCCGCTCGCGATGAAATGTACACGGCGATCGCAGGAGGCGGTGCTTTCTTGAACGGCCGCGCGATCGAAGTCAGTCGTGATGGCAAGTTGTCACAATCGCTGATCGGCTGCGGATTCTACTACGATCGTGGTGAAATGATGAAGAAAACTCTCGCTGCAATCGAGTCATTCTTCGCAGAGGATATTCACGGAATTCGCCGGTTCGGAACCGCCTCACTTGATCTATGCCAAGTCGCCTCGGGTCAGTTTGGTGGTTTCTTTGAATACCAACTTTCGCCATGGGATTTTGCTGCGGGTGCTTTGATCCTGACCGAAGCCGGCGGGAAGATTACGACCGCAAGAGGCGACGAATTGCCAATCGAGAAGACCAGTGTGTTGGCGAGCAACGGTCTCTTGCATGACGCGATGCTTACCATTACCAAAGCCCATCATCCTTAGTAGTTCACCATCCTTAGTTGTTCTCCTCGGTTGTTTGCCCATGACGAAGATTCACACCTGCCATCCACGCGATTTGCCTGAGATCGAACCGCTCGACATGTTGGTCGTTGCTCCTCATCCCGATGATGCCGAATTGGGAATGGGGGGCACTATCGCCAAAATGGTGGACGAGGGGATGAGGGTCGGGATTCTAGATTTAACGACGGGTGAACCCACTCCCAATGGCAGCGAAGAAATCCGCCGCGCCGAGACGGTGAAGGCTACCGAGATCCTGAACGTTTCTTGGCGAGCGAATGCGGGTTTGATCAATCGAAAACTCGAAGCCACTCTCGAAGCAAGGCAATTGATCGCAAGTTACTTTCGTATGACGCGACCTCGTTGGATCTTCGCTCCCTATTGGAACGATGCACACCCTGATCACGTTGCCGCAACAGCGCTGATCGAAGCTGCTCGTTTCTGGGCCAAGCTCAGCAAAACAGACATGCCGGGCGAACGATTTCATCCCGAACGCATGTACTACTATTTCTGCATTCATTTGCGACTGGCCATCGAACCGGCATGGATTGTGGATATCAGCGAGCATTGGCAACGCAAGCAAGCGTCAATCGAGGCTTACCATAGCCAGTTCGTCGTGGGTCGCCCTACCGAACCTATTTCGATGTTGGACCGATTGCATGCCGACGCGATTCATTGGGGAACCCTGATCGCTCGCCACTATGGTGAACCATTTGCAACGAAGGAACCGCTGGCGATGAACTCGCTTCGTGATCTTATTTAGGCGCCGTTAGGCATCGAAGTCCAGGTGCCCGTCGACGATTTCCGGAAGCCGCTTGTGCTCGTCGTCTGCCAACGATGGGTCGTCAGTACCGGATAGTTCTTCGGATCCCGACTGATCTTCGGCGTTCTCTTTTTTTGATTCTTCGAAGACATCCAGCGTTTGCCGTCCATCGCCACTGCGATCCTGCGTTTGGTCGCCTGCGTCAAGCTGATCAACTGCGTCGGTCTTTCCCGTTGGCGATTGGCTTGATGCTTGTTTGGCAGTAGCGTCACTGGCCAACTTATCTGCATCGCCACCTTTCGCGGCGGCACGCGAGGTACCGGCCACCGATGCGGCGGCCGAGGGGTTAATATTCACAACGGTGTTCTCCTGCGTGAGATAGGGTTGCTTCTATTGCCTGCGACTTGGTTGTCCGTTTGCGGTGCGTGGTGAGCTACCTGACTCGTCAAATTCAGCGTTGGAGGATTCTTTTCGGCCAGGAAACCAACGCCCCAAAGTTTCGCTAACACCATCGAGCGCTCGACGTTCAATTTGAGGGTTTGCCATCGGCCCCCGCACATCAATTGTCCAGAGCGTATAGCGTTGGCTATTGAGCGGACGAAATACTCGCGAGAACGTGTTTTTAGGACTCACTCGCGTATTGAATGTTAAGTCAAGTTCCCGCCGGTGATCCAACGTTCCACCGCCATGCAGCGTCACCAGTTCTCCCCAGATCTGCATGTCACTGAACGTGACAGTATCACCGAACAAGGTGAACTCCATTTCAGCATCCGTGAACGCGTGATCTTCTGAAGGACTGATGCGAAGCAGATTCATCACTTGGATCAAGAATGGCAACTTATACATGTTGGCTCCTGACATTCTGACGGCACCGGTCCCCTTAAGCAAATCAGTGGTTTCTAGATTGCCTTGAAGTTGCGCTTGCCCCGTCAATTCACCCGTGAAGTCTTGGTCGGTATATCCGTACTCCGCCAACAACGTAGGAACTTGGGCATCGAGGATTGCCATCGAGATATCGAAGTTCCCAGACGACAAGAGTAGATCACCATTCATGTCGACTTTCCCGTCAAACAACTCGCCACTAATGGGAGTCGAAGTCTGCACGTCGCCGAGAGTAAGTCGGTCGTCGACAATTGAAAACGGTCCATGAATTGCCGCAATTTGTTGATCGAATGCGTGCATGGAATCAATGTTGACTTGCCCTTCGGCTCGTAACACGTTTTGGTCACTGTGCCCACGCACAGACAAGCCACCGCGGATGGAATGGACTGGTCCGACGTCTGCAATTCGGTTTCCTTCAAGTTGCAGTACTAGATCCCAATCGATCGCGGTTTGAGGAAGCCGTTCGCTCGGCAGCGCCAACTGCGTCTTTCCACGCACACTCACCGGGCCTCTTAATTGCAATCGTCGCATCGCTTCTCGCATTTGCGGTGGCAAAGAGGCGATCAATTCCCCGTCGGGATGCAAACGACTGCCACTGTGCAGATCAAGTGCCAGTACCCAACGACCATCTGGTCCCGGCGAACACATCCCATTAGCCGACAACTTCGATGCATCGTGACGTCCGTCGAGTGAATCAATCCAGACCTTCGAACCGTCAAACCGAACTTTGCCTCCGGTGACATCGATGCGATAAGGCAGTGCCGGCGGACGCAAGCTCAGCGTACGGTTGGTGACCTGATCGTGCGCGATTTGTTCCGCAGTAATATCCATTGCCAACGGGTTGCCCGATCCCATCTGAGTTAGACGCACGTCCAACTGATCAAGAATCCCGCTCGGCGAAATGGCATCCCACACTTGTTGGCTCGACGCGGGAAGTGATTGACGCAACGATTCGTCCATCAACACATTTGTGGCCCTAAACTTCAAGGCAAGCCGCGACTCGGTTTGGACCTGCGTTTGATTCGTTGTTGGCATCCGGTACAACCCGTCGCATTGCACAGCACCTGCGTTGGCGTTCGTCGCTCGAAATCCATTGATATGAACGAGATCGTTGTCGACTTTGATTGTGCCAGCCACGTTGTAAAGTCGGTACGCAAACTGGTCATATCGAAGGCCGCCATCCACAACGCTCAAATCAATCTTTCTGGTCTTTTGATTGTTCTTGTCTGTAATGAAGATGGCGTTCGCAAGTTGGATGCTTCCCGATGGTTCAAGCGAACGAACAAATTTCTCCATCTTGGATTGCTTTGTGCTTCCCATGGGCGACAACGCGTTAAGCAAAGCTTCATTGATCGGCACTGGGCCATCCGTCGAGATCACGAATGACTTTTCGGGGGTCAGTCCCGGTCGCGACGGAATTCGAAAGGCGCATTGCATTCGCCGCCCACCAACCCGTGCACTCAGATTGGTAGCCGCAATTGTGTCACCCCGCATTGTGATTTTGCCAATCACTTGCTCGACGGGGTACGGAAACTTCTCGTACTGAACGTCTACACCATTGCAGGTCAGATCAACGACTTTTTCCCACTGGCGATCGACGCGGTTCAGTTTTGCGTCGATATCAACGCGTCCCACCGGTTGAATCTTGTTCCATTGTTCTTGGACCTGGATCGGAAGAGATGATGCGATACGGCGATCGAGCATTAGACCGCGAGTGGAAACATCCAAGTCCACCTCGCTGTCCATTAAGTCGTAACCGTCCACATGGCCGTGAACAAGAACCAAAGCATCGCCCAATAAAGCCTGAGCTGCCTCGATTTTCACTCCCTTCGGATCACACTGAAACTTGCCTCGCATGCCAGTGACTGAATACGGCAACGATGGGTGGGAAAACCGACCATCATAGAGATTAGATTCCAACTGAAAATTTGGCGTACCGTTAGCCGGGAAGTAGGCGGCCAGCTTTGCATCGAGTGCGCACGAAACATCATGAATCTCGCGGATTGAACTTGTCCACTCACTCGGTAAACGGTCAAGCATTGCACGATCAATACGTATGCCGCCCGCGGATAAACGTGTGTCAATGTTGCCATCTTGAATGACAATCTTCGCAGCGAACTGATCAACAAAATCCGCAATGCCCCGCAACGTGATTTCCTGGTCGGCTAAAACCAAATCCGGCGCCGTCGACGTGGATCTTGTGCTTGAAGCATCGTGTTCGGGTAGCTGGGCTTTTAATACAACCACGTCTTGAAGCTCAGCATCAATCGGTTTGGCTCGGTCGCCTTCACCAAAGAAGCTTAACTTTGCCGATCGAATGTCAGTCCTCGGTGCACCCGGTCCAAAACTGGGCAATGGCATCAGCTTGGCAAGAGACAGGTCCCCCGCGCCATCGAGCCAAGCGTTGGCCTGAACTCCTTGAACAATGATTCGATTGGTAACAATCGGATTTTGTTGATCCATCATTCGCTGAGTATCGAAAGATCCGACCACGGTCAATCGCTCGATGCGAACAAGATCGCGAAGACTCCAACGTCCTCCGCTGGTCGACTCGGCAATCCGGATGCCTTCGAACGTTAGCCCCATATCGGGGTCAAAGTGCCCGCGACGAATTGAGACGTTCAGCGATGGGTAGTGGTTCTGCAACTTCGACAAGAACTGCCGTCGCGCCGTTTCCCCAATCGTTTGCGGCGCAAGGGAACGAAGCACGAATAAAATAGCAACCAGAAAGAGCGCAGCGACAAGCCACCGAGACAATCGTCCCGATCGCTGAGATTTCTCCGCGCCGCGTTTCCGTTCCAAAAACATCGCCTTTCCTTGGCGTCCAAAATCGCGAAATGATCGCGTTTTCCTGGATTTTCTGAGGCGATAGTAGCCCCAGCCTCAGTTATCTAGCCAGCCCAAAAACTGCCAATACTGATACAGCCAAGGCGACTGCCACGGTGAAGAGAGCGCTGTCGATACCGAGAAAACACTTAATGCAAGCAAAGCGACAACGAGCCTTCGCATGCTTCGATTTGATGCCATCCGATCGAGTGCCGACGATGCAAGCACGAGCCAGATGGGGGCAAGCCATAACAGCCAACGAAAGCAGACACTGACGCCCCCGTAATTGCGATCGATCATCGGACGCAGCATGTAAAACGTAAAACAGACCACCGTCGCTAACACACTTGCCGCCGTGAAACTCAACCATCGATGTTCTTCACGCTTCCAAAGACTGACCATTCCGAGTGGAAACAACAGCCAAAATGGCGTGAGTGAGAAGATGCCGTGATGGCCGATGGTAGCGTGAAACAGGTAGATCGCTCGTGACGGCTCGCCACGATCGACCCCGCGACGGTTTCCGTCTTGCCAATAACTGCCGGGGTATTCGTACCAATCATCCCAGCGGCCCAGCCGCCACTGATCACCGTTTTGTATCAACGAAAAATGCCCCACCGGCGAAAATACTCGCCAGCGATCGGCTTCATCTGATTTCGCTATCTCAACGTTGTCGGTTGGACGAAGGGCGAAGTCTTCATTCAAAACTGTTCGAACTTGCTCACGCAAAATGAGGGATTTCGAAGGTTCAATATTCCGGACATCTTCGGTTATTTTCAACAATTTGATCTGACTTCCGTCACCCCGATGGGCATACGGCGGGCGCAGGCTCTGGTGAGCAATCCAGTTGGTGCCGAAGAAGGCAACCGCGACGAGTAAAATGCCTAGCAAGAATGGAATCACAGTACGCGAGCTAAGCAGCCAAAACAGGCCTGCCCAGAACACCGTCATCGAAAGCGCGGGTAACTCGTTAGCGGCAGCAAATGCGGCGGCGACTCCAGCGATAAAACAAAACCCAAATTTCGGCTTCGTCTGTTTCGCCGACCGAAGATCGTCACTTAATTTGAAATAAATGCCCATCACGAGTGCGATTGCCGCGGCGGCTGGCAAGTGATTATTGAGCGAAATCGAGAACGGCAAAACCATCGTGCCGAAACTTGCCGCTACCGCCCCAACGCTTCTGCTCCATTGGCTACGGCACACACGGTTAATCACTCCGATCGTCGCCCACAAAAACACAAACATCATGGGCAAATTGACGATTGCCAGCACCATACGAGGCACATAAGCGGGGTGGTCGGTCATCGACAATCCCGTGACCTGCCTGATCATGGCATACACACCGGCAACCATGGTCGGAAACAAAGGTGGTTTGCTGCTGTAGAAATGCAATTCTCCATCGTCGCCGAGATGCTGGACCTTATCGATCGTTTGCCAGGGATAACGATGCCGATGGATAGGATTGACGATGGAAATCTGACGATCGATCTCGTAGGTGCCGTCTTCCACGAGCGAAGCGACTGTACACCAACGACTTCGGTCATTCGCTGATAAGAAAGCGGTGTCACCCTCGTCGCTGCTGACGACTGCGATCCGCCCCGCTGTCAGCGCAAGCGCGGCCACGATGACTATCCAACCCATGCTGCGGCGATCTTCGCTTTTCGCATCGTCCAACATATTCATGTTTTTTCAGAACGCAAACGCGAATCAGTACGCTCAGAGATGCTGTAGCCCAGATGATCCTGGGAAGTTCGTGACACAAGCAGCTCAGCCAACAAACCAGCTAACAAAAACTGCGAACCGAGTAGCATTGCCAAAATGCAGTAGTAAAAGATAGCCGTTTCGTGCAGATGCAAAATTGGCATCGAGTCGATCAGTCGAGTCAGACACCACATCGTGGAAAGATAAACGATCCCCAAACCGCCCAACCCAAAACAAACCATCCCGCCAGTTCCAATCAAGTGAAATGGACGCCCTGAGTACCCCGTGATCAGGTAGACCGATAACAGATCCAGAAAACCTTTCAGTAAACGTGACAGTCCATACTTGGAATGGCCAAACTTTCGGGCATGGTGTTTGACTTCAATCTCGCCTATTCGCCAACCTTTCGAGGCAGCCAACACTGGGACAAAGCGGTGTCGCTCGCCATATAGGTGGACGTCGTCAAACACTTCTCGGCGGTAAGCTTTAAATCCGCAATTGTGATCGTGCAAATGAACGCCAGTCAGACGACTCACCAAGAAATTGAACGCACGACTTGGCAATATTTTGTGCCATGGATCGTGGCGAACTCGCTTCCATCCACTGACCACATCTTTTCCATCACGATCGCTCGCTTGGCCAAGCGCGGTCAAGAACCGAGGGATTTCCTGGGGATCGTCCTGCAGGTCAGCGTCCATCGTGATGATCAATTCACCAGAGCTAGCGCGAATGCCGGCTTCTAAAGCTGCCGCTTTTCCAAAATTTCGTCGCAACCGTAGTCCGACCACCTGAGATGTTTCGGTACTGAGTCGCTCGATAACGTTCCATGATTCATCGGAAGAACCGTCGTCAACGAAGACGATTTTGAAATTTATGCTATTCGCTTCGCAAACACTTTTTATCTGAGAGGCAAGTTCGCCTACTGATTCCTGCTCGTTAAACGTAGGGATCACGAAAACAACGTCAGCGAAGATTTGACACAAATTCGCTTGAGCTTTGGGTGAACCAGTCCAAGCTTCGCTTTTGGTTGATGACGTTTTCACACGAACTCAAAAAAGAGGACTCGGTCGGGATAATGCACTCACAACCTAGCAACACGCGGCCAGGAAACTGCCAAAGCATTATGAACCAACCAACGTGACTTATCACCCGACCCTTGAAAACTCTGGTAAGCAATCTGGTGAAAACCAGAGGCGCAGGATCGAAAGTGGGATTAATCCGCTTTTGCGGATAGTGCTTGTACCACATCGAGATGCATTTGCGCTCGTTCCGGATCTCGATCTTTGAGCAGCGTGTACATCTCTTCGTGCGCCAAGCTGAACCCAGGGTCAATTACCAGAGCACGCTCAAGTGACTCGACGGCTCGTTCAATTTCACCTGAGTTGCGTAGACAAAGAGCGAGCATCACATGATCGGTTACATTTCGCCGTTCCACGGTCAGTTGCCGATAGTATTCCATCGCCTCGGCATTTTTTCCCTCACTAAAAAGTGATGACGCCAAGACAACGATGGCATCGCACCGTGTTGATGCTCCCGGCTGCGTGTTTTTTAGAACACGCTTGGATAAATCGATTGCGTATTGGATGTTTCCAACATTGGCCGCGTAGTTTGCCATCGTAGCGTCGACTACGGGATCACGTTCCTCACCTTCCAAATACTTCAACATTGTCTGCACGGACGCGGCAAGTTGATCGGATGAGAGTTCTGATTCAGGCTTTTTGCTCAAGGCAGCTTGAACTGCGATTGCCTGGCGGCGATCGATTTCCTGTTCCGAAAGTTGGTCGTACCCCAATACGGATTCCACCAAAAGAACTTCTGATGTTGGATCTTCCGGCGCTCCGGGAATTCGAATTCGATGATCGTGCAATGCTGCATGCGAAACATTCGTGGGACGCTTAGGCATATGGCACTGCGCGCAATCGTTGTCGGCTCGTATATGACGAACCTCCATCGTCAGCCCACAATCATTATCGCCATGGCACGTCAGACAGACCGAGCGATAAAAGGCCACTCTTTCTGTCTTGGGATGCTGATGGTGGGGATCATGGCACGTAATGCAAGTCATCATCCCCGACGCTGTGTAGCATTTGCTTTCGTGCATCTGCTCAACATGTCCGACAATTTTTGATTCTTTGTTTCCCTCAAACTGAAAATCCGTTCGGTTCTCCTCCAACAACTGCCCGGGGCGGAAGTCCCAAACGGTTTGGCCAGTTGCTGGAACCAAGGCAAATCCCTGCAGATGACACTGTTGGCAGATAGCCTCCAGTGCAGATTGCGGAAGTTTGCCTGGATGAACAATCAAGTGCTCGGAAGGGTGATCTCCGTTCTCGACGTTTGAAACATTTTCGTAGAGCTCGACGTGATCTCGCCCTGGGCCATGGCATCGTTCGCAACCAATTTGTTGTTCGACGATTTCAACCTTTGCGGAATTATCTTCAGAGGTCTTGATCATTCCGACATGGCAAAACAAACAACTCCCTTCGACTTGTCGAGTGAACGAAGCTTGCGAACCGTGATCGTAGCCAGGTGACATTCCCCAACCTTCGCCGCCCGCATACCAAGTGATGGGCGATTCCACTAAAAATCCGTCTTCGACACAGAGGTAGGTATGCGCGTGGGTTCCCGATCCAACGGTAAAGTTGATGGCTCGGTCAACTTTAGAAACGGGTTTTCCTTCGTTGCCTAAGATAACCTCGCGATGAACCAGTTCGTCATCCTTCGACCATGATTCGTAGACACGGTTGGAAGGTTCGTGAAACAATTTTCCGTTTGCTGGTTCACTGACTGCACTCGTGGTTCTGAATGACTTTGCGTGCGTCGTCGTCTGGTAAGAAGCGTATTGATCGGGGTGGCAATCTTTGCACGATTGCATGCCGACGTAATCAGCGAACGATCCCTGCAAAGCAGACTTCCCATCGTCGCCGTTGGATTCCGACGCAATAATTCCTGGCGGTTGTGGGTTAGAAGTCAGTCGAGCCTGCCAACGGGTCAGGTCGGATGGTGGCTGCTCCGCAAAAAAAGATCGCCAAAGCAACAAGGCTGCAAGTAACGCAAAAACTGACAGGCCTACAACAAAGTGCCAACGCACCAACAACGTTGTTCGATCACGCCTAGCACCTGGAACGCCGATCCCTTCTTCACGCGTCGGCTCAAGACTGGACGAAGATGCAGCCCTGCGTTTCTTCGTTCGTTTACTAGAAGCCATAGCAGCGGTTATTCAAGAAAGAGACACAAGCGGTCGGCAGAGTATCAACTCAGTATAAACCGAAAAGTCTCATTCCAATTAATCTCAGCGCTTGCCCGATCGGCAGCAGCGTGATGGTAACACTTGGATTTCTAAAACCTGTTAGTGAATATCAATTAACTCAACGAGGAAATGAAGTTGAGCACCGCCTGGTATGACTGGAGGCATTCCGCGAGGTCCATAACCTAGACTCGAAGGGATCTGCAATTCGATCATTCCACCCTTTCCAACGAGCTGCATTCCTTCTGTCCAACCGGGAATCACACCATTGAGAGGGAACGCAATCGTTTCGCCGCGACGGTAAGAACTGTCGAAGATTGATTCGTCATCGAGCCAACCTTTGTAATGCACCTCGACGCGATCACTTTCCGAAGGGTTTTGATCGTCTCCTTCGCGAAGAATGCGATACATCAAACCCGATTCAGTGGTTTGGAAATCGCTTGATGCAGAATCATCGATTGCACCAGGGGAGGCAACTTCGAGATCATCGGCGGGACCATGATTGAGATCGGACATACTATTCTTGCTGGGTAAATGGGGGTGTGGCAGCACTGTTGAATGGGCGCTGGTCAATAAACAGACTGTTCAGTTCAGTCCAAAAAAAAACCCCTTTGTCGGCTACGACAAAGGGGTCTTTAAAAATCCGGCAATACCTACTTTCACGCTGGTGGGCACTATCATCGGCTCACAAAGCTTGACTTCTGTGTTCGGGATGGGAACAGGTAGAACCTTTGCGATATGGTCGCCGGAAAGACTTGCCAGCAGGTATTTCACCACTGGCAAGCCGTGTTGCTTGGTAATTGGTAGCACACAAGTCCGAAGACAGTGTGATGCGGTTACTGAATCTCAATCTTTTAGACGCGTCTTAATCTGAACTCGACAAGGAAACTCCAATAAAGGAGCTGTCAGAGTGCGGGATATCGACGGCCAAATCTTCGCCCGTTAGTACTGGTTAGCTTAACACGTTACCGTGCTTACACGTCCAGCCTATCAACCAAGTCGTCTTCTTGGGGGCTTTCGTCGCAATGACTTACAAAACCTAATCTCAGAGCGGGCTTCACGCTTAGATGCTTTCAGCGTTTATCCTTTCCGAAGTTAGCTATCCAGCCGTGCCGCTAGCGCGACAACTGGTACACCAGAGCTTCGTCCAACTAAATCCTCTCGTACTAAAGTTGAACCTCTTCAAGTTTTGAACGCCCACGGCAGATAGGGACCGACCTGTCTCACGACGGTCTGAACCCAGCTCACGTACCACTTTCATTGGCGAACAGCCAAACCCTTGGGAGCTTCTACACCCCCAGGATGTGATGAGCCGACATCGAGGTGCCAAACCGCATCGCCGCTGTGGACGCTCGGATGCGATAAGCCTGTTATCCCCGGAGTACCTTTTATCTGATGAGCGATAACCCTTCCATTCGGGATTACCGGATCACTAAGACCTACTTTCGTACCTGCTCGACTTATGGGTCTCGCAGTCAAGCACACTTATACCTTTACGCTCTACGCATGATTACCGACCATGCTGAGTGTACCATTGCACTCCTCCGTTACTCTTTGGGAGGAGACCGCCCCAGTCAAACTGCCCGACTGCCACTGTTCTTTGCCCCGATTCAGGGGATCAAAGTTAGAATTAAATCATGACCAGGCTGGTATTTCAACAACGACTCCTTCGACACTAGCGTGCCGATCTCAAAGTCTCCCAGCTATCCTACACAGAACATGACTCAACCCAATAGCAGCCTACAGTAAAGGTTCACGGGGTCTTTCCGTCTAACCGCGGGTATGTGGCATCTTCACCACAACTACAATTTCACCGGGTCGGTGGTTGAGACAGTGCTCAAATCGTTACGCCTTTCATGCAGGTCGGAACTTACCCGACAAGGAACTTCGCTACCTTAGGACCCTCATAGTTAGGGCCGCCGTTTATTGGGGCTTCGGTCGCCAGCTTCGCTTACGCTAACCGTCTTCCTTAACCTACCAACACCGGGCAGGCGTCAGTCTCTATACATCCACTTGCGTGTTAGCAGAGACCTGTGTTTTTGATAAACAGTCGTTAGAGCCGATTTTCTGTGGCCTCTCTCAGCGTAAACCAAAAGAGGCGCCCCTTATCGCGAACTTACGGGGCCATTTTGCAGAGTTCCTTAACCACCGTTCTCCCGAGCGCCTTAGAATTCTCATCTCGCCTACCTGTGTCAGTTTTAGTACGGTCAGTTGCTTAAACTAGTGGCTTTTCTTGGACGTCCTTCCAATGACTTCGAGAACTTAGATGCTCTCGAGCTATGCCTTGGCGGACAGGAGTATTTTAACCCTCCATGCCTCAGCGTTCGCTACGGACATTTCTAATCGTACCGCTCACTTTCTGGACGCCGTCCCCACATCGTATACACAACCGGCGAAGGAATATTGACCTTCTATCCATCCCCTACGCCCTTCGGCCTCGGGTAAGGTACCGGCTAACCCTGGGCGGAATTGCCTTCCCCAGGAAACCTTAGGCTTTCGGCGAACAGGATTCTCACCTGTTTTATCGTTACTCATTCCGGCATAATCACCCGATAGACCCGACACCACTCGTTACCGTATGGCTTGTATATGTCTATCGGCGCTCTCCTACCACTGTAGATAAATCTACAATCCGCTGCTTCGGTGTACCACTTACTCCCGTTCATTATCGGCGCAGAAATGCTCGACTGGTAAGCTGTTACGCACTTTTTAAATGGTGGCTGCTTCTAAGCCAACATCCCAGCTGTCACAGCATTTCAACTTCCTTAGTGACTAAGTGGTCCTTCGGGACCTTAGCAGGCGATCTGGGTTGTTTCCCTCTCGACCCTGGAGCTTATCCCCCAGGGACTGACTGCCGAGGTAGTTACACCGGTATTCGGAGTTTGGTTCGGTGGGGTACCCCGGGAAGGGCCCCCATCCGATTCAGTCTCTCTACCCCCGGTGCATAGTTAACTCGACGCTATCCCTCAAGATATTTCGGAGAGAACGAGCTATCTGCTGGTTTGATTACACTTTCAGTCCTCCCCACAAGTCATCCCCTCAGTTTTCAACCTAAGTGGGTTCGGTCCTCCACGCAGTTTAACCCGCGCTTCAACCTGCTCATGGGTAGATCACACAGCTTTCGCGTCTGCAGCATACGACGTATTCGCCCTATTAAGACTCGGTTTCCCTTGGGCTACGTTCCGTAAGAACTTAACCAAGCCGCATACCACAACTCGCCGGATCATTATGCAAAAGGCACGCCGTCACTCATTGGTACAAGTACCCATAGAGCTCCGACCGCTTGTAGGCACATGGTTTCAGGTTCACATTCCTCCCCTAGCAGGGGTTCTTCTCACCATTCACTCACGCTACTGGTACGCTATCGGTCATTAAGGAGTATTTAGCCTTACGGGATGGTCCCCGTAGATTCAGTCTGGGTTTCACGTGACCAGACCTACTCAGGTGCTCCTACCGTGTGAATAAACTTTCGCATACGGGATTGTCACCCTCTATGACGAAACTTTCCAGAATCTTCTGCTAGCCATTCACAATCAGATATTGGAGTCCTACAACCCCGCAGAGGAAACCTCCGCGGTTTGGGCTCTTCCGCTTTCGCTCGCCGCTACTAACGGAATCGATTTTTCTTTCTCTTCCTCTGGTTACTTAGATGTTTCAGTTCACCAGGTTGTTACTAACCGACCTATGTATTCAGTCGGCAGCAGTTGGGAACCCCGGGATCATTGCTTGTTTGTCAGCTCCCCCAGGCATTTCGCAGACTTCCACGCCCTTCATTCTCTTAATGCCAAGACATCCCCCATGTGCCCTTGGTAACTTGGCCGTCGAAATCCCGAACTCAGACAAAACAACTCACCTTGGAAAACCAAAGCCAGCCATTCAACCTGAATCATGAACTTCAATCAGTTAGTTACTAACGATATCACATTCGTTGCCAATCTCTTCAAAACCCAACAGCAAGCTGCAGGGAAGATCGCGATCGACAACTCGCACAGAATCCTTGATTCGAATTCAAATCACCAACAACCATCCACTTCACAAAACTCACCGAAGCAAACGAATCCACTCTGGCAAACAATGCGAAACAAACTTCGCTGGCGACGCTTCTAAAGAACTTGCAAGACACCTCTTCACAAACAAGCACACCACCGAAGCGATGACTCATCCGATCAGAGCTGCGTTGCTCTTTATTCAGATGCCAATTACCAAACAACCAAATTGTAAAATATCAGTTCTGAGCCGCCGAAGGTTATCCGGGAGGACTCAGGACGCCGCTCGTAAGCAGCCGAAGGCATCTCATTTGCTCTGACTGAGCGAGAGACACATTCGGTCACCTGCGTGACGTTTTTCCCAAGTGGGAGGCGAAGAATACAGTCGGCGTTCAAGGCCGTCAACCGAGTCTTCACAAGAAAGTCAAAAACTTTCTTAACCTCTTCTTGGGAGCCTCATGATTCCGAATTCGGAGATGAGACTTCCGGCCCCCGAGAAGTTATCGTGAATTCTTCACGTCGTTTTCTCGGGTCGCGAAACATTGCAAATTGGAGCGGCTTCCGCAAGAACCAATCGCGACATTTCCAAAAAGAAAAGCACCAAATGTTTGGTGCCTACTTTTTCGCTCGCACCATGCGACAGGTGCGAGACTTAAAGTGGAGGTAGACGGACTTGAACCGACGACATCCTGCTTGCAAAGCAGGCGCTCTCCCAACTGAGCTATACCCCCGAAGGTAAGGCGACAGGATACAGTTTTCAGGCAACAGGGAAAGACCTGTTTGCTGAAACCTCAGCCATGTTTCCTTTAATGGGCGTACCAGAACTCGAATCTGGGACCTCGTCGTTATCAGCGACGCGCTCTAACCAACTGAGCTATACGCCCCAACTTGATCTCCGCGAATGGGCGTTTGCCATCCTCGGCTCAAATCAGAGCGACGAATCTTACGAAAACTTGGTTCGCTGTAAAGGGAAGCCAAGCCACATTTTTCGCTTCGTCGCCAAAAAACCGTTGCCTTGGTACACCGATGTTAACGATCAGTGGACCGGGCGAAGATGACTTATCGGCAATTGATCGCGTTTTCTGCACCCCATAAAAATCGACATTTGCTTGGAAGGCAAGGTTCGCCACAATGAAACTCGCAAGCAAATCATGAATGGGCGAATTGTGAATTGGCAATCGATAACTGCCTTCCCTTTGCTCCCCACCTCACTTAATCACTGGACCCTGAAGCCTGATGACGGATCATTTGAATTCACAGTACGACGACACTTCACTGGCACCCGCCTCGCGTCGAGGCCGCTTTTCACGCAGTCTTTTGACGGCGATCGCTGTTGCAACACTCACCTATTCAACCGCCCACGCTGCCACACCGAGTGCGGAAACGGCCTTGAAATTAGAACCCGTCCAGGCCGACGTGGACTACGAAAAGGTTTCCAGTGCCGATGCAAAACGATGCGTGGTGCAAAACATCGACGAAAAAAACACGTCCGGTTGGGTTGTGGTTGGGCCGGATGGCTCGATGTTACGCCGTTTTGCTGACACCAACGGGGACAGCAAAATTGACCTTTGGAGTTACTACAAGTACGGCGTTGAGGTCTATCGCGACATCGACGAGGACTACGACAACAAAGCGGACCAGTACCGTTGGCTCGGTACCGGCGGCAGTCGTTGGGGACTCGATGATGACGAGGATGGTCGCATCGATCGCTGGAAACAGATCTCGGCCGAAGAGGTTTCCGCCGAGCTTGTTGCCTCCCTTCGGGACAGCGCCCCGGCTCGATTTGCCGCGATATTGATCGACGAATCGGAGATCAAATCGCTCGGATTGGGACGCACCAAGACGGGCCAACTCACAGCTAAATCAGGGCGGGCGGCCAAGGATTTTCGCGAACTCGCCAAGCGGCAAAAAGCGGTCGGGCCGAATGCAAAATGGGTTCAATTCGCCGCCTCAAAACCAGGTGTGGTGCCAGCGGGAACCGACGGATCGACCAAGGATGTATTGGTCTACGAAAATTCCGTCGCGATGTACGAACAGGACGAAAAGAGCGGTCAGTTGATGGTGGGAACGCTGATCCAAGTGGGCGATGCATGGCGTTTGGTCGAGCTGCCATCATTAAGTGCCGATGGCGAAGCGATTGCTCAAACCACGGGCAATTTCTTTACTCCCGGCGCCGTTCGCCCAGGCAATGCCGGCGATTCAGCGATGGGCGAACAAACCCAGCGATTGGTCTCGCAACTCGAAGCGATTGACCAAAAGTTTTCGACGACTGACCAAAAGGACGATATCGAAAAGCTTCACGCTCAGCGGTCCGATGTGATTGAAGCTCTGATCGCAGCAGCGCCCGACGAAACCGAGCGAGATACATGGGTTCGCCAGCTCGTCGACACGCTTTCGGTGGCAGTTCAAAGTGGGCAGTACCCCGATGGCGTCGGTCGCCTTCGCGGTATTGCTCGCAAGCAAGCCGGAGACAGCGAAATGCTGCAGGCTTACGCTGATTACGAAGCAATCAACGCTGAATACGTTGTTCGCCAAACGCCCGAAGCTGATTTCGCCAAGGTGCAAGAATGGTACCTCGACGCATTGAATGGGTTCGTTGATCGCTACCCGCGAACCCCCGAAGCCGCTCGCGCTTGGTTGCAAATGGCGCTCAGCAAGGAATTTGAGGACAAGGAAAGCGAAGCCCTCAATTACTACAAGAAGGTCGCAGCTAATTTCCGTGGTACCGACGCCGGCGAGAAGGCTTTAGGGGCAGTCCGCCGCCTCGAATCGGTAGGGCAACGAATCGAGCTCGAAGGCGACACGATGGATGGCAAAACGTTCAAATTGTCGGCTCTTCGCGGCAAACCGGTAGTGATTCACTACTGGGCCACATGGTGTGAACCATGCAAACAGGACATGAAATTGTTGCGGCGATTGCAGGCCAGCTACAAGCGGGCAGGACTGCAAATCGTTGGCGTCAACGTGGACGGTACACGCGAAACGGCATCAGAATTCCTTAAGGAATCGTCACTTCCTTGGGTGCAACTTTTCGAACCCGGTGGACTTGAGGACAGTGGTTTGGCCAAGTCGCTGGGGGTTCAAACGTTGCCAACGACGTTGCTAATCGACGCCGCCGGCAAAGTGGTACGCCACAACGTCCGAGCCGATGAATTGCCGAATGAAATCGACGAGATGCTCAAGAAGAAATAAGCACCGGGCTGGCGTGCGGCAATCCACTCGCGGTCGGCCAAGTCGTTGACCGCCACCAGTCCTGCTTGGCGAACTCTGCTCGGCGAACTTTGATTTGCGAACTCAGGTTTGCGAACTCAGGTTTGCGAACTCAGTTCGCCAGCACTGGTTCGCCAGCACTGGTCCGCCAGCACTGGTCTGCCAGCACTGGTCTGCCGCTTTCTTTCATCGTTCCGCTTCTATTTGATCCTTCCCTTCTATTCGATCCGCCCCTAGGGGCGGCTGAGGGATCAACCTCAGGCCGTGCACCCCGCTACTGGAAAAACCGGGTGTCTTGGCCAAGCGTTGCGGTTAGTTTGACCTCGCCAAGAAGCAACCAATGAGCTTCTTGAGTGCCCAGAGGAATCAAACAATGGCCAAGAACGAAAACCTTAAACGGAAACTCAAAGCGGCGGATCGTCGCCGTGCCCGTCGCCCCGATTCCACTCTAGCGTCGGCGGAAACAGGTGCCGATGTAAGCACCACGGCCGACGAGCCCGACGTTGCGGGGCTGTGCGTTAGTGAGATCTTAAGGCCTCGAGGGCGTCACGTTTTAGCGGATGTTAGCGTCATCGCTGCCCTGAAAGGCTGCCTTAGCGGATCCGTTCCCGACGCCGCTGATGCTGAGAACCTTTACGTGAATCTAAATAAGATCGCTAAGCGAGATGACGTCAGCAATGCCGCCTTCCGAGACGCCATTGGCAGCCTACTTAAGACGGCAACCTCACATCGCGACGAACGTGATGGCGGTGCCTTTGTCAGATTCCTGAACATACTATCCAGCTAAATCAGCAACCTCGAAGAAGGCCCCTCCTTCAGGGTGGCATCAACGGGCATGGCGACTAGACTCGGGCGGAACACTCTCTTCGATCGCTCGCGAAAGTCTTCACATGCCTTCTCATTTCCGCGGCAAGAAACTCGTCCCGAAACGCATTAAACCAAAACAGTCGCCCCTGCGTTTGGCCGGTTTCGAGAACCTTGAAAAGCGATGTTTATTAGCCGCTTCGCCATTTGGAACGAATGTTCTGCAGCCGTTGGACGTGTCGCGAGATGGCTCGGTTTCGGCCCTGGATGCCCTGCGAATCATTAACGCGTTGGCTCGATGAGAAGACGGTAAAGCGGACCCATCGGACAACGTGGGCAACTTTGTCGACGTCAACAACGATGGACTGGGGACGGCTTTGGATGCTCTGAGGGTGATCAATCGCCTGGGCAGCAACAGTCCCACGATCGCCGTTACCCTGCTGCAAGATTCATTGCCTCGGGGCAGCGCAACGACACAGCCCGGTCTTGAATTTGATTTAAAAACGAACCACTACGCCCTCGCGATTGACGTTTCAATTGGGGAATTGGGCGATGAGACCGTCAGCCTTCGCATCGGTGACGACTCGGCCACAACACATGACATCACTGATTGGATCGTGGACAACCATGTGACTTTTACGAGCGACCAAATCGATGAATTTTACGGTGAAGAATTGCCTGATGGAGATCATCCGATTCGCATCGCGATCTCAGGTCCTCACAGTGAACCGATCGAATTCACGCTAACGGTGGATCGCAGAGTTCCCGAACTGCTTGATGTTCTTCCCAAACGATCGGTGTTGGTGGGCGATTCCACGATCGCAGTGCAGGTGACGACGCCAGGCGAAGCATTGTTTCTTGATCTCGAGAGCATTTCGCTGGTCGATTCCTCGGATGCATCGCGAGTTTTTCGTCCTTCCCAGATTGAGCGTTCGTCGGTGGACCAAGGATTCATTGTCAACTTTGACCAGGCTATTCCGGCAGGGAACTTCGAACTGCGCGTCGACGAATCACGCATTGCAACTCCCGCCGGTAACGCCGTTGGCAATGAAATCCGCAGCATTCCGCTCAGTTTCCTGACCCCGACCGCGATTTGGACCAACACGGCGGGTGGCGATTGGGGCGATGCCGAGAATTGGCAATCCGGCGAAGTCCCTAGTGAAGATGATGTGGTTTTGATCGATGTTCCCGATGGGGTGATCGTCGAAGGTCCCATCGCAAACTTAGTAACGATTGAGCACCTAACGCTTCGCGGTGAATTGCGATCGAACAGTAATTTCCAAGCCAAGACGATTTCCGTCGACCGCGGAACACTGCGGATTTCCAACGGCTCGGCGGCCAGCGACGTGCTTTACACATCCCGCACCGGCGACGGTCGCATCGTGGTTGAAGATGGCTTGATGCGCATCGACAACGGGCTCGTCGAAGTACCGATCCAAGTTGGAAACGGTGGAACATTACTCGTTTCCGGTGGCGTTGAGCTCAACAGCACGATCGAAATCGCAGGCGAATCGGTGCAATCGCCCGCGACCGTCAGCTTTGGTGAATCGCAACAAGTCACCGGGCGAGGAATCTTTGAACTTGTCGGGGCTGATTCACGAAGCAGCCGCATTATTTCTCGTGGTCAGGGTTACGTTGACATCGCCGACACACTGACCGTTCGTGGAAGCCGGGGAAGCGTCGAGGCGGGCGTGGACAACCCGATCAACCTGCGAGCTCGACTGGTGGACGATGGTCGTGAGGCCGACGAAAGCGGTGAGCGGAGCATTGAAATATCGGGATTGGGCAGCGAAACCGGCTTGGTTGACCTTCGAATCGACACGCCCATTGGCCTCGTCCAGCTCGATTCGCATGCGAACACGACACTGGTGAATCGAGGCTCGGCCCCGATCGAGTTTCGAGACCGTGCGTTGCTAACCAACGTCAGCATTCAGTCGAGAGTGTTGGTCACCGATACACTCAGACTCCATGAAAATGCGACACTCAACAGCGTTTTAACAATCGAGGGAACGGACGAGAGCCTTGCGAGGATCAGCTTGGAAGGGAGCGTCAACCTTGATGGCGACGGTGAGATCGTATTTGCAGGATCAACCACTGATCCGTTGCAGCAACGTATCGACATGGTAGTCGGCAGCCAGAACCTCCCCCAAGAGGTAGCGATTGGCTCAGGAATCACAGTTCGCGGAAACGTGGGAACCTTCCTGGGCTCCCTCGGCGCCGACTTAGACTTCAGCGGGACGGTGGTCGGAGACGCGGACACTAGCATCGTTTTGCGCCACATCGCCACGAGGGAGGGCTTTCGCGTTAACTCGATCGATGGTGCGGTCACGATCGACGACCCATTGGACAACTTGAAGGTGTCGGGCATTGGCAATTCCGTGATCAGTGTCCTCGATGACCAACGTTGGAACGCGGCAGAACTGATGCTGGACATTCACGTCGAAGCGGGAGCGATTCTGGAGCTCTCCGGGAGCGCAACCGCAGGCAGCACAACGATCAGCGGTGATATCACGCTGCTTGGCGACGATACAGATCGCGCTCAGGTGCTACTGACAGGGACTGAGCCCGTTGTGGGGGATGGTGCCATCATTTTCGCAGGTGATACGACCAAGCCATTTGGCAATCTCTTCAAGGCAGACCTGAAGGGTGGGACACTCGATCCCAGGATTACCATTAGCGGCCGCAATGGACTCTTCGGCGGGGAAGCGACCTACGCTGGCTCAATCACGGTCACTGACGACGGCACGATAGCGATTGGCAAGCTATCAGGAGATGGCGATTCGATCACGATTGATTCACGCGATGGAACCGTTCTGGCTGGCGAACTCGAAAGCATCACCGTCAACGGCATCGAGAACAGCGACATTGTCATACACCCCTATGCCGATCTGGGGTTTCCAGGAGACGGCTTTGACCTTGATACACTGGGTTTCGATCGGCTGACTGACGTGACTCTGAACTTGCCTGTTCGAATGCTCGGAGGCGTTCTCCTCGTTGCTGAACGGATGGAGCTGAACTCCACCTTCACCATGATCGGTGATGAGGACACAGAAGTCCGCGGTGATTTGCAACCTGCGAACTCCAGAATTCAGTTCCAAAATATGGGCGACGACGACAAGGTGGTCGAACTGACGGGTAACGGGGCAATCTTGTTTGGCCCCTCCATCAACCGTTCGGACCTCGTTGACAGCGTGCACATCATCACGGGTGCGAATACGAGTTCGATAAGCGCCGGCCCCGACATCACGTTGGGTGGTCAAAGCGGGACGATCGGCCAAATCGTTCATGCGGGTCCACTTGCCAGCGAAGCCGGAGCGATCATTCACCTTCGCCACTACGTGACCAGCCCTGGGCGCATCGACCTCACACCGCAAGCCGGGCGGCTCTACCTGCACTCAGTTGATTCCGATTTGGATAGCGTCGTGATCGACGGGACCGAGGGTTCGGTGCTGTATACGAACGGCCTTGGCCTCAACAATCCGACGATTAACATCCCGTTGTTTGTGCAAAACCTTCCCAGCGAGAGCTTCCGGGTTGGCTTAGTGGTTGACGGTGATTTGCAGCTTAACTCAACGCTAACGCTGGTAGATCAAAGCACGTTTTTAGCGCTCACGGACGACGACCGTCCCTCTGACGAAAAGCTCTCTCACCTGCTGGGCACCGGCACCGTGGTTCTTGCTCAGTTCGACCCCAACCCTAACGACGACATCGCCGTTAGCGGGCACTCGATCAGTTCGGCCAATTCATTGACCATCGAAGCTGGCGTCACGATCAGAGCCGGTAAAGGGAGCATCAGCAGCGGCGATGTGCTCCGCATCCGCGGCATCATCATTGACCTGCATGGCCAATTGAATGTCGGGGATGTGGTCGACGAGTGAGCCAGTAGGTCAATGATCCAGTAGACCAGTAGGAACTACGCTTTGGGTTCTTTGCGAAGCTGAATCCACTCGCTGTGGAACGTGCCTTCCATGTCCGTTCGCTGATACGTGTGGGCACCGAAGTAGTCACGTTGAGCTTGCAACATGTTCGCGGGCAGACGTTCCATGCGGTAGCCATCGTAGTAGCACAAGGCGGTGCTGAACGCTGGCACGGGGATGCCCATGATCGAAGCGATGGCCACGACTTTGCGCCACTTTTCTTGGCTGTTTTCAACGGCGTCTTCAAAGAACTTGTCGAGCAACAGGTTTTCAAGGTTTGGATCCTTGTCGAAGGCTTCCTTGATCCGATCAAGAAACTGAGCACGAATGATGCAGCCTCCTCGCCACAGTAGCGCCGCCGCACCGTAATCGAGTCCCCAACCATGCTCGGCTGATGCGGCCTGCAACTGCACAAAGCCTTGAGCGTACGAAACAATCTTGGAGGCATACAACGCCTGACGAACGGCTTCAACGAGCTCTGCGCGGTCGCCAACGAGCGACTTGGCGATCGCTTGCATTTCTGGATTTGAAGATGCCGACGGGCCATTAAGCGTCTTCGAAGCGCGGGTACGGGCTTCTTTTTGAGCCGACAATCCGCGAGCGAACACGGCGGTGGTGACCAGGGTGCTAGGCACACCGAGATCAAGCGCAAGCTGGCTCATCCACTTGCCCGTTCCTTTGGCACCAGCAACATCCAAGATCTTATCGACCAAGTAACCATCGCCCCCTTGGTCATCTTTGACGCTGAAGATGTCCCGGCTGATTTCGATCAGATAACTCTGCAAATCACCACGATTCCAATCGTCAAATACATCGTAAAGTTCATCGTTGGTGAGCCCACCGAGCTCGTGAAGCAATTGATAGGCTTCGCAGATCAACTGCATATCGCCGTACTCGATGCCATTGTGAACCATCTTGACGTAGTTACCTGCTCCACCGCTGCCAAGCCATTCGCAGCAAGGAATGTCGTTATTCGGTCCGACTTTGGCAGCGATCGATTGAAACATTTCCTTGATGTGAGGCCATGCTTCTTTGCTTCCACCGGGCATCAGGCTTGGCCCCTTCAAGGCGCCCTCTTCACCGCCCGAAACGCCGCAACCGACGTACAGTAGTCCAGCGGCTTCGACCTGCTTGGTACGACGTTCGGTGTTTTGGTATTGCTCGTTACCGCCGTCGATGATGATGTCACCCGGCTCACAATAAGGCAGCAATTGCTCAATCAGGGCATCAACCGCAGGTCCGGCTTTGACCAACATCATCAATTTGCGAGGACGTTTGACGGCTTTGACGAATTCTTCGATCGAATGCGTGCCCACAAAGTTCTTACCTTTGGCCCGACCAGCCATCAGGTCGTCAACCTTGGACGTTGTGCGGTTGTAAACGGCGACTTTATAGCCACGGCTTTCCACGTTCAGGGCTAGGTTTTCACCCATCACAGCCAATCCAATCAGACCAAAATCGCAGTCGCCACTCATCAGAACGTTCCAAGGGTTGGAGTAAAATTGTCTTTGTTCAGCTCGAAGCCACTCGGCTTCGAAAGTTTTGCCATCGGCAGTGTATCGCCGCGAGCGGGTGGTAGGTGGCCCCGGTTGGCGGAGCTCGCTTCGCACTCTTTGGCGGCGATTCTAGACCAAGGTTGAGGTAGCGGGGAGGGCTTCAAATGGCGGGTTTCCCATGATTCCAGCCGTCACAGCCGTCACGACTGGTTTGGGCGGCCCCGCAAAGTCGATCCCAGACCTAATGATTTGACGATCGTGAGGTGTATTTGTTGATGAAAGCCTCGTTGGCGATTATCGTCAGGGGTGAATCTAGGGCTGTTTCCGGGGATGATTCCATCCTTCGCCCCTACCTTTCCCGACCCGTCACATCCAGACCAGTCATTCTCATGAATCAAATTCGTCGCTTTGCCTCGTTCACAGCTCTCGCTGCTTTGGCAATGTTTTCCTGCGTCCTGGTCCCCAACGGCTCCGCATTCGCTCAGGATGATGGCGGCGGCGATCAAGAGACGATTCTGATCGGTAATCCGATCGCGGGTATCGATGTCGATGCTGCGGGGGTGCTTAAAGTTAAGCAGTTTGATCCGCGTTTGGCCAAAGAACGCTTCAACGCAGCGCGGGCCGTCGAACGCCGTGGCGATGCTGATGTGATGCGAGCTAGCGGCATGCGAAAGATTTCGCTGAACCGTCTTGAAAAGGCAATTGCCAAGCAACTCGAAACGGGCAACATGCCCACTGAAGAAATGCAAGCTCTCGCCGGCCTGACGTCGGTTCAGTACGTGTTCTTCTATCCTGAATCCGGCGACATCGTCATCGCTGGTCCATCCGAAGGATTCTTTGCGGACCCCACCGATCGATTGATCGGCATGAAAAGCGGACGCCCTGTTGTTCTGCTCGAAGACTTGGTAACGGCGATGCGAGCGTACGCCCCCGGTGCGAATGCCACTTCGGTGATCAGTGTTTCGATCGATCCGACCGCGGAAGGCCTGCAACAAATGCAAAACTTCTTGGCTTCGGTTCGCGGCAATGTTCGACCTTCGGATGCCGAGCGACTCGCTGCAGGCCTAAAAGACAATCTTGGACTTCAAAAGGTGACCTTTCGCGGAGTCCCCGACACGACCCACTTCGCTCGTGTATTGGTGGAAGCCGATTATCGAATGAAGTTGATTGGTATCGGCCTAGAACGCTTGCCAATCAAAATGGCCAGCTATGTTGATCGAGCCAACCCAAACATGGTCAATTCCAATGCCATGGAACGTTGGTACTTCCAACCCAACTACGACGGTGTCGCAGTCAGCGAAGACGGACTCGCGATGAAAATTAAAGAGAGAGGCGTTCAATTGGTGGGAGCCAACGAACGAGTGGCGGCAGGCGGACAACGCATTAAGGGCGGCCGAGTGAACAAAGCTAGCCAAGCGTTCTGCCAAGATTTCACGGATAATTTCAACCTGATTGCCAGCCGAGTTCGCATCTACGGTGAACTTCGCCAACTCATCGACGTTGCAATTGCGGCTGCCTATATCCAGCAACAAGATTTTTACACCCAAGCCAACTGGGACGCTGGCGTGTTGATGGATGAATCCCAGCTTTCCGTCGAGCGATACACTGCACCCGAGCAAGTTGAAACCGCAGTCAATGCTGTCTGGCGAGGTAGCAAGCTGATGACGCCGTTGGGTGGTGGAGTGCAAATGCAACCCAAACTTGCCCTCAATAAAGATCGCCTGACGATCGACACCAAGGGTGAAACCGTGGCCACCAAAACCGCTAACGGCCCATCCGATCTAGCTGACGGCCAATGGTGGTGGGACTGAGCCCGGCTCAGTTGGCTGAGTTTAGTTTCTTGAACTGGGTCAATTGCGATCAGTTTCTTGAGCTCGGTTTCCCGAGCTTGGTTGGCCGAGACTTGCGGACTTGCTTAAGGCAAAGTATCGCCAGCAGGACCAAGCGTTTTGGGTCACGGTTTAACGCGTTGTGGGTTTACAGCGTTGTGGGTTTACAGCGAGATAGGACCTGCCGCGTTGAAGCTAGGCATCGTGCTCGTGCCTTGGCTGCTGCAATACTATTGGTCGGGGAAGATCGCCCCGAACCTATCGCGAGCTATCGGCGAAAGACGCCGAAATAGTTCATAGCCAACACGACGTTAGCGACGGCGAAGTACGAACAACGCATCGGTTAGGTCGTCGTCGAACTCCCGCGTCTTGTCGATGTCGTAGTCGAAATCGAAAACCTCAGCGATTTCCCAGACGTCCGAAATCTTGCGAAACAGACTTTTCACTTGAGGCACCGTGTAAACACGCAGCGAAAACTCGCTGGCGACTCGTTGCTTCTTGCCCGATCGCATCTTGGCGTTGATGGTCACCCGAAGCATCTCTTCTCGCTTACGCCGATTGAAGTCGATAACCTTCAAAACACCTTTGACATCCGTACCGCCGTGCGATGCGTACCAACGTTCGGTGCATTCGGGATCCGCATCATCGGGAATGATGTGAAAACCTAGGATGTACAGCCCACCTTCGCGAATGACTTCGCCCACGTTCTGAAGATGCTTGATTGCTGTTTTCTCATCCAGAAGATGGCGGAACGTATTAAAGGTGCAGAACGCGGCGTCAAACTTCTCGTCAAATTGCATCTGTGTCATGTCGCCATGCACGGTGGTAGCAGACAAATTGCCACGTTTGATGCGAGCGTCAAGATACTTCAGCATCGCAGGACTTAGATCAAGTCCCGTGACGTCGTAGCCCTTGCGAGCCATCGCTGCGACCAATCGGCCCGATCCGCAACCTGGTTCAAGCAATCGCTTGATGTCGCCATTGGCATACTTAGCAAACGCCTTTTCGAAAAACGCGACCTCTTCAGCGGTTTCATCGCGAAAGAGCATGTCGAAGTACTGCGGATAGTCGTACCAATCGCCAAGCTCTACTTGTTTGGATTTCTTTACCGATTTCCCCGTCGCTGACTTCTTAGCCGCCGTTTTGGTTGCTGCCGGTTTGGTAGCTGCTGCTTTCTTCACCAACGTTTTTTTGACCGGGGCCTTCTTGGCCAAGGGTTTCTTTGTTGCTGATTTCGAAGTGAGAGTCGCTTGCGTCATGCTAATTGATTGAAAAAAGGAGTAGAAACATTAGAGATGTCCTTTGATGCCCGAGAAGTGCGATTCTGTCTAGCCGATCAATGCACTCAATAACCATTTTGCGCTGAATGACGAAGCAGACACTCTGCACCGTCGCTTTGTACGCCGTTGCTCGATCAACGATTTTGCTCGATGAATAGGTAACGGGGACAACATTGATCCTTCGCGAGACTTGCCTCGAGCGACCGACCTCGTGATAACTAGACCGGTGAACTAAACGAGGAGAGATCGCTGCTTATCTAAAGCTGCCGAGGAACAAGGAAAACAAGCGGTGTCGACAATCTCAACGGAAATCGAAACGAAAACCGAAACGAGAATGCCTTCATCGCCACCTGTGCCTTCGATCGCAACTGAAGTCCTCAAGCAATATTGGGGTTACGAGTCCTTTCGACCGTTGCAAGCCGAGTCGGTTTCCGCGGTGCTTCAACGACGAGACTCACTCACCGTGTTGCCAACCGGGGGCGGTAAATCGATCTGCTTTCAGGTTCCTGCCATGTGCATGGATGGATTGGCGGTCGTTGTTTCGCCGCTGATTTCGTTGATGAAAGATCAAGTCGACGCTCTACGTACCTGCGGAATTGAAGCTGCCTTCGTCAACAGCACTCAAAGTGAACAAGACAAACGCGACGTGGCGAACTCGATTCGTTCGGGCGAACTTAAATTGCTTTACATGGCGCCCGAGCGACTGCTAATGCCGCGCACGATCGACTTTTTGAAGTCATCGGGAGTCAGCTTCTTTGCCATCGACGAAGCTCACTGCATCAGCAACTGGGGCCACGACTTTCGGCCCGAGTACCGAGGTCTTCGCACGCTCAAGCAACAATTCCCGGGCGTTGCCGTTCATGCCTACACGGCCACCGCTTCGGAAGGCGTGCGTAATGACATCGCCGAACAACTTGGTCTCAAGAACGCAGAGATCTTAGTTGGTGACTTTGACCGCCCCAATCTGACCTATCGAATGTTGCGAACCCAGGGACGCATTGGACAAGTCATGGAAGTGGTCAATCGCCATCAAGGCGAATCAGGAATCGTGTACTGCATCAGCCGTAAAGAAGTGGAACGAGTTGCCGCGACATTGACATCCAACGGAGTCTCGGCGTTGCCCTATCACGCTGGAATGGACGATGGCAAGCGGCAAGCCAATCAAGATGCGTTCATCAACGAAAAGTGCGATGTGATCGTGGCAACGGTTGCTTTCGGTATGGGTATCGACAAGTCGAATGTCCGATACGTTGTTCACGCGGGGATGCCAAAATCAATTGAACATTACCAGCAGGAAAGTGGTCGCGCTGGACGTGATGGCCTCGAAAGCGAGTGTGTATTGCTTTACTCAGGTGGCGATCTTGTGACCTGGAAGAAGATCATGTCGGGCGAACCGGGCGGACTTCGTGCCGCCGTGGCGTCACTTGATGCGATGTACGACTTGTGCAGCGGAGCGGTATGTCGCCACCGCGCGATCGTTTCATACTTTGGTCAAGAGTACGCGACGGATTCTTGCGACGCCTGCGATGTTTGTCTGGAAGAAATTGAACTTGCCGAATCTCCCATCGTGATCGGTCAGAAAATACTTTCCTGCATCGTCCGCCTGAACCGACGATTCGGTGCCGCTCACACTGCGAAAGTCTTGATTGGTTCCAAAGAAAGTCGAATCACGGATCTTCGGCACGACCAACTAAGCACTTATGGGTTGATGGCTCGCGAGGGTTCCGCTGCGATCCGTATGTGGATCGATCAACTCGTAGCCCAGGGATTTATCAACCGCACTGGTGAATACCAAACGCTTTCGCTGTCGGATTCCGGTTGGCAATTGATCCGCGGCGAAGTCACACCTCGACTAACCAAAGCCGGCCCCGAAACCAAGTCTCGGGCATCTAGCGCCGGTAAATCCAAAGCCGGCAAAGAGGCTTCATGGGAAGGCGTGGATCGCGGACTCTTTGATCGCCTTCGCCAAGTCCGTTCGCAGTTAGCCGCTAGCGCCAAAGTGCCCGCCTACATCGTCTTCGGCGATGCAACGCTGCGGGAAATGGCGATCGCTCGACCGAGCGATTTAAAGAAACTTGGTTTGCTGAAGGGAATCGGAACCAAGAAGCTTGCCGACTACGGCGACGTGTTTCTAGATGAAATCAAAAGCTACTGCGTTGAACACAACGTGGCTCAAGATCAAAACGCCTAGCGAGCAGCCTCAGCCGTGTTCATTCGGGCTTTGCGCGGCTTGCCATCCGCAAGTCGGAAACCGTATCACGTTCCGGGGAAAGCAGGGTGTGCAGTTTCATTTCGGTAGTGCGTTCGCCCGGCGGCTCAAACCCAGGCGGGCTGCCCCACCAAATTCGTCGCCCATCGTGCGTGGTGAGCTCCAACTGGGGCACTTCGCTCAATCGAGGGTCGCCGCCGACATCGATGCTCTTGATGCCAACTTGCTCGCGAAAGGGAGCGAGAACTTCGGCAAGCTTGGCAGCCGCTTCCACTCGCGAATCGCCAAACCGCGATCCGGGCCGTTGATTGGAATCCGCCCCCGGCACGTTGATGTGAATGAAATCTCGCGTTTCGCTTCGAGAAAACTCCTCGCTTGGCAGAAGTACGCCGTCGCCATCAACGGGCAAGTAGTACTTTTCGTGGTCGGCGTATTGCGGTTTGAACACACGTGTCATCGCAACGGGTTCTCGATATTCCAAACGGACATCGATGGTGCCGCCTGCCAACTTTCGAACACTGCTAACGTTGCGAACCCAAGGATGCATCGAAAACGCGGAAGCAATCTTTGCGCTAGCGGTCCGATCGAGCAACGACAGGCCGTCCATCGCGGTGTCTTGATAAACCGATTTGGCAACATCCGAACGGACGTAACTGGGCGGCGGAGTGACTTGAATCGCACTGAGCTCGACACCGAAATACTGCTGGGCAACGTGCTGGCTACCCCATTTGTGCCACGCCAGATAGCCGCCAAGAATCAAAACCGCTGGCCAAATGATAGCGAGAGCCGCTGGAGCCTTGATCAATTGGCGCAGCACGTCGCGAATTGGCCGGTTCGATTCCGGTTCCTCCGAACGCATCGCCACACTGATCTCCCTATCCCTGACTCACGTGATGCCAAATGAAGGCGTCTTATATCTCCCGAACATCCGAATCCATGGGGAATCAGCGTCGCGGGGACAACAAGCCTCTTCAAAGCCAAGAACTACCAGATTTGCAGGTTCAACTGCAAGTCGATCCCTGTCTGAAGCAATACTTGTTCGCGAACGCGCTCGATCAGCTTCAAACACTGATCGCTCGTAGCACCGGCGTGGGCAATCAGATATTGAGGCTGCTGGGCATCAAGCGAAACGTCACCCTCACGCATCCCGGAAAGGCCAACCGAATCAAGCAGTTCGCGAACGGGCATCCCATCGGGGTCGATGAACGGCATCGCAATCCGCCGCTCTTCGTTGGGTCGAGCCGAATTTCGGTTGATCCAGAGCTTTTGCATTCGTTTGGTGAGCTGGCTAACGTCGCGATCTTCCAACGCAAAATTCACTCTCAAGACGGTCACACCGGAAAGCGAGGTTTTGCGGTGCGAGAACCCCACCTCCTCTTGCGCCAAAGTTGTCGTTTCGCCGCTGGGTTCAAGCACGGTAATGCTCTCGACGGCACTTCCGATATCGCGTCCGCCACTCGATGCGTTGCCCACGACTGCACCACCGACGGTACCGGGGATGCCGATTAAGTGTTCCAGGCCAGCTAGGCCAGCCCCCACCGCTTCAATGACCGCGTGCGACAGCTTCACTCCGGCACCGACGCTTAGCTTGGTTCCCTCGACGATAACGTCGCCACCGGCGATCTGGCCAAGCGAAATCACAAGCCCATCGACGCCCGCTTCTCGAACAAGGACGTTGCTTCCGCTCCCCAAAACTCGAACCGGCAATTTCGCTTGCGACGCGGCAACCACCAGTTGGGAAAGCTCTTGGTTATCACTCGGCTGAGCAAAATAATGAGCCGGCCCACCGATCCCCAGCCACACTAAAGGCGCCAAAGGTTCGTCGGTACGAATCAGGTGGGAAAGGGAGTCTGGAAAACTCATATTGGCAAATCAACTCACGTCAAATCGGCTAGGCGTTGAGCGAGCGAAATACTCGCCCAACAGCCGAAAAGATAGCCTATAGATGCCGCTTGGGCTAACCGGGGCTCAAACGTCACCCGTTAGCCGCAAGAGCTGACTTCGAAGCTGGCAACTACGCTTGGTAGTTGGCAACCTTACACGGTACATCCAAGCGGAAACGCCTAGCCACCGAGAGCTTGACGAATCAAAGAACGGACAGGCATTTTTGGTTGATAACCCATTAATTTCCGCCGTTTCCATTGTCCGTTGTCTTGGGTAAAGACGATGATCTGCGGCAACATCTTATCTCCCTTGGTGAGCTGCTTTACCAACTCGGGATCGTCATCACGATTGATTACGGCCAAGCTGACCGAATCGAGTTCGCCCGTTTGGGCCATGGGGGTGATGGTTGTCTCTTTCAAGACATTGCAAGCCGGACACCAAGGTGCTCCGACCACCACCATCAAGGGCTTTTGCTGTTCCACCGATTGCTGGTAAGCCTCGGCGTAATCTTGCTGAAGTTGTTGTTCACTGGTGACACCCGAAAGGACGAGCGCTAAGAGCAACGAAACCATAGAGAGTTCCCTCTGAAAAAGAAAAGATGACCACTGGCGGTCACGTGAAAGCTCAGCTCCTACTGCCCAATCCTCTCCAGTCGGTGCCCTTTCGCTCGCGACAGCGGTTGAAAGGTTTATCACCCAGCCGACGTGGTTGAATCTTACGAGATCCTTCCGTGGCGGCAGAGATTGGTCAGCAAACCGCTTTCTCGTCCCTCGATTGCCGAATTCTTCGGCAAGTTCAACAGGCATGGAAAGCGGCTTTAACCTCAGACTGCCCCGCTAGGGGGTCTGGGTAAACTTTACGGATCGCAAAGCGTCTGAGGTTGCGGCGGAGTATAGAACTCGAGTTTGGCCTCACAAGTCCTTGACTCAGAAAATCACCAAATCGCTATTGACAGCAAACTGGAATTTCTTGCGATCCCCCCGGCCAACCGAGCCGCGTATTGACCTAAGCTTTTGAGCCCGAACAAGTTGAGGCGTGCCAAAAGAGGTGCGTCATTTCGCTCCACCCGCCTGTAGAGCACGTAAAAATTTTGCTCAGCCGCACAAAACTTTCAAATTTTCGGCACAATAGTACACATAGCCCCAGAATCACGAACGATTCACCACGATGGCTGGCGGCACCTTTTCACTTCTCACTTTCCACGCCATGAAAATTCGAGTCGGACTCATTGGAAGTGGCGACGCTTGGAAAACCCGTCACGGGCCCTCCTTGCGAGTGCTGCAAGATCGCTTGGATGTGCGTGCGGTCTTTACCACCGTTCCACGACTAACCGAGAACATCGCGGGAGAGTTCCAAGCCGACGCCGTCGACGGCTACCGCGCGATGATCACGCGCTGCGATATCGATGCGGTGTTGATCCTCGAGAAAACCTGGTTGGGCTGGCTACCGATGCTCGCTGCGTGCGAAGCGGGGAAAGCGATCTATTGGGCGGGCGACCTAGATGTGGACGTGCAGAATGACCAGAACGTCCGACGCTTGATCGAGGAGTCCGGCGTTTCGTTCATGGCCGAGTTCCCCCGTCGCTTTGCTCCCGCGACATTGCGACTAAAAGAATTAATTGCCACGCGACTCGGCAAACCACGAATGATTTTTTGCCACCGTCGAATGCTGCAGACCGAAGCGGCTTGCATTAGCGGCCATGCGGATCCCGTCCGCCACGAACTGTTAGAACTGATCGATTGGTGTCGCTATGTCGTTGGACGCAAACCGACAAAAGTGCTTTCAATGTCCCATCCCGTTGATCCGGGGCCCCATGGGTCGAACGAGTCTTCGGACTACCGATCGTTGAGCCTTGGTTTCGCCGGCACCGAGGACTCGCCCCCGGTAACAACTCAGCTTAGTTGCGGAAGCTATATCCCGGCGGCTTGGCAAGAAGCCATGGGATTTCGATCGCCAGCGGGGATGCACATCTGTTGCGAACGGGGGATCGCGTTCTTAGACCTGCCGTCGACCCTGGTTTGGTTCGACGAGGCCGGCCGGAACATGGAATCTCTCGATACGGAAATGCCGGTAGGTCAACAATTGTTGACCAATTTCCATCGCTGCGTGACAAGCCTATTGCGTAACGTCACCGACATCGATGACGTCTTTTCCGCAGCCGCTGTCCTGGCCGCCGCACGCGAGAGTGAAGCGACCGGTGCGTGGGTAAAGTTGAACGAAGCCGATGCCGCAAAACCTTGACCTTACCAAAGCTTGAACTCCGCCCCCAGTTCCAGCTTGGCTAGCCTGCTACCAACCGAGAACGTGTGCAAAGACTAACGGTGCGCAAATCGTTGCATCGCTTTGGATCATGAATTTGGGCGATTCTTGTTCGAGCTTGTACCAAGTGATTTTTTCATTGGGCACCGCACCGCTGTAGCCACCGTAACTTGTCACCGCGTCACTGATTTGGCAGAAGTATTGCCATAGCGGAATATCGAGCTTCAAGTCTTGGATCAGCATCGGCACCACGCAAATGGGAAAATCTCCTGCGATGCCGCCACCGATTTGAAAGAAACCAATGGGATGATCGGGACAGGTTGCTTGATACCACTCGGCCAATTTCTGCATTTGTTTCGTGCCCGGCGCGATCCCATTGTGGTTGGGAACGCTTCCGTCAATCACGTGAGCCGCATAAATGTTGCCCAGCGTCGAATCCTCAAACCCGGGCGTGAAGACAGGAATCCCCATGTCTTTGGCAGCAGCAACCCAACTATTCTCTCGCGGCACTTGGTAGTGCTGGACTAAGTCCTCGTCGTCGAGCAGGTCGAACATAAACTCAACTGGCATTCTCGCCGCATTGGCTTCTGCGGCCGCTTTCCACATCGGCACCAAACGTCCTTCGAGGTGGCGCATCACTGTTTCAGGAATGCATGTATCGGTAACTCGATTGAAGCCCTGGTCACGAAGTTTGACTTCGTCTTCGGCTGAAAGAGCTCGCCAATTTTCGACAATCTCGTATTCGTTATGCGCCACTAGATTGAAGATGTCTTCTTCTAGGTTCGCAGCGGTGCAAGTGATGGCGTGAACTTTACCAGCACGGATCATTTCCGCCAGCGAAAGCCCCAACTCACCGGTACTCATTGCTCCAGCCAAAGTCACCATCATGTGGCCGTTGTTCTTACTCGATACAAATTCGCCGTACGCTTTGGCCGCGGCCAACAGCTCGCGAGCGTTAAAGTGACGGAAGTGGGTTTCGAGAAATTCGCTGACGTTCATGAGATTCATTTTTCCGAAAGAGGAGGCATCCGCAAAGCAAAATAGCGAACAAGACACCCCCTGCGAAGTAAGCATCTGCATCAGTTCCCTGACATCGCACAAATCATTGTCTAGCGCGATCGTCCTCATGCCTTCTACCTTTGGCACCTTCGATGCGGGCTATGAACCTTGTTTTGAAAGGCCGAAACACTCGCGTCGCGATGCTAAGTTTTTCGAGTGCTGAGTTTCGGGGCGTTAAATTTCGGGGTGCTAAATTTTGCTAAGCCGAGTCTTGAACTGAGCTAGCTAAGTTTTGAATGACCTGATTTTCAGATGCCCCGCGTTCCAGACGCCAGAGGTCGTTTTGGTTTGGTGATACTCGCCCCGGCGGTATCCTTACGAGGCGGTATCCTTACAAGGCGGCAACCTAATCAAGCGGTATCCTTATCGCGAGATATCGCTGCCTCAAGACCGTTCGCTTCGACTCACGGGCCAAGAATCATGAACCATCTCGCCGACTCGCTTTCGCCGTACCTGCTTCAGCACAAGGACAATCCGGTCGATTGGTATCCGTGGGGCGGTGAAGCGTTCGACCAAGCCAAGAAAACGGACAAACCTATTTTCTTGTCAGTGGGCTATGCCGCCTGCCATTGGTGCCACGTGATGGAACACGAGAGTTTTGAAAACAAGACGATCGCCGAATTCTTGAACGAACATTTTGTTTCCATCAAAGTTGATCGTGAAGAACGTCCTGACATCGACCAAATCTACATGAACGCTGTGCAGGTCATGACCGGTCGCGGCGGATGGCCGATGAGCGTTTTCCTGAACCACGACCAAAAACCTTTTTACGCCGGAACCTATTGGCCACCAACCGAACGTCAAGGAATGCCTGGATTCCTTCAAGTCCTCGATGCGATTGCCGACGCATGGAAGAACCGACGTGGTGACGTGGTCGAACATGCCAATGACATTTCTAAAGCATTGGTTCAGATCGCGATCGGCACTGATGATGGTCTTGATGATGAAGCCCCCGACGCAAGTGTGATCGAAGTCGCCACCGACCATCTGCTCAGTTCGCTCGACAAACGCGAAGGCGGATTCGGTTCGGCTCCCAAATTTCCGCACGCCACTGATTTGATGTTGTTGCTTCGTCGCGGTCAGATCACGGGTAATTCAGCGTTGACGGATGCCGCTGTGTTAACGCTCGACAAAATGGCGTGCGGAGGCATCCGAGATCACATCGGCGGCGGGTTCGCGCGGTACAGCGTGGATGGCCATTGGCTTGTCCCGCACTTTGAAAAGATGCTGTACGACAACAGCCTGCTTGCGACGTGCTACTTGCAAGCGTTTCAGGCCACCGGTGAAAAGCGTCATGCTGAGGTCGCCGAAGATGTCCTGACTTATCTTTGTCGCGACATGGTGGATGACGCGGGCGGATTGCATTGCAGCGAGGACGCGGACAGCGAAGGCGTCGAAGGAAAGTTCTACGTTTGGAAACCTGAACAAATCATCGAAGTGTTGGGACAAGAACGCGGTGAACGCTTTTGTCAAATCTACGACATCACTCAGCGTGGCAACTTCGAAGGCAATAGCATCGCCAACTTGAAGGAGCCAATTGAGTCGATCGAACTCCAGGCAGAGCTAGCCGATGACCGCGAAAAACTGCGGCGGATCCGAGACAAACGCGTCCACCCAGGACGCGACGACAAAGTACTTGTTGCCTGGAACGCGTTAGCGATCAAAGCTTTGTCGCTGGGCGGCGCGGTACTGGGACGCAATGATTTTCTCTTCGCAGCCATCCGGGCGGCCGAGTTTGTGTTTGACAAGATGACCAAGCCCGATGGTCGATTGCTACACGCGTTTCGCGGCAAAACAGCCCACTTGGATGCTTATTTGGACGACTATGCTTACCTGGCCGAGGCGTGCGTTTCGCTGTTCGAGACGACAGCGGATGCGAAATGGATCGAGCGTGCTGTTCAGCTTGCCGAAATAATGCTCAAGCACTTCGAAGACAAAGACCGCGGCGGATTCTTCTATACCGCCAACGATAGCGAAACATTGATCACTCGCAACAAGGACTGGCATGATGGGTCCTTGGTCGGTGCAAACGCGTCGGCGGCGTCCGCGATTTGGAAATTGACAGCGTTAACGGATCGCGATGACTTTCGTGAGGCGGTTAAAGAGACGCTAGTCAGCGGTAGCGTTGTTATCCGATCTCAGGCTGCGGCATGCGCTGCCCTAATCACAGTCTTGGATCGGTATCACGGTGATCACGAGCAATGGGGGATCGCGGTTCCGGACCACGCTTCCCTGGAATCGCTGCGGACGGAATTGGCCCAGGTATTTCGCCCGCAGCGAACGTTGTCATGGATCCATAGTGATTCGGAAAAGACATCCGAAATCATCAAACTCAATGACAATCGAAAAATGATTGACGGCAAAGCAACGCTTTATCGCTGCAAAGGGTTTACATGCGATGCACCAATCACAGGCCATGATCAGATTGTCCAGGCGTGGCGGGTCGCATCAGGTGCGTGAATTCGCCATCATGGGGCGAGCCAGAACGTTCTTCCTTCTCGTATAAGCCCGCTCATCGTGTCCGAAACGACCGCTACCGAAAACCGTCACGCGACGCGTGCGAAATTCCAGCGTCCCTCTGCCGATGACGTTTTCAATGTCGCCGTTTTGGGAGCGACGGGCAGTATCGGTACTGCAACCTGCGAAGTGGTTGCCAGCCTGAATCGGGTGGACGAACTCCCGACTTGGCGTGTCTGGGCGGCGTCGGGACATCGAAAACTTGACGAGTTAAACACCGTTGCCAGTTCGCTTGACCCGGCTCCTGAAAGATTGATTTTTTCGAACGTGGATGTCGCCCAACGTTTTTCCGGTGCCAAAAATTTTGAAATTCATGCTGGCCCTGAAGCACTGGTGGAAACCGCTCAACGAGACGAAGTGGATATCGTGGTGGCGGCAATCGTCGGGCGAGCTGGACTCGAGAGCACCTTGGCTGCGGTGGATGCGGGCAAGCGAGTGGCGTTGGCGAACAAGGAAACGATGGTCGTGGCCGGCCAACTCGTTCGACAAAAAATGGCCGCCAGCGGTGCTGAACTGTTGCCCGTTGATAGCGAACATTCGGCGATTTTTCAGTGCCTAGGAAATTGGGCGTCCGTCCGTGCTGGCGATCTGCCAATGGATGCGACCTGTCCCAAACCTCGCAAACTTATCCTGACGGCTTCGGGCGGCCCATTTCGTTCTTGGACAACAGATCAAATTGCCTCGGCCACCCGCGAATCGGCTCTCGATCACCCAACTTGGGACATGGGACCGAAAATCACCATCGATTCGGCGACGATGATGAACAAAGCTCTTGAAATCATCGAGGCTCGTTGGTTGTTTGATTTGCCCGCTGACGCAATTGAAGTGGTCGTTCACCCGCAATCCATCATTCATTCGATGGTTGAATTCGATGATGGATCAGTGATCGCTCAAATGAGCCCACCGGACATGCGGTTGCCGATCCAATATGCGTTGACTTACCCACGGCGGCTTCCATGTCCAGCTCCACCGCTTGATCGGACTCAACCATGGGATTTGTCGCTTGAAGTGGCCGATCGCGAGCGTTTTCCTGCTCTGGACCTGGGTTTTGAGGTTGCAGCGGCCGGCGGAACGGCGGGTTCGGTAGTCAATGCGGCCAATGAAGAAGCCGTCGGACTGTTCTTAGACGGCAAAATTCGCTTTACTGACATCGTGAGCGGCTGCCGAAGCGTGCTTGAGCACCACACCCACGATTGTGATCCAACGCTAGCAACCCTGCTGGAACTGGATTTATGGGCCAGGAACGAGATCCGAGTACGATTCGGTTCCTAGGTGGCAACTTCGAACAGTGGCATCGCTGAACTAGCGAAAGTGCCTATGCTTCGCTAGTAACTTGCTTGTTCCCCAACCTTTCAACTTCCCATTGGCACAGCCTCCGTGCTGTCCCCAGGCTGAACGCATGATTCTTGAATTCGTAAACGCACTCATGTCCCTCCCACTCGCGGCGACTGAGGAACTCGGGTTTTTAAGTGGTTTGCTCAGCAATATCCTGCTTTGGGGAAAAGTTGCACTGGGCATTGGGATGGTCATCTTCGTCCACGAACTGGGGCATTTCGTCGCCGCCAAGTCGTTCGGCGTGAAGTGCGAAAAGTTCTATGTTGGATTTGACGTGCCGATCAAAATTGGCCCGATCAAATTCCCAAGAACTTTGGGCAAGTTCCAATGGGGCGAAACCGAGTACGGCATCGGCGTGATCCCGTTGGGCGGTTACGTCAAAATGCTCGGCCAAGATGACGATCCTCGTAAACTCGAAGAAGAAAACGAACGAATCAAGCTTGAGGGTGACGTCGACGAAGAACCCACGCTTGATCCTCGCAGTTTCCCCGCAAAACCCGTGTGGCAGCGGATGATCATCATCAGCGCCGGGGTGGTTGTGAATGTAATCACGGGCGTGCTTTTTGCCGCGATTGCCTACGGCTACGGCGTTTCGTACATCCCGGCCGTTGTCGGTGGTGTATCACCAGGTGGCCCCGCGTGGCAGGCGGGGATGGAACCCGGCGGCAAAGTAATCGCCGTGGGCGACTACAAAGACGAGAACATGCCTTTTCGCGAAATGCGAGTTGAGATCGTTACCGAAGGAATGGACAACGGTTCGCAACCGATTCCGATCTCTTTGCAGTACGACGACGGAGTACGCGAATTTACACCGAATCCTGCTTCGTCCACCCATGAAAAAGACTTGCGGATGATCGGCGTCTTGATGCCGAATTCCACTTCGCTAGCCAAGAACGATTTCGCCAATCCGCAAAGCGTCGCTGCTGAAGTGCTATCGGAAGCCGACGCAGGTGCAACGCTGGTTTCGTTTGACGGTGTGGCCATTGATGAAACGCGAACGGTGCCCAGTACCGAGTTCTTCGATTACCTCTACACCCATCCTCAAAAGCCAATTGAATTAACGCTCAAACGAGCCGATGGTGAAACCACGACCGTCACGCTGCCTCCACAAATGACCAAGTCGCTTGGCGTTCGCTATGCCGCGGGCCAGATTTCGGCATTGATCAACGGTGGACCGGCTGAAAAAGCAGGCATGAAGGTTGGCGATACGATCACGGCTGTAGACGGAGACACCAATTTTGACGCATTTGCATTGGCGGTCGATTTGGTCGATTCGGATAAGGCCCGTACTTTCACGGTCCAGCGAGGCAGTGCCGACTCGGAACCCGTTGACATCACAATCGAACCCAAGAAGGTGCTACAAACTGTCGCGCCTGTTGTGGGAATTAGCTCGAACGTAGCAATCAATGCTTATGGATTTGCGTACGAACCCATTCCAGTGATTGCTTCGCTAAAGGATCCGTCGTTGGGGCAGGGCGATGAACCGCTTGCCGTTGGCGATCGCATCAAGGAAGTCCGCTTGGTGATGCCTGTGGACAAAACCCCTGAATACTTAGCTGATTCCCGATATGACCTGCTGTTAAAGGAACTTCGTGACGGTTGGGAATTCGGCGAATCGTGGCCTTTGACGGAATTCACCGAGTCGATGCAAATCTTCCCGCTGGGAACTCAGTTCGAAATCAAAGCGGTTCGACCACCCGAAGATCGAGTGATCACGAAGTTGGTGACGCTAACCCAAGATGACCTGCCGAGTTTCGATCGCGGGATGAACTTCCCAGCCCCCGAATCCATCCGCAAAGCTGCCTCGTTCGGTGAGGCTTTGACGCTTGGCCTTGCCGAGGGCAAACGGCGTTTTAACGACGTGACACGTTTCTTAAAGATGTTGCCCAAAGGCAAAGTCAAACTACGTCACGTCGGTGGCCCCTTGGCGATCGTGGACATCGCTAAGAACGAAGCCGAAAAAGGCATCTCGCGACAATTGATGTTCTTGACCATGTTGAGCATGAACTTGGCGATCTTAAACTTCTTGCCAATTCCAGCGCTCGATGGCGGGCACATGGTGTTCCTAGCCTATGAACTGATCCGTGGTAAACGAGCAAACGAGCAATTGGAATTCCGATTAACCGTCGCGGGACTGCTGTCGCTCTTGGCACTGATGGTAGTGGTGTTTGCGAACGACATATTGCGGTATTTCTGAGAAACCGTTCGGTAGCGACATGGGTGCAACCGGCTACACGCGTGAGTATCGATCTGCTTAACCATTAGCCAAAAAACCGGCAATGGTTCGGTCGCAGACCCATCCGGACGTGGCGGTCGTTTCGTGCCGGTAGCCGAGTTCACTCATCTAGAGAATGACGTTCACTCATCTAGAGCGTACGGTGCAAACAGATCGAGATTCACGACGAACGATTCCTCGAACGTTCGGATGTGATGATTCATCCGCGAGAATGCACCGTGGCTCACCAACGAAAAAAGGTGCGAGAGGTTAACTCGCACCTTTGGTTGAACATCGCGTCGAGGACGGCAACTACTGAATTTCAAGTAGCTCGACGTCGAACACGAGCACTTGGTGAGGCCCGATCGCGCCGCGGCTACCTTGCGCACCGTAGGCAAGATCCGATGGAATGTAAAGCTTCCACTTACTTCCGACCTTCATTTTTTGAAGACCTTCTTGCCAGCCTTGAATTACTTGATTGACGCGGAACTTGGCAGGTTCGCCACGTGTCACCGAGCTATCGAAGGTTTGACCATTGATCAGCTTACCGGTGTAGTGCACGACTACGGTATCCGTTGGTCCTGGCATTTCGCCATCGCCTTCATCAATCACTTTGTACTGCAGACCGCTTTCAAGTTCCACGACGCCTTCCTCGTCTTTGTTCTTGGCCAAATATTGCACGCCAGCGGCTTTCATCTTCTCGATGGCCGCTTCTTGACGCTGGCCAAGCAACGCTTGAATCTTGGCTTGGGTTTCCTTGAGTTGCTCGTCGGACAACGCAGCATCTTTCTTGTCCATGCCGTCTTGAAGACCGACGACTAAGGCGTCGAGGTTAAAGTCGCCTTTCTCAAATCCGTTTTGCAACATTTGCTGGCCAACGGACAGACCCAAAAAGTAGCCAATCGGCTCTACGTCGGTTGCTTCAGCTTTGGGTGCTTCGGCCGCATCGTCTTGCGCCTGGGCGGTGACAATGCAAAGGCTCACCATCATTAACAAAATGGTGAATTTGGCGGAGACCGCCATGGGGAATCGGGACATCTTTGTTTCCTAAGTGGTGTCGAATCGTTTGACGAAGAATAACAGGGGGCAGCAAATTCCACACCGGGTTACCTCATTTACCAAATGATTTACCGGTGATCATTCGCCGAAAGAATCGCGTTTTACTGGTTCAGTAAAGCGATCAATGCAATGACGACGGCAATTCCGGCAACCACCCAAGCCAGACCTTTCCAATTGATATTGTCGAAGGACTGACCGTAGGTTTCTTGGCGGATTTGGTCGATCAACATTTGCCGACTTCTTGAATTGGCATGATCGGCCGGGACGTCGTCCACTGCCCGATCTGCGGTCGTTTTGGCGTGAGAAAGGTCATATTTCTCAGCCAGTTCCAGCATCACCCCCTGAACCGTCCGGGCATTGAAAGGACGATCTTCGACCTTCTTTTCCAAGCATTGGTGAATGATGGCGTCCATCTCATCAGGACAATCAAAAATGAGATTTTTCACGTGCGGAGGTGTCGAATGCAGATGCCGCTCGAAGAGCTGCGCAAAGTTTTCGCCGGGGAATACTTTTTGCCCAGTCAACATCTCGTACAAGCAACAACCCAAAGCATACAGGTCGGCTTTTCCCGAAATTGACGTGTCGCCGGTAATTTGCTCGGGAGCCATATAGGCATGCGTGCCAACGGTCATGCCGGAATGGGTCAGGTCGGTATTGTGCAGATCCCGGGCGATGCCAAAGTCACCCAATTTCAGCTCACCATTGCGGGTCAAGAAGAGGTTGCCAGGCTTCAAGTCTCGATGAACGACCCCGTAATTGTGGGCGTGCTGTAACGCCGAACAAATTTGCCGAGCCAATTCGGCAACCACAGGCCACGAGATCATGCCTTGGCGAGCGAGCAGGTCTTTGACGGTTCCACCATCGACCAACTCCATAATGTAGAAGAGTTGCCCATCCATATCGCCGCCACCGTAGTAGGCGATGATATTGGGGTGCGTCAGCCGCGATAGAATCAACATCTCACGTTCGAAACGAGCGCGGATATTGGGGTCTTGGCTAACGTTGGGGTGCAGCTTTTTTACCGCAACGATCTCGTCGCTGCCAACTCGCTTAGCAGCGTAAATCGTTCCTACGGTTCCAACGCCTAGGATTTCACCTAGTTCGTATTGATTGAGATCCACACCGGCCATGAGTCAGGCCGTTAGACACCTGCGATTTTTTCGATCTTCACACGCGTGTGAGATTGACGGTGCCCAGTGCGTCGCTTGCTGTTTTTGCGACGGCGGAACTTCTGGATGTAGATCTTCTTGTCTTGGATGGTTCCCAAAACCGAAGCGGTGACGCTGGCGCCACTGACGGTGGGACTTCCCAAAGTCATGCCCGAGTCGCCACTGACAGCCAAAACCTTTTCGAAGGTAAGACTTTCGCCTTCGGCAATTTCACGGAAGTCGACGTCAAGCTCCATGCCGGGCTCAACTTTGTACTGACGACCGCCGTCGACGATGATGGCGTACATGATGACTCTCTTTGTTCTGCTAAAAGACAATATTGGACGGTTTGAACGCAATGGATCCCGTGCGGTTCTCAATGATGCACGGGACGCCAAAATGGTGCAGGTCCAGCGTCTGGGAAGGCGAACTAGACAGGGCACACTTTTTGCGGGCCGCGTAGTTTAACGTTCGCGTTCTACGGCGCAAAGTCCTTCTTTGGCACGAATTTCGATGGTCTGGACTTAGTTTTCGGTCGTTTTCCCCTGCAAATGTCGCCGAAGAAACCCGTCGGTCAGCTTCGCGAGGTGCCATTTCTGGTTCGGATCGGTGACCGCATGGCCAGCGCCCGGATAGATCATCATCTCGAAATCTTTACCCGCCTGCTGCAAAGCATCTGCCATCCGAAGCGTGCATGCCGGGTGCACATTGTCGTCGATTTCGCCGTGAATCAACAACAATTTGCCTGATAGTTGCCCCGCTCGACGCACCACTGAAGTGGCTTCGTACCCATTGGCGTTCGCCGCGGGCAGCCCCATGTACCGCTCGGTGTAGAACGAATCGTATTCCTTCCAATCGGTGACCGCACCGCCGGCGATTCCGGCTACGAACGCATCGCTATGTGTCATTGCGTACAGCGTCATGAATCCGCCAAAGGACCAACCTCGGATCGCGATCCGCTCGGTGTCGACCCAGGGTTGGCGCTTAAGCCAATCCACGGACGTCATCAAATCAGCAAATTCGTATTTCCCCAGTTCCCTTTGAACCGGCCAGCTCGCTGCCGCCGAACTGCCTGCGCTGCTGCGATTATCGACGACGAGCGTGGCGATGCCCTGTCGAGACAACCATTCGCGGTAAAGCGTTGTCGTTCCGCGCCAGCGATCCCGCACCGTCGGAGTCCCCGGCCCGCCATAGACCTCGACGACAACCGGGTAGCGTTGGGCCGTCTTGGCGGCTTCGGTCACCCGGGGCATGACTAACATCGCCGGCAACCCTTCGCCATTTTCTCCTTTGATAGAAAAGATCTCAGGTTTACTGATTGGGGTCTTAGTCTGTAAGGCTTGGTTTTCAATCGCAATCGCCAAGCCACCATCCGCTTCGCTCGACTGGACGGACAACGAAGGTGGCGACGAAGACGTGCTATGACGGTCCGTGAACCATTGTCCGTCCAATGCAAAATCAACGTCGTGCCAACCAGGCTTGGTGGTCATCAAGATAGGGATGTCAGACGACCGTGCCGCCCGGCCAACCTTGGAGCCCAGCCCAGAGCTAGGACCCTGCCCAGAGCTAGGACCTCGCCCAGCGGTAGAATCTAGCCCAGCAGTAGAATCCTGCCTAACTATGGGATCCCGTATCGTTGTCTGGTAGACGTAATGCCCCTGACTCGATCCACGATCAGCCGTGAACAGCACTCGCAGCGGCGACGATCGAGATGACACCGCGAAGTTCATAACATGCATGTCGTTTGGAGTGATCGGGTACGAAGACCGACCATCGGGATCGATGGAGTACAGGCGGTACTTTCCCGATGGCAACTCGCTTCGCCAAATCAATCCGCCGCTAGGCAACCACGCCGGCGATGCGGGAGGCTCCACCCAAGCAGGGCTCTCTTCACGCAGAAACACTTTCGCCGTCGCTACCACATCGTGCGAAGTGGGGTCTGCCATCCTGAGTTCTCGGTAGGTTTGCTGGCGATCACTTATGCAATAAACCAACTTGTTTTGACGGTCGTGCCACCAAACGCCGCTAATGATGAGTTCATCCTGGCTGGTCGACTGCACCAGAACCTTCGCCTGCGGAACCTCCCGAGATGCGAAGTCACGAAGGTCCCAAAGCAACAACGAGGCGTGAGGAATGGGATCCCCCGCTTTGCTGTAACGCACGGTCGGCCCGGCATTGCGATCGTGCTTGGATTCCGCGAGCACATACGGTTTCACCTCACCGATGTCGATACGCAGCATCGCCAACCAATGGCCATCAGGGCTAAACCAGAATGCTCGGAAGTTTCCTCGACCATAGATTTCTTCCTGATAGGTCCAGTCCAAGATACCATCAAGCAACGTTTCAGAAGCATCATGGGTAAGACGTCGAGTCAGGTTGGTCGCAACATCCATCACGAACAAGTCGCCCTCGCGGGTATAGGCGAGCTTGCGACCGGTTGGATCAAGTGTCGGATCGTGCCAAGTCGAACCATCGCGTGATAAATAGCTCGCGGGTGTTTGTGCCGAAACGGTGATCACGCTGTTGCCCGACCGAACAATGATCGAATCCGTGGCCTCTCGCATCGAAGGCACTGCTTCCGCAATTAGGGGCTCTGCCTTCTCGCGATCGATTTCCGATAACGTGGCGAGCTGATCGCAAAGTCGGTCAAACACCGGCCATGGCTTGACCCTTGATTTGGCATTCGGTTCAACGGCAAGGTCAAAGCGTGACCAGCGATTTCCGTAACGGATCAACAGCTCTGACTGATCTCGTCCAATCCAGTGTGACTTGGGTAGTTCCGCTGCAAAATCAACTTTCTTGGTCGGGTGGTAGAGGCGTTCGAGCGATAATTCATTTCGTTTCTCGCTAACAACATTTCCCTCGACTTTTGCCTCGGCTTGTTGCCCCCGCGAATTACCCGGCATGGCAATTACCAGACCTAATCCCATCACGATCCAAACCGGTTTACAATACGAACGGATGGGGGTCCTGCGTGTCTTCCATGGACTTGTCATATGATTGTTCGTTCTCAAGAGTTTTCCATCGTGATTCTGTTTCGATTGTTGGTCGCCCTGATCATTGTGGCAACCTCCACCCTTGTTTCGCTTTCCAATCCTTTGTTTGCGGAAGATGGCGTTTCTAAGCGTCCCAACATTGTTTGGATCATTAGCGAGGACAACTCGAAACACTATTTGAAGCACTTTGACGAATCGGGAACGCCAACGCCAGCGATTGAAGCGATGGCACGTCACGGCGTGACATTCGACCGAGCATTTTCTTGCTCGCCGGTTTGCTCGGTGGCGCGAACGACGCTGATCACAAGCTGCTATGCACCACGCATCGGCACCCAGTACCACCGCGCTTTGAAACAAGCCGAAATGCCCGCCAACGTGTCCATGTTTCCTAAGTATCTCAAGGATGCTGGCTACTACACCACCAACAATGCCAAGGAAGATTACAACGCCGTCAAAACCGACGGCGTTTGGAATGAATCGTCCAGGCGAGCGGACTGGAAAAACCGGCCTTCCAACGACACTCCGTTTTTTCACGTCCAAACCATCCACACTTCGCACGAAAGCCAGCTTCACTTTAGTGAGGCGGACATGCAAACACCCAATAAGACGTCGTCGGATGAAGTCGACCTGCAACCCTACTTTCCTGACACGCCACTGTTTCGCTACACCCGGGCACGGTATCACGATCTAATTCAAAAAGTGGACGACCAGGTCGGGAAGCTCATTGAAGATCTCGAAACCAGTGGAGAACTTGAAAACACCTTTGTGTTTTATTTCGGGGATCATGGCGGTGTCTTGCCACGATCCAAAGGCTATTTGTTTGAAAGCGGTTTGCACGTTCCCTTGGTTGTTCGTGTTGGTGACAACGTCAAGCATCTCGTTGACCGACCGTTTGGCAGTCGCACCAACGGCTTTGTTGAGTTCGTTGACTTCGGGCCCACCACTTTGACCCTTGCCGGTGTCGATGTCCCGACCGAAGTTGACGGCCAACCTTTCTTGGGTGACAAGATTGATGCATCGGAAGTGGACCGACGAGACGAAGCGTTTGGGCACGCCGATCGATTCGATGAAAAGTACGATCTGGTTCGTTCTCTTCGCGTGGGCAATTGGAAGTACATTCGCAATTTCGACCCGATCTATCCTGACTCGCTGCAAAACAACTACCGGTACAACATGCTGGCCTACCAACAATGGCGACAGCTTTACCAAGACGGCGAACTCACCCCGGACCAGTCGGCTTTCTTCGAGTCAAAGTTGCCTGAAGCCCTGTATGACTTAGAGACCGATCCACACGAAACAAACAACCTGGCCACTGAGCCTCGTTATCGATCTCAACTTATCGAGATGCGAGATCGACTGACGCAACGATTGATGGACATGCCCGATCTGAGTTTCATCCCGGAAGCCTACCTGATCGACGAAGCAATATCGCAACCAGTCGCCTTTGGCCAAACACATCGGGATGAGATCGGCGAATTGATCCGAATTGCAAACCTGGCGTTACGGCCTTGGAACGAGGCCAAACCAGAACTCAAAGCTGCTTTAGACAGCGAAGACCCGTTGGTCCGCTATTGGGCGGTTGCCGCAGCGACTAGTTTCGGGGATCAGGCAGAGTCCATCAAACATGAGATGGAAGAACGCTTGGTCGACATGGAACCGATCGTCGTTGCCCGCGCCGTTGAGTTCTTTACCACCACTGAGTTTGATGATCTCAAACAGGGTGCTGAACCGCTCAGTTTTCTGTACCGTTCCATCTCTCGAGCGACCAGCGAAGCGGAAGCGTTGCCCATTTTGGGAACCGCCGTTTTCGTCAACGATCACTGCGACGACCGTTTCCCCCTCGACATGAAACAGGTGAAATTGATTATCCCTGTTGTTCCCAATAGCGAACTTGAACGGCGAATGAAGTACTTGGGATCGCTTTAGCAGACCGAAGCACCCAAGCTAAAACGTGAGCAGGCAGCTTCGTTAGCCCTATCGCTTCGATAGATTCATCGCCGCCAAGACGACGGCCCCACGGACTGCTACAGCCCGGCATCCGCGATTGCCTTCTTGGCCTCATCTAGAAACCCGGGCTGATCAACCAAGTTCAAGACCGCAGGGTGGCTCAGCAACGTCATGGCCGCGGCTCGGTCCATTGGCTTGCCCGAGGTTAATATCTCTCGCAAGTTTTCATCGCCACGCAACTCAGCCACGGCCTCGCGAACGTCCGGGCGGTTTTGCAGTTGGCGGATCGAGGGATGTTCAATGACCTCGTTCATCTTCGACGGATCGGCTAACACAGCGGCAGTCTGTTGAACTCGTTCGATCTGATTGAGCTGAGGGATTCGCGTGAATGGGTTGTACTCGCGCATGTACTTGCCCGCAGCACTTTGGTCCACTTCCTCGCTGATCCAGAACACGGCTTTGGTGACTCGGGGCAAGTCGGCTTCTGGGATGTTTTGGTTGGCAACACGCTCACGCTGAACCGGTTCAATCATCAAGATTCCGCCGATCAACAGCACGACTGCAAAGCTACTTTGAACACATCCGAGCAAAAATCCGGAACGACGGTTCAGACGATCAAGCGATGGTCGCCGAGCGATCACGCGTCCGATCGTGAGATAGCTGATAAACCAAACCACCATCGAGATAGCAATCGCAACGACTCCGATACTGACACCTCGATTGAGCAGGCCCGTTGTCCCAAACCACTGGGTGAAGCGAGCTTCCTGTTCGATGCCTAAACTTGGACCGTACCAGACCGCAGCGGCGAACGCAGCAACCGAGGTGATCATGGACAACGCCCCCATTCGATAACCACTTAGCGATCCCACGCCGGCAGCTACCAAGACCGCGGCCAGCAAGGGTTCCCCCTGGTATCCGAAGTATCCTGCGGGACCAAAAAATGCGATGCACCAAAACAATCGCATCACTGGGGACATCGTTGATGAGACTTCGGGCTCGAAGGGGAATTTCTGTTTCATGGTGATCGTCAAGCGGGGCGTATTGAAGTTCGATAAGTTGAAAAGCATCGAAAGCATTGGCCCGCTGTCAGAGCGGACCGGTTGCCAAGTTGAAAAACCCTACGTCGTGCCCACCGTGTTTCACGGATGCATCGCCGAACTTGTTTCGGCCGAGCTGCAGTTCGTGTTCGGTTTATGCGGATTGTTCCGACAGTTTCGCTTTTTACGTGAGCCCCGCTTCTGATTGAGACACCGGTCGTGACAGTCGATCTTGATGTTAGGAAACGGAATCGTGGCTTGACGGGTCACGGAATTACCCAGGGAAGGAACGGTCATGAAAGACACGCTGATGAACCAATTGAACCGCACTGGCCACCTAGGCGCAGCCTTTCTAATCGCCTGCCTGTGGATAAGCTTCAATGCGTGTTCCTTGGTAAACGCACAAGACGCTGACGCAGGAGCCGAGAAATCTGACACGCTTAGCGAACAACTGCGCAAGCGTTTGAAAGAACTCGAAATCGAAGACACCGACGGCGACCGGGACATGAGTGGTCCGGAACGGGTTGCAGATGATGATGACGATGCTCGAGCGAATGCGGACCTCGGCAACCTTGACCTCGATGTCGATTTGGAACCGAACAACGAACGCCCTTCCACGCAGGTTGTGGGGGGACGATTCGTGTTGCCAGAACTGGCCGCTGTTTCCACTTCAACCAAAGAGATCGGTAACGGCAGCACACCCGACGGGTTTCGCAGCGAGGCACCGCGACCATTGATGATGCTTCCCGAGCAGGGCAGTGACCGCGAATTGGACCAAACCTGGAATTGGTCGGTGATTGAGTGGGAAGCCGCAAACACGTTTTCCAACCCTCGCTATTTCGAAGACCGAATGCTGGAACGTCACGGCCACGAGCGTTGGGGGCACCTGCAGCCGCTCGCCTCAGGTGTGCGTTTTTTCAGCACAATTCCTATGTTGCCGTACAAAATGGCGATTCAGAACCCCTGCGAGTGCGAATACACCATGGGGTACTTTCGCTCGGGATCGTGCGCACCGATGGTCTACCAGCGTCCGCCATGGGATCGAAAGGCAATTCTTGCTGAATCAGCCGCTGTGGCGTCCGGAATGCTGATTTTCCCATAAGATCAGCCGTCATCTCTTCCGCCTTTGGGCAGGCTGAGTTAGAACAGGGCTTCGGAATGATTCACCCAACGAACCTTTCAATCGATTCGCCATGTTTTACGTCGCCCTGATCCTCGTCGCCGTCGCCAGCCGCTTCCTTCCGCATCCACCCAATGTGGCCTGCATTGGAGCAATTGGCTTGTTTGTAGGCTGCTACGCAGCGGGCAAACGCGCCTACTTGGTGCCTGCGGCTGTGCTGTTGCTTAGCGACATCATTGGCTACGCCCTGGGAATTCCCGGCATGGGCTTCTACGCTCCTGTGACGATGCTGGCTGTTTATGGTGGTGCAACGCTTGCCGTGCTGATCGGGCGTCAACTCGCCAAGGTTCGCGCCTCAACGACCGCTACCAAGTTTGGCTTAGGCGTATTTGGCGGATCACTTGCCGCATCGACCTTGTTCTTCATTGTCAGCAACCTCGGCGTTTGGGCCGCAGGTTGGTATTCAATGACCGCGGGCGGATTGGTCAGTTGCTTCGTTGCCGCGATTCCGTTCTACGGCTACACGATCGCTGGTGACTTAGCGTTTTCGGCTCTGATGTTTGCCGGTTACGAATTCGCGATGAAGCCATCCGCTGTCGCTGCCAAAGCCTAGTTCACTCGCACTAAACAGGAGATTTATTAGTCCGCGAGATCTCGATTCGGCCTCATCTGCGGGTCGACAGCTCGCACCGAGTTCCATGATCCCAGCGCACCGTCGCTGGCATGAACGTCAATGTGCCATCGAAGTCGCTCGACGGTGTCGGGTACATCGAACTCGATAATGGCAGTCCCGTCATCGGCGGTGATCAACATCGGATTCCAAAACAACGTGGCGGGTACAGAGCCTTCATTGACCGACTCTTCAATCGCGGTGTAGGCGTACTGTCGAATCGGAAATCGCAACTCTGCGAGTAAATCATCAGCCATCGTGTCGGGTGTCAGTCCACGCCGCACCATCATCTCTTGTAATTTTTCACGTGTGATGGGTTGCGATGCAAACCACGCTTCTGAATTGCCGTTCAACAGCAACGATTGCAAGATCTCAATCGTTGCCTGTTCATTTTCGTCTGGCATGATCGATGGTGTGCTTGGCGAATCTTGGAGGTCCGTGTTGGGTAATACCGCCGAGGGCGTGTCATAGTCAGCCGAAGGTGTGATCACCGTGCTTTGTGATTGCCCGCACCCGGGCACCGCTAGCGCCACTACGACCATCAGAAGGGCAACAGACCGGGGCCAGCGACGTCGATGCCGAGCCCAGGTCCAAACGCTGCCAAGTAAGAACACAATCAAGGTCCAAATTGAACCGCCCACCAACATCCTACGGAACGATTCATGGGAGGCCTTTAGGTGCTCATCCCAAGCCTGGATCTTGGCCTCGTCGTCGGTAGTGTAAACGCTCTGGCGTTCGCCCTCGCCATTGATGGAAAGCAAACGCACGATCCGTTCTCGCAAGTCTTTCTGGTTGACGGAAGTCATTGCCCCTTCACCACGCCACGCGAACCTTCGCCAGCCCTGGGTGGCAAGTAATAGATCAAGCGCCACTTCGGATTCCGGCTGATCGCTTAAATAGAAGTCCCCATTTTCGAGCGCCTCTGGGTTAGCAATCTCACTGCCCAAACGAAAGAATGTGGGCATGGTCATTCGTGGCTGATTGGCTTGAACCGCAACTTCTTCGTTCACGACGCTGACGCCCAACACTGCGCGTGACAAAGCGCCGGAAGGATCGGAAACCTGGACTCGGAATCGTCTCGATCCTTCACCGAGTATTGGATTCATACTTACTTTGAGCGTGTCCTGAGACTTGCGATACACCAATCGCTCCATCACTGGCCTGTCCGTGTCGTCAAAGACCGTTAGCCGGACAACTCCCGCAGCATCAGTGGGAATCTCCAATGAGATCGGATTGTCTCCTTCGTGGAGCAAAACATTTTGTCGGGTGAGAAGCCGACCTCGACAAACGGCATGCACAACAACGGCACGACTTCGCAGACTGCGCAGAACCATTTCAATGGGCTTGTGAGCGCCAAACACGCCTTTCCCTGTAACGATCACCGGCAAATCGGCAACTGCCGTTGGCAAGGACACGGCGTCGTCATTTGTCGGTGAACGCCACTGATAAGTCTTGCCCAACGCTGGAGTGATTTCAAATCTCGCCCTTCCATCTCGGTTGGTGGTGAATGCAGCAACAACGCTCTCCGCTTCATCCACAATTTCGCCGCTGATTTCCACCGGTGCCCCCGAGTTGTCGAGTGTTTGGACATACACGCGGTTAGTTAGGCCGGCGACCAACTCTCCGCCCTCAGGGAAGAACTGAACCCGAGGATTTCCTTGGACCAAGGGAATCGGGAATGACCGTGACTCACGGACTTTCCCCACCGCAACCTCCAACGACAATCGGGCCTTATCGGACATCAAAGACCGTGGAAGCCGAAACAAACATTCAAATTCACCATCGTCACCGGAACGACCAGACGCCCGATGCAAAACGCTTTTCCCTGCGATCGCTTGAACCGTTACGCGGGCTCCCATCTGTGGTGCCCCGGCGAGATCCTTGATCCGAATCGTCGCTGAAACCATCTCGCCGGGCCGATAACTGCGTCGGTCAAACAGGACCGACTTTGCCATGGTGACTCGCTTGAATGCTTTTACCTCGATCGGTATCTGCTCGCTGGGAAACAAACCATCTAAGCTTTCCGCAACCACACGGTAACTTCCTGGATCTAGATCCGCTGGCAATACAAACGCAGTATTGCCGACACCCTGCTGCGTGACTCCCTCGTGAACTTCGCTATGCACTTGAGGTCCATCGGGACGCAGCAGCGAATACCGAATAGGCACTTCAACGACGGCGGTTTGACGAACTCGGGTCATGGTGACGGATCGAACATAGACGGTTTCGCCGGGTGCGTATAACGGCCGATCGGTGGTGAGATAGGTTACGCATCGCGTCGGCGGCAATGGAATTTCAATCGTACCGCTCGGTGATCGCTCACTGTCTTGTTTCGCTTGGATCCGTAAACGAGTCTCTGCGGGGATTACCATTTGGTCAGGCAACTCAATGCGAACGCTGCCTTCAACGTCAGTTTTAACGACCCCGCTAAACAGCACCGAACGATGGTTAAGAACCGAGAACGAAAGCGTCGCCGGAGTGACAAGAAAGTCGGTAGTTGTTCCAGAGACCGGCGACGCCTGGACGTTTACGGCAAAGCTGGAATCCGGTTGGGTGTCCACGCGAGCCTTGATTGCAATTGGCATTGGCGGTCCCGCAGGACGGCTCGCCAGGTGACCTGCGGCCAATATCAGCCATCCCAAGCAGGCGGCTAAGGCAGCGGCGACAAGAGGACGCTTCTGATACGGTTTGGCCAAACGTTGTCCCGCGACGTTCACCATCGCCACTGGATCATCCAGTCTGGAAGCTTGAGCTAGACCGTCGCTGATTCGTTGCGTTTGCTGCCAAAGCAAAGCTACTTCAGGCTCCCTTTCGATGCGGCTTCGCAAAGCGGATGCATCCGGTTCATCCAGCAGATCGAAATGCAGTTCAAGGAGCTGATCAAGCAATCGTTGACGTTCGGCATCGGTCATGATTCACTCTCCACTGAAGCGCGAAGATTGGCAAGGGCAGCTCTCATACGAGTCTTAACGGTGCCGACGGGAACGGATATCGCATTGGCAATTTGTTCATACGTCATTTGTCCGTTCTGGCGAAGTAGAAAGACGTCTCGTTGTTCCGACGAAAGCCCAGCGATAGCGTGTCGAAGCAACTCTAATTGTTCCTGTTCGATCGCCGTCCGTTCCGCGATGTCGCCCGTTTGCGTGAACGAAGTAGCTTGGTCGATGGATCGGCGACGTCGGTTCCAAGCGGTCTTACGAGCGTCGCGAGCCGTGTTGATTGCAATGCGGAAAACCCACGCCCGTAAGTTTTCGACTCCATCCAATTGGTCGCGATGATTCCAACACTTCAAGAAAGCTTCCTGCATCACGTCGCGGGCGTCATCCCTATTACCAACGGTGTAATAGATCGTCCCAAGCAACTCGCCTCGAAATTCTTCAAAGCACGCCTGAAGCGGATGCTGCCAAGGCGCATCGCCCTCACAGATCGGGGGCAAATCTCGTGCTGGCGACGTGGCTTTCATGATTCACATCTTACGACGATCCAGCAGTCCCCACGGATTTATCAAAATCTCGATTTTCTAATTTTACGTGATTGATAAGCGTGACGGGCAATGGGTAGGCAGCGGCCCGGTCGAGAACGGATCCAAAATTCACATGCGTTTGGCAGGACCAGTTTAGGAGTCGAACCGTCGAGCACTCCGAACCACGTGACCAGCCCAGCAACCATCTCACCGACGGACATGGTCGGAGGCTGCGGTGACGGGCGCCGAGAAACACGCGTCGATCAAGTCTGTGATGAAGAAGATTACCGGTCCGTCTGGTCGGTAAGTTGTTGGCGTGCCCCTAGAGAGCTGAGCCAATCGGTCAGGGACAAACGCAAGTCGTCCTCATTCTTACGGATTGCCTTGTTGAGTTTTTCGGCGAGCGTGTCGTTGGCGCGATCCACAAATCGCTCGACCAAGACTTCCTGCATGATCTCGCCCCACGCTTCGGCGGCATCACCGCCAACGTGGCTGACTCGATCGACCTCGAAAGATTCAAGTGATAGATCAGCGGTCTCAACGTGAGGCCGCATCACTAAGGCCGGTGGAATTTCGCTGTAGTCGGCCTGCGTCCGTAGTGCCATGGTTGAACGCATGCGAATCTTCATTCGCCCACTAACCGTGACACTAAAAATTCGAACGCCCAAATTCCAACGTTGGATCCGAGCAGTAAATGTCATTGGCGTTATTAACGTTGACCGAATCCGCATCGCACTTCCGACCGCGTCCTGCAGGCCCGTTACTTCGTCGACGGTTAAGGAGATCTGGTCCGTCAGATGCTGGGGTGGCAGCGAAACTTCGTACTTGATCCAACGCCCGTGATTGACATCCTTCTTACGCCGTTTCGTTTTGAGCTTGCCACCGTCGAAGCGAACTTTGACTCCAGCCCAAATGCTTTTGGTTTCACCCCAATGCTTGTCACCGTCGAAAGTCCGAGGTGACTTTCTAATCGCCACCTCCGACAACCACTGGATCGAGGCCTTTGCTTGAGCAAGCGAATCGGCCGAAGCGGAATTCGCCGATTGCAGATTGCCACTTTGATTGGACGGCCCAGACAAGCTAAACGTAGTTTGCCCGTTCGCGACCGTGCCGATGAACAAGAGAGAGGCAACCGCGATCAGAAAGTCGCTGCAGAGTTTACTGATCACGGCGCCATTGCTTCCGTGCCGATTTAGAAAACGCTCAACTAGCGATAAACGACGGCAAAGTAAACGCCGTCTCGCCCCGTAGCCATCGCTGCTCCGGCGACTTGCATGCGAGGATCGCTGGTGAAACATGCCGACACTCCTGACGGCGAGTACGAACTGGACCATCCGACACCTTCGTAGGTTCCGGGAGCATAAGATCCTGGTGGATGACTCTTCAAGCTCATTGATGCCATCATTTGAGCGCGTCGCTCGGCTACCGCTTGCAGAGAAGGATCATATCGCAGGCTGCCGATTCCTTGTCGAGCCCGTTGCGCGTTCAAGGTCGAAAGTACATTTTGAATGGAACCTCCACCTTGGAGGGCCCCAGCACCACGCGAACCATTGCCTGAATTAAAGGTCGGATTCGCCGAAGTGGGTGCCGTATAGGTCACCTGCTGGTTGGCCGACTGACTACTAGACCCATGAACCTTACCGCACTTGGGACACACCGCACCAGAACTTTGCACGACGGTGGACATCGCCGGAACCGGCGAGTGCATGGTGATAGAGGAAGGACCGACGGTATGCGGTCCGGTGGAATAAACGATGCCTTCGGCTGAAAGCGATGAAATGCTAAGTGCCGAAAGCGAACCCAAACTCAAAACAACCAACGAAACAATCCGTTGCATGTAATCTCTCCGAAAGAGAAAGAAACCAAAGCGACGCCTCCCCGATTGAAACAATCTTGTTTGAAACAATCTTGTTGGCGAGGCGTCCACGACGCGACCAACATCGAGATACCTATCAAACGGTAAAGGGGGCCGACTGGGTGGTTAGCGCCAAGTTGGGAAAAACCGTGTTTTTGGCACGCAATTTCTGCGGCACATTGCGACTATTTTTCCCATCGTCTCAGAGCAAGACGACCAAAAAAAGATTTTTAGCGACGTGGATTTGACGACACTATCGTACCACTAGCCGAACGATGTCGCTCATCGAGTCCCGATCACGAACTCACGAACCTTCGGTGGCCAGCTTTCGGAAGTACGCCTCGATTGCCTCGCGATAATGCGTGGGAAGATCGCGACTGATTTGCTGCAATGCTTGTTGGCGTTCGGCAGGCGGAAGGTTACCCCAACCGTCACGATCGTCGATTTTCTTCTTGTCGACATCACCCTTGCCGCTACCGCCAGCGATCTGACTGTCTTGCATTGGCGAGCCTTGACCGCCATTGCCCCCGCTAGGCTGTCCGCCCGCCTGTTGTTGCTGTTGCTGCTGCTGTTGTTGTTGCTGCTGTTTTTCGAGGTCTTCGATGAGCTTTGTCAGCTTGTCGATAATCTTTTGCTCCTGTTCCTTGGTTTGATCATCACTGCGACCAAGGTCTAAGCGACGAGTCACATCCGTCATCAATCGCGAGATTTCGTCGAGCGTGTCCTCTTTGAGCGGCTTGATATCGGCGACCATCATGCGAGCCGTCCGGGTGAAACGCACCGGGCTTTCGTCCTCGTTCTCAAGCAGTCGCCGCAAGTCTGCAAGTGCTTCCTTTTTCATAAGCAATGCGTGGTAACAAGCACCTCGGTAAAAAAGCGTCGCAGCAGGATCAAGGGATTCGGTGGGATCCACTTCGGCGATAACCGGTAGAGCTTCGTCGTACAAACGAGCACGAACCAATTCGCGACCTAGCCAAGTTCGCAGCGTCATCCGCATCGATTTGGGCAGTGATTCGATCTCGGAATAAGTCTCTGAGTTGGGATCAACCGTTTTACCAGCGGTCGAAATCGAGTTTCTCGTGTGCGAGACCACTTCGTCGATCACCGAGACACGGCTGAGCGTGACATGGACATACGCATCGAGGGGATCTTCATCGCGACTTTCGATTGCGACCAAAAAGTCCTCTGCCGCTTTGTCCATCGCGTCGGGCGTAATGCCGAGTTGGTCGAGTGCCGATCGAAGCAGAGTGGCCATTTGCTCGGTGCTTACCGCACGCCAACTCGATTCATTTTTCAGCGACTCATCGGCCCGAGCAGTCGAGCCGGTGGACGTAAAGAACGGCAAGCACAGGAGGCAAAACCCCGCCAAAGCGATGGGCAACCGAGAAAATGCGAGTGGTCCGTGGGCGAAGCTCTTCGAAGGAGCTTGAGATGGGTTCAGATCCAGACGGCGTGCTGCGTCGGTAGGCTCAAATCGATCCACGTTCACCTCTCGTTCATTGGTTCCTCTTCAATACCAAATCTCGAGTGATCTGGTACAGACGGTTTTGCCGTTCGGAGAGATCTTGCAATAACGGCAAAACTTCGTCTCCAGACGACTCACCTGATTCTAGCAGCCCCGAATAGCGATCCGTGGTGGATTTAATCCGAGTTTCCATGGTCCGCAGCAGTTTCAGCTCCGCAATTGCCTCCACCAACGGCTGTTCGCCTTGTCCGGGTTGGCCGGGCTGGCCCTGTTGTTGCTCCTGACGTTGCTTCTCTAAATCCCGCTGGGCCTTCTGTAGGGCGGCAATCATCTCTTCCAAAGCCGCCAGGATGTCCTGCTGGATCCCCTGAGTCACAGTGTCAATTTGAGCTCTCGCCAGTCGTTCAGCCACTCGAGCAGTATCGGCACGAATTTGGGAAACAACTTCTGGAAACGCGACACTTGAGCCTTCTTCCCGCAACAAAAGCATGGCTCGGTCCGCTTCGAGGGTGATTTTTTTTTCGTCGAATGCCAGATCCCCCGCCTTCAAATCCGTAGTCCGGTCACGCTGAGACTTGGGAACCGAAGCGAGCAACTTGGTCTTCTCGAGCACGTCGACTTGCATTTGAGCCATTTTCCGAAGCCTCGATTCCAACTTGGCAAGTTCCCTCTGCATCTCCTCTTCGCGAAGCTGACGCAGGATTTGCTCAAGTCGATCGATGGCGGCTCGCAGATTTTCTTCGGCTTCACGCTGTTTCTCGGTAGCGGGTTCACGCTGAGCTTTTTTCAGTTCCTCCTCGGCCTGCTGCATTTTCTTAATCGCTTGCTCAAGCTGCTGCTGAACTTCTTGCTCGGGGGTCTTAGGCTGCTCAGGGGTCTGGGGCTGCGATTGGTCAGACTGCTGTGACTGGCCCTGTTGCTGTTCGCCCTGCTGAGATTCGCCTTGCTGGGATTCGCCTTGCTGGGATTCGCCTTGCTGGGATTCAGACTCAGCGGACGGTGACTCCTTGGACTCAGCTTCTTTGGATTCACCTTCCTTCGACTTACCCTGCTTCGACTCACTCTGCTCAGACTCACTCTGCTCAGATTCGCCCTGTTGCATCTCTCCAGGCTCTTTGGTTTGGCCATCGTTTGACTCATCATCGCCTGACTTTGATTCCGAGTCGGCGGCCTGATCCTCTGGCTTCGCTTGATCGTCCGATTCAAAATCGCTCGCGTTCTCGTCGCCCTCATCCTTCATGCGGTCGTTGAGTTCCTGACTTCGTTGGGTGACGTCTTTCTGCTCCTTCTCGACTTGCTTGAGATCAGCACCATTTTCAGTGCGAGCGCGAGCACTACGCTGGTTGTTCAAATTCCGTTTCAGATCTTTGATCAACTTGGCATATCGCTCCTTCTCATCACGGATTCGCTTGCTGCGATCTTCACTCATCAATAATTTCAGCAGCGATGCCAGTTGCTCCTGAGCGTCGCCCTGACTTTCAACCGCCTTCTGGAACTCTTGATTTCGGAGCGATTCGGACGCAGTTTGCAATTTTTCGAGCACAAACTTATCGCGAGATTGGCGTGCTGCTCGACGAAGCAGGGCAGCCCGCTCGGGGTTCTCCGCCGCTTCAACATCAGCCAAACGCAACAGAAGCTCTTCTAACCGCTGATAGCGATTTGCCACGCCCAATTGACGCTGCGCCAGCGCGGCTTCGTCACCACCTTCTTGCGCCGAATCGTCTTGACCTGAAGCGAAAGGGACACCGAAACTCGGCCCCATCGCGACGTGCTGCCATGCTAGGAACACACAGAAAACTAAGAACAGTGATCGCTTCATCATTGGAATAAATCCAGCACGCGTTTCTTTCGTTCGGACTTGGTGTCTTCAAGCAGTTCATCTTGATCGTCGATCAAACCACGAACCATGTCCAAGATTTCGTTGTAACTTTCCAGATCAAGCATTTTGTCGAGCACAGCGGTAAGCTGCAGCAACACGTCTTCGGCCGTGGTAACGGCATCACGCGTTTTCGACTTTGCCGCTTCATCGTCACCAATCAATCGCTCGACATCCACGATCTGTTCGCTGAGCTTGGCCAGGGGCACTTCGACGATTCGGCGGAGAGGATCGCGAACGCCGACGCCAATACGTTCGCGACGGTCGACACTATCGACTCGGTTGTTGACCATTTCCAACAACAAGTCTTCCAAAGACGCTGCGATACCAGACAACTCCTCCGAAGTCTTGCTAGCCTGCAGGCCGGATTGCTGGACTCGCAATCGGCGAACTTGGTTCTTGCGAACCTCATCGGTGTCGGCTTGATTGTCGCTGGCCGTTGATTCCTCTGCATCGGGCGTTGAAGTAGGTTTCTCGCTATCGAAACCTCGCTGCAGCAGACTCAGTGCATCTCGCAAGTTGCGGGTCTCGTCGATGGTCTGCTCAAGTCGCGCACGCAGCGCCAACTCCCGCCGCTCCAAAAGCGCGAGCAACTTTTCAGGAGTCACAACCTGCAGCCTAAAAATTTCACTGCGAGTGAGGTGGTTGCCACTTAGATTGTAGCGATCGGATGCTTCGCCAATCACGTTGATCGCATCATCGGGAACCAGCTCGGGCAGCTCGCCGTTGGCGATCAAATCACGCAGATCGAGTTCGGTCTTTGCATCTCCATCACGGTCGATTCCAGGTGTTCGTGAAGCCACTTGAAGCGAAACTTCATCGTCGGCACCAGTTTCGGGTTGTTCCTCACCTGCCTTTGTGGGAGTCACCGACACCACCAGTCGCTGCACGCCGTAGTCGTCGATCACGCTGGCTTCGACAGGAATCTTAGCGATCGGGGTAACAGCAGAGCCGATCCCGATTAACTTCATTTTGAGTTCAGGCGGCTCATCAAGAACTACCCCCAGGAAGTACCGATAAGGCGCTTGAGCAGAAATCCCGCTGACATCACGTGGCACGATCGACACAGTCGTCGCGTTGGTGAAATTGTTGATTCGAAGACGCAACTCAGTTCGGTCGTCGGAATACTCCGTCGTGAACGGCACCGGCTGTTCATTGATGGACTTAACCATCACGTCGGCGTCACCAAGTGGCATGCTGCTTGTCGCTACCAAAGTCACATCACTTCCCTCGGCGACACGCAAACCAGATTGATACGACGACTCCAAATCCCAATCGGGTCGATCGCCGGTTGATGCAGCCACAGGATCGCTTTGCAAGTACTGGGGATACCGAACGCGAACCTTCATGTCGGCTACCGCTGGCGGCGTCACCGCTTCGATTCGAAAGCCGTCTAAGCGATCGTCCAATCCACGCACGTAAAACTCAACCGAATCGCTAAGGCTGGCCAGCGGTGGACCGTCAAGCAAAAACGACTGATAACCATCAATCACCCGACCGACTCTGCGCATGTTGGTTTGACCGCTCGAAACAACGCCCGCTGCTGAATTGGCGTTCGAGGCATTGTCGCTTGGAATGGTTTGGTAGTAGACCGTGCACACAACGGGCAACTCAGCATCGCCGTCGGCTTTGGCGCGAATGCGAAGCGAACCACTACTGCCGCGAGGTAGCCTGACGACTTTGTTTTCAAAGGCCACGAGTTGCGGCTCGGCGTTTTGATTGTCGGCGGCTGTCACAACAGGCAATTCCACGCCGACCATTTCCAAATGAGCCCGACGCGGCCAAGGTTCGTCGGACAACAACGTCAGCCGAGATGCAGCCCGACCAAACGCTTGGGGGCTAATCACCAGCATCAGGACCGCCATCAACAATAGCGGTGCCACAATCATTGCCTTTCGAATGAGCGGCTCTAAACGAAACACTTTCGCGGGATCGACTCGGTCAATGGCATCCGCCGCCTCGTCGTGAACGTGCCTAAGCAATTTCGCGGAATGGGAATCCCCGTCACGACCGGGCCGATTCAATTGCACCGCAGTCACCAGACGACCGCCCAGGTCGGGGTGGTGCCGTTCCACTAGTAAAGCAAGCGAATCATCGGGCAACGGTCGATTCAGTCGTCCAAACAACATCTTGGTCGCGATAAAGACAAGAACAACTGCCACAACGACTAGCAACAAGAGCCGAGCCAACCAAGGCATCTCGGTTCCGCCCATCACAACCGGCAAGTAATCCAGTGCTAGGCCCAGCCAAAACGCAGTCAATACAACCGCAGCGAGAGCGAGCACCGAATCCCACACGACATATCGGCGGACTCGATGACGCAATCCTTCCAGCAATTGCGTCAATCGCGGATCGAGATAACCTGAGGATGCGGGCGAAGTCGGCATGAAGTGAGTTCAACAGATCTGGTTGCGGACGAATGTCGTTTCCAATGTCGCACCGTTATACCGCAAAAGTGGCGACGCTAGACTTCGGGCTCCCGGCTCGTCCTAGAATGGATGCCCTCGCTTGCCCTGGTTCCTTCATCTTAACGCCCGAGGCCACCTGCCCGTGACATTCTTTCGTCCTTGCATCGACTTGCACGATGGCCAAGTTAAGCAAATCGTCGGCGGAACTCTTCGAGACGACAACCAGCATTTGGTCGAGAATCACGTTGCCAAGCAGCCGCCCGAGTGGTTTGCGCGAAAATACTGCCTAGATCAGCTCACCGGTGGTCACGTCATCAAACTTGGCCCGGGAAATGAAGAAGCCGCCAAAGCTGCTCTGTCTGCATATCCGGATGGCCTGCAAATCGGTGGAGGCATCACCTGCGAAAACGCAGCGTCTTGGATCGACGCGGGGGCGAGCCATGTCATCGTGACATCGTGGTTATTTAGCGATACGGGAAAACTGGAATACGACCGCTTGGCTAGCCTAGTCGCCGCAGTCGGAAAACAACGTGTTGTGATTGATTTGAGTTGCCGCCGAACGAGCGACGACGATGATCACCCGAGTTGGCACGTGGCAATGAACCGCTGGCAAACGATCACGGAGCTTGCCATCACTTACGAAAACCTCAACCAATTATCTGATTTCGCCGACGAATTTTTGATTCACGCAGCCGACGTCGAAGGCCTGTGTGGAGGCGTGGACGAGAAGCTAGTCGAACTGCTCGGCGGATGGGCTGGCCTTCCCATGACTTATGCCGGCGGCGTGGCCTCACTAGAAGACATCGAGTTCATTGACCGCGTCAGCGGCTCGAAGCTTGATGTGACCGTCGGCAGTGCCCTAGACCTGTTCGGTGGAACCGGGGTCACGTATGAAGAATTACTACGCTGGAATCAGCGCACGAAAAACCCGATTTGATTTAGCCTCTTCTAGAACATTGGAGAGATAAAAGAAGAAGTCCAATCCGAACGGCTGGGCCATCGGTGGTGCTAAATCAAATCGGGGAATAACCGGTTTGAAATGAGATTCGGCGAATTACTCGCCGTCATGACCGACGTTGCTTCGCAAGGCGTAGCGAAGCGAATCCTCACGAGCGTCCAGGCAAATCGCCGCGATGACGTTCTCAAGCATGGGTGCTTGCGGTGCGTTTGGCTGCGTTTCAACGTGTGAAACAGCGACGCAATCAGCCGATTCGGAATCCCGCTCAGCGGCATAAGTGGTGGAATTGAACATAAATGCAGTTCCTAGCAATAGGGAAACAGTGTCGGTCGAAAGACAAATAAGAAATGAATGCGTGGGGTCCGGTGGCGGAGAAATGTTCCGCTCATTGGCCCTACCACTAAGTACGCGAAGACTCTCAGCTCAGACCGCACTTGCCCCGAAAGATTCCGGAAAAAGCTGGAAGCTATTGACAGAAATTCGTCGACGAGGATACTTTCGCGTTCCCTGGTAGCTACCGATGTGCCCCAGGAACCCTAACAAACACCCAAAACTCCGTAATTCGCGGCGTTTTTCTCTAACCTGTTCGCTGCTGATTCATGCCAACGATCAATCAACTCGTCCGCAAACGCCGTAAGCTCAAAAAGAGCCAAAGCAAGTCGCCTGTTCTCGAAAAATGCCCCCACAAGCAAGGCGTTTGTCTCCAGGTTCGGACGATGACCCCTAAGAAGCCTAACTCGGCTCTTCGGAAGATCTCGCGTGTTCGCTTGAGCAACGGCAAAGAAGTCACCGTTTACATCCCTGGTGAAGGTCACAACCTGCAAGAACACTCGATCGTTTTGATCCGTGGTGGTCGTGTTCGTGACTTGCCGGGTGTTCGCTACCAGGTCGTTCGCGGTTCACGTGACGCATTGGGCGTTGATGGCCGTAAGCAGTCCCGAAGCCGTTACGGCGTCAAGAAGAAGTAGTTTTTGCAGCATCCCACGCTGCTAATGCACTTTGCTCCATTAAAAACACACACCCACTTTCTTAGACTGAAAATCAATCCATGGGACGTATCACTTCCAGCAAAAGCCAAATGAAGGGTGACCCTCGGTTCAACTCGATGCTGGCTAGCAAGTTCATCAACTGCTTGATGCTCGATGGCAAGAAGACCACTGCTCAACGTGTTTTCTACGATGCGCTCGATGAGATTGCCAAGCGTAAGGAAGTGCCCGATCAGGAACCTATCGAGGTCTTCGAGGCTGCGATCGAGAACATTAAGCCCTACATCGAAGTTCGCAGCAAGCGAGTCGGTGGTGCAAGCTACCAAGTGCCGATGCAAGTGAACCGCTCACGCCAACAAAGCCTTGCGTTCCGTTGGTTGCTTGGTGCCGTTCGTGACAAGAAGGGCCGTCCGATGCACTTGAAGCTTGCCGACGAATTGTTGGCTGCCTACAAGAAGGAAGGTGTTGCCTACACCAAACGCGAAAACACGCACCGTATGGCCGATGCTAACAAGGCGTTCGCTCACTTCGCTTGGTAAGCAAACCCTTATCTCAACCCACGAACCGCGTTCGGACTTGTTCCCAACGCGGTTTTTTATTGCGCTTCGGGTTGTCCATTTCCCACCGCGTCGTCAAACACTCGCTGGCGAAACTACATTCCACGTAGAAGCTCGCAACGGGCAACTACGACGCTGGGCGTTTGATCGCCTCTTCGGTAAGATTCCCTCACCCTACCTACCAATCCCCGACGACCTGCTTTCACAACTATGGCCTCCGACATATCCAAAATTCGCAACATCGGCATCATCGCGCACATCGACGCGGGGAAAACCACCGTGACCGAGCGAATGTTGTACCTGTCCGGAGCCAAGCATCGCGTCGGACGTGTTGACCACGGTACCACCGATACCGATGACGACCCCGAGGAACAAGAGCGTGGCATCACGATCTTTAGTGCCTGTGTGAAGTACTCTTGGAACGCCTTCAACATCAACCTGCTCGATACACCGGGGCACGTTGACTTCACCGCCGAAGTGGAACGCTGCCTACGTGTTCTCGACGGCGCGGTTGTTGTGTTCTCGGCCCGCGAAGGTGTTGAAGCACAAAGCGAAACGGTATGGCGACAAGCTGACCGCTACAGCGTTCCGCGAATCGTTTTCATCAACAAGATGGACCGCGAAGGTGCAAGTTTTGAAAGCGTCTTGAACGACATTGGACCTCGCCTGGGTGGCAAACCGGTCCCGATCGAAATCCCCGTCGGCGAAGGCCCTTCGCACGTCAAAGATCCATTCCGAGGCGTGATTGATCTGATCGACCTGAAAATGCTTGAATTCGATCCGAGCACCGAGGGCAAAGAAGTTCGTGAAAAGGAAATTCCAGCCGAATTGCTCGACGACGCCAAACTGTGGCGAGAGCAGATGCTCGAGGCGGTTTATGACCTCAGCGAAGAAGCGGCATTGATGGCGATGGAGGAAAAGGAGGTGCCGCGAGAAATGATCATCGCGGCATTGCGCAGTGGTGTGATTGAACGGAAAATTCAGGTGCTGCTCTGCGGTTCTGCTTTGCATGGAATCGGCGTGCAACCTTTGATGACAGCGGTTGGTAACTTTCTACCTAGCCCCCTCGATCGCCCACCCGTAGAAGGTATCGATCCTAAGAAACCAGAGACGACACTCATAAGAAAACCTGACCCAAGCGAACCGTTCTGCGGCCTGGTGTTTAAAATTTTGCCTGCCAAGACGGGCGACAATTATTGGATTCGTGTCTACAGCGGCGTGCTCAAGCAAAACTCACGCGTCCAATGCCCTAACCGAAACAAGAAAGAAAACATTGCTCAGATTTGGCAAATTCATGCCACCAAGAAAGATCGAGACGGCCAAACGGATTCGGTAACCGCTGGCGATATCGCTTGCGTGATCGGTCCAAGATTCGCCATCACCGGCGATACGGTATGCGACTCGTCTGCCCTCATTGAACTGCCGAGCATCAATTTTGCTGAATCGGTGCTATCGATGGCAATCGAGCCTGAAAGCACCGCTGACAAAAAGAAGCTCGAAGAAGCACTCGACATGCTTCGACGCCAGGACCCGACCTTTCACGCTCAAGAAAACGAAGAGAGCGGACAAACACTCATTAGCGGCATGGGCGAATTGCACTTGGAAGTGATCCAGCATCGCTTGACCCGTGATTTTGGTCTGAACGTTAAGTTCTACAAGCCACGAGTGAATTACCGCGAAACGATCGGGGGCTCTGCGGATGTGGTGGGTGTTTGCAATCGACAAATGGGTGCCACTCAGATGTTCGCGCGACTTAGCGTGAAGATTTCTCCACTGGATAATCCGTCAGCTCCGGTCTTGGTCTTCGACCGACTTCCGCCCGACGCGCCGATCAGCAACACCGTTCGCGATGCCGCGATGAATGAACTTCGCGAGCGTGCCGCGGGCGGTGGACTGCTTGCCGGGTTTCCGCTTTCGGGGGTAAAGCTCGAAGCGTACGCTGCGGAAGTTGCCGAAGAGGGATCCGATGAAATTGCATTCCGTATTGCTGCGGGTGATGCGTTTGACCGCGGACTCGAGGAAGCAGGCCCCGTACTGCTTGAACCGGTTATGAAGGTTGAAGTGACAACACCGGACAACTACATGGGCGAACTGGTGGGTGACCTGCAGCAACGCCGAGCCATCATTGCGGGGACGGAAAGCCGTGGTGAAATGACAGTGATCACGGCGCATGCGCCGCTGAAAGAAATGTTTGGCTACAGCGGAGCGGTGCGAAGTTTGTCCCAGGGTCGAGCCGGCAGCAGCATGGAACCGCTGGGCTATCAACCGGCTCCCAAAGCCGATGCGGATGCATTCTTGATGTAGATCCGAAGCCGGATCGATACCGCAATCCACACGATCGGCATAAGTGTCAAGCTTTTACTGCCCCTCCAGGTGACTGGTGGTTTTTTGTAAAGCATTTCTCGGCACGCGCCTTCGGATGAGGTAACTCTTTCAGGTCCGACCAACGAAGGTTGGACTGCATGGCATGTTTTGCGCAGAAGTTCTTCGCACGTTTTGCCATGTTAATGACAGAACCAATCCTCAGTCCGAACTTCGCTGGAGGCTTCATAGCCATGGCATCAATCGCCCTCAATAGTCCTAGCGAGCCACGAGCCGCTCGCACCCGTAAGGGTTTTTCGCTCGTAGAACTTTCCGTCGTCGTGATCATCATCGGCGTTCTCGCAGCATTCGGAGTACCCCGCTTGCTACAGAACGTTGAGCGGAGCAAAGCTTCAGAAGCCTACAACTACTTAGCTGCCGTGCGAACCGCTCAAGAACGTTACTACGCGCGGCAGGGCACCTACGCAGCTGACTTTGCTGACTTGGATATGACCCAATCCGCACCAACGTACTTCGATAACCCGACAACCTTCACCGCTTCGGGCGGCGGAGATCTCGAAACGTCATGGCAACTGACCCTGACTCGCGCCGGTGCAAGCTCAGGTTACGGTGCTTACACGGTAACGTTCAATCAAGACGGTTTCGACTCAGCGAATAGCGATATTCCAGCAGCAATTAATCCGTCGCAAACCTAGTCCTGGTTTGACTTCGCAAGCTGAGCCGATCAAGGCTCAGCCATCCAATCAGTGTTATTGCTGATGAAGGCTCACACTTCACTGCAGTACTGAGTATCTGTCGTGGGGTGGTCCGTGAACTAAGCGGACCGCCCCATTTTTCACGTCGAAACCCATGTTTCCGACAAGAGGCCGCTTGCCCCCGACTTCGCACGTCTTTGGCAAGTTCATTCGCTACGGGTGTGGATATAGCACGATGACTACCAATGCCGACAATCAGTCCAGCTCGGACGTCGTCGGAATTCTGTTCATGAACGATCGACTCGACGGTTGTCGAGCTATTCAGACGTTCTTTGGCAGCATCCGCTACCAGCACGCAACCGTGTCAATCGACAACGGCGATCTTGCAACCGCACTTCAAGACTTGATGCAAATGCTCGGTGCTGGCAAGCAATCGCTGCCCATTGCCGCAGCCATTCCTACCGAAAATTGCTACTTTGCCACACGCCCGATCACCACGGGCGGTTCGACGGCGTCACCTCGTGTTCTTCTTCGCGAATCCTTGCGAAGCAATTCCGCGCGGCTCGACCAGATGGCGATCGACGTCATTCACTGGCAACCCGATCGTCGCAACGTCGCTGGCATCTGCGCTGCTCCCAACGAAACCGTCGATCGAATTCGCACCGCCGTTGCAGCAACCAAACACTCACTTCAAAGGGTCGAGCCAGCCGCGGCTTGCTTGATCGGCGTCGCACCAACTTACGAAGGACGCGAACGTCGCAACTCGCTAACCACCCGCGTATTACTCGGCAACACAAGCTTGCTTGCGGTGATGAGCCGAGGTGCCAAACCTATTCATTGGCAGCGACTTCCGTTGCCGGCGGGCGATGAAGGCACGGGAATCGTTTCCGCCATCCGAGCGCTCGAAACCGCCGCGACCGCGTGCGGACTTGATCGCACACCAGACAACGTCGTGATTCACGGTCGAAGTCAATTACGATCCTTGATGGATTCGCAATGGCTCGAAAGCAGCCTACCGGGCAACTTCCGTTGGATTGATGAACCCACGCTTGAAGGACAAGACGTTGCCAAGTCATTGGCAATGCGACTTCTTGAAGGCAATGACGAAGGCTTTGACTTGGTGCGGCAACACCGCGATCCGCTAAAGCTTCGTCGAGTGGTTCCTTATCGCGAGATCGTCGCCTATGTCGTCGCCGCGTGCGTGTTGGCTTTTGTTCAATGGACTCGCCTGGACGGAATCGAAGGTCAACGGATGTCGTTGGTCGCCACTGCCCCACCGATCATTGGCGATGGTTCCAATCCAAAACCTGAACAGGAAAACCTTTCCGCGCGAGCTGGAGCGGTCAGCCAATTTCTGGACAAGCGAGTGATGTGGAGCGGCGTACTTGCCGACGTGACCTCGAAGTTACCCGAGGGCATGCAACTCACCAACATATCCGCCTCCGCGCCAATGGCTCGTTCAATTCGAGGCAAGTCTAAGGACACTCCCGCGAAGATGACGTTGCGGGCCAAGTGTGCCTTATCTGAAGATGGGTCGATGCCAACATCACTGAACAACCTGGCGGAAAACTTCGCGGGAATCGAAAGCGTCGCTGACCACTTCGAAACTGTTGAATTGAGCGATCTGCACCGTACACGTGACTCAGAAACCGGTGTAGCAGGCGCCGAGTTCTCGGTCATTTTTACTGCCAAAACTAGGAAGGGCCGATAGCGTCGAAAGACGTCGGATGAATCATGGCCGCTCAGAAAAATTGGCGTGATGAACTTCACAATGTCGCCGAGTTCCTTCGCGATCCGTTCAAGATGCGCATGGCCGTTGCCGGTATCACGCTGGCAATCATGTGCTTCGCCATCAACGATCCGCTGCAAGGAAAAATGCAGCAAGGCAAAAGCGAGTTGTCACGACTGAAGTCGAAAGTGCAAACCGCCGAACAAGTCATGTTGCTTCGTGATCACCTCGACCAAGTTGACGACAGGATCATGAATGGGAAGGGCAATGACATTGTCGTTTCGCACGTGATCGACTTGGTTCGCGCCGAATCAGTCGACCTTATGCGGATTGATGCCAGCGAGCCTCAGAAGATGGGAGCACTTCTTTCAGTTCGTGTGAACATGGATCTACTCGGATCGTACGAATCGCTGCTCAAAATCTTGCATCGTTTCGATAGCGACGAGTACCTGATTCGTGTCGAGGAGCTTTCCATCGCTCCCCCCAACCCGAATCGGTCAACCTCGTCACTCAACGTGACCATACGAGTGATGAAGGAGAAGGCATGAGCCCCAACGTTCAAAAATTGTTGCCACCATCCTTAGTGATTGGAGCGGCTATTTATTTTGGTTGGCCTCCGTCAGGCCCCACCGTCGTTAACGAAGGAATCGCCCGAGCGACATCCGTTCGCTGGCGAGCGGATGACCTCGAACCTCCAGCTATTCCGAGTATCACCGTCGATCCGTTTGCGTCTGTGTTGGTAGTGACCGCAGAGAAGGAAGTCGAGGAAGAAACCGGTAAGTTGATTCCTGCCACGCGTCCCGCTGGACCTCCCGAACGCGAACTGCGTGCCGGCTTGTCGCTTACCGGCATCGCCAATATTGCAGGCCAGCAATGGGCAATCCTCAACAACCGACCTCGTCTACCCGGCGATGTTCTTAAGACGAACGACAACAATCGCCATGAATGCGAAATCGTGTCGGTCGAACGCGATCACGTGCTTGTCCGATGCGAAGAAACCATTGCCAAGATTCACGTCGGCAACCAACAAAGCATCACCACGACAAACGATCCGAAACCACTTGATCTTGATCCGCCCACGGACTCGTCATCAAGCGTAAACCAATTCCCAAACGTCATTCCCCCACCACCGACAAACATGGGCTCCCACAACCCACTTCATCGCTAAATATCAGATCCCAACCAACACCTTCACGGCGAATTGCCGTCCTAAACATCGCCCGAGGCGACCAATATGTCCAACGCCATTGCTCACTCATCGAAGACACGTTCCAACGATCCATTGATCGTTCGGCTGCTGCAGTCGGTGACTCAATTGGATCCTGAACGCCTCAACGATCTATACAACTCGCCGACCAAGGGCGAAGTTTCGTTTGAAGAAATGGTGATCCGAAGCGGTTTGGCAAACGAACGGCAAATTGCCGAAGCCTACGCGCGTCACTACTTGATGCCTCTGTTTGATCCACCAACCGACACACCGCCACCGGTCGATCCCGAAGTAGCATCGGTCTTGCCAAGTCGCCTGTGCCGCGACCACCTGATTGCTCCATTGAGCGATGACGGGCAAACCATCGAAGTCGCTGTCTTCTCGCCGGATTCATTGCTTCTCGCTGACGAAGTCAAGCTGATCACTGGACGGCAGATGCGACCGTTGTTCACAACGCTTAGCGTGATTGAGCGGTTGCTTTGCGTCCTCTACGAAGAAGGTTCGTGGACTGATACCGTCACGAGCACGCAAACTGCGAGCTTTGAAGAGGTCGAAGAACACGAAGAACTTGACGACGAAGAAACCGCAGAAGCTTGTGAGATTGTTCACCTTGACCAAGCTCCCCCGCCAGGCCGCGACGGGCGGATCATCAGGTACGTGAACAGCATCTTCGAACAAGCTCTACAAACACGAGCGAGCGATATCCACATTGAACCCTACGAAGACAATTGTCGAGTGCGTTTGCGCATCGACGGATCGCTAACGGAGATCGCTCCGCCACCCATGCAACTTCTCAACTCGGTGATTAGCCGATTGAAAGTACTTAGCAAGATGGACATCGCCGAGCGACGCCTGCCACAGGATGGTGCGATTGGCCTTCGTAGTGGCGATCATCGTGTGGACATGCGGGTCAATACTTGCCCCACGGTTTACGGCGAAAAGGTCGTGATGCGTGTGCTTGATAAAAACTCGTTGCCTCATGACTTGATGTCGCTGGGTCTCGACGAGCGTCAGTACCGTGATCTTTCTGAATCTATTCGCAGCCCTCACGGATTGATGTTGGTAACCGGACCAACCGGTAGCGGTAAGAGCACCACGCTGTACTCGTGCCTGAACTACCTCAACGACAGCGAAACCAATATCTGCACCGTAGAAGACCCCGTCGAATTTAAGTTCGGTGGCATCAATCAGGTACAAACGCGAACCAAGGTCGGCCTAACGTTCGCTAGCGCACTGCGAGCCTTTTTACGGCAAGACCCGGACGTGATTATGGTCGGCGAAGTTCGAGACAACGAGACCGCCGACATATGCATGCGAGCCGCTTTGACGGGTCACTTTGTTTTCTCAACTCTTCACACCAACGATGCATTGTCGAGCGTGACACGGCTCAAGGACATGGGCATCGAACCGTTTCTGCTCTCAAGTACATTGCGCTTGCTGGTAGCCCAACGATTGCTTCGTCGGTTGTGCGATGAATGCAAGGTTCCAACCCAGGTGGACGCTGATTCGTCAAAGCAATACGGCATCGACTCGAAAGCAGTGATATTCAAGCCAGGTGGATGCAGCCGGTGCCGAGACACGGGATATCGAGGACGCTTGGCTGTCTTTGAAATCATTCGTCTCAACACTCAATTATCCGAAATGATTCAATCCGGCGCCACCGTTGAAATGATGAAGAAAGCCGCTGTCGCCGACGGAATGAAGCTGCTTCAGGACAGTGCAATCGAGAAAGTTCGCTCTGGCGAAACTGGTCTCGACGAGGCCCTCAGTATTTGCGTGTCGCACTAACTCTATTTTCTTACTCCTTAACCTTCCCCTCTCGAATTTCATCCCATGTCTCTTGAATCTTGGTTCCTATCGCGTGCTCGAGTATCGGCGAAATCACATCGTCGAGCCTCGCTCGATGACAAGATGACATTTTTCCAGCAGTTCGGTTCGCTGCTCGCATCGGGTACACCGATGTTGCGTGCCTTGAAGTTGTCGGCTGAACAAAACCAGAGCAAAGATCTACGAGAGAAGATGGAAGAGGTTTCAGAGCGTGTCGCATCGGGTAGTCCGCTGCACACCTCGATGAACGAGTCAGCCGGCGCGATGTTTCCGGACCATTGGGTCGCGATGATCGCGACCGGTGAAGCGACCGGCAAACTCGATACCGTTTTGGGTGATCTGAATCGACAAATTCGCGAAGCGGCCGATACACGAAGTAAGTTCATCGGTGCGATGATCTATCCATGCGTGCTAATCGGGGTCGCTTTCTTGGTAGTCCTTGTCATGCTGTGGTTTGTGGTTCCAACATTTGGTGGCATGTTCAACGACATGGGTGCGAAGCTACCTGACATCACGCTTTTTGTTCTTGGTGCCAGTGACTTCGTCACCGCTTACGGGGTGTACGTCGTCGGCGGCATCGGCATTGGCGGATTTCTGCTGCATCGCTGGACTAAAACCGAGCCTGGAAGACGGACGATCATTTCGGTCGTCGTCGCTATTCCCGTTGTGGGTGACTTAGTGATCCAGTCCGCGATGTATCGCTTCGCGTCAAACCTCGCACTATTGCTTCGTAGTGGTGTCCCAATGCTCGAAACAATGGACACAGTCGCCGATGTTTTCCGAGCTCAACCACCGTATCGTGATTCAATACTGCAGGCCAAGAATCGAATGGCTGCTGGCCGAGCATTAGCGGACGGACTCGAAGAATCAGGCTTGTTCACATCAATGATGGTCAATGCAGTTCGAGTGGGCGAAGAGTCAGCTCAATTAGGTGCTGTCATGGAAGAGATGGCTCCCTATTACCGCGAAAAGACTCAAGCGTTCATGACGCGAACAACCAAATTGGCTGAACCCGCCATCATCATGGTGATGGGTGCCGTGATCAGCGTGGTGATGTTGGCGATCTACATCCCAATGTTCGAAATGTCTGGAACGGTCAAATGATAAAATCCAATCGTTCGGCAAAACGCAACGGTTTTTCGCTTATCGAAGTCGTCGTGACGATGACGATCATCGCGGTATTGGTTTCGTTCGCGACGCCAAGCATGTCGCGAGCGATGGAACAATCTCACGCTGACTTGGTTGGCGCGGGACTGCGTTCGATTTCGGTTGCTCAGCGTTTCTATTGGCTCGACAATCGAACCTATGCCCCCAACCTGCAAACGCTAATCGACGCTGATTTGCTCGATGGCAATATTACGGTCACGGCCGCGCGCTATGAGTTCTCGATCGCAGCCGCCGACGACACCACGTTTCAAGCCCAAGCCCGCCGCCGTTCCTTCGATGACGAAGGCAATTCGGTTTACACCGGTGCGTGGCAGGGAACATTCACGGTCGATCAAACCGGAGTGATTGGCGGCGTGGTCCAGGGTCCCGAAAGCCCAATTAGTAATGCGACACCCCAGATCTCACCGTCCTTTTAAGTCCATCTCGTCCGACGCCTCGTCATGTATTGTTCTTCAGCCGACCGATTCCGCTCTTCATTGCGAAAGGGTTCTTCCTATTTGGAAGTTCAAGTTGCAATGGTGTTGCTAGCGATTTCGACGGCAGGACTTTACTCGGTTTCGATTGCCAACACCAAGCAAACCTCAGCACTGGTCAATCGCACCTTCAACTCCTTCGCCGATGAAGATGCCGCCATCAATGCGCATCCCGATGAATGGGCTCGCAAACTGGGTGTGATTGCTGAACTTGACGAAGTCGTCTCGCCAGCAGGAACGGTCGTCCCTGATACGTTCTTTTCGAAGATCACGGACAATACGAGCGCAGCCGATAACATCTTCTTCCGCGCTTCATCCGACTATTACCAATGGTACGACTGGACAACCAGTCTCGGTTATGGTGGCAATGCAAAGTACCACTACCAGCCCACTGACATAGGTGAAGGCAGCTATACCGAACAAAGAATCACGGGCATACCCGCGGGGACTTACGAGATCCTAATCACTCATCCCACTCTTAGTGTGTTAGCGGCTGAAACGATCTATCAGATATTCGATGGGAGCGCTGCCACACCTGTTTCCGTGGTGAGCGTGGACCAACGAGTCTCTTGTAACGATACCCACTTCGGAGGCCACTCGTGGAAACGCATCGAAGTGATGCCGATCACTAGTGGCACACTGCGCATACGAATCAATGACGGTCCTGCCGGACGCAGTTTCGTGATCAGTGATGCGATCGCGGTTCGAAGTCGTCGATTCGAACTTGTGAGTGTCACCCCAAGTAACACTGGCGGTGCCACCGCTGCTCTGGAGATCCCATGATGCATCGACAGCAGAATTGTCGAAGGGGTTTCAGTTTGCTTGAGGCAACACTTGCAACGATGATGGCATCGCTTGTCGCCATCATGGCGTCGACCGCTGCGGTCGACATAAGCCGCGGTTTTGTCGAGGGCATTGCTGAAGCTCGCATGGCTACCGAGTTCCGAGTACTTAGCCAATCACTGCGACGCGATTTCGCTGGTTCGCTGCCAGAGTCCCGATCCGGTCACCCCAAACGCTGGCGATTGGTGGGGAAACAACTTGTCTCGGATACTGAATTGCAGTTGTGCTTCGATTCGCAACTTGATGGAACCGCCAATTGGTCTGGCTCGGACCGAATCATTACCTACCTCCTCGATACCGATACCAAACGATTCATTCGCAACGACAGCGTGTCAGGAAACGATTTTGTGATGGCCGAGAACGTTAGCGATATGGAGATCCTAATCGACAGCGGAGTGATTTCCCTTTGGTTTGAGTTCTCCGTTGGTGATTGGCAACGAGAGTTTCGCTTTGCCACATCGGATTTGCCATGAGTAACCCAACCAATCGCATCGCATCATCAAGTGCAGCCTATCGCCCGTCGCGAAGACGCGGCGGATACGCAATGTTGATTGTGCTCATCGTTGTCCTGAGCACCTCGGCACTAGCGGCGACCCAGATGCGGTACCTGGAAGCGGCAGCCCGTATCGAACGTGCAAGGCTCAACACCGAGAGCTATTCGAGTGGTCCGTTGACGGTGCTTTCGATTGCCATCAACCGCGTGTACACCGGCGACCCGCCAACTTCGGGATCCTATCAATACAGCCACACGGTTGGTGCCAATACAACGTTGTATCGCATCGATTACGTTCGCAACGTTGATGCCTGGACCGTCACCGCGGATCCAGATCCAACGGCTAGCACGTTGCCGTTACTGCCAGCGAGCTTCTAGACGCGTTTCACGCAGGATTGTGTTTCACCAGCTGCACCGGTGTGCCAGCCATGCGGATTGTAAGGACTGGCGAAATCGTAGTCGTCGCGCCTTCCACGGCTAGCCGATGTTGAGGATACGCTATGCAAGGACGCATGAGCATTCGAATATCTTGTGGAAACGGAGTTTCACCTGCCCCATGTCGGCTGCTTCTCTCGAACCGGGTGACGACGCAATCCGCGAGCCAAACTTTGCTCGTGACATCACTGCCATTGCGCTCGTCGCGACGACATTGATTTTGACGGTCTCCGTGGTCACACACAGTGCCGCCGATCCGATCGAAGCTCCCATTTGGCCGGTCAGCAGTCTCTACCAGCCTGACAACGTGGTGTACCCACCCAACCATTCGATCACCAATGCGTGTGGATACTGGGGTGGTCTGCTTTCATCAATGTTGCTCGACGCCATGGGGGTGGCGAGTGCGTTTGTGATTGCGGGACTCGGCGGAGTAGCAACTGCATTGATCACCAGGGGACATATGAATGCCCCCGTCCTACGATCGCTTGGCGGAACGATCGTCATTCTGGGCGTTGCGACCGCCGCTGGATTGACAACAACTCCACTCGATGGCATGCCCGTCGTTGGAAACGGTGGCTACCTCGGCGCGATGACATCAACGTGGCTGCACGAACATTTTGCGCCCGCAGGATCGTGGATCATCACAATCACCACCCTTGCGGTCGGGCTGTTACTAACGACTGATTACGCGCTTCTTTATGCGGGCCGAGCAATCGTCACTCGCGGAGCCAAGGTATCAGGCAAGATGCGTGGCGCGGCGAGATTCGTGCCTTTGGCAAACCGTCGGCGTCACCCATTCACGGATCTTGAACAGCCGATCACGATTGCCGGGGATGAAATCGACAACGTCGAAGCGACTGACGACGAAGCAGAAGAATCGACAAGTTCCGAAGCTTCAGAACGACGTGAACCGACCATCAAGTTCAATCGTGCTAAACGCAAACCAACGGGATTGGGTGCTGCTGCCGCTGCCGCTGCCGGGATGGCCGCCGCTGCGTTGACCGGAAAACCGACGGAAGAAATCGTCGACGAAGTCGCAGAAGACGAGGAAGAGGAAGATTACTGGGAAGAAGAAGAGGACGAGGAGGAGGAAGCTCCCACTCGGCAACTCGAAGTCGACGACGAACAAGTCACCTTACGACAGGACGAAGCCCACGAAACACCTCAGCCCATCGTTTCGCAACCTCGTGTGCGTGCCCCCAAACGCAAGGACAAGAAAGATCCGCGTCAAGAGTTCTACGACAGCATCAAAGACTCAGCTCCGAAAGGCAGTGAAGACTACCAACTCCCAAGTTTGGAACTGCTGCAACAAAGCGACGACATTAGCTATGAAGACCAGCTCGTTGAAGTTCGCCGCAAAGCACTCATTCTTGAAGAAACATTCAAAGACTTTGGGTTCAACATCCGTGTCGTTGAGATCGAAACGGGTCCGGTCATTGCCCAGTATGAAATTGAATTGGAAGCCGGGCTTCGGCTTAGTAAGATCACGGGACTCGCGGATGACTTGGCAATTGCTCTTCGGGTACCAAGCGTCCGGATCGTGGCGCCCATCCCCGGCAAGAATACCGTTGGTATCGAAATCCCCAACGAACATCGCCAGGTGGTGATGCTGCGCGACGTCATTGAAGAATCCGATACGCGCAGCGCCAAAATGAACATCCCTGTTTTCTTAGGCAAGGACGTTTCGGGGAATCCTATGGTCGTCGACCTTGCCAAAATGCCTCACCTGTTGATCGCTGGTCGAACGGGTACGGGTAAAAGTGTGTGTTTGAATACGATCATCTCGTCCATCTTGATGTGCTGCCGGCCGGATGAGGTTCGCATGTTAATGATCGACCCCAAAATGGTGGAATTAAGTGGATACGGACAACTACCGCACTTAATGCACCCGGTCATCGTCGACATGAAAAAGGCCGAGGCAATCCTGGCCTGGGCGGTCGAGAAGATGGAAGAACGCTATTCACTGTTAGCAAAGGTCGGCGTCCGTCACATCAATAGCTTTAACGCGCTGGGTCGCGAAGAAATACTGCGACGGCTCGAAGTGGATGAAGCCGATGATCCGAAGGATGTTCCTGACAAGCTACCGTTCATTGTCATCATCGCCGACGAAATGGCTGACCTGATGATGACGGCTGGCAAAGATGTCGAAACGCACATCATTCGGATCGCTCAAAAGTCTCGAGCGGTGGGTATTCACCTGATTCTGGCTACTCAAAAACCAACCGTCGACGTTATCACAGGCCTAATCAAGAGTAACCTTCCAGCGCGTTTAAGCTTCCAAGTGGCGTCCAAAACGGACTCTCGCGTTGTGCTAGATGAAAACGGTGCGGACAAGCTTCTCGGCAATGGTGACATGCTGTTTCTATGGCCGGGAACAAGCACACTCATCCGCGGGCAAGGCACGTACTTGTCTGACGAAGAGATCGATGCGGTCACGGCGCACTGCAGCATGGGCGAGCAAAATTTTGTCGGCGAACTGATGAATCTCAAGGTCGAAGAAGAAGGCGGTGGCGATGCGTCGATGGAGAAAATCAAAAATCGCGACGAACTCTACGACAGCGCCATCGAAGTTGTGATCCGAGAAGGACGTGGTTCTTGCAGCTTGCTTCAGCGATGCCTAGGCATCGGATACGGACGCGCTGCCAAATTGATCGACTTCATGGCCGAAGACGGAATCGTTGGTCAATACAACGGCAGTAAGGCACGCGACGTGATCATGACGATGGCCCAATGGAACGCGTTGCAAGGTATCGAAGACGACGATGCGTCAGATGAAGATGATGCGGACGACGACTCAGACGACGAAACCGAATACGAGGAAGAAGAGGAAGAGGATGGCGAAGAGTACGAGGATGAGTACGAAGACGAAGAAGAATACGAGGATGTGGAGTAACGCATTGCATCACCGCACGTCCCACTTGCCCCAAGACATGGTCAAGGAAATTGCGATTGATCCGCTGGGATGTACTCGAAATGGAAACCGCTGTACCAAAACAGACCAGCCAACGCCGCGAACACCAACACGAACTTTAACCATTGGAAGCTGATTCGATAGGTCTTGCGCTGACCTGCACGGCTGACAGGATCCGCGGCAATGAATCCACAATTTTCAGCTAACCAATAGGCAAACACACGTACTCCATCGTCGAACGCATCGCTCAACCTCGTCAGCGGTGATGCGCCTTTGAACGTCTGCGTCGTGGACGATTGTTGTTGCTGGCCGAGTAAGGCCCGCAGGTCGGATCCGATTGAAAAATTTGCTAACGTTTCTCGAATATGAGAATAGTCTTGCGGTCGTCGTCCAGGATCCTTGTCCATCATTTGCATAACGAAGTTCGCGAGTGAGCGTGGTACGGTGCGACGCAAACGATGCAGCGGAACCGGGTCGGACTCGATGGTTGCGAGTAACTTCGCTGCTAAAGTCCCCAGATCATCGGTATAATAGGGCGACTTCCCTGCCAGCAAGAAATACAAAGTGCATCCGAGACTATAGATGTCCGCACGGCAATCAACACGACGCGGATCGACCGCTTGTTCGGGAGCCATGTAATCGATCGTCCCCATCACTTGCCCCGTCGCCGTCATGGTGTGACCGTGATCGAGCGAACGTGCTAGACCGAGATCAAGAAGTTTGACGCATCCATCGTCATCCAACATTAGGTTGGACGGTTTGACATCGCGGTGAACCGTGTTTTTACTGGCAACAAAAGCTAACGCATCACTGGCTTGTAACACGATTTCACACGCATCGTTGACGCGCAGCGGTCCGTTGCGTTGAACGAGCTGGCCGAGATCCGGACCGTTCACATAGTCAGTCACTAGGAACAGCAACTTCCCCACCATCCCACCGTCGGTGGCACGGACGACGTGCGGGTGAATCAGCTTAGCCGCCATTTGCGACTCGCGCCGAAACCGTTCGTTGAGGTCGTCGTTCTCTAGTGACGTGGGCTTTAAAAACTTGATGGCGACAAGACGGTCTAGCCAACGGTGTCGTGCGGCAAACACTTCTCCGTTGCCCCCTTCACCAAGCTTCTTACCCAACTCGTACTCACCTAGAGTTCGGCCAGTCCACGAATCGTCCAACGTTGCGTTAGCGTCTTGCACGACGCCAGACATTGGATCGTGGAATTTGGCACCTGCTATCGCTTGGCCGCTGCGATGACTCGCAAGCGTCGGATGATCGCTCATGACCGCACTCCCACGGGTGTTGCCACCACGCAATTTCGTCCGACTCGTTTAGCTTCATAAAGTCGCTGATCCGCCTCCGACATCAACATTTCGGGGTTCGTCAACGTTGTGGGATCCGGGGATGCCACGCCAAAGCTAGCGGTGATGTCCAACTTTCCTGCTCGCGTCGAGAATGGCGTGTTGCAGATGGCGAGTCGACAGCGTTCAGCGATTTTGAATCCTTGGGCAGCATCCGCTTCCGGCATGACCACGCAGAACTCCTCGCCACCGAATCGAGCCAATACCTCGTCGTTGCGAAGGACACCCGATAAGCGGATGGCGAGTTCCTTTAACACTTCGTCGCCAACAAGGTGACCATAAGTATCGTTCACCGCTTTGAAGTGATCGATATCCAGGATGGCAATAGCGATCGGACGATCGAAGCGTTTGCAACGACTAACTTCTCGACCGAGACATTCCACCAAGTAGCGTTTGTTGTAAGTTCCCGTCAAACCGTCTCGCGTCATCATCGCGTAAACGGTTTCATGGTACTGCGATTCAAAATCGTTGTCGGACAAGAATCGAAAGACGCGGCTACCGAGTTGGATCCGATCGCCGGACTGCAGAACCTTTTCGTTGCAAAACTCGTTGTTGACCTGCACTCCGTTGGTGCTGTCCAGATCGGTGATTTGAAACCCGTCGACGCCACGTTCTATTTGGGCGTGCTGACGAGATACCGAGTCGTCTTCAATATGAATTGTGCATCCACTCGAGCGTCCAAGAGTTACCAAGTCGTCTAATCGGAGAGGACCGCGATCGATATCTAGGGGATGAATCTGCACGAGAAACCTAGACAAGGCTTCCGTGTCCATGCCGGAATCGTGCTGGTAGTTGACCGTTGATTGAACCGTCTGCGACATCGCGATCGGGACTTTGAGAGGACCAGGGGAAGATCTCTGGCCATACGTGCGGAGCGATCTCCATGGCCACCCTCAAAGCTGGGACACGATCGCACCCACTGGACATCAAAGTTCTCAATCGTGTCCGATCACAACCATCCGGCATGCAACCCTGCCGGACATAACGGTTGTGTCAATCATCACGCAAATGAGACATGCAAATTCGTGTTAACTCGCTTCGTCGTAGTAGCCCGGTTCGTCATAGCCGTCGCCATCGAAGTCGCCGACGATGGGTTGGCTATCAGGGCTATTGCGCGGCACACGGATTTGCAGGTCATTGCCGGTAAGCTTGCGATCGCCATCGGTATCAATGATCCAAATGTCTCCACGGACGACGCCAATTTCATCGACGAGGTCGTTGTTAAAGTCCCCAACAATCGGTTCATCACCCGGACGTCCGAACTTGATCTTTTCGTCCGCATCGGTCCAACGTCCGTCGCCGTCGACGTCAAGCATCCAGTTGCCATCACGGAAGACTGCGATCTGGTCAATACCATCGCCGTTCCAATCGCCAGCCATAGGTGTATCGACCTGTTCGCCGTACTGGAACACGTGATCCACAGCATCGGCCTGCAGCGTTCCGTCATCGCCTCGAACCATCAATCGTTTGCGATCCTCGCCGCGGTCCTCGCCTCGGTGCGCGGCTTTCCGCGAATCGACTTGGCGACGCCGTTTGTTCTCAGGGTCAGGAAGTCCAGGGTCACGTTTGATGCGTTGAGCATCGCGTTGCCAACGCCGACCAAAGATACCGACGTCGTCTTTGCCGTCGCCGTCCCAGTCACCCACCACTGGACGATCAAGCGCGGTGCCAAGTCCGATCCAAAGGTCTCCCGCATCCCATTGGCCGTTACCATTGAGGTCAACAAACCATTGCCCACCGACAAAGATTGCTGCTTCGTCGAAACCGTCACCGTCAAAATCGCCGGTCAATGCGATCGCATCCTCTTCACCGAGGTCGAAACCTTCGCCAACCTTCGAAATCTTTCCCGTACGATCGGCTACGGTCCATCGTCCCCGCTTGTGATCGGTTGAATTTCCCGCCTCGTTCATCTCGCGGAAGCTTGCACTGCGAATCACACCGTCCGTACCAAGGGTGCCTCGCTGCTCTTGCGATTCGCCGTTCTCTCCACCGTTGATCACACTCAGGTGCCAAGACACAGCCCATTCATCGTCGCCGTAGATGGATACGCGTCCGGGTAGCGGTTCGCCGAAGGCGACTAACCGAATACGAGGATCGAACTGCTCGATTGGTGCTAGCACCTTAGGGATCTCAATCTTCTCGACTTGAGGAAGAGGAGGTTGAAATGGAGGTGGCTGGCGAATGATGATCTCACTGAAGTTGTTCGACTGGCTAATTCCGCCACCGGCCAACGTGATATTCAGAATCGCGTCATCCTTGGGGTCCGTCGCTTCAGAGGCTGCAAGTGTTTGAATCACGAGTTGATCCGACTCGCCCAGTTGATCCGCGGGGTTCACGGCTACGCCGCCCGTCGATCCGGCGGTATCCAATCCGTCGGCATAGTCATCAGGTTGTACTTGGTAGACGTGATAGGTACCTGGACGCAGACCGGCAAATTCGTAGTACCCGTTTTCGTCCGTCACGACGCGAATAGGTCCGTCACCGTAGGTGCCGGTCAACGCCCGCGAAGAATCCAAGGGTTGTCCCAGGATATTTCGCAGTTCCAATGTCACTCCACTCAGCCGTGTATCGTCGCTGGTCAACTGGCCATCTCGATAATCACGCAGATCCTCGGGAGCGATAGCTCCCTCGCTGATGATCTCACTGCCGTCTTGGAAGACATATCCTGAAATCATCGCAGGTGGAACTTCGGGGAAGTTGTACTCCGTTGCGTGAACACCACCTAGCAATGTGATACCGACCAACAAGTCATCGCCACCAATCTGTCCCCCTGCATCCCCCACAACTTCACCACCGTGGAACAAACCTTGCGGTTGATATTCGCGGACGCTGTACACGCCTGGCGCAAGTGAGTCGAAATAGTAGTTGCCGGCGTTATCGGTGCGAGTCTGCTTGATAGTGGTGCCGTCCTCGCCAATCAACTCGATCAACACGCCCGAGATAGGCACATCGCCGGCATTGAAGACACGATTAGGACTGGATTCATGCCAAACTCGTCCGCTAATTGACGCAGGTGGCAACTCGCAGAAGTCGTAGTTAATTAAGTCTTGCCCGGCAGTCAGATTCACGCCAAGTAAGTCTTGGCCGAGCATGAAACCATCACCAGTTCCGACTTGTTGACCACCCTGGAAGAATCCATCGGGTTGCTGTTCGAAAATCTGGTAGGTTCCTGGAGCCAGATGATCAAAACGATAGTTACCAGTCGCGTCGGTGGTGGTTGTGTCAATCACTTTGCCATCGACATCGCGAAGCTGGATAACAACGCCCGCAAGCGGCGGCTCATCTTCGTCTCGTTCGCAATCGCCATCGCTGTCTACGTAAACCAATCCGCCAATGCTCGATGGTGCGAGTTCACAGAAGCTGTAGTTGATCAGATCTTGATTGGCAGACAAATTGACGCCAAGCAAGTCCCGCCCCAAAACACGTCCGTCGCCCGTGCCTGGCTTTTGCCCACCCTGAAAATACCCATCGGGTTGCAGCTCAAAGATCTGGTACGTGCCCGGTGGCAGATTGTCGAACTGATAGTTGCCCAATGCATCGGTTGTCGTTGTTTCAATAACGATTCCGTCATTGTCGCGAAGTTGGATCACAACACCCGCAAGTGGCATTTCGTTCTCATCGCGTTCGCAATCACCATCACTATCGACGTAGACGAAACCGCTGATGCTGGAAGGGCCAAGTTCACAGAAGCTATAGTCGACAACATCTTGGTTGGCAGCAAGCTTTACCCCCAGCAAGTCTTCCCCTAAGACTCGTCCCTCGCCGGTACCGGGAGTCTGCCCGCCTTGGAAGTAGCCATCGGGTTGTAGCTCAAAAACTTGGTACTCGCCCGGTGTCAAACTACCGAATGTGTAGCGTCCTTCGGCATCAGTGGTCGTTGTGTCGATGACCTTCCCACTCGAATCCCGCAATTGAATGACGACACCCGCGAGCGGCATTTCGTCAGGGTCCTTAACACAGTCCCCGTTTCCATCGACGTACACAAAACCTGAGATCGAAGATGGCTCGAGTTCGCAGAAATTGTACTGAGTCAAACGCTCACCCCAGCCAACTCGTATCCGTGAGATCACGTCGTCGACGGAATCGTCACCGCCATGGCTGCCGGCCATTTGGCTGCCTTGCAGATATCCAGATGGCTGAGTTTCGCGAACGGTATAGTTCCCAGCACGAAGCCCCGTGAAGTTGTAGTTGCCGCTGGCGTCCGTTCGAGTGGAACCAACCAGATTGCCGGAATCATCGAACAATTCCACAAGGACACCGGCGAGTCCAGGCTCATCCGCATCAAAGACACAATCCTGGTCGCGATCAGCGAATACGTTTCCGCTAAGTTGAGCTGGCGGGCGCTCGCAGAAGTCGTATTCCACAGCAGTTTCACCGGAGCTTAAGGTGATTGTGCCGATGCGACTGCCGTTTTCAACCGTACCGCCTGCCGAACCAGGCATGGCATCGCCTTCGAACAACCCTTCCGGTTGTTCTTCGACGACGGTGTAGACGCCCGGTTTAATATTCTCAAACGTGTAACGACCGTTCGTATCGGTAACTTTCGTCGCGACTACTTTGCCCGTCGAATCTAGCAACCGAATCGTTACTCCGGCTAAAACTTCTTCATCGTCGTCGAGTATGCAGTCTCCATCAACATCCACATGGACGCGACCTGAAAGTGACGCAGGTCGCAGTTCACCGAAGTTGTAGTTGATCCCTGTCACACCTTGAGCGAGCACGATCGCAGTGATGGTGTCTTCGTCAATCGCTTGACCGACAACACGACTATCGATGGTTCCGGGCGTATCAATACCGTCATAGAAACCCGTTGGCTGAGTTTCAACAAGTCGATACTCGCCTGGCAAAACGTTTTTAAACTCGTATCGGCCGGTACTATCGGTGACCGTCGTGGCAACGGTTTTGCCACTGGCATCGACCAAAGCAATCTGGGTTCCGGGAATACCTTCTTCACTGCTACCGCGAACTCCGTCATCGGACTTGTCGTGATACACATAACCGCTGATCACTGCTGGGGCAGCTTCGCAGAAATTGTATTCCACCCCAACACCATTCGGTGTCATCGAGATCCCGCTGATCAAACCACCGTCGACACTCTGGCCAACTTGCAATCCACCGATGGTTCCCGCATGTGAGCCTCCGTCGAGCAAACCGTCGGGTGTGAACTCAACGATGCGGTAGTTGCCTACGGGAACGTTATCGAATAAGTATCCGCCATCGGCTCCCGTTGTCGTTCGGACAATTGTATTGCCAAACTCGTCTTGCAAAGCAACTTGAACTCCGGGAAGTGGCTTGGTGCCGGGAGCACTATGTTCGCCATCGCAGTCTTGCCCTGGTGCGGCCAGATAAACGAAACCGGCGATTGAACCAAACGGAGTCTCACCAAAGTTGTATTCAACTCCTGCATCGGCGCCCGCCAGAACGATTCCAGAGATACGGTCGCCGGGATTGTGGGCTGTACCAACGCTTCGCCCGCCCACTGTTCCCGCGGAATCTAGACCATCGTTAAGGTACGACGGTTGATCAACCTCGATAACTTCGTAACTTCCTGGTGCCAAGCCAGTAAACGTGTACGAACCATCGGCGGCCGTGGTGACCGTTAACGAAGACCCCGGCGCGATCGTGTTGATCGGAACCAACTGCACACGGACACCGGCGATCCCTTGTTCGCCAGCGTCGCGGACACCATCGTTGTCAGCGTCAACGTAAACAAACCCGGAAACTGAAGCAGGTTGCGCTTCGGCAAAGTCGTAGTTGATTGCTGATGTATCGCCCAACTCGATGTTGATGTTGGTCAGTACATCAGCGCTTGCTGCATTACCAGTTGGCTGCCCCGCCACCGTTCCGGGCACTGCAGCCACGCTGTAATATCCGCTGGGCTGCGTCTCGACGACTTGGTAGCTGCCGGGCAGCAAGCCAAGTGATTTGGCAAACACATAACGACCTTGGGCATCCGTCGTTGCGCGATGGCCCGTATCGACAAACTGACCATTTGCGTCTTGTTTGTAGAGCGCAATTTCGATGCTCGAGAGTGGCTTCTCGTTTGCCTGACGAATCTTATCAAGGTTGTTGTCGACCCATACTTGGCCCGAGATATCAATAGGCTTGGGAGTTTGACTCGTCGAAGCAATCGCACCGGCCGATCGGTTGGGCCGCGAGTCAACATCGGGACTTTCGTCGGGCGGCAAATTCAAACCCGTGGTAGCCCCCGGGTTGCCATACTCGTTTAGAAATATCGCGTCTGCGTTAGCGGTCTCGTAATGCGGCGCGTTGAACGTGGCTTCAAGGATCGAGTCCTGAAACTCCTGTCCCGACGTGATAACGTCAAGCCGATCATTAAAGACATCGAGGTCGATTGCATTGCGAAGTACTTCATCAACATCAAGGGTGAACTCCAATCGGTCACCCGCTTTGAAGTTGGACAGCCTCAACACCAATTCTTGTCCGCCATCTTCGACCTGAGCCGTCGCATCTACGCTGCGACCATCCGCGGTGATCACGCGAACGATTTGAAAATCGTGGCTACCGTCTTTGCCTCGTCCACCCGGCTCCGTGTCAAAGATGGGGTCGCCAACCGAGATTCCGTCACCGTCTTTGTCGGTACGTATGCGAATTTCTGACAACTCGGTGTCGGGCGCTCCGCCGGTAAACGACAAAATGAATCGGTCGCCACGCGAGTCACCACCGACGTCCTGGTCCGTTTCCAAATAGTCGGTTTCTAGATAGACAACACCGACGTGAATCGGATCGGCAGCCATCAACCGACGTGCTTCGAGCGCTTCGGGCGCGCGGACGCGACGACGCACCATTTCAGAGGCGGAACGATTTTCACTGCGTCGTTTCGAATGACGCTGATTCTTCTTAGGTTTCCACATCACGCTGGGCACCTCCCTGTGCCTCAGTGGTCGGCTCGTCTCGATGAGCCATGGTCTGTTTGTTTTCCGTCAGCGACTCAAATTCATGGTTCGCTGACTACTTGTGCCGCCGCACTCTTATTGCCGCTGTTCGGGTGAATCGCCTTCTGCGATTCTTTCATCGGTAGGTTCCATATCAACGACCGCCCAACGCCGAAGCGTCGCATCAAAACCACCCGAGAACAAATATCCTCCACTGGCCGCAAGCGTTGGCACGCTTCCTCGATGCCCCTCAAGGATTGCGACCACATTACCAGTGTCAATATTCACCACTCGAATTACGTTGTCGCTTCCCGCCACGGCTACCCAATGGCTATTGAGCATCGTTGCGGCGAACAATTTCCCGCTGGTAATTGATACTCGCTTGATCACTTCCTTGGTGCGAGTATCAAAGGTCACCAACCGACCATCTTCACCAACGCTGATCGCTATGTTGCTTTGGGGCGCAAATACGACGTCGTCAACACGACCTTTATGGATGGGAAATTCGCCGATCAAGGTCGTTGTTTTTGTGTCAAACAGATGCAGATCGCCGCTGCGACCTGCGACCACGAACATCGCTTGGTCATCTCGGTAAGCGATGGCTCGAAGGTCTCGGCAATCACAAGTCAGTCTTGGTCGATCACTGACGCGTTTACCGATCAGAAAGACTTCGCTATCGAATCCAACGGCCGCAATTTCGTTTCCGTCAGTTGAATAGCGCACCCGCGCGATTGCCGGTGTGCCTTCCATCCGCTGACGGATCGCGTAGTCTTGCTTGCTATCCCAAATGATCAACTGCCCATCGTTGCCAGCCGAAACCAATCGGCCGTTCTCAGGATGGAACGAAAGAGTTCGAATCCGATCGCGGTGACCGGTCAATTCCTCGATGGTTTGAAGCGATGTGCTATCGATAATACGAATAACATGGTCGTCACCGGCAACCGCCACGGCATCACTCATAGGATCAACCGCTATCGCCGTAACCGTGACCGGTTCACCAGCTTCGCTGCGGAATTTCACAGTCCTGGAGGGGACATCTTTCTTCGCATCGTCACCTTGCCTGATCGCTAGAGATGAACGTGGAACAGCCTTTTGAACGCTTGAAGAGCGTGGAAAGAGCGACTCGGGACGAATATCTTTGGCCGATGGAGTTTGAGCGAGCAAACCTGCCGGCATCGCTGCTACGGCAAAAGCCAGTGCGGTTAGCGTCGCAATCCATCGACCACGCGCAGTCTTCATCGACATAAAAGTTCCCCCCGGAATCTTCCTTGATTCTGCTCAGTGCGCGTTCATGCACTCAGTTTCACATCACAGCCCGGTTGCGTGAAAGCTGCAGAGTCTGCGTGCAAGGACACAGACAATTCTTTAGATCGGCACAACGCCTATTCCGTCATGACCCGAACAATCGGAAAAGTCGGTTGCGTGTGCAGGAAGATTGATGTCGCGGCAAGACAAGGCATCCTCGCCAAGCACCTGCGATCACCCCCCTGGATCTCGAGAAACCCAGGAGAGTGATTTGAATGCGACAAAAGAGGGATCAACCCAGACTTAGAAAAGCTGATTAACGAAATCTTCGTCCAATAGGACCAAAGCCTCGTCGTCATCGGCCCCGAAAACATCATCGACATCACTTGGTGCCAAGCCGCCCGAGCCACCTGATTCCAACTTCGCAAGGCGATTGATCACCATCAAGGCGTCGAGTGCCGAAACTCGCCCGTCGCGGTTGACGTCCAAGGAACTCTGCATGGCATTCTTCGCAGCCAGACCTGCACCACTTGATTCCCCTTCGGCGGGAGTGGTTGCCAACTGGTTGACGATAATCAATGCATCCAACGCTGTTACGGCTAAGTCATTGTTGACGTCCAGAGGATTGGTGAATGCTAGCTCGGACGTGTTTCCCAACCGATCTGTTGCGGTTGCGCTGATGAACTCAATTGTCTGACCGGGATCCACGGGGACGCCGTTGACAATTTCGTCGCTCGGTAACGCTAAACCATAAGTGAAGGTCTTGGTGCCGTTGTTGAAGTCCTGAGCCGTGAACGTATCACTTCCAATGTACTGAACTCCCTGACCGCTTGAATCAGCGACGAAGAATTCAATCGTCAATGGATAGCTCGCATTGGCTGGGTCAGTGTTGACGAAATAGTCGACTTCAAGCTGAGCAACCAACACACCGGCATCATTAGTGACCTCGGTCAATGTGAACGGCGCCAAGATCTGGGGCGCATTCTGCAGTCGGTTCGGACCTTCGTCAGCGTCACCGACATCGTTGGGCGAACCAGGCGAAACAAGATTGATACCTGCACCGTTTCCAAGCATCACATTCTTAGAGATCTTATTGCGGATTGAATCACCCGTCACACGAACTGCAGCCTGCGAGCTGTTGGCAAGGGTGTTGGCCTCCACAAGAGTTCGGAAAGCGCCATCTTCGATGCTGATGCCAAACGAGCCGCCATGGTCATCACCACTAGCGTTCGTTCCGATCGTGTTACCAATGATCTCATTTGCGACCGCGTCGGATCCACTTACTTTGATCCCCGTGGACGATCCTGCGATTTGGTTCCCTATGATCTTAGACAAAGTCGCCGAGACCGATATTGCGTTTGCACCACCGGCAATCGAATTAACGCCGCTGGCGTCAAAACCGATTAAGTTCTCGATCACTTGCGTGCCGCGAGTCGATGCCGTGGCAACCGATACTTGGCTCGCTTGGTTGGCCGCGATGACGTTATCACGCACGATTGTATCATCACTGCTACCTATCACAGCGACGCCGTTGCCGCCGTTACCCATTGCGGTCGCCCCGTCCGCTTCGACGCCGATCAGGTTCTGTTCAATAACGGTTCCTTGCGCCGATCGAGTCACGATGACACCGCTTCCCCCGTTGCCCGAGATGACGTTGTCCACGACTTGAACATTGTCACTCCCAGAAATCGTAATGCCGTATTCAGCGTTACCGGACACAAGGTTGCCCGCAATTTCGTTGTCCGACGCCGATCCGCCGAGCAAGAAGATCCCTCGTGAGTTGCCACGAATGGTATTTCCAGATTCTGCTACGCCAATCAGGTTCCCAGTAGACCGCACCAGAACACCAAAACGCTGAGTTGTCACATCCTCTGGTGCAACAGCTTCACCACCAATCAAGTTGCCTGCGACGATCGTACTTGATCCCTTCGTCGTCAACGAAATACCGGCTTGAGCATTTCCGCTGATCGTATTGCCAGTCACATTGTTGCCAGCGGACGAAACGCTCACGCCAATGGCGACGTTGCCTTCGATAACGTTTGATTCGATGACATTCGAACCACCGGATCCGTCCGATGCCTCGGTTGCAACAATCCCGAATCGACCATTGCTGGAAACAACAGACGATTCGACTCGGGTTGAGGCTGAACCTCGCAGGTCAATTCCATCCCGACCGTTCTGGTTAATGTTGACGCCCGCGAAAACGGCATTGTCCCCGCGAAGCTGAATTCCATTGCGAGGGAAACTCGTTAAGTGCAAATCGCTGATGTATGCATCGTCAGATTCGATCAGCAATCCATCATCAGCAGTTCCCGTCAAGTTGCCACCAAAGACTTCGATCGAGCTGCCGGTGCCATCATCAACTCCCAATATGCCTAGCTGAGTGGTGATCTTGGGCAATCGAGTTCCCAAGGCGAGTACGATGTTTCCAGAGATTGGGTCTAAGGTAGCGCCGGGCACGTTGAAGCGAATAGTGTTGAGTTCATTTGCATCGCCCGCCAGGTTTGCCTCGGTGATAGCCGCACGCAGAGACGTGTTTCCGCTTGCATCTTCGGCTAAGCCATCTCCAGGGTTCGAGTCCGTTGAATCAGCGATCGTATTGACCAAGAAATCATTCACCGTTCCGCTGAGCGTGATCGTCACGTCTTGGTCGGCGGTGCCACCATTTCCGTCGTCGATCGTGACCGTGTAAGTCTGCGTCACCGTGTCGCCAAAATCCAGCACACGTATCTCTTCGTCAGAAACAGTGAATGTCCACTCGACGCGGGCGGGCGTTGATTCACCGCCAGGAGCCAACGTGGCGACAAAGCTGCCAAGCGCAGCCAAGTCAGGCCTGTTGCCTGCCAGAACAACGGTCGGACTTACGCTTGCGGCATGCGAATCCGACAAATCAACATCCGTGAAATCGATCACGCCCGACTCTTCGCCGTCAGACACCCCATCAAGCGGATCGCTAAACAAATTCGGTTCCAAAACCGTTCCGGAATCATCGACAACTTGACTGATCGCAGGAACATCGTTGACGCCTTCGACCATGAATGTAGCAGTACCGGTCACCGTGAATTCGCCATCGGTGGCCGTGTACTCGACTAGTACCTCAGCAACTTCATTGACCGCGAGTGCCTGGAGAGCGTCAGAGTTATTAGGATCAAATGTGAAGGCCCCAGTGTTGGCATCGTAGGTGATGATGTTGTCTTCAGTCGCTAAAACTCCGTCAATGTACACATCCGTAAAACCAAAGGCGGCAGTTCCCAACTCGTCGTCGGGATCAGTCGCAAATGCATCAATTGGGAACGTCGTACCGATGGCACCGCTCACTGGCGTGTCTTCGTCAGTGGGGGTGGACGAGAAGTCCGGGCTGTGGGCGACCGGCGTGTCATTGCTGCCGGAGATAGTTACGACAACCTCAAAATCGGCTGAGCCATCGACCGAATGAAACGAGAACGCGTCGACTTCGGTTTCGTCGACGTTCAACACCTGGACGGCAGCGTTATCAAGAGTGTAGGTCCAAGCGCCATTGGCGGTAATCGTGAAGGTGCCAAACGCTCCGGCACCTTCTTCGACAATTGTGAACAGTGCCTCGCCTTCGTCGACATCGCTAACGTTTAAGGTTCCCGTCACAGGCGTTGCGGAATCCTCGTCGGTGCTGCCTTCGGCGTCACCGGTGATCGTTGCGTCGTCGTTGGCTCCTTCAATCGTAACCGTGACCACTTGGCTGGCCGTCCCGTCGATCGACGTGAACGTGAACGTGTCGGTTTCAGATTCACCAACGTTCAAGCTTTCAACCGCAGCGTTATTGAGCGTGTAAGTCCAGTCACCATTTTCGGTGATCGCAAACGTCCCGAAGGTGGCCGAGCCATCCGCGGGAACGTTAAAGCCAGCTTGACCTTGATCGACGTCGCTGACCGAAAGCGAACCCATCAAAGGCGCCGTAGCATCCTCGTCGATGCTGCCTGCGGCGTTGCCGGTGATCGTTGCATCGTCGNTGGCTCCTTCAATCGTAACCGTGACCACTTGGCTNGCCGTCCCGTCNATNGACGTGAACGTGAACGTGTCGGTTTCAGATTCACCAACGTTCAAGCTTTCAACCGCAGCNTTATNGAGCGTGTAAGTCCAGTCACCATTTTCGGTGATCGCAAACGTTCCAAAGGTGGCCGAGCCATCCGCGGGAACGTTAAAGCCAGCTTGACCTTGATCGACGTCGCTGACCGAAAGCGAACCCATCAAAGGCGTCGTGGCATCCTCGTCGATGCTGCCTGCGGCGTCACCGGTGATCGTTGCATCGTCGTTGGCTCCTTCAATCGTAACCGTGACCACTTGGCTAGCCGTTCCGTCGATCGACGTGAACGTGAACGTGTCGGTTTCCATATCGCCAACGTTCAAGTTTTCAACCGCAGCGTTATTGAGCGTGTAAGTCCAGTCACCATTTTCAGTGATCGCGAACGCCCCAAACGCCCCAGCACCTCCACTAACAACCTGGAAACCATCTTGAGCGTTGTCCAAATCAGCGACGGTTAATAAGCCACCGCTTGGCACTTCTGAATCTTCGCCAATCCCTGCAGCAATATCACCACTGATGGTGGCTGTATCGTTTGCACCCGCTACCGTAATCAGGACCAACCCTGCTGCCTGGGCGCCAGCCCGATCCTGCATCACGTAGTCAATGACAACATTCGATGCTACTCCCGCGTTGAGCTGATCGTACGCTGTGCCAGGGTTAAAGACGAGCTTATTAGCCAGAATGGAAACCGATCCGAGATCAGTCCCAACAAGTTCCGTTGCCAATCGGATGACTGCGCTAACGAGAGTGAAGTTAGCTGGTTCGTCATCGGCATCGATATCCGTATCGTTTGCAACCAGGTCCAAAGTCACCGGCAAGTTCTCATCGGTGACCCCAATATCAAACATGGTGACCGGTGCATCGTTAGCCCCTTCGATGGTGACTGTGACCTCGTGCATCGTGCCATCGACGGAACTAACCATAAACGACTCGGTCACTGCGTCGCCAAGATCGAGTTCGTCAACCGCACTTTCGTTAACGACGTAGGTCCACCCTCCATCAGCCCCTATTTCGAAGCCCCCGAAAGCTCCCGTCGAGCTGCTGGGTTGGAAAGCATTATCGTTGTCGTCAACGTCTTCCGACGACAACACCCCAGTGGCATTAGCCCCCGCGGCAACCCCTGATTCGATTGCAGGAACGTTGCTGGCTTCACTTATGATTGCTGCATCGTTGCTTCCGTCGATGGTGACTGTCACGACAAATGCCGTGCCATCTTCGGTCATCACCGTAAAGTCCTCCGTCAGACCATCGCCGACGTTCAGGGCGTCGACNGCNGGNTGTTCGTTGTCGACGGTGTACGTCCAACTTCCATCGGCAAGCAGATTGAATTCCCCGTAGCCGCTCTCGTTGGTCAGGGTAGCGGCGACCCAAACATCATCATCGTTGTCGACATCAGTGTGGTTCAGATTGCCAGTTGCATTGGCTCCCACGACGCCGACGCCTGATTCAATTGCTGGAACGTTGCTGGCTTCAACAATCTCCGCTGCATCGTTGCTTCCGTTGATGGTGACTGTCACGACGACTGACGTGCCATCTTCGGTCATCACCGTAAAGTCCTCCGTCAGACCATCGCCGACGTTCAGGGCGTCGACCGCTGGATGTTCGTTGTCGACGGTGTACGTCCAACTTCCATCGGCAAGCAGATTGAATTCCCCGTAGCCGCTCTCGTTGGTCAGGGTAGCGGCGACCCAAACATCATCATCGTTGTCGACATCAGTGTGGTTCAGATTGCCAGTCGCATTGGCTCCCACGACACCGACCCCTGATTCAATTGCCGGAACGTTACTGGCCTCAACAATCTCCGCTGCATCGTTGACTCCGGTGACGGTGATGGCGACTGTCGCTGTTGCCGTCCCACCAGTCGCATCTTCTACTCGATACTCAAACGTCTCAGTAGCGACTTCACCCTCGGCTAAATCCTCAAAGTCGTCGTTCAGAAAGAAAGTGAACGTTCCGTCGTTGTTGTTCGTTAACGAACCACGATTGACGGATGGCGATGGAAGCTGCACCGTGAGCGAGGGCACGATATCGCCGTCTGCATCTACGTCATTGGCTAGGACATTCAAAGTCACCGAGACGTCATCTTCAAAGATTTCCGGACTTGGAGGAACACCGAACACATCATTGTCAGCCACCGGGTTTGCGGTGAGGAGTTGCCGCGATTCGAGCAATTCACTTTTCAACCGACGGCGAGCGGTTTGCCTTCGAATCAATCTGCCAGAACGATCACGGCGACCATTTGAGGAGGAGGTGCGTGACAAAAGGTGGGATAGACGACGGAGGGACATAGCGAATCCTTTTCTCTTTGGGTCAAGAGAGGGGCTGAGCACAAAGGGGGGGAGCAACGAACGCCCCTCGACCTCTGCAGAGGCAAACCAATACCCCCACTATCTGAACAGGGGGATGGGGGGGTCGATCATATTACCCGTCGTCTTCCATTGCAAACGTTTCAGTCCGGAAAACCGGAATTGAATGCGAGCGCCCCCAAAGACGCTTAGGCAACCTCTCGAAACTAGCAATTCCTTGGGAAAAGACCTCGAAACGGTATTTGTCCGATCCCTTTGAGACTCATGTCCCATGGAACTCTCGAGTGACTGACTGTCTTGCCGTTTTCTGCACTCCCACCATGCTTTGCGTAACGGACTGCTCGAAGTCTTTGGAGTGAGTGCGTTTCTGCGGTTGCCCGCAGCGACATTTCGACTGGCCAGACATGCCGCCAACTAGCGGCCCAGACCACTAAAACCTGTTCCAGTGAAACGTCACAGCTGAATCCTCACCAATAGGGCGGGTTTAGCAGTCGACGAATTGTTTTCGCCAGCCAACACACGATTCCAACGCCAATGTGCACTCGTTGACGTAGAAACTTCCGCCTAGCATTTCAGTGCTCGGTTAATACCTGTCACGAAAGCGAGGAAACGAAGAAAGCTAAAGTGGTAAGACACCACCGAATCGCACCAGAGTCCAGCCGGTTTCCGATGATGATGGCGATTTGTGCGTTAGGCAGCTTTTAGGTTGAGACTGACCGACAAGCCGAAACTCCCTAAAGCCCAAAAGGTTCGCGATCGCCTTCGACAATCAGATATTCTCGATCCACTTTGGCCGAAAACGATTGCATGGAACTATCCGGCCAAGTGATTTTAATGATGGCGTTTGAATTGACATCGCCATCGCTTCCGAGTCCGAAATGCAAGGTTCGTTCGTTAGCGCAATAGAATCCATCACCTGTTACTAAAGGAGCCATCCGCGAAACATTGCCCCAAGTGACGCGAACAACCGCACCGATAGGATCACGCGTGGCACGCACCCCGACTAGTTTGACACGCAAGAAATGACCATCTGCTGCCGTATGATTGACCAACAATGCTAAGGGTTCCGTTTGATGCGTGATCGCCATGTCAACTTTGCCATCGCGATTGACGTCCATACTCCACAACCCTCGACCAACATGGACTTCATCTAGGTATCCATCGGACGCACCGAATTGAAATTCGCCGAACAACGAAGATGACTCGCGGCGAAGTATTTGCATTTTTTGAGCGTAAGTGGCTGGTGGATCGGCGTCGATGTACACGTGCCCATTCGCGATCGCTATCTCATGCAATGAATCGTTATCGAAATCAACGGCCTGAGTACCAAATCCCAACTTGTCGAAACTGGTATCTTTCAAACCAACAATGTCAGTTTGGTCTGCCCAAATCCCGGGCCTAGTTTGCTCATAGAAAGTGTTGTGTTCTTGTTCAAAGTTTGTAACGAACAAGTCGACGCTTCCATCTTGATTCAGATCCGCCACCGCAATTCCCATGCATGCTTGCGGGCGGAAGCGACCATCAAGTGCTAAACCTCGAAGCGTCGCAGATTCAGTCATCGAGAACTGCCCTTGGTCATCAATGGCTCCTGTCCAATAGTGATTATTGGTCATGTCGTTGGCTACGAACACGTCGTTTCCGATGGTTTGATCAAGCGAGCCAACCACCAACCCCAACCCGCGTCCTGGATGCAGGGGAATAGCCTGCCATTGTTCGGTTGCGTCAATGAATTCACCGGTAGCAGTCCCCGTGCAGAATGTGTCGATATCAGCTGAAAACTTGGTCGGCAGGCAGGGACTTTCCAACCCAGTTGCCATGTCATGGCAAGGCGTTTCCACTGCATCAAGTCCAACGCAATAGTGAGTTCGAACTAGATCTGAAATTCCATCGCCATCGAGATCGGCAACCGCGGCGCAGGTTGACCAACGAACTGGATTAGCCGTTTCCAGCCAGTGATCGCCATTTGAAAATGTCCCATCACCATTGTTGATAAACAGTCGGTCCAAACCGTAGTTCATGACTAACAAATCATGAAAGCCATCTTCATTCACGTCACCAAACGTCACGCCTTGAGCAAACCCCACATCGTCCGCACCGGTGACATTGCTGACGTTTTCAAAATTGCCTTGCAAGTTGCGGAACAAATAATTGGCGTTTGAGTCACGTTCGCCCGGTGTTCCCCCGGAAGATCCGACATATAGATCTGGCCACCCATCGAGGTCGTAATCGATCGCACATCCACCGGATTCCATTTGCGCATAAATGGGAATCCCACCTTTCCTATCGCGTCGGAAGGCCTGTGGAATGTTTACACCCCGTATTTTTGCTTCGTTGTGAAGCGTCGGGCGAATGGATGGCTTCAGTTGAACGGAACTCGAAGGCGTTACTGAGCCTGCGAGCATTTCAACATCGGGCTTGGCAAAGCGGCTTAGATCCAATTGTGTCACAGGATGCTCCTCTGTTGTTTGCCAAGGCAAATCAGGCCGAAGCTTCTTAATGATCTCTGAACGCACTTGCTTGAGCTTCGCAATATCCTGATCAGGCTTCGTCATCGCCATCGCTGCCCATGCTTCGGCTTCCCAATAGCGTCCAAGAGCGGCGAGCGAACGAGCCACATCCGCAGCAATCGCATTGGAACGATTGCCCAGCTTGTAGTAGCGTTCCTTGTCCTGCATGAAACGGCTTAACAGCACCGCACGATTGTTGACTGCGGTAATCGTTGCTGGGTCAATCGAAAGCCCATCAAGTTCATTCGGATGCGACTGCAGGTAACTTAATACACGGGCCAACTTGGCCAAGACTTCGCCAATATCAATGTTCCGACGTGTGGATTCCCAGTACGCCCGTACTGCTCCGCGAAAATCACCTCGATGGAAAGCCCAATCGCCTAGGATGGACCAATGCTGCCACGTTTGCTCGGATTGGGACGTCACGCGGTCAGCCCATCCTTTTAGCTTCTCGAATTGATTGGATTCGACGTAGTAGCGACCTAGTAAATACTGAGCTGGGATGTTGGTGGGACTGTAATCGAGAATGCTAAGCAAATCCGATTCAATAGATTCCTCCCAATTCCCCCGATCAAAGCTACCACGAACCGAGGCAAGCTTAAGCCTTGGATCGGATGGATTGCGTTGGACCAAAGTGTCCATCGAGGTCTCTTCTAGATTGCGTTGTTCCGTCGTCGACAACGAGAACAACAGCACGCGATCGAAGTGACGTTCTCGCACCAATTGTTGTCCATGCGGCACTGCTCGGAAGTGCTCTTCGGCATTGATTAGAAAATCGAACAGAAGCCGACGAAGTTCGTGACGTTCAGGGTGCTTTGCAACAGCGTGATCGAGTAAATCAATCGCTTCGTAAAGCTTTCCGACCGATACCAACGCAACAACGGCACGATTAAGCCAATCAGAATCGGCAAACTTTTCTAGTCTTGTGGCTGAGACCAAGAAATCGCAACCTTGGTCAGGCTCTTTATTAGCGAAGGCGATTTCGCCAGCCAAACGCAACACCGAGACGTCATCGGGGTTCTGCAACAGTGCAGTGCGAATGGATTGCTTGGCAGCCAACGCGTTGCCTTGCGAAAGCGCCAATTTCGCATTGGCAATCGGATCTATTTCACGGGGCGAAAGATCAACCGCGTCAGAAGACAGAGATGTCGCCGGAGTATCAACCGATGGCTTGCAGCCAGCTATCAGGACAAAAAACAATAGGCACGGAGCAATCCAAACCGCCCCTTTGAAATGAACCCGTCTGCTGAAATGAACCAGTTTGCGCCCACCATTTGGAAAACTACTGGTGGCAAGCTCACGGGGAATCATTCTTAGCAATTTCCGATTTGGAACAGTCGATAAGGGTTTCCTGGAACCGTAGGAAGTTGACAAACAGAAGCCAAAGCCCAAGAACAAACGCTCGCCATGCGACGCTGGATCATTGGCAAGAAGTCCAAAGATCACGCTGATGCCTATCAGCCAATGCGATACTAATTTGCCTCAGCTTGTTCATCTAAATCCGTCACCTTTATGGTAACGGATTTAGATAGAACGAAAGCTGTCGGCCAGACCCATCAGTCAGGCCGTTCAGTCAGACCGGTTGGTCAGCCCCGCCAGTCAGACCGGTTGGGCGAGGAGGGGGGGGGGGAAGTACGAAGACTATTCGTCTTCCGTTTCGACTTGGCCACCCTCGGCGATTCCGGCTGCTTCTTGAGCAGCTTCTGCTTCAGCGTAACCAGCTTGTGACTCTTCCAGCATACGGTTGTACTCAGCCACTGCATCCGTGGAGGCTCCGTCGACGACGCTCGTCGCTTCTTTGCTATCGCAACCAACGAACGCTAGGCAACAAACACTCAAAACCACTCCACAAAACAACTTCATGATTCTCTCGATTTTTAATAGAACGTGATCAAAACAGAAAAAACCGTTCACCCTTCGCGGGTGAACGGTTCAATAGACAATCTTAAACAGCTTACTGGTTCAACTGCTCTTCGATGACCTCGCCAGCGTGACGAGATCCCAATGCACCCCAGATTCCATAAGGACTCTTGGCACCTGGCGAGCGATAGGCATTGATGCCCAGGGCACTTTGGTTGCCAGCGTCGATCGAGTCCGTCATGAAGACAACCGCTCCGTCACCCATCAGGATGTGAGCTCCACCTTGGTGGCGGCTGCTGGCCGAGTAGTGACCTGAGTTTCCAGCATTTTGCTCTGTGCAAAGCTCGCTGTTGGGTGGTGCACAAGTGAAGAAGGCACTGAAGTTAGGCTTTTGCTCAGCCCAACGATAACCACGTCCGTCGACGGCACCAACAACCGCTTGGTTTGGCTCCCAGAACTTTGGTCGTTCAGGGTCTAAAAGGTTTGCACCACCGGTACCTTCACCACGGCACTCGTTAGGTGACGAGTTTCGAACGAACGACCAAGCACGCGATGGTGCGATCGTACGTGAGTCACGGTCACCCAAGTCCGTTGCGATTTCACCCATGGCGATGGTGTTGGACAAACCGTCGATGCAGTCACGGAACTTACGCTCTTCGTGAACGGTGAACATACCACGACCCGCACTTCGAATTTCTCGTGAAAGAACTTCGTTGATCGTTCCCATAGGACCGTCGGCGAAGTTGCCAGTCCATTTGCCCTGTTGAGCACGCTCGGGAGAGTCACCCAAACACGCGGCGTAGTTGGTACGTCCGAGAGCAGGCAAGCCGGTGCCTGGATCACTAGGACAACGAAGCATTGGAATTTCGGTAGCCCATGGTGTGTAAAGAATTTCGTTCGGACTTGGTCCCATTGGCGGGAATGGTCCGCCGTTACGTAAACCTTGGGCACCACCGTTACCACTGGCTGCTGGCGGTTGGGCGCCGGTTGAATCCTTGTTAAGAGGATTAGCAATGGTTTCCCAAAGCCCTTGTTGTTCCATGAATGGAGTCAGGCCAACGATTGCACTGAGCAAACCATTGTTCGAAATTTCCGATGGACGCCAAATGTGCTGCGTGACCGTGTCAGTGGTACCACCACCATGAACCGGCATTTGCTTGAATGCAGCATGGTAGTTGTGCATGGCGATACCAAGCTGCTTGAAATTGTTACTACAGCTCATGCGACGAGCAGCTTCGCGAGCCGCTTGAACGGCAGGAAGCAACAGCCCCACAAGAACTCCGATGATGGCGATAACCACCAAGAGCTCCACGAGGGTAAAGCCCTTGCGAGCTCGTTTAATAGAAGACATTTCGAAAACCTCAACAACGAAAAAGGAAAAGACATGAAAGAGTGATGAACACCACACCTCCTCACCGGCGGAAGCAAGCCTGCCTAACGGTCAACAACTCTCAACCCTCGGGCGCGATGGAACAATGAACTTCACCGATAGCGATTATTGGAAGGAATCACACCGCACTCCATAGCTGAACTTCTTTAAACATGGCTATTCTAAACCCGCATAATTTTTCGCTTTCGCGCAGCTATGCAGCTCAACGCCCCGTTGGAAACACGATGCCGTGGCATAACTGACCACAAACCTTGAGTCCAAACCCACCACCCAAGGGGCAAAGCAACCGCGTATCCCTAACGTCTACGGTGCGGAACTCCGCAAAGGCCCTGACGTGCGAATCCCCCTCAACGAGGAAGACCTTGACCCCCCCACCAAAGCTAGATTTAAAGGGCAGCAAGGTGGTGCAGAATTGCTATCCTGCAGGGCTGTTGCTGGAGCACGCGGCGTTCACCATCCACCGTAAAAAGCGGGCAAAATTGTTAACAAAACACAATTTCGAGGCCGGCAATTGGGTTCGCACGCCCTCCAAGAAAAGGAAGGTTCGCTCAGTACAGGCAAGACCTAGCGGACGCTTGCGATTGCAATAGATGGATTGCAATAGATGGGGCATGTCGTGCGGTATCACTCACGCCCGGCCTTGCGACTAGAGATGCCCAAGTCGCAAAGAAAGATCCCTTGAACGCCCCAGACCTCAAGACGAATTTGCTCCGGTGCCACGTCAGCTTGGCTCGACTGCTGGTTACCAAAAGTGCGTTTCGCGACCGTATCGTTTTGTAACAGCCGCTAGCCCCGTTAACTCCGCAACGACTTACAGCGTAGCGGCGAATGGAACGATTCCACCTCTTACATGCCCTTACATGACAGAGAAGTAGTTTTCGCATGCGAAGTCGAGATACTCTTCTTTGAGCTCGATGGGCAAATCGTTGTAAAGACAGTAGTTCTTGACCTGAAGCAACAAGTCACGCGGCTGGCACATCCGCATTGGACGATCAACTGGCTTGTAGTGTTTCCCTAAAAGGTATTCCACCGATCCCTCGCGATAGGGAACCTTGGTCACCTTACACATGATTTGGAACAACTTCTTGAAGTCCTCTTCCGGAGGATTCTCGGCCTCGATCTTGTAGGGAATCCGACGCAAGAACGCATCGTCGACCAGATCCTTGGGTTCTAAGTTGGTGCTAAAGACAACAAGTTGATCAAAGGGAACTTGGATCTTCTTCCCTGATGCCATGTTGAGGTAATCGAAACGCTTTTCTAGCGGCACGATCCAACGATTAAGCAATTCATCCACTCTCATCTTTTGGCGACCAAAGTCATCGATCACCAATGTGCCGTTATTGCTTTTGAGCTGCAGAGGTGATTCGCTGATGCCGTTTTGCGAATTGTGTTGGACCTCGAGCATTTCCATCGTCAATTCACCACCGGCGATGATGGTTGGTCGCATGATTCGCACCCAACGTTTATCAAATCCACCAACATCCAGCAGACCGCTGGACGCTTCGGGCATCGCCAGCTCATGACACATGGGGTCGAAAACACGTAACACATCGCCATCAATGTCGACCGCACGAGGTATCCAGGTGTATTTCCCAAAGGCGCCGGTGACCCGTTCTGCGATCGAAGTCTTTCCGTTGCCGGGATAGCCAAACAAGAACATCCCTCGTCCGCTGGCCACCGCTGGCCCCAGCTTGCGAAGCATGCCCGGATTGATCAACAAGTCGCTGAAAGCTTTAAGGAGATCCTTCTTCTTAGGGTACTGCCCCTCGATGGTTTGTTTTTTGACGCTGGAGATGTACTCACGAAGTGGCACCGGACAAGCGCCGTAGTAACTACAGTCCGCCAAATGACTGCGGGCAATGTTGCGTCCCGATTCAGTCAGGACATAAATGTAGTCGTTGGTCGATGTGGAACTCTTGTAGGCGACATTCTGCTCCATCTTCAAACGGGCCAAGATTGGCTCGATCATACGGAACGGCAATTTGACCTGCTCGGCGACTCGACGTCCTTCCGCTTCACCGATGTTTTGAAGGAAACGGTAGATGATGGCTTCGAGTAGCGTTTCATTGATACCGGCGCTATACGAGTCCTCAGGCTCGGCCGGCCGCCACGGCTCATCGCGAGACGGTTGAAAGCCGAATGCCATCGTTGGGTCGCCGGAAGTTTTGGGCGTCGCTTTGACGCGAGGCGTTTCGGACGGCTGCGGAGTCGCCGAAACGGGTACCTCGGCGGGTGGCTGTTTTGCTATCGGTTCAGGCTGAGGCGCAGCCTTAGGCTCTGGCGGGACCAGCGGCGGAACTTCTTTCCCCGAGCTTAACGATTGAATTCGCGATATAAGGGAATCCAGCTTGTTATCGACGTCGCTACTCATCCGAGATTGAACCAGGGTGGCAAGAAACAAAAGCACCCTCAGGATGCACCGTTATCAGAGGTATCGGTCGGCACCGTCACTACAGGCCACAAAATTGTCACCATGCGTTTGCCCAGTTTCACATAGGCCCAATTGCCCCATCTATTCCAGCGTGCTTTATCGCACAGTCCTATCTGCAAGCTATGAATTGGAGTCCAAGTGCTACTTCGCTAAAAAAGCAATCGTCGTCTCCCTGCTGCTGACCCGTTCATGCCATCTGTTTCCAAACCTTCGAATCGACTTGGACTACGCGTCGAACAGGCTCGTTGGGAGCTACCGTTGCCTGATGGAGCGAGGCGATTGATTGCATCGGGCGACTTCGACGGCCGAGACAACGAATCGCTGGTCGTCTGGCTCAACAGCGACCCGATCCTGAGTGATCGGCTGCTGCGATGGTGCAACGCGCCGTTGTACAACCTTTCCCAACCCTACCAGTCGCTCAAAGCGGCGGCCACGGTGATGGATGGACGCGACCTGTCGCAACTCGCGGTACTAGCGTGGATTCGCGGCCTATTTGCTCCCGAACGACAAATTGACATCTACACCCGTGGCCGGTTGTGGGCTCACAGTATTTCCGTTGCCGCTGTTTCATCGCTGATCGCGCGGACCTGCACCGAGATCGACGCCAGCATGGCGTTCATCGCTGGGGCTCTGCATGACATAGGCATGATCGCTAGCGAACGACTCGATGCGGAATCGTTTGCCGAAACCCTTTCGCTAGTTGATGAACTCTCGCCAGTTCACGACGTCGAGATGGAACAGCAAGGTTGGAACCATGGTCAGCTCGGATCTGCGATCCTGGAACAGTGGGGGATGCCCGAGAGCATCTCACTAGCAGCCCTGCACCATCATTCACCCCATAAGATCCTGCAAACCGCCGGATCAAACTTGAATGCCATCGATTCGCAGCACGCCGACATGGTTTGCTGCGTCGCGATTGCAAACTACCTGTGTTCACGAGCAGGATGGGGAAGCTTGTCCGCCAATTCGATTGCCGCCCCGAAAGACCGAGTATTCCAGCACCTTGGCATCGATTCCGGGTTACTGACGATTCTTTGGCAACAACTCTATCCAACAATCGAATCGGTCGCCGTGATCCGCTAATAGCGACGATTTGGCGATTGATGGGGCGAGCTTGGCGTGACTTTTCTCGTGACCAGCACCGGTAATCAAGCGATCCGACCGAGTATTCCGCTGATGCCCTGGGCTCGGGTATTCCGCTGATGCCCTGAGCTCGGGCGAGCACCGCGAAGCCGAGCATTCTTAGAAAACCTGGCCGTCTTCCAGGAAACCAAAGCAGTAATAGGCCCGCGGAGCGGTGAAAGACTAGAAACCAGCACCGTGATCCAAAACCAATGCAGCGTTTCATTAACAAGCCTGCAGGTATCAGTCTTTGGCTTTGAAGCTCAGCAAAGAGATAAACAAACACGGCACCTCTGCTTGGCGACCTGAATTGCTCAATCGCAATCAATCGCATTCAATCTCGATCCAACCTCTATCTAACGAGGTGCGTTTCGGTGGTGCTGAGTGAAACAATCGATTGGCAAACTGTAGAAAAGCGTTGGCCGACCGAGCCTGCAACCCAGTCGTTACGACCGCAGCGACAATCAAGACAACGTTGGGGCAGGACTCGATTCGCCGCAAGCAATGCGTCAAACGCAGCCGAAACCTTCATGTGAAGGCTTTAAGAACTTTTTTGGTGATTTCGATGTGATGGCTCTTGCCATGCCAACCAAGTCCCGATATCTTTCCGCCTCGCGTCAGCGGGAACCACGGTCAGCGACCGAAAGTGACAACTGACGAGCCACCTGGCACCATGAAATTTTTCGAAATAAAAGGTGTCAGACTGGTTGACTTAAAAACTGATTCCCGGATACTACGGGACCAGTCAACGGCCAACCGGCCACCACAACTTTGCTTCGGCAAAGCGAGGTGAACCAGCCGACCCGTTGACTAATTGATCATTGACAATTTGGTGATGGAACTTCTGTTGAGTTCAGTTGCGAGGTCATTCCTCGGCACTGCTTGCTGTTGATGCAAGACGGTGTCGATAAAAATGGCGAATCGCTGTGGGATGTTTACCGACATCCCAAACAGAGCAGATCAACACTCGGTTTTAACTTTGCTTTCTCCCGGTGTGACTTCGGTTGCACTGGTGAATCAATACAAAATTGAAGGGTTTGATCCTGGCTCAGAATGAACGTTGGCGGCGTGGATTAGGCATGCAAGTCGCACGAGAAGTCTCAATTAGCTTGCTATGAGAGACGGACAGTGGCGAAAGGGAGAGTAACGCGTGGTTATGTACCTTGGGGACCGGGATAGTAGCGGGAAACTGCTAGTAATACCGGATAACATCTTTGGATCAAATGGTGTGATTCCGCCCTGAGATCGGACCGCGTACTATTAGCTTGTTGGTGAGGTAATGGCTCACCAAGGCTGCGATGGTTACCGGGTGTGAGAGCATGGCCCGGCTCACTGGGACTGAGACACTGCCCAGACACCTACGGGTGGCTGCAGTCGAGAATCTTTGTCAATGGGCGAAAGCCTGAACAAGCGACGCCGCGTGCGGGATGAAGGCCCTCGGGTTGTAAACCGCTGTCAGAAGCTAGGAAATGTTAGAGGGTTATCCCTTTAACTTGACCGACCTTCAGAGGAAGGACGGGCTAAGTTCGTGCCAGCAGCCGCGGTAAGACGAACCGTCCAAACGTTATTCGGTATCACTGGGCTTAAAGCGTTCGTAGGCGGCTTGGTAGGTGTGATGTGAAAGCCCACGGCTCAACCGTGGAATTGCGTCGCAAACCCCCAAGCTCGAGGAAGATAGGGGTGATGGGAACTTATGGTGGAGCGGTGAAATGCGTTGATATCATAGGGAACACCGGTGGCGAAAGCGCATCACTGGATCTTTTCTGACGCTGAGGAACGAAAGCTAGGGTAGCGAACGGGATTAGATACCCCGGTAGTCCTAGCCGTAAACGATGAATACTGGGTTGAGGGAACTTTCACATTCTCTCGGCCGTAGCGAAAGCGTTAAGTATTCCGCCTGGGGAGTATGGTCGCAAGGCTGAAACTCAAAGGAATTGACGGGGGCTCACACAAGCGGTGGAGGATGTGGCTTAATTCGAGGCTACGCGAAGAACCTTATCCTAGATTTGACATGCTTAAGAGTCTCCATGAAAGTGGAGAGTGCCCTTCGGGGAGCTTTTGCACAGGTGCTGCATGGCTGTCGTCAGCTCGTGTCGTGAGATGTCGGGTTAAGTCCCTTAACGAGCGAAACCCTTATCTTTAGTTGCCAGCGGGTAATGCCGGGGACTCTAAAGAGACTGCCGGTGTCAAACCGGAGGAAGGTGGGGATGACGTCAAGTCCTCATGGCCTTTATGTCTAGGGCTGCACACGTCCTACAATGGTACGGACAAACGGACGCAATACCGCGAGGTGGAGCAAATCCTAGAAACCGTACCTCAGTTCGGATTGCAGGCTGCAACTCGCCTGCATGAAGCCGGAATCGCTAGTAATCGTAGGTCAGCATACTACGGTGAATGTGTTCCTGAGCCTTGTACACACCGCCCGTCAAGCCACGAAAGTTGGAAGGGCCCGAAGTCGTTAAGCTAACTCGCAAGAGAGGCAGGCGCCGAAGGTCAGTTCGACAATTGGGACTAAGTCGTAACAAGGTAGCCGTAGGGGAACCTGCGGCTGGATCACCTCCTTTCTAAGGATTCTTAGAATATGTTATCCGTGGTGACACGTTTAACAGATCTGTGAAAATGACTCTCAAAACACTCAACAGAATTTAGGTCTTCGGACCTATGCCATCACTAAATATCAAACGAAAGCCCACTCAGGCCCGTCGCCAGCCTGAGTGGGTTTTTTCGTGCGCGCTCGGAATCTCTGTCCGAATCCGCTTTTCTATCTCACTCGCCAGCTTTACTCACCAATCTAATCGTCGGGTCACCGCTGTTCATCGTTGAGTCACCGTTCGTGCGATCACGTTCCGGCGCGATGCACCACAAATCCTCTCGGCAACTTCCCAGCGTGCTCTTCCGCGTACGATCATTCAACCGAACGCAGCATCCGCGTTCTGGTTTTGATCAGCGAACTACCGAACTCGTTCCAACATCGAAGTTGGCGATCTCAACAAACTAAGCCGCTTTGCTTATGTCGAGCTAAGGACATTTGTGAGGCAATCACTTTGCACTCGATCCTTCAACAGTTCATCGCTAAGCGCACCGCCAATATGACGATCAAAGCAAACCTATTCGCTTGTCAAAGATGAACGTCAGTTGATGAGAAGATGCTATGGCGTCGACGAAATTTACAGTTTGTACCATCGCGAATACTGGCACCCATTTGCTGCACACGTGTCGTGACTGTTCGCTTCCAAAACAAGGCTGCGACAACTCACCCAATTATTTTCAGCCGGCGTTCGAAAGCAAGTTTTGTCTATCAATCTCGTCATTAAGCCGACTTGCTGAATAGGCAAGCCAAACCTTTCATCTTTGAGCTATTCGACGCTTCATCCGCCAGGCCGTTGGCAACTAGATGGAGTCTCCTTAGTCGAGGAGAACTAACAATTCTCGCCACTCCATTTTCCCTCGCGGTGATTTTGCAGGTGGCCAGTTGCAATAGTGGTCAGCTCGATGAAGTTTGCAAATGATCAGTAGCGAGTGACGTTGCCACGCCATTGATCGCGGCCGCAATTCTCGTTGCTTTTCACACCTTCTCGCGAAAGCAGGCGAAAGAAACGATCGGCTTCTCAGTTGTTTCGCCATTTCCAATATGCCCTCGCAATACAGGTTTCGCCTCGGGAAGATTTCTGTTGATGCCACCGATCGTCCATTTGCGTTAAAACATTAGTTCAGTAAATGCCGCGGCGATTCTTTGCCTGACTCCTAACATTCGATGTTGCCTCATGACTGCCCCTTCACCCGAAGTCTTCGAAAAGCTTGCCTCCTTCTATCTTGGTCGTCACTACGATCTTAAAGGTGGCAAACTAAAAGATGACTTACTGATGTATGACGCCAAGGATCTTTGCACGCATGCTATGTGCGTCGGGATGACGGGCAGTGGAAAGACGGGGCTGTGCTTATCACTTCTTGAGGAAGCTGCGATTGATGGAATTCCCGCGATTTGCGTCGATCCTAAAGGCGATCTCGGCAACCTGTTGCTCACCTTCCCCGATATGCAGCCGGAAGATTTTAAGCCGTGGCTTGAAGAGAACGAGGCAAGCCGTAAAGGAAAAACACTTGACGAGCTTGCGGCCGACACCGCAGCAACGTGGAAGAAAGGGCTCGCCTCATGGGGGCAAACGCCCGAGCGTGTCGCAAAATTCAAGGAATCGGTGGACATCGCTATCTACACGCCCGGTAGCAACACCGGACTTCCCATGACGGTATTGAAAAGTTTTGATGCTCCACCTCGCGAAATCCTGGATGATTCGGACGCTATGCGAGAAAGGGTCACCGGTGCTGCTTCGGGATTACTGACACTGATGGGGATCGATGCCGATCCTCTGCTTTCGCGTGAACACATTTTGATCGCCTCAATCTTCAATCACTGCTGGATCGAGGGGAAGAACGTCACGATTGGCGACTTAATTGGATTGATCCAATCGCCACCGATCGAACGTGTCGGCGTGCTCGATCTCGATTCGTTTATGTCTGCCAGCGATCGCAGCAAGCTAGCGATGACTCTGAACAATTTGCTTGCTTCGCCAGCATTCTCGACGTGGCTCGAAGGGGAACCGGTCAACATTCAAAAGATGCTGTACACCCCCGAAGGAAAACCCCGTCTGACAATTCTTTCAATCGCTCACCTGACCGACAACGAACGGATGTTCTTTGTCACTATTTTGCTGAACGAGTTGCTTGCATGGGTGCGCACCCAAAGCGGAACTAGCTCGCTGCGAGCAATGTTCTACATGGACGAGGTAGCTGGGTATTTTCCGCCGGTAGCCAATCCTCCCTCCAAACCACCAATGCTAACGCTATTGAAGCAAGCTCGCGCGTTTGGCTTGGGCATCACTTTGGCAACCCAAAACCCAGTCGACCTGGATTACAAAGGTCTATCAAACATCGGGACTTGGTTTTTGGGTCGCCTGCAAACTGAGCGAGATAAAGCGAGAGTGCTAGAAGGTCTGGAAGGGGCTGCGATCCAATCCGGGCAAGCCTTCGATCGCAATGCGATGGAACAGATCCTAGCTGGCTTGGGAAGCAGAGTCTTTCTACTCAACAATGTGCACGATGATGGCCCTAGCATTTTCCAAACGCGATGGGCGATGTCGTTTCTTGCTGGACCACTAGCAAGAAACCAAATCAGCCGATTGATGGCAGATCGTAAAGCCAAGATGGAAACCAGCGGTAAACTGGAAAGCGAATCGCTGAGCGGTGAACCCGCAGCCCCAACACGTCCGGTCGTTCCAAGTGGAATTCAAGAAAGGTTCATGGTTCCTACGGAGGTGCCGGACGAAAACGCTAAATTGGTTTACCGTCCGGGTATTTACTCTGAATCATCCCTTCACTTTGTACGCAGTAGTGCCAACCTAGACACCTGGATTGATGTAAAACGCGCTATCGCGTGTGGCAGAGGCGTTCCCGATGACCTTTGGGAGTCGAGTTGCGAAGTATCCGTCGATACCGAATGGTCGGAAGACCCCGACGAGGACTACACCTTCAGTGAACTCCCGACGGACTTGATGAGCTCTTCAAAATTCAAGTCATTCGAAAAGCAGTTCAAAAGCTATCTGTATCGCCATCACGCAATGACCATTTACAAAAGCGGATTATTGAAAGAGTACGCACCTGGTGGATTGACCGAGCAAGAAGCCCGCAATCACTTCAAGCATGCCGCACGTGAAGCCCTTGATCGCGAAACCGAGAAACTCCGAAACAAATACGCGGTTAAAATGGAACGCATCAACAGCAAGATGCAAACGGCTCAGGATCGCGTCGACCGTGAAGCCGAACAATACAAGCAGGCAAAGATGTCATCCGTGATCTCATTTGGGGCTTCAATACTTGGTGCGTTCATGGGCAACAAAGTAGCCAGCCGAACCAACGTTTCAAAAATGTCCACGGCAATGAGGGGTGCGGGGCGTGCAGCTCAACAAAAGGGCGACGTGATGCGAGCGGAAGAACAACTCAAACAACTCGCTCTTGATATTCACGAACTCGACGATGAGCTTAACGAAGACCTTGAAAAACTTGGCGAAGAGTACCGCGTCGAAGACTGGACCCTTGAAACGACTACGGTTCCACCTCGAAAGAGCGATTTGAAGGTCGACGATCCGTGGCTCATCTGGACTCCATGGCAAGTGGATTCGACTGGGATCGCGTCGCCCTTATTTTCATGGGCCGAGAAAGAATAACGCCGAACGACTGCAATCAAGTTGGCGCGTAAAAAAAGCCAGCTCTGCGTCAGGGTGTTTCACCTTCAGCAGAGCTGGTCTTAAAATTCGTTAGTACTTCGTCTTCAGCTTGCGATTACGCAAGTTGGACGTTTTCTGCACATGGACCCTTAGGACCACGGCCTTCGGTGTAAGTGACTTTTTGTCCTTCGCGAAGATCATCGAAGTTCACCCCTTGAAGACTTGACGAGTGGAAAAACAAGTCTTTTTCCCCGCCGTTGTCGATAAAGCCAAAGCCCTTGTCGGTGACTCGTTTGATCGTACCTTCTGCCATCTGTTCATTCCTGAAAATTTTTTGTCTGCAGTCTGCCTGAAGACAATCGTCATTCAAATCGCACTCTGCTACCCCCGCATCCTAGCGTTGTGATGCTGAAAAAGCGATGGCATGGTCTCGATGATCTTTGCATCTTACGCAAATTATCTGAGGCTTGGCTGTCCGATGACCGCGCTTTCCCCCACGAATACCGCCTTAAAAGCCTAAGCTAGCACAAATCCAGACTGCCCAGAAATTGCAGAGAAAAATGGAACTCACTTAGGTTTTATGAACGTGATTTCGCAAATGAGCTTCGCAGTAAGCGTGCTGGCCCTCACACTTGCTGCAGTATCGGAAGTCTTCATTGGGATGTGATTGGCTATCAATTCCACAAACAGAGCACTTATGCCTGGCGACCTTTACCGACTTGTTTTGCTGCATTTGGCTGGCCGCCCACTTTGCACGGGTCCGAATTCGCACGAGAGATCGAAATAGGTCCGCACCAAAGAACAAGAAGTAGTTCGCCAGAGAGGCCACCACCATCAATTGAATGGCGGGAACCCCCGAGGAAAGCATCAGAAAAAACGTGATGAACTGCAGAAGTGCTAACCACTTCACTTTGACCGGAAGCACGAGCATGATCAGAAACTCGTAGTTCGGATTAAGCGTCGCGAATGCCAGAAAGACCGTCGACTGAAAATACAGCCCCGTGAACGGTTCCGAGGGCACGATGAGTCCCACGAGCAGGGTCATTAGCGTTCCAACATAAAAATACGTGTTGAAACGCACCGTCCCCCAATAACCTTCAAGCGTCTTTCCCAAGAACATGAAGATGTAAAAATAGAAAATGACGAAGATTCCCCATGCGGGAGGGAAAAACACGAACGTAATCAATCGCCAAACTTCGCCTTCGTAAACACGATCCCAAACCAGATTCAACCGCTCGGTGAACCCGGGTTCCAAAAGAGTCAGCAAGAACGTGGCAACTTGCCCGATCACCAAGATTTCGGTCAGGTTGGGAATCGCGACCGGACGAACGATGCGATCAAGTTTCTCAAGTAGCTTCACTAGACTTCTCGTCCCATCGTGTTTCGTAAAATTTCAGTCATGGCGTCGGACTGGCAAACCGTTTCGTTGCGAGACGGACAATAGACTGCTAAAGGCTCAAAGTGGATGCCGGCCACCGCGAGAGACAACAAATCCTCGGCGGACAGCGTTTGCCGCCCAGCACGTTTAGTCAACTCAAACTGCATTCCGCCAACACCTTCGTAGCTACGGTAAACGACTTCGGTGCAAACCATTCGATCGCTACGAGTAAAGTCGAAATCGAAATCATAAGGTTTCCCCACGTGTGTGTGAGCCCGTTGAATCGCCATATCAATTTCAGTTGATTGCAACTTCGGACGAATGATAGCCACACAGTCGTTTCCATAGGGCGATTCCATGCCGCGAACATGCACACCGTCCTTAAGCGATTCCACCACTCGTCCTTCTCCGACATAAAGAGCCGCGTGCGGCCAGAACCCTGGCAGAAAGTAATTCGTGATGGCAAATTCCTTGCGAGTGACGAAAACGTCCCCGGGAACAATCATCGAATTCAACTCGCGCACAATCGAAGAAGGCAAACTTGGCTCATGCGATGGGTTAGTACTGAGACGACTCACCAAACGGGATCCCCATTGCTGAATCGCATACACCACCTTCACGGCTCCACCGCGGATCACACGATGGGTAACTTGCTGACTTCGATCGGCCGCGCGTGCTCGAATGTACTGTGATGCAGAAACCTGAATGTGGAACCGCAGAGCGTCGATCAAGTCAACAAGCTTGCCCGAGGCACGTGATTCACCGCCATACGCGTTGGCGATTGATTGCAACTCATTTCGATGAACTTCGTAATACTGCCCGAATTGGCGCACCGCTAAAGCGTTACGTGGATCAGTGAGCGATTCTTGAATACGATCGAAAGAGTTTTGAGGGATGCCGTGAAGAACGAGAGGCTCATTGAGCTTCCTGCGAACCAACGCATCGCGAGAAAAACGGTCGCGAATCGACCGTGCCGCATCGACCAAGACTAATGAAGCGGCGTACCCGACTAGAAATTCAATGCCGTGCTTTGCGACCAGATCAGCAGATGACAGCGATCCAAATTCGTTACGCAGCGAATGGATCGTTTCGAGCAGCGCTGACCGGCCTGTGTGATACGAAACCCACAACGATGTGACGTCGTCATCTTCGCTGGGTGAAAAGAAACCTCGTGTGCCGGTATCAAAACTTGCAATGAACTGATCCGCCCGTGATCGCAGTCGATCAAAGTGCTCAGCCAAGTCCAAGACCGCTAGGACGTTGCTGTGCAAAGGGTCGTTCATTGTCGCTTCCTACTCTTAAACGCGGAGCGTACCAATGCATTGCGAGACCGCTTGATGTCCTAGTTCGGCAACCGCATGCGGCAACTGTTCGATCAATCGCGTAGACACGGTGGGGTCGTAATAGTTTGCCGTGCCAATCTGGACCGCCGACGCGCCCGTGACCAAGAACTGCATCACATCATCAATGTTGGCAATGCCACCGATTCCGATGATGGGAATGTCGACTGCTTGAGCCACCTGATGCACGCAGCGTAGCGCGATCGGCTTGATAGCTGGACCACTCAAACCGCCCATTCCGTTGCCCAGTATCGGTTTCTGCTTTCGCCAATCGACCGCGATGCCGAGCACCGTATTGATCAAACAAACAGCATCGGCACCGCCATCTGCGGCACCTTTGGCGATGTCCGCAATCTTGGTGACATTGGGAGTCAGCTTCGCGAGAATCGGAACCCCAGTTTTTGAACGAGCTGCCGCGACAACGCTGCGGCAACTTTCAGCATTGGTTCCAAAATCAATTCCGCCGCTGACGTTTGGACATGACAAGTTCAACTCGACCGCCGAAACGCCTTCCTGCGATCCAACCTTTTCAGCAAGCTGCACGAAATCGTCTTCCGTTCTGCCAGCAATACTTACCACGACGGAGGTGCCAATTTTTGCAAGATATGGCAAGTGGTGCTCGAGAAATACATCGACGCCATCGTTGTCGAGTCCAATCGCGTTGAGCAATCCACCGGACGTTTCAACCGTTCGCCAAGGCGCATTACCAATCCTTGGCTCAGCGGTGATCGTCTTGGGCAATACCGCGCCAAGTTGGGAAACATCAACAATGTTTTCCATCTCACGCGCATAACCAAACGTCCCTGACGCCACCATGATGGGATTGGACAGTTTTAATCGTCCAAGTTGGACTTCGAGATCGACAGAGCGTGCAGTGATCATCAGTTTCGTTTTACTAAGCGTTGTTGAAGTTGTGCGAGGATTCGTTTAGCGACATGGGATTTTGAACCAGAGATCGCTTCAATCACGTGCCCCGATGGATCAAGCAGTTCAACTTCGTTGTCATCCGAATCGATTGCCGTGGGTCCGTTGCTGACCATCAGGTCGCAGAGTTTCTTTTCTAACTTAACGATCGCGCGAAAACGTTGGTCTTCGGTTTCGAGCGCGAAACCAACCACCCATTGTCCCTCTTTCTTGTTTTGCCCAAGCGTGGCGACCACGTCTGCGGTTTCAACAAGTTCAATGGTCAGAGGTTGTCCCGTCTTGGAGATTTTTTGAGTGTGAATCTTCCGCGGCATGTAATCGCACGGTGCTGCCGCACCGATGGCACCATCACAAGATTCAAAATGCTCCATCGCGGCCGACAACATTTCGTCCGTCGTGATAACAGGCACCACTTTGGCGCCGGCGGGATAGGTTACCGAGACGGGTCCGCTTATCACGACAACCTCGTGCCCCAAATCTAAAGCAGCCTGGGTAAGGGCGACGCCCATTCGTCCGCTTGACGCATTGGTGATGTATCGGACCGGGTCAAGATATTGCCGTGTCGGACCGGAAGTGATCAAGATACGAGCCAAGGGTATTTACGCTCCCAGCACTTCGCTGATCAGCGATTCCACATCCTTCGATGACACCGACATCTTCGCAGCGGCAAACGCAAATAAACGCTTCTCGCTTTCATCGAGGTGACCATCGGCGGCCATCATTCGAATCAGATCTTTAAGCAATTCGCGTTGCTCGTCGGAGTCGGAGGGGAAATCGAGGGCCGCGTCGTCCCCCAGACCAAACTCAACCGCCTTTTGAAGGTCGTACTCATCGAGTCCTAGATCGGCACAACGGTCGGCGACTAGGTTGACTTCACGTTCGCCTAGCGAACCATCGGCGAACGCCATTACGACGATGTTGCGAAGCTGGCGGCGACGTTTCGTTAGCTCGTTTTCATTCATGCCACCATGTTACCGGGTCTCATGGCGGCGTGGCAGAGGGCAATCACAACGAGGGGAAGCGGGCGATGGCCAAATCCTCATGAAAAAGCGTCAATGCCGGCCCCATGCAACCTAGCGAAACTGAAGACCCGACGAGGCAACTCGTTCGGCTTTTTCCGCGAAAACGTGAGGCAGGTTTACGCCGTTTACGAATCCCTTTTCGCCCGTCACTGTGACTTGGCTGTTAAGGTGCATGCGTAGGTTGATCCCAGGCGATGGAGTCACGTAGGCAACCGTACGGCCGGTCCCATCGGTCAAAGCAAAAGGTGGGCTTTGCGGACGAGCCGAATAGACTTGAACTAATTGGCCCGAGATCGACTCAAGCTGAGGTCCCGATTCCGATGGAAGCGTTGACGTCGCCACATCGCTAACAGGCAGCATGCTTGGTGCAGATGAAGGTGACGTTGGAAAGACGGGAGCGTCCAATTGCTGAACTCCGCCATTGCCATCTCGACGCATTGCCAAGTGAGCGTAATCGCTCGCACGGCTTGCCAAGGTTTGAGCTTGGTGAATTGTGGTTGCATCGGCGCTTCGACTAGCGAGCGACGAAGCGGTCTCGGAAATGATGCGAGCTTCAGCGGCTGAACCTTGCGAAGCCATCAACTGCGATAGCAGGACCTGCATGGTGGCTAGGTCGGCACCCTGGACTTGGCGTTGCAATTCGGTGACGCGAGCCGGCGATACCGACGGCGCGGTTCGCAACACGGGCTGATTGCCGATGGGCGAGAGCCGAGGTGGACTAGAAATATTTGAAAGAGGCGTTGATGCAGTTGTTGCGGGCAACGGATCCCGAGCAGGGTAGAGCTCTTGTGCAGGTAACGGTGCGATGCCGGAAACTTGAGCGACCTGGGCTTCGTCAACATAGCTTTGCTGAAAAGGCTGCGTCATCGGCACTGAAGGTGTCTCGGCACTAGGGCTTAGTCGCCGAGTCAGTCCCGCCACCCAACTCTTGTCGTCATTCACCGCCTCGGGAGTATCGGCAGCACCGATCTCGCGAATCTTTGGACGGCCCAACATCGCGACCGACGCAAGCAATCCTCGAGGACGGGGATTTGTTTCTTCGGCTGAACCTGGTGTCGACTTCGGCGCGACTCCGGCTTGTGCCAATGTCGGTGGAAGTGGTTGAGCATTTCCGCTTCGGTTCACGTTGGATTGCCAGTCGTCGACGTGAGAAGCTTGTTGAACCAAGTCAGAATCAAGGACACTTGATCCTGCATTGGCAACAACGGTTGAATCAGGAACCGCTCTCGCATCTGCTTCGATACGTTGCCGACTTTTTGCCGACGTGGACGCAGCGACGGTTTCGAATTCTTTACTTGGTTGACTGGGAATATGAGTGGGCCCGGTTGGACCAGCCGGAATGTTTCGACCCGATTCGGCCATGCTTACCGGCTTGATGCTCGCGACAAGATCCTCTGCCGTACGCACGATCTCGCTGCGGTGGACGAACCGGAACTCGCCGGAGGGTGGCACGATTCGATACCACAACTGAGGACCATCGGGGCCATCTCGCTCGGATCGCCCGATGATTGTGACAGGCTCGCCTTCGTAGAGCCGGACCTGCCAGCCATATTTCCGCGCTTGCCCTAACTGCGTTCCGATCCAAACGATGCTCGCATCTTCCACCACGGTGCCTTGATCGCCACTGCCATCGACTTCGACTGCTTCTGCTGGAATCCAGCTAAAACTGCCTTCGGGTGGACGAATCCCGAGCCAACCGTCTTGAGTTTCAGCATAAACTTCTAGCTGTTGCCCGTGGCGCAAGGGGTCCGTTCGGTAGTCTTCCGTTCGAGGTCCGCTGCGAGCGAAACTTGCCGCCTGAGAAACGAATACCGAGTAAGGCTGCAACAATGTGCCGTCGTCCGCTTTTGCGAGCGTACAGGACAAGATAGCAACGATCGGCAACGACCAAGCGACGAAATGGTGAGCGGTGAAACGGTGGGCGTGAAACATCTGCGGAATCTTCCTAAACCTGGAAAGCTAAATCCTCTGTGCTGCGATAGCTAACCCGGGGGCAACAGCACAAGATGGATTTGACGCTGCAAGGGCATCAACGTTAGCCTGCGGAAATGGTTGCCATGAATATTCGATTGACTTTAACTGCCATTTTACTGCTGCTCGCGACACCACGACTTTGCGTTGCCGCTGAGGTTGTCGTCGTTTGCCCACCGCGTTTTCAAGAATCACTGCAACCCTGGCTGACCTATCGCAACGACCAGGGTATTCGAAGCGTCGTCATCGCTCCGATGTCTGATTCGATGGAAACACTGCGAGCCATCGCATCGGTAGCAGATCATTCGACGAAGTACGTGATGTTGGTCGGGGACGCTCCTACGATCGGAGTGCCAACGAATCTGAACTCACAAGTTCCAATCCACTACCGGCCAACGACCGTCACTGCCGCTTGGCGATCTACGCCTACGCTCGCGACCGATCTGCCTTATGGCGACCTTGACCAAGACGGTACGCCCGATGTCGCGGTTGGTCGATTGCCCGTGGATGACGAATCACAGCTTCAAGCCTTTATCGAGAAGGTCATTTGCTACGAAACATGCCAAGACTTTGGCACTTGGCGAAATGATGTCCAATTAATCGGCGGCGTTGGTGGGTTCGGCGCACTGGTCGACGCAACCATCGAATCCGTCACTCGTTCGATCGTGACCGGCGTGCTGCCAACATCCACGAATACGCGAGTTCGATTTGCGAGTCCGGGTCACGCGTTCTTCCCCAAGAATGCAAGCTTTACCGATACGGTTCTGAACGACTATCGCGCAGGTTCGCGGTTTTGGGTTTACGCCGGCCATGGCCAAGTGACTCACTTGGATCACGTTGCCCAACGCGAAGTCCCAGCGGGACAAACTTCCAATCGCGAACCCGTACTCGATCGTAACAGCGCCGCAAAACTTCAAACCGAACCGGGACGCTGGCCCATCGCACTGTTGCTGGCGTGCTACACCGGAGCGATCGACGCGAGCGAGGATTCGATTGCCGAACGCATGTGGTTGCGGCCCGGTGGTCCCATTGGCGTTATCTCGGGATGCCGCGTGACGATGCCCTATGGAAATACAACGGCGGCGGTGGGTTTGATCGACTCGGTTTACACCCAGAAACAAGAACGACTCGGTGATGCTTGGCTTGCATCCGTTCAAAGCATGCGTTTGGCAACCAACCCTGACCAGTCCGGTGCACGCATGATGATCGATGCGATGGCCGCTATGGTCAGTCCCGCAGGTTCGGACTTGGCGAAAGAGCGCATTGAACACAGCCAACTTTACAACCTAATTGGTGACCCGACATTAGCACTTCAACATCCGTCCGACGTGAAGATTGAGGTAGGTCCGGGGTATGATTACGGAAGCACAATCGAGACGTTGATCAATAGTTCCATCGACGGTACCCTGCATTTGCTTCTCGAACATCCGCTTGGCTCAGTCGTCGATGGAGACGCCAACGAACGAAGTGTTGAACTCGTCAAAGCCGAAGTGCAGCAGGGTACCGATCGGCTGGTGTCGTTAACCCCGCCTGCAAACTTCAGCGGTCCCCTTGTGATTCGAGCACATGTGGAAGGAAAACAAGGCTGGGCGTCATCAACTGCCAAGACGATCGTCCGAGGGACGGATCGCTGAAACTTCATCGGTAATCGCGGCGTAAACCCGTTTACCTTGTTTGCCGATCCACAACGTCACCGGATGCGATCCACACTCGCGATAACGACGAACCAGTTGAGCCGGATCCTGTTGCACTCCACGACACTTGATGGTTTGCGGAAACCAATCATGAGCTCGCAATTCGCGACGTAATTTCCGGTCATCAGCCGAACCGATCCATAACACTTCGCCAGTAATTGCCATCGCACGTACGTCCGACGGAAGGCTGCTCGCATCGCTAGTCAGGAAGCCAGAAAACTGGCCCAGCACCGCCAGTTCATGTTGGCGTGCGAAAGCTTCCGTCAGCATGGCCGCGCGCACTGCTGCATCGGGATCAATCAACCAAACCAGGGGCTTCGACGCATACTTCACGCCGCCGACTTCCTGACATCTCGGCTCAAACCGATGCGACGCGCCATCGGCGGATATCGAAATTGCTGAACATGACCCGCGTTTCAAACCAGCGACCTCGATGGATTCGCCAGCGAGCAATACTTGTTCTCGAACGCTGCCCGATAGCGAAATCCAGCAACGATGCATCGCTTGCGATACTTCGTCATCTTGAACCTGCGTCGCGGGAGCTACCTTTACGATCGTTGATGGCTGCGCAAGCATCAGCCGCCGAACGAACGACCAAGAGGGTTGGAAATGGTCCGCGGAAACCGTTCGCGTGCTGGATTGGTTTTCGATGGTTCGCCGATCGGGATCAATGTGAACTGCCACATCCGAAGGCAACGAAATCTTTTCTACGTCACCGTGTTGGACTATCGCAGAATGCGAAGGTGCCAAACGTCGAAGATTTGCTTGGGCAAACTCCACCAATAAGCGGTCACGATCCACAGCAACCACGTCACCTCGAGTGGCGATCGCGCACGCATCGCCGCCACAACCACAGCACAAATCATAAACTTTGCGGTCACCAAGCCATTTCGCCTTCATCATTGCAACCTGCCATGACGTGGCCTGCTGAATCGAACGCGTCGTAGCCCAACAAACAGAATCCGACTGGGCAAGTGCTGGGAACTTTTTGATTGACTTCGGTTGTGCTGATGCGACGTCGCACAATACGCGCGCCCAGTACGGACCATATCGAGTTCGCAAATCGTTTTCTTTCGCAACGCTAGACGCGTCAGAAGTTGTCAGATCGCGAACGACATCACTGAATTCCCGACTGCGGAATCCACTGGCTTCGAATCCACTGGCTTCGAATTCACCGGCTTCGAATTCGCTAGGTTCAAATTCGCTGGACTGTTCGACAGAAGGCATGAAGCAAATATGCTGATGGTGAGGATTGCGCTGACAAGGACAGATCGAGCCGATTGTAAACGGGTACCGCCCTCGTTCGATAGCATCGGTTGTTCCGGCAACATGCTTGCTGGAAAATCAAACGATCACCAGCGGCGCGAGTGACGATAACTAGAGCATGTTCCGTAAAACTCATCTCGCCGCTTTACTCGCCGCCGCCGCGGGCACGCCTTACATCGCGTCCGAGACTGACCTCGGTCGCAGCACACTAGGGCGACTATCGAACACGGTTCAAGTTGAAAGCGTTACCGTTGATGAAAACGGGCAATCGCGAACGACCATGGTTGGTTATGGCAACCACGCCCACCATGAAGTCGAGAAGCTTCGCAAGATCGACTCCCGGCAGTTCCGCTACGACGAAGACTTAGCTCGAAAGCTCGGAGCGATTCCGCAAGATGTTGAAGCAACACCGAAGCTAGCCGGCATCCAAGTCGACGACTTGCGGCAAGTGATGCGATTCGACATTTCACCCAGTTGGGTCTTAAGTCACTTTGCCCGCGTCAGTACGGTGCTTGCGGATCTGAACCTCGAAGGACTTCGCGTACCTGTGGTCACGGGAACGCGAGCTGATGACTTGGCAGGAACCATCACGTATTACTTCGATTCAAGAGGAAAACTTCAACGTTTGACGGTTCATGGGTTCACGGGCGACCCATCGAAAATGGTACAAATCGTTACTCGTGACTACGGCCTGCAAAGTGAGCCAACGCTTGAGGCTGGCGTTTACACAAAACGATGGAACGGGCGGCCCATGCACTTCCTACGACTCACTCACGCACCGGTCGTCTATTCGGATGCTGTGCATCAGAAATACACGGTTTTTATGGAGCTAAACCAGCCAAACCTACCCTACGGCATCAGTGCCGAGGCCAGGCGAATCGTCGATTCCGACCGGCATTCCGGCCGCTGGTAACCACCATTTCCCCGGGCCCTCTACCGGGCGGAAAGGCAAAAATTCGGCCACGCACTTCGTGAAACAACGCCCCCTCATTTCTCTATCACCGTCGCTCACAACAACATTACAATGGATGTTGGCGATTGGTGCTCCTTGACGATCAGGCTCACCGCCCGATGGTTCTTGCGAAACACGCAATCGTTATCACATTCCAGGACGGTTAGCTTCTATTTGCGCAGGATGCACTTTGACTCGTTGCGCCTCGGATGAACCTAGGCAACGTGGCTCACAAAGTTGACCGTCACGAAATCTGCTTTTCGGGAGTAACGCGATGAGTTCGGGATGGTACTACATGTGCACGGGATGGCTTCGAAAAGGCCGGCGCGTCGGGCCAATTTCTGAAGCAGATCTGCTGCTGCGAATCGATCAAGGTAAGATAGTGCCTGAAACCTTGCTGCAGAGCATGAAGACAAAAGGCAAGTGGGTGCCGATGAGCAGCATTGGACCGGCGATGAACCGATGGAAGAAATCGCATCCTGGAAGCGAAGAAAGCGCATGATCCTTTTCAAACCAAGGCGACGATGCCTCCGCTAACGTCGCGTCGCAGCAAGACAACGACCGACTACGTTGTCATCGCCTTGGCTCCTCTGCTGATCTATCTGATGATTAGCAGCCTGGCCAACTTCTTGATGTTGGTCATCTATCGCGGCGGACAACCAACGCGAGTTTCGTGGACAATTCTCATGTTCACACTTGGAACCGTGGGCATCGCTAGAGTCGCAATCGAAAAGGATCGCACTTACTCGCTTGGCTACGCGGTTGTCTTAGGTGCGGTCTCGTTTTTGTCCATGATGCGGTTCGTCAATTCGCCCTTGGCATCAATCATCCTACTCGCGGTGATCGCATACCTGTCGGATTGGGTCGTTCGCGATTGCACGCTTATTGATGAGGAAGCTGATTCGAGCGACCAGGGCCTAATCGACTCAGGTCGCCTGTTCATGCAAACGTCGAAGGAAGCCGATCGCAAAGAACCAATCATTGACAAAGCGGATCAATCACTCGTTGAGTCGGCATCTCGAAAAATTAAGTCTGGCCAACCCGGCCGCAGCGTGTTGTATTTGGCACTCGCTGCATTACCTCTTTATGGTCTCGGGCAGTTCTTCCTTCGAGGCGGTTCTTCCACATGGTCGCGAGCTCAATGGTTGCTCGCCACGTATCTCTTTGCTGCTCTCGCTTTGCTGGTCACCACAAGCTTCTTAGGTTTGCGTCGATACCTTCGCCAACGCGGGGCGGATATGCCTCAGCAGGTTTCGGTCGGTTGGATCGCGGGCGGAATGGCCGTGATCGCGTTGATCCTGGGAACGGCTTACCTGGTTCCCGTGCCTGGACAATTACTGGCATCGTTCGAACTTCCCGCATTTCTTGATTCGCCGGGCGATACGGTTGCCAGTCAATCCGGATGGGGCAAGGACGGGGCCGATAAGGCCGGTCAAAACGCGGCTTCAACTCGGGGCGACCAATCCGACAAAGAAAAAGAAATCGGCAGTCTCACCGCCGAGAGGGGAGCTGAAGCTGGCGATGTTGGCGATGGCGACAAAGAAACGGGCGCGTCCGGAAAACAGCAGGGCGGCAAGCAAAATCCGGGGGAAGGGGGCAAAGAATCCGGCGGCGAACAGAAGGGAAATTCGCAACCCAATCAATCGCAACCCAATCAATCGCAACCCAATCAATCGCAACCAAATCAATCACAACCAAATCAATCACAACCAAATCAATCACAACCCAATCAATCACAACCCAATCAATCACAACCCAATCAATCACAACCCAATCAATCACAACCTGGAAAGACAACACCAGAAACGTCAAAGTCTAGTGGTCCGGAGCAAAACCAATCTCAACCGCAGCCGCCAGCCCAAACGTCCTCAAACCAATCGCCCGCTAAAGAATCCTCCGCAGATAAATCGTCCGCAGACAAATCGCCATCGGGTGAACCTTCACCAGCCGAATCCTCATCGGATAAAACTGAATCGAATACGCCGCAGCCCAAGAGCCAAAATCAGAAGCAAGACAATTCACCACAGTCGCCGTCCCAAGAAGCTGGCGACCAGAAGCCTAACAAGTCCCCCGATCAAACTGACGCAAACCAATCTCAATCCCAATCGTCGAAGCAAGAATCATCCGAGGCTGATGCAACGCCACGCGAATCAGGCGAGAAGAGTCCCAACGAATCTCAATCGGCTGAATCCAAGAGCCGTGATCCTGCGGCAACTGAAAACTCCTCACCCAAGCAACCGACTGCCAATCCGGTCGAATCTCTGGCGAACCAACTGCCAGGCATTGCAGCGATGATCAAAAGCTTGATTGTGCTTATCTTGGTCGGAGTCGTCGCCGCTTACGTATGGTTTAACCGACATATGATCGCCGAGATGCTGCGACGCCTCTTTGATCGCACTAGCGAAGGGCTATCCGAAGACACGGACGAGTTCCTGGACCTCGTCAGTACCGCGCCGCCACGACCGTTTTCAGCTTATCGCAAACCTACAATGAATCCGTCTGATTCGAAGCGAGCGATACTGATCACCTTCTCGGCCATGGACGCTTGGTGTCGTGAAGCGGGCCTACCTCGACGAAAAGGCGAAACTCCGAGCGAATTTCTTCGAAGAGTCCAACACACGTTTCCGCAGCTTTCGGAATCCTCGACCCAAGTGATCGAGTGCTACAACCGCATCGTGTACGGCCAAGGCGCGGCCAGCGGAGAAGATCTCCGCTGGGCAGAAAAAGCATGGCAAGTGATGCAACAACCGCGTACGGTTCCCGAGAACGTGCCGAGCGTTTAAAGCTCAGCTTGCATTTGCCGATGACCATCGCGACTAGCCGCAATGACTAGCCTTCGACAACCAGCCCCATGCTGCGGGCTGTCCCTTCGATCATCAATACAGCCTGATCCATGCTGCGTGCATTCAAGTCAGCCATCTTTTTGGTGGCGATTTCTTCACATTGAGCGCGAGTGACGGTGCCGACCTTGTTCTTGTTAGGAACGCCACTGCCTTTGGCGATGTTGGCGGCTGCTTTAAGCATCGAAGCAGCAGGCGGGCTCTTGGTGACAAACTCGAAGCTACGGTCATTGTAGACCGTCACGATCACAGGAATCGGCGTGCCGTTGTATTCCTTGGTGCGGTCGTTGAATGCGGATACGAATTGCCCAAGGTTCACACCATACTTACCCAGTGCGGTACCGACGGGAGGAGCGGGGGTCGCTGCGCCACCAGGAATTTGAAACTTGGCAACGCCGGAAACTTGTTTAGCCATTGAAGTTGGTTTTAGGAGTTAGGTTGTAGGAATTAGATTCAGGAGGAAGCGATGCGTTGGTAACGGTTTGGTTTTCCAACCGAACACCTTACATCCGAATTCTCGTTACAGGGGTTCGACTTGCCAGTGATCGAGTTCCATCGGAACACTGCGGCCGAAAATATTGATGATCACGGTGATGCGGCCATTGGCTTCATCCACGGTATCCACATCGCCCTCTTGGTTTTCGAAATTACCTTCCTTGACGCGTACGCGGTCACCGACCTTGAACGGAATGCCGATCTTGATCGGTGCTTCTTCTTCATCCTCATCAATCGGACGATTAATAAAGCGATCGATGTCTGATGGCTCCATGGGCATTGGCTTACCCGCCGCACCAGTGAAATCGCTGATACCACCGGTTTCGCGAACCAAGAACCATGTGTCATCGTTGATCAACATATTGACCATGATGTAGCCAGGCAAAAGTTTGCGTTTGGTAATCCGTCGTTTGCCGTCTCGCGTGAACGTGGCAACATCTTCGGTAGGAACGACAATTTCGCCGAAGTACTCGCCCATGCCTTCCATCTTCACTTTTTTGCGAAGGGCATCTGCAATTGAGTCTTCGCGATTGAACGCGACCTTCAAGATGTACCAATCCATCGCCGGAGCTTCGCCCATGTCGGGGCTACCGTCGAGCTTGATAGGACGAACCGTGTCCTTTGGCTCTTCGACTGCAACGGATTGTGCAGCAGGCGGAGGCGCGGCCGGGGGTGGAGCAGGCTTGGATGCGGGTGCATCCACATCTTCGGCGTCCTGTTGAGCCACTACGGCCTCTTCGGCTGCGGCCGTTTCGTCGGCGTCAACCGGCAGTTCGTCGGGGTTCGATTCGTCCGGTGCCATGGAGTCGTTCAATGTGTCAGCTTGAGTCAAAGAAATCACCGGTAAACCAGTGGTATTAAAATGCGTGATTTTGCGGGACTAGGAAGTCACACCAATCCAATTGAAAATGGCTTGCCAAACCACGTCAAACATAAACAAGGCCACCGCGAGGAAGAAGATCGTGAAGATCACCACCACGGAGGCTCGCTTGAGTTCGTCTTTGCTTGGCCAAGTGACCTTGTTCATCTCGGCTTCCACAGCGATCAAAAAGTCCGCAAATCGCGGCCAATTCACCACTCGAAAACCAAACCACAAGCCAGCGGCCAGCAATACCAGGGGAACTGCGAAGATGACTGGCGAACTCGCCTCCATCGCCCCTCGCAGGGTCCCGTAAAGCGACCAACAAGCCAAGGCAACCACGACCCAGATCGCCAGTGCCGTCAATTGGCGAACAATGCGTCCTTGGTTGGGCTTGTATACGGCAGCATGGAACAGTTCGCTCATCAATGGCGAACTAGCACTCGTGCTGTTGGTTTGTGCAATGTCTCGGGACACCGGACGGCTCCTACTTGAGTAATTCAGTCACGCTGGGGTCAATCCTTGACCGGCGAGTATTCGTAATGGTTAATTTAAGCAGGGGCGGAGGGACTTGAACCCGCAACCGCTGGTTTTGGAAACCAGTGCTCTGCCAATTGAGCTACACCCCTGAGAGTGAACCAAACGTAAGCCAATAAGCAAGCTTTCGCTCATCTTTATTCGACCCACAAAAGGCTCCCTTGGGAATCACCGAAACCTCAGGTGGCAAAAAACAGTGCTACCCGAGGTTCCCAATGATTCAGTATGCAGAGACCCGGTGGCCTTAAACCACCGGGATCTCCACGTTTTCTTTTACTCGACGATCTTCGTTACCACGCCCGAACCAACGGTTCGGCCGCCTTCGCGAATCGCGAAACGAACGCCGTCGTCCATCGCGATTGGCTTGTGAAGCTCAACAGTTACTTTCACGTTGTCACCAGGCATGCACATTTCAGCACCTACCAAGTTGGCGGTTCCGGTCACGTCGGTGGTTCGGAAGTAGAACTGAGGACGGTAGCCGGAGAAGAACGGCGTGTGACGTCCGCCTTCGTCCTTGCTTAGGCAGTAAACCTCAGCTTCGAACTTCATGTGTGGTTTGATGCTGCCTGGCTTAGCGAGCACTTGACCACGTTGGATGTCTTCACGACGGATACCACGAAGCAAGCAACCAACGTTGTCGCCAGCGTGACCTTCGGTCATTTCCTTGCGGAACATTTCAACACCGGTGCAGGTCGTCTTTTGTGGGTTCGGGCCAAGACCAATGATCTCGACTTCTTCACCAACCTTAACCACACCACGTTCGATACGACCCGTTGCAACCGTTCCACGACCTTCGATCGAGAAGACGTCTTCGATCGCCATCAAGAATGGCTTGTCTTCTTCGCGAACAGGATCAGGAATGAATTCGTCGAGTGCGTCCATCAAGTCGCTGATGCACTTGCTGGCTTCTGGATCGGCAGGGGAGTTGTAAGCAGGAAGCGATGATCCACGTACGACAGGAACGTCGTCGCCAGGGAAGTCGTACTTCGAAAGCAACTCACGAGCTTCCAATTCAACCAACTCAAGCAGTTCTTCGTCGTCGACGAGGTCACACTTGTTGAGGTAAACAACGATGTATGGCACACCAACCTGACGAGCAAGAAGCACGTGCTCCTTGGTTTGTGGCATTGGACCATCCGCAGCCGAAACGACGAGGATAGCACCGTCCATTTGTGCCGCACCCGTGATCATGTTCTTCACGAAGTCAGCGTGGCCTGGGCAGTCGATGTGAGCGTAGTGACGCTTTTCAGTGTTGTATTCAACGTGAGCCACGGCGATGGTCACGGTCTTGGTCGCGTCCCGCACGGTACCGCCCTTGGCGATATCGGCGTAGCTCTTCATCTCAGCCAAACCCTTAGCGGCTTGCACTGCGAGGATCGCTCCGGTTGTGGTCGTTTTACCGTGGTCAATGTGGCCAATGGTACCGACGTTGACGTGAGGTTTGACCCGTTCAAATTTTGCCTTAGCCATTCTAAATCACCTGCACCACAGATCATGTGGGTCTTTTTATTGGCGAGACTGTGCCACTACTGGGAAGGAGATACGCTCCCACCAGCCCAAAACGATATCGACCGCGTTTCACACCCGCGGTGGTTCGACGGCGTCTTGGCCGCACGAGTCAAGCTCGCTTAAATCAAGTATCGAAACGAAGTTGTCAGTTTGTCATTCATCAGGCCAACCGACAATGGGCCACAGAGCCCGGGTTGCCAGCCAATCCCAATGAGTTCCAAAAGCTGCTGATGGGACTTGAACCCATGACCTCTTCCTTACCAAGGAAGTGCTCTACCACTGAGCTACAGCAGCGGGAAGCAAGCCCTAGACGCGGCGAAATGAATCCTTGGAAAACGCGAACGCTCGCGCAACCAAACCCATTTCAACAATGCCTAAAACCTACTAAAGCGGGTGAAGGGAATCGAACCCTCGTATTCAGCTTGGAAGGCTGCTGCACTACCATTGTGCTACACCCGCGACGGAAATACCCGCGACGGAAGTCCGAAGAGCAGAAAACCGAAGGGGGAAACCTTCATGCTCGACTCTTTTGACTTCAAAATTTCTAAGTGGGGGCTACAGGATTCGAACCTGTGTACGCATAGCGAACGGATTTACAGTCCGTCTCCTTTAACCACTCGGACAAACCCCCAAGTTTTGTTCTGTTCGATTCAGTTCAACTGATTCTTTCTTATCCCTAATTTCTGTGGTGCTATCAACCTGCTCCCGTTCATCCTAGCGAATGAACCGTTGCAACCTCAGTTTGAGGAGCCAGCGGAGGGACTCGAACCCACGACCTGCTGATTACAAATCAGCAGCTCTACCAACTGAGCTACACTGGCCAATTCCGACAAGCGTTTCGCGAGCCGCCATCTTGGCACAAAACAGTGCCGTCAGGGCGTAGCAACCGCTCGGGCCGCCAACCGCAGGGTCGCTAACCGCTCGAACCGGAAGGGCAGAGTGTAGCGATCCGTCGTTTTGGGACAAGACGGAATTGCGGCTTTCGGCTTGAAAACGCTCGAAAACAGAGACCCCGGCCCGGCACCGCAGGTTCAGCCAGCGACCGGCTAAGCCCTGCTTGAGTTCAATCACTTCGCGAGAGCCCTCTGCTTCATTTCGCGAGCGCCCTCTGCTTCATTTCGCGAGAGCCCTCTGCCGCGGCCCCGATCGACGCTACGCTCGATCCGAAAGCCGGCCGAACGCGTCTGACAACCGTGTCCTAAACATCGATTTCCCGTAAATCGTGGACCATTTCGCGAATCGATTGATAACGCAGAGCCGGATTTTTCTGTAACGCTCGCATCACCACCTGATCCGCAGAATTGGGTATACCGGCGTCAGGCGAACGCTCACTCGGCGGAGGCACTTGGCAATTCAGGATGTTGTGAAAGGTTTCCTCGATGTTGCCACCCTTAAACGGCTCTCGAATAGCCAGCACCTCATATAAGCACACTCCCGCACTGAAGACATCGCTTCGCTCGTCAATGCTTCGCTTTCCTGCCACTTGCTCCGGTGACATATAAAGAGGTGTTCCGGGACGCTGATCCAAACTGGTCAGCGACAATCCAGGCGAATGGCCTTCCGATGCCGCCGCCTCGTCAGCGGGCCGCAACGTGCTCTGCCGCATCGGCGCATCGTCGTCAGCGGCCCCCCAAACCTTGGCCACACCCCAGTCGAGCAGAATGACTTCGCCGAAATTCCCCACCCAAATGTTCTCGGGCTTCACATCGCGGTGAATGACGCCTCGAGCATGCGCGTAGGCAAGTGCTTGGCAGGCGTCAGCAATGATCTCGATACGCCGAATGATGGGAAACGCCTGACAGGTCGCTTCATCGCCTCGGGCAATTCGCTTCAAAATTTCAAACAGGTTTTCTCCCGAGATCCGCTTCATTACGAAGTAGATCCCCTCGGTCTCATCTTCACCGATGTCATAGACGGGCACCGTGTTGGGATGCTGCAACTGGGCTGTAATCCTGGCCTCACGCAGCAATCGCCGTCGTTCCCTGCGGTCCAGCAGCGACTCCGGTAACAACGATTTGATCACAACAGTCCGCCCGGTCACCCGATCGTAACAGGAACGCAACCTCGCACTGCCACCACGGGCCATATCGCGAAAGCCCGTGTAGCGACCAATCCCCGACGGGATGTTGCGCGGCAGATCAGCGTCGGTGGCTGACAGTATGATGGGTGACTCTGACATAGGTGCCTTCATTGTACGGCACTACAAACCGAAGAGGAACGAGGACTCGCCAGCTTCACCGCTTCCGTCTGCCCGCCCTCGCTCTACCTGCCTCCAACGCTTCAAGCGGTCGTAGAATGCAGTTTTGGACGTGGTGATCGCCACGCCGACGCCAAAGCAGGCCAACCCGGAAGAAATTGGCCAATTGACCTCTCTAAATCTTCCCGATCGATAGCCCGACCAACTCACCATCATCACGAATACCATCACCTGCACCCCCGTTACGCAGAACCATCCCCATCGCTTGATCCAGAACGCGTAGGCGGATGCCACTGCTCCACAGAAAAGCAGCACGAGCACCGCACTCGATACGTCGCCAATTCGTTCCCAACGATAGGAAGCCATCCCAGCGGCTATCACAAACCCCACCGCAGCGACCACTCTTAGGCATTGCCCCAGCGACGTTTCAAAACATGCTCCGATGACCATCATGGATCCGATCGCGAAAAGCGATGAAGCCAAGTAGCCCTCGCGATCGAGCCCATATGCTCGACCTGCCATCGCAATCGCCATGGTGACCATCGCAGCCCAAAGCGACCACAACCAATCGCTATCTCGATGACGAAGCACCATCGAAAGCGACACAAGCACCGCTGCCGCAGCCAGCATCCAATACTCCAAACCCAGTGGCTCCAACACGCCTGGCATTCTTGCCGTTGCACTGGAGAGCAACAGCACCCCGGGGATTCCAAATTCGGCAAACCGTACTCTGCGCAGCGTCAAGCATGCGTAGATCGCCAGCACTACCAACAAGGCCAATGTCCAACCGGAACCAACCCAGTAGTGCAAATCGCTCTGCATCGGCAAGTTTGTCATCCCCTGGCGTGAAAGCCCCATCAGCAACAACAGCGGCGTTGACAACAATGCAACCCGCACCCATTTCTCGCGCTGCTGACCAAGCCCTGCTTCAGCCAGCAGCAAGATGCACGACGCCATCATCGGCATCAACAAAATTGGCTCGAATACCACCGGTGACCCTCGAAACCCAAACGACATCCAAATGGCATGCGATCGAATGCCAGCGAGCACAACCAATAGGCCAAACGCAGAAAGCGGATACCAAGGCCAACGCCAGGGAGCGTCATTGATACCAGCCGATGCCTGCCCCTTGCGCACCGTCGGCACCAAGAACAACATTGCCGCCCCCATAGCAAACGAGAAAACAATTGCACCCGAGTTCGCATAGTCATCTAAGCGATTGTGCAACGCCGCCCCGAAAGCAACCGGCGAGATGAAGAACACAGCCAACATTGCATACAACGCCGTGCGATACCATCGCGACAATCGCAATCGACAACCTCGCATTACTGACTCGCAAACCATGATGCTGAACAGCCCGCACGCGACTGCCATTGCGAGCGCTAACCCAGGATTGAACATACACAGCTCGTCATAGCTGATCGACAGAGCGGTGACCCCAATAAGCACTACCAAAAAAATCGAGCGAGCGTCTTCCCAAACCTTCCCCCAACGCACAACCGCAATGCAGGTCACCATCATCAGCAACGTGTAAGCGACCAAGCCACCCGCCATCGACGCTGACTTGAGCCAAAGATCTTCGCCTCGAACGGCCCATCCCTGCAGCCCATAGATGACCAAGAAGCAGCTAATCAGATAGAACGGATTGTGAGTGTAAAGAAAACGACCGAGCGTGGGTCGCTCCGAATCGTCAACTCTGGGCTTAGACGGTGACACCGCACCGTCTTGAGGTGGCACATCACTCAAAGCTTGTTCGCCCGAAGCTTGCTCACCCGAAGCTTGCTCACCCGAAGCTTGCTCGCCCGAAGCTTGTTCGCCCAAGTCTCGATTGCCAGGCATTGGGCTACCAGATTCCACGCCATCATGCTCGCCATTCATGAAGAACTCCTTGCAAACCGAGGACGCATGACAACGCAACCTGGACTCGCTCACGATTCCGGCGTCGCCACACAAAGAAAAGAAGTTTGCTAATCGAGCCGGCGCCGAGGACTTAATCCCGAACGGTCAACTCGTTCGAATCGTCGTTTATAGATCGTTCAATCGGCTAGCGCTTTCCGCTTCACCGGAAGTTTTCATGGGACTCCCGAAGTGTATTTCGATCACGTGAAGCTGGACCAGAAAACGGTCTAAAAAATGAGTTAAGATGAAGGAACCCTGCAAGGCTTCGCGACGAGCCTCGACTGAGCTAGACTGTTGCCTCCCATTCATTCTCGCGCCCATAGCTCAGCTGGATAGAGCAACGGACTTCTAATCCGTAGGTCGTAGGTTCGAATCCTACTGGGCGTGCTGCTTTACGTGGCTGTGCACCTCGCGTTTTTCAAATCCAATGCATCAATCAAAAGTTAAGACCGCCATAGTTACTGGCGGTGGTGCTGGCATCGGCCAAGCAATTTCCTCGCGTCTAGCAAGTGATGGTCATCACGTGGTGATCCTTGACTACAGCGAAGAAACCGCCGCGGAAACAGTCGAATCAATTCGCGCAAGCGGCGGAAACGCGAAGTACATTGTCACGGATGTCGGGTCCACTGAATCGGTACGTGATGCGTTCGACCAGATCCCACAGGTCGATATTCTTGTTAACAATGCGGGCATCGCTTCCATTGGTAACCTCGAAGCTTGCACGCCAGATGAACTTGACCGAGTCTATCGCGTCAACGTTAAAGGCGTTTACCACTGCCTCTATTTCGCTATCCCCAAGATGTTGGAATCCGGCGGTGGAGTGGTGCTTAGCCTCGCGTCGGTAGTCAGCAAAGTCGCGATCCCTGATCGCTTTGCCTACTCGATGTCCAAGGGTGCCGTACTGACCATGACGCTCTCGGTTGCCAGGGACTACGTTGACAAGGGCATTCGCGCGAATTGCATTTGCCCGGCCCGTGTCCGAACTCCGTTCGTCGAAGGGTTCCTGAAGAACTCTTACTCGGATGAAGAACGACCGGCGATGGAAGAAAAGCTGGCCAAGGCTCAACCGATTGGGCGAATGGGCGAACCTTCCGAGATCGCTGGGCTGGCGGCTTTCCTTTGCTCCGATGAAGCGAGCTTCATCACGGGAAGCGCCTACGACATCGACGGCGGCTTCACGCTGCTTCGCTAATATTCTCTACGCTAACCAGATCGACTCTCATGAAACTGACACGATTCCACAACGACGCCGGTATCGCTCCCGCCGTTTTCGCCGATGAGCAAACGCTATTGGATTGCTCTTCGTTTGGCCAAGACTGGAACGAAGATTTCTTCGCCGGCGATGGCCTGGCCCGGTTGACGGACTTTGTTGCCACGAACGGTTCGAGCTTACCTTCGCATGACGTGAACGATGTTCGGCTTGCACCTGCGATTGCGCGACCATCGAAAATCGTTTGCATTGGACTCAACTACGCTAAGCACGCCGCCGAATCCGGCATGGACGCCCCCACCGAACCGGTACTGTTTTTCAAAGCGACCACTGCTTGGAGTGGACCGAACGACCCAGTGGTCATCCCACGAGGCTCACTGAAGTCGGACTGGGAAGTTGAACTTGCCTTTGTGATCGGAAAGCGGGCGAAGTATGTTTCCATTGACGATGCGATGAATCATGTAGCGGGATACGCAATCCACAACGATTACTCCGAACGCCATTGGCAGCTTGAACGAGGGGGCCAATGGGTCAAAGGAAAGTCAGCGGATACCTATGCACCATTTGGACCGTTTATGGCAACGGCTGACGAAGTCCCCAACCCAGACAATTTGCATTTGTGGCTGAAACGAAACGGCCAAACACTCCAGGATTCCAACACCAGCGATTTCATCTTTGGCATTAAAGAAGTCGTTAGTTACGTCAGCCAATTCATGACGCTCCTTCCAGGCGATGTGATTTCAACCGGAACGCCAGCAGGCGTGGGACTTGGATTGAAACCACCGGAGTTCTTGAAGGCAGGTGATGTGATTGAACTGGGCATCGAAGGTCTTGGCGTTCAAAAACAAACGGCTGTTCAAGAAGAGTAATCCCAGTACTCAACACTCGCGATCACTTCAAACGACGCTCAACCGTCGGTGCGACCAATGGTGATGGCGACACCAAGGCTGCAATCGCACCGAGACGACCTCCCCAATTGCAACGGGAAGTTTCCGTGGCGAGTTCTTATGGCAAGCGATCTGGCTTCCACGAAAATTTCAAGAACGCCGGACGCGTGCCTGAGTCTCGCGTGTAAGTTGCCTGAACGACGTTGGGCGAAACCTTCATTTCGCTGCCCAGCAAGTCATGCCGTAATGCCGTGATAACGTAGTGCGGTGAACAACCTTCGTCGACAAACGCCTCCTCAAGATAAACGCTCGACTCGGTCATCCAAACAAGCCGACTAGGCCCGTCCACAAAACCAACGTGAGCCGCCTCACTCACGATGTCGCGATAATTGGGACCAGCAAAGTAGTAGACCATCCCCAAGACATAGTGGCGTGACGGATCGCTCTTTTCGCAGGCGACATAGTTCCACCCAAAGCCATTGCCGATCCACGCGTACTGCAGGCTCTGAATGGCTAGCGCCCCTTCGCCTAAGACACGTGGCGGAGCGAAGGATAAGGCCGGTCGCCAATCGTGATTCACGTCGGACCCATCCCAATTGCCGAACCATTTCCCGCTGAACGCATCGAACGCTGCCTTGTCGATCGACTGCTCGCCACGCAACTGCCCCAGCAATCGCTCCGGCGTCACTTCAAACGTCGCGATTGACTTTCCTGGAAATGCGGTTGCTCGACATTGCTGCTGTAAACTGTTGATAACTTGGCAAATGCGAGTCGCACAGCACACGCCATCGTTGCCTGGCAATAACAGCTTCAGCCTCAACCGATCCGCTTCAACCAGTCCTCGAGCTAACTCAGGCTCAGACTTCTGCCATCGCTCAAGCTCGATCGGAAACAAACTCTTGCCGTCCTGACCGATGCCGACACGCGGCATCGCAATCGCCACAACGAATGCAATCACGAAAAAGGTAGGTATACGAGAAGCCCTTTGGATGAACATAAAGCCCAGCATAACCGGGGATACTATCGACGGCAAAACCGCAGCCAACACCATCCGCTTCGCCCAATAGCCAACCAATCCCTTGACCCTAACCCCTCAGCCCCACCTTTTGATTCTCACTGAACATTACCTATCAAGCGAGCCCGAACGAACGACCGTCGCATCGTTCGAAGTGTTCAAAAGCTCGCTTCAAGCCGGTGCCGAAGTTCGCAATCGACTATCTTAAGGCGTCCCCGATCACTCTCTTAAATTTGATAAGGCAACCTGGAACCAATGAATCATCAACTAACCTTTATCACCACCATCGCATTATTGTTTTTGACTGCACCGTACCGTCCGACCGCATCCGCGGATGAGTCGGTGGGAACACGCACCAAAGAGTCAACAGCCAAGGTATCGACAGCACCGGTCCGCATGGGTGCAGGCATCATGACTTTTGACACAGTGCCTGGATGGGGCCTGCGACCTGATGGCAACTCGGCCATTGGGCCGACTCACGGTGCGGTGGTAATTGACAAGGACGGCAACATCTACACGAGTGCGAAGGCGGGCGTATTTGTATTCTCACCTGAAGGAAAAGTGATCCACTCGCATCTCGGTCCAGACTATTCACAGATGCACGATATGGAATTACGAAACGAGAACGGTACCGAGTACATCTACGCTGCGCGAAACGAAAACGCAGAAGGAATGAAGTTCAATGCCCGGACTGGCGAAGTTGTTTTGAAACTTCCCTTTCCAGACGAATCCGGCCTGACCATCGAAGCGTTCAACCCGACCGCGATTACGGTGGACGACGACGGCAACATCTACTTGTCCGATGGCTATGGAAGCAACCACATCTTTAAGTACGACAAAACCGGCAAGTACCTTTCGCACTTCGGCGAAAAAGGAAACGGCATGAAGCAATTCAACACCGCTCATGGAATGACGCTCGATACGCGATACGAACCCAATCGTTTGCTCATCTGCGATCGCAATCACCAACCCAAAGGACGACTAGTTCACTACGACCTTGACGGTAACTTCATCGAGGAAGTGATCACGGGATTGGGCATGCCCACATCGGTATCCATTCAGGGTGATTATGTCAGCGTCCCTGACTTGGCCGGGCGCGTCGTCATCCTGGATAAGAACAACTCAATCATGTCCGTTTTGGGCTACAACCCGAACCCAGCCCTAGGCCGCAAATTCGCGATCCCCCAATCGCAATGGATCGAAGGGATTTTCAGCGGAACGCATGGGTCACAGTGGGATGCCGAAGGCAATCTCTACGTGCAAGACTGGAACATCGCGGGACGGATTATGAAGCTCCGCAGGGTAAACGTTGCCGGTTTGTAGGTTTTGAACAAGAAAAAATGAAGCAAAGCTTCTATTTTTTGCGTTCCGACCTAAAAAATTTGAGCCCCCAACGACGCGGCACACTCGAAAAAACTAACCACACCACAGGGCTATTCCAGCCGAACTGCGGCAATAAAGCCACCGAGCACAAAGAGTGAGATTGGGCACGCGATATCGCCGTGTTCTACTCCACTCGTGTGAGCTTAGGCGCGATCGACGGACAATGCGATACTGAGCTGGAATTTTTCTTTCGATTGGCACGTTCGATGAGTGTCTTGCGGCTCGGGACTTGCGGGCCCGGAACGCCTGGACACTGCAACAACCCACCCCCTCTACAGCCCCTACTTGGTCAAATGAATATTGTGTGAACGGGGATAGGCATTTTGACTTTCTTGGGTAAGTTCGAACCATCGGCAAAGTCGTTCCAAACGATCTAACCGACAAGATTGTCAAACACAGCTCGCCGGAGACTCGCCAACGTTTGCGTTGAAGAGTGCTAAAGCTTGCGTTGAAGAGTGATGATTGACCACGCGTTGCCCTGCGCTAAAGAGGCCATGGAAGTTAATACCAGGAAGGTGTTGAAGCCCCATTCTACCCCACTCTCGAACGAGGAAAATATGCGCGGACTTTCTAGGATTCTGCAGGCATTGCCAACCAATTTTAAGAGATCTTCCAGCGAACGATTGCGACCTGCACGACGCAGTCGTCGTCGTCAAATCATCGAACAGCTAGAGTCACGTCAACTGCTTGCCGGTGACCTCTTCATCAGTGAGTACATCGAAGGTAGCAGCAACAATAAGGCGATTGAGCTTTACAACAACTCGGGGGCAACGCTCTCGCTCGACGGATACTCGTTGTACAAGTCCAACAATGGTGGCACCTCCGACGCAACCATCACATTTTCCGCAACTGACGAAATCGCGGCAGGCGACGTTTTTGTGATCGCAAACCCAAGCTCGACACAAGCGATCTTGGATGAAGCCGACATGACCAACAGTAACATTTCGCACAATGGCGACGATGCTTACCAGCTATTGCAAGGCACGACGGTCATCGACACGTTTGGGGTCGTGGGCGAAGACCCAGGATCAGCCTGGACCGACGGCTCGCTTGGCACCGCTAATCGCACCCTGGTCCGCAAGGGTTCGATTGATGAAGGCAATCCAGCCGGCTTCAATCCGATCACGAATCTGACTGCCGAATGGAACGGTTTCCCACAAGACACGTTCAGTGATCTGGGCAGCCACACCGTCGGCGGACTTCCAACCAGCAGTTTCGTCTTGATCAATGAGATTCTTTACGACGTGCCGGGCAACGATGGCCCGAGCGAGTACGTCGAACTTCGCGGCGAAGCGAACACCGCGATCGCAAGCGGAACCTACCTGCTTGATGTCGAAGGCGATTCGGATTCGGGATTCGGAATTGGTAAGGTTTCCAATCGCTTCGATCTATCGGGACTTGAATTTGGCTCCAACGGATTGCTTGTTCTTTCGCAATTGGGCAGCGGCTACACCATCGACGCCGCTTCGAACTCGTTGGTAAGCACGACCGATGACTTCGGCGGCTTCAGCTTCTTCGCTTCCGACCAAGACAACCCTGCTCAAGCGGGCAGCAACGAGCTCGAGAACGCAACCAATTCGTTCTTGCTGGTCAGTTCGCCAGTGACCATCGACGCCGACGACTTCGGCGATGACTTGGATGCCAACGACGATGGCATTCTTGACGGTTCGATCGTGGCCAACTGGACCTTGCTTGACAGCATCGGCATCAACGACGGCGGTGCAGGCGATGTCGTTTACTCCGTGCCAGCATTCACGCTTGCCGGCGGCAGCACCGGGTACGTTGGTCGCGTGGGCAACTCCACCGGCAACACCGTCAACGACTGGTTCGTGGGTGAAGTCAGTGGAACGGCTCCGAACTTCAGCGTCACCGGAACGTCGCTGAACCACATCGGTGCCACGAATCCTGGCGATGCCCCCGGTGGCTTGGTAATTACCGAAAGCAATGGGTCAACCGTTGTGACGGAAGGCGGCAGCACCGATTCGGTTGATATTGTTCTCGATAAAGCACCGACTGCGAATGTTGTCGTGACGATCTCAAGTGCCGATGGCGAAGTGACCCCAGGTTCAACATCGCTGACGTTCACTCCTGCGGATTGGAATACCCCGCAGACGCTCACATTTACGGCAGTAGACGACTCTGATCTTGAGGGTGGGCAGTTGAGTTCAATTGACTTCGCACTCGCAAGCGGTGACGGAGCCTTTGATGGACTGACTCAATCGTTGTCAGTGAGCGTGATTGATGATGACGTCAATTTCAAGATCAACGAGCTCCGCATCTCGCATCAGTCCAAAGACGACGATTCAAACAACTTCATTGAGCTTTACGAAACCGGCGGCGCAGCAGGTTTGTCTACTGATGGGCTGACTCTTTTGGCAGTCACTAGCGAATCCGACACTGCGGTGCCTCCATCCTTTACCGCTGGTGACCTGAACTTCGCGTTCGACCTCACCGGTGGCTTCACCGACGCGAACGGATTCTTCTTATTGCAGGACGATGGGGCCGCGTCGCCGCTAGTTCCCGGTGACATCGCTGCCAACTTTGACTTCTTCGGTTCACCGTCGACCTTCTTGCTTGTTTCAGGGTACACCGGCCCACTGGGCAGCTTTATCTCGGGAACCGACCTGGATACAGATGAAACCGAAGGTGGAGACGGGATCTTTGACGTCACTCCGTGGGATTCAATCCTTGACGCGGTATCGCTTGACGACAATGACAACGTCGCACCAGCGGCTAAGAACTACGCCATAACGGACCCAGGTGTGACCGGCGGAAGTGTTGTTGTATCGACTGATGGCTTCACGCCAGCCGCAGCAGCCCGAGCGGTTGACGGCACCGGCGCCTTTCAGCTTACCGCCGGTGCAGACACCTTCGCCGACGACAGCAACGACACACCGGGATCAACGAACGTTCCCGTCTTTGAAATTGTCGAAACCGGTGACACCACGGGAGTCGTTGAAGGCGGTCCAACGGACACCTTCAGCATCCGTTTGCTGACAGCCCCCACCGCCAACGTGATTTTCACCTTCACGATTGCCGATGGTCAAACGACGACCTCGACTAACTCGATCACGTTCACCCCTAGTAATTTCGGCACCGCTCAAACCGTCACGGTGACGGCAGTGGACGATGTTGACGATACCGAAGGTTTGCACAGTGGAGTGATCTCGATCACTTCATCGTCCACCGATCCTAAGTTTGATGCCCTCAGCGTTAGCGATATCAATGTTGCGATTGCCGATAACGCGGTTGCTTCGACGAATTTGAAGATCAACGAAGCTCGTATCTCGCACTCAACTGCGGACAACGCTTCGAACAACTTCATTGAATTGTTCGACACCACCGCGGGTGCTGCGACATCGTCAGATGGCTTGACCCTTGTGGTTGTCTCAGGGGCCTTCAACCCTGGGCTGATCGACTTCGCCTTCCCACTCGACGGTGGCCTGACCGATGACGACGGGTTCTTGTTGCTGCACGACGATGGTTCCGATGCAGGAATCTTGAAGGACGTCGGAGACTTGGAATTCCCTAGCCTCGACCTGTTTGGATCGCCTCAATCGCTGTTCTTGGTAAGCGGATTCACGGGCACCGCTGGCACGGACTTGGATCCGGGCGACGATGGAATCCTTGATACTCAGCCATGGGTTACCGTTTTCGACTCCGTATCGCTGGACGTGGCCGCCAATTCAGCATTCAAGTACGGCACGTCAACCACCGTTAATTCGACCGATGACAATGCACCTTCGGGCATTCGCCGGGTCCCAGATGGCACTGGCAACTTCCTGTCCCTCAGCTTTGCTGACGAAGGCCAAGACACTCCTGGTTTTACCAACGTCTTGCCAGCGGCCATTCGAATCGTCGACGCCGATGAGGACACCAATCCTGGAACGGACGCTGATTTGAATCTCAGCGAGAACGGCCTGACGGACAGCTTCGCTGTGGTGCTCGACGCGGCTCCGACTGCGACCATCACGGTCACTTTGGATCCCGACGCTAACGTTGGCCTCAATGGTTCACCTAGCGATCAAGCGATCACATTGACGTTCACCACGAGCAACTGGTTCACTCCGCAAACGGTCACCGTCGCTGCCGAAGATGACGCTGCGGACGAAGGGGACCACCAAGGTTTGATCAGCGTTTCGGCGACTGGCGATGTTGACTACGCGGCACTGACGCCTCCGGACGTGACCGCCTCGATCGTCGACAACGACAACGTCAATCACGCCGTCGTGATCAACGAAGTCTTGAAGGATCCTGCACCGTCGTCAGAGTTTGATCCCTTGCCAAGCGACCCGGATTACAACCTGTACAGTGGCGACGCCAACGGTGATGGAACATTCAGTCCGACCCAAGATGAGTTCGTTGAAGTGCTCAACACCGGCACTTCGACAATCGACATTAGTGGCTGGACCCTCAGTGACGCCGCCGGTGTCAAGCATGAGTTCCTTGCTGGAACCACCTTGGCGGCTGGGCAAGCCATCGTCGTCTTCGGTGGCGGAACGCTGGGAACGTATGGCAATTCGCTCGCTCAAACTGCGTCCTCAGGTGGCCTGGGCCTAAGCAATGATGGTGACTCCGTCACGCTCTTTGACACCGTCCGAACCCTCGACTTCATGTCATGGGCGGTCGATGACAATGAAGACCTTTTGTTCAACGATGGAGAGGACCAATCCCTTGCTCGCTTGCAAGCTGACGGTACCGGCGACTTCTTGGACTCCGAGTTCTCCGCGGGACAGTTCTTGCAAACGCCCGGCCTGACCAATACGGACGGCATCGAGTTTGAAATTGGTGCCAGCCTGATCGTGGCTGAGTCGGATGGCTCGACCGACGTGACCGAGGGTGACGCCGTGGGTGACACCGTTGCGTTCTCATTCACCGGCACTCCAACGTCGACCGTCACGGTCACGTTGACCCCCACCGATTCGCAAATCGACCTAGGTGCAGGTGCTGGCGTCGCGACCACGCTTACCTTCAACAGCGGCAACGCGGGTACGCCTCAAAGCGTAACGGTTGTTGCGGATGATGATTCAGCCGTCGAAGGCACTCACGCCAGTGCGTTTTCAGTGGCAATCACAAGCTCGGACACTCAGTTCGACGCTTTGACTTCGCCAGATATCGCAGTGACGATTTCGGATAACGACTCGGCTCCTCAAACGACCTCGGTTGCGATCAACGAGTTCCGCGTCAACAGCTCGGGCGGTTCGATCACGGATTTCGTCGAACTCATCGGCGATCCGGACTCTGGATTCACTGGCTACTCGCTGGTCTTAATTAGCGGCGAATTTTCTCCGGGTTCGATTGACGACATCGTTGATCTGTCCTCGGGCTTTACCGATGCCAACGGTTTCTTGCTAGTCACTGACGATGGAACATCGGTTGCTACCGATCCGGGCGATGTCCTGGACGCAAGCTTCAATCCGTTCGGTTCACCACAAACGATTCTTGTCGTGGACGGCCTTTCGCCAACGGCTGTTGCGGGGGATGACCTCGACACGGACAATGATGGAACATTCGACATCGTGCCATGGACATCGATCCTCGCTTCGCTTTCGATCGTTGACGGTGACGCCAACGCAGACGTGAATTACTCCGCCGAGGTTTTCGGACCCGATGGCAATTTCACGCCAGCGGGCGGCTACCGAACGACCGATGAGACGGGACCATTTGCGTTACTGAATTTCGCCGATGCAGAGCTCGATACAGCCGGTGAAACCAATGAGTTACCGCCTATCCCAACGTTCATTGCGATCGATGACGTAGCCGATACTGACGTCAACACACCCGTTGATGTAAACGTGTTGCTGAACGATTTGCCAGACGGTCAAACGCAGATTCTTTCAACGACCGATGGTGCCAACGGAATAGCAACAATCGGCTCCGGCGGCGTAATCACGTATACACCGGACAACGGCTTCGTTGGATCCGACTCGTTCGATTACACGATCACGCTCAACGATGTCGAACTGACTAATTCGGCTGCCTCGGGTGGTGACCGGTTCGGAAACGCCGTTGCCATTGATGGTGACTACGCGGTGGTGGGATCGTTCCTTGATGATCCAAATGGGGTGAACAGTGCCGGATCGGCGTTCATTTATCATCGCACCGACGATACCACTTGGACGCAAGTCGCGGAACTAAGCGGTGACGGTGCACCTAACGGCGTCGCTGCACAGTTCGGTTACTCGGTCGCCATCGACGGCGACACGGTGGCCGTCAGCGCCCAACGGGATCGTGAAAACGGATTCCAGGCCGGTGCGGTTTACATCTTCAATCGCAACGAAGGTGGAGCGGACAACTGGGGACAAGTTTCCAAGGTGGCTGGCAGCGACACGGTCAAGCGTGATCTGTTCGGTCGCTCGCTGGCACTCTCGGGAGACACGCTCGTTGTCGGAGCCAGTGTGGCTGACCCCGTAGGACTCTCCTCCGGTGCAGCCTACGTCTTCGAACGTGACCTCGGTGGCGTGGAAAACTGGGGCCAATCCATGAAACTGGTTGCCAGTGATGGTGAAGCCGGCGATCGGTTTGGACAAACCGTTTCGATCGATGGCGATCTGATCGCGGTTGGTGCCTTCCAGTACGACGGAACCGCCAGCAACACGGGTGCTGCTTACATCTTCGCTCGTGATAACGGTGGAGCCGACAACTGGGGTGAGGAAGCCATCATCGAGGCTGCTGATGGCTTAGCAAACGATCACTTCGCTTACGCGTTGTCGATCGACGGAACCAGGGTTGCGATCGGTTCGCGGTTTGACGATGAAGGTGGACTGAACCAACTCGGTTCGGTGTATCTGTTCGATCAGAACGAAGGCGGCGCGGGCAACTGGGGCCAAGTCACCAAGTTGCTGGCCTCTGACGGTGTGGCCGGTGACCGGTTGGGTTATTCAGTCGATCTGTCGGGCGATCGTTTGGTGGCCGGTGCGATCGGTTCGGACATCGGTGGTGTCGCATCCGGCAACGCCTACCTGTTTGAGAACGTCGGTGGCACGTGGATGCAAACACGCGTGCTCAACAATGACGAGGTCACCACGGCTGACGAGTACGGCATCGCGGTAGCGGTCGACGCGAGCGTCGCGGTGGTGGGTTCATGGTTGGACAATCGCCCGTCCAACAACACGGGCGGCGCTTACGTCTTCGACCTCAGAACGTCGACCGCTACGGTGGACGTTGAAGTCGCTGAAATAGCGGCCGCGTCGTCCGAGCAACCGCTGCTGTCGTGGACCAGCGAAGACGATGACGACGATGAGTTCCAGTGGCAAGCTGAAGCCGTCGACGAAGCAATTCTTGCAGAACTATAGAATTGCTCTGATCGACAACTTGGAGCAACGGTTGGGTCGTTTCGCACCGGCCCAACCGGAACCCAGGCTAAGTGCGAGCCCTTCATCGGTTTAGGGAGAGTTCTAATCTGGAAAGACTCTCGAGTCATTCCGACGGCAATGTTCGATCCCAACAACAGATAAGAACGCTTTCAAAATCGGGATTCATTTCAACGGTAAGCATGCCGAGTCCGAAGAATCGGAGCGATGTGTGCTTCCATGGTTGACCAAGGTTTACGAAACCATCGACTGTCAAGTCGATGCATTTGTTGGATGAAGCTACGTCGAATCTGCAATTGCAATTGGAAGAACAAGACGGCGGCCATTGACAAAGTCAGTTTCCCCAGCGTGAACGTTGATAGAAACCGCGAAGGCTATGGGCCAAGATCCGCTGTTAAGCGCCATCAACGGAGCGACCTGCGGCGGATGTTTAAGATCCGATAAAGATCCGTTGATTTCTGCCAACGACCGGTATCATATTGAGGATCAGACGAGTCAACGACGCGTATCAACTACGACAGCGTCCGATGCAAACATGAACTTGACTACCTCCTTTCAGGCAAGATATGTGGGTTAGAGAGATTCGGCGAACTCTACTCATCATCTTGAGCGACGTTTCCTTTTGACCCCTGCATTTTCTTTTTGACCTTTTACCTCCATCTATGTGGACCCTTCCCATGAACAAACATGCTCACCAACGCTTCGCGTTCACGCTGATCGAGTTGCTTGTTGTCATTGCGATCATTGGCATTCTTGTCGCTTTGTTGCTGCCTAGCGTTCAAGCTGCTCGAGAGGCGGCACGCCGAATGAGTTGCCAAAACAACATCAAGCAAATCGCACTGGCCAGCCACAACTTTGAATCGGCGAACCGAAAGTTCCCCGCCGGGCTAACCACCTTCATTCGAAATCGCCCGCGAGATTGGTACGGAAACACGGTATTCTCATACTTGCTTCCCTACCTGGAAGAATCTGCTGCGTACGAGAACTGGGACTTCGACGACACCTATGAAGCAGCATGGTCCAACACTCGCCGACCGGGCGCGAGCTTCACCAATCCTGCTGATCGCTATGACTACAGCCTTGAAGCTCCATCGGCTCACCAACCCGAAGCTTTTCTGTGTCCTTCCGACTTGATCCAGAACACTCCACAGCTCTTGGATTTCGTCCTTGCCGGTTATCCAACCGGGTACTTCGGAATGACAAGTTACGTCGCTAACGGCGGAACACATAGCACCTACTTCCGTGATCCGCTGATGCAAGATGACGGCATGTTCTACATGACCGGAATGGATAGCCAACCAGAGACTTTCCAACAGTTCTTGCAGGACGATGCCGTTCCCGCAAAGTTCTCGGACGTGCTCGACGGAACTTCGCACACGATGCTGTTCGGCGAACGTTTCCACTACGACCCGATCTTTGACCAAAAGCTCTACAACCACCCGTCACGATATTCCCGCTATCCGATTGAAGGTTGGGGCACATGGGGTTGGACTGGCGGAGGCAACGGAACCACTCATGTGTTCGCTTCCACTCGATCACCGCTGAACTACAAAACTCCCGAAGACGCTCCTGCGTCGTACGCGTCAGTGAACGACCGCATGGCTGCCTACGGTAGCGGACACACCGGTGGAGCAAACTTTGCGTTTGCAGACGGTAGCGTTCACTTCATCACCGACAGCATCAACATGGTGCTCTACCGTGCCTTAAGCACCAAGCGTGGCAACGACCAAGCTGAAAACCAGTTCGATCCTAACTAGTCGAATTCGCGATTTTGAATTCGGTTCGTTGAATCGAACACACTGAAATGTCGCGTGGCCGCCCTAGTCACGCCAGCGACCCCTGAAGCGAACCAAACTAATTCCCGGAGCGTGTAAATGTTGATGACCTCAAACTTGAATGGAAAGCGAAACTTAGGTTTCTCAAGAATGGCGGGAATGCACATCACAGCGCACTCAGCAATGGCTCTCGCTCTGGTCATTGTCGGCATGATCGCTGGTTGCGATTCTGGTCCGAACATTTCGAAGGTCATGGGAAAGGTGACTCGAGGCGGTGAACCTCTCAGTGAGATTCGCGTTCGATTCATGCCCGATCCCGACAAACGCGAGGGCGGCGACCAACCCGTGGTCGGCGGACTTATGTCGACTGGCATCACAAATGCCCAGGGCGAATACGACCTGACTTATGCTTCGGACCCCTCTAAGCACGGAGCCGAACTCGGTTGGCACAAAGTGGTCCTCGAGGACTTGTCTTTAGAGAACAATCGCGACGGAAAAATCCCTGAAAGCCGCACCAATATCGAGTGGGTCAATCCCGCCAAGACACCGCTTTCCTTCGAGGTCACCGAAGGAGAACAAGTGATCGACATTGAACTCAATGACTTGGATCCGCAGGACGAGTAAACCCGATCCCGATCTGCATCCGCGTTAGGCAATTAAATCGCGAATAACGTGCGCCGGTTCAACGCCAGTGAGTTTCTGATCGAGGCCTTGATACTTGTAGGTGAATCGCTCGTGGTCAAAACCGAGCAAGTGCAGGACAGTGGCGTGAAAGTCTCGAATGTGCAGGGGATCTTTGACGATGTTGTACGAAAAATCGTCTGTCTCGCCATAGATCGTACCGCCTTTCGCTCCGCCACCGGCCATCCACATCGTGAAGCAACGCGGATGATGATCGCGCCCGTAGTTTTCCTTCGTCAGCTTGCCTTGCGTGTAAATCGTGCGACCGAACTCTCCTCCCCAGATCACGAGGGTATCGTCGAGCATTCCACGCTGCTTTAAATCTTCCAACAACGCGTAGCACGGACGATCAACGTCTTTGCATTGATCGGGCAGGCGGGTTGCCACGTTGGCGTGGTGATCCCAATTGTTGTGATAGACCTGAACGAACCGCACGCCCCGCTCTGACAAGCGGCGTGCCATTAGCGCCGTGTTTGCAAAGGTGCCCGGCTTCTTGGCGTCCTCGCCATAAAGGTCAAATATGTGCTGCGATTCGGAATTGATATCGACTAGCTCTGGCACACTCGCCTGCATGCGAAAGGCCATTTCGTACTGCTGAATCCGTGTATGCGTTTCTGGATCACCGAGCGATTGATACGTCATTTGATTCAACGCGTTGAGACCGTCAATCGTGCGGCGGCGAATGGCATCGGGAACGCCCGGGGGATTGTTGATGTATAGGATCGGATCACCGCTGCTGCGAAATGACACTCCCGAGTGTTCTCCTGACAAGTAGCCTGCACTCCAAAGTCGCGATGAAATGGCCTGTTCCTGTTCACGATTGGTCGGGATCGCGACAAGCACGACAAACGCGGGCAGATTGTCGTTCATCGAACCCAGTCCGTACGACGCCCATGACCCTAAACAGGGCCGCCCGGTGATTTGATTACCAGTCTGCATTGCCGTGATCGCGGGCTCATGGTTAATCGCCTCGGTGTGCAAACTTCGCATCCAGCAAATTTCATCAGCCTTTTTAGATAGCCAAGGCAAGTGATCCGAGTTCATCCACATTCCACATTCGCCGTATTGTTGGAACGCAAATTTTGACGGAGCGATTGGAAAGCGAGATTGGCCACTGGTCATAGTGGTCAATCGCTGTCCTTGTCGAATGGACTCAGGTAGGTCTTTGTCAAAATACGTGTTCATCGCTGGCTTGTAATCGAACAAGTCCATCTGCGACGGCCCGCCAACCATGTGCAAATAGATCACGCGTTTCGCTTTGGGGGCGAAGTGCATCGGCATTGCACCGGGTGATGCAAGGGCATTCGCTGGATCAACCAGGGATGCTAACCCCGCACCCGCAAGTGACGTTAACGCAGCCCCACCTAGCAAGTGCTTGCCGCTGGTCAGAAATTGGCGACGTGTTTGAGCCAGACGCGTTTGAGCCATCATTTGGTCGTGAAGATTCATAGCCATCGGATAAAAAAGGGCGGTCTGGAATTACTTGCAAAGCGTTTCGTCAAGGTTCATGAGTTGGTTTGCCGTCAATGTCCAGGTCGCAAGCGAAACAAGCTCGATCTTAGGATTCATGTCTGACTGGCCAACGTTAAGGAGCTTAGAGGCATCGCCTGGATGAGCCTTGTAGTGGGCAACCAAGTCTCGTTTGGTTTGCATGATGACTTCGAATTCATCCTCGTGAATCGGCCTGCCCAGCACTCGCCAATACATTAGACCCAAGATTTCTCGATCATTGTCGCCACATTGCGCAATGGCCAACTCGGCAAGCTTTCTCGCCGCTTCAACAAACTGCGGATCATTCAGCGTCACAAGTGCCTGCAGCGGAGTATTGGTTCGTTCGCGCCGAACAGTGCACACTTCGCGATTGGGAGCGTTGAAAGTTTCGAGGCTTGGCGGCGGCGACATGCGTTTCCAGAAATTGTAGAGCGAACGTCGATAAACTCCCTCACCCGTATCGGGTTCATATTCACGAGTGTCGCCACCGGGTAAACCAACCATGTTCCAAATATTGGTAGGTTGGTAGGGACGCGTTCCCGGACCAAACATCGTTGACGACAACAACCCGCTCGCTGCGAGAGCGTGGTCGCGAACCATCTCGGCGTCCATACGAAAGCGAGGGCCGCGGGATAGCAGTAAGTTGTCGCGGTCTCTCAACAATTTATCGGCTGTCGTGACCGCTGCTTGGCGATACGTCGCACTCATGAAGATCTGCTTGAAAAAGCGTTTGACGTCCCAGCCACTTTCGACAAAGTCAATCGCCAACCAATCGAGCAACTCGGGATGCGATGGTGGGGCTCCCATGACTCCGAAATCTTCGGCGGTAGTGACAATTCCTTGCCCGAACACTTCCTGCCAAAAGCGGTTGACCGTGACTCGCGCGGTGAGTGGATTATCATCCGCGACCACCCACTTTGCCAAACCAAGTCGATTGCGGGGAAGTGCAGAATCCATCGGATGAAGCGCCTGCGGAGTCTCCGCCAAGACCTCCTCACCGATCGAATCATAAGCTCCACGCAAGAGTATGTTCGCCATCGCGGGCCGATCGTCGCGTTCCACCTGGACATGGGTCAATGGACTTCGATCCACAATCCCTGCACGCTCGGTTTCCAACCGAACGACCTCGTCGTTCAATGCCACGTAAGTGGGATCGTTGTGCTTGAGAAAATGATCAAGCAACTGCTTTCGCTCTTCTTCGCTGCGATCGGTGGCCTTCTTTAACAACGCTTTCTTCAAGGCAGGGGCGTTTCCAATGAATACCGCTTCGCTTGGTTCCAATACTCGACTGAAGATCTGCACGTCCTGAACAGAGCCACCTTCAAAGATCGAGCCATGACTACGCTGTCCGATTCGAAATGGCGTCGTCGTTCGCACGTCGGAGTTGATCTCCAACGAATCATTGTCAACCTGCAATGGCTGATCTGATGCGTCGATATAAACTTTCACGCCGTCTGGCTTGGTGCTGCCGTCATATGTCACACAAATATGATGCCACTGGTTAGCCTTTAACGCCTTAGCCTTTGTCGAAACTTTCAAGGCCTTTTCGGGCCAAGCGTGGATCAAATGAAAGCTCAACTTACCGGCACTGGTAAATAGATCCCAACCGCGATGTTTGTTTTGGTCATCCATCCTTGCGACCACCGCAGCACTTTGGTCTAGGTTTGAAACACGAACCCAGGCCGATACCGAGAATGCATCTTGGACTGCAAAATCGCCAAGCTCGCCGACTTCGATGGTATGTCCCGATCGAAATCGAACAGATTCGCCGCTTGCCCCCTCCGAAACCCATTCCAGTTCGCCTGTGGCGGCGGGGAGGTAAGAAGCCGATTGCCGGTTCAAAGCCAGTTTCAGATCTTCCTTTTGATCTCCATCCAATCGGATGCGAGCAAGACGCCCGAGAACAGGTTCCAATCGCTCAATGGAATCGAGCACTGCGCTGGACGCATTGGATGGGCTTGCTTCCACGGAAGCACCGCCGAGCCACTGTTCGAATGACGTGGTTGCTTGGACCACGTGATCATCTCGCTTGGTTTTTGCGGTGCTGATTTCGTTGTCTATAACTGACCACCGCGGCATATCCATTTCACTGGGCACCACAATCGTCGGCCCCCCACCATCTTTGGCGTTGCGATCCTTGGCAGGTTGTGTCGTGTTACGAAAGAACGCCGCGAGTGAGTAGTAATCTTTGATTGAAATGGGATCAAACTTGTGATCATGGCATTGGCAACAATTCGTTGTTAGTCCCAAATAAACCCAACCAAAGGTCTGCACTCGATCGGCGGCATAGATCGCCAAGTTCTCTTCATCGATAGTGCCGCCTTCGTTGGTGGTCATCGCACATCGCTGGAATCCGGTTGCAATCAATTGATCGGTGGTGGATTCGTCGAGCAGGTCACCAGCAAGTTGTTCAATCGTAAACTCATCGAACGGTTGGTTGCGATTGAACGACCGAATCACCCAGTCACGATACGGCCACATCTCTCGATAGTTGTCAAAGTGCATTCCGTGCGTGTCAGCATAGCGCGCAGCATCAAGCCAATAGCGTCCTCGATGTTCTCCCCAAGCCTTCGATTGCATTAAGCGGTCGATCCATTCGGACATGGCCTGGTCAGGATTGTCCTCGTAGGTCTTCGCAAACAATTGGGAATCTTCGGGTGTAGGTGGCAAGCCAGTGATGTCGAGCGAGAGACGCCGAAACAGTTGGTGGGGACTGGCTTCTGGCGCTGGCGAGAGCCCTTGCTCAGTCAGACGCTTGAGAACAAAACTGTCGATCGGATTCTTCGTCCACGAAGTATCGACCGATTCCGGTGGAGTAGTTTTGATTGGCTTAATCAAAGCCCAGTGCTGCTCGTAGTGGCCACCTTGCTCGACCCAGCGAACGAGTGTTTGTTTCTGCGCATCGGTCAGCGACTTCTTGGATTCCGGCGGCGGCATCACTTCGTCGGAGGCGTCGGTTAGAACGCGAGCGATCAACTCACTGGCGTCCGGGTCCCCCGGGACCAACGCCCCGCCATCAATCGCATCGTCACGCAGATCAAGCCTTAGGTCGGCTTGGCGAGCCAAGTTGTCCAGACCGTGACAGGCGAAGCAATGGCCAGCCAGGATTGGCCGCACGTCTCGGTTGTACTCAACAAGATCGTCTTCTCCGCAAGCACTTTCGGGCCCCCACCAAACGAGCAGCGAAAGAAATATGGCACTGCAACGTTTTCCCCGGGCGAAAGGAAAGGCGGAAGGGAACCAACTCAACACCATGTGCTTGGCCTGCAAAATGGGAGGGAAGGGGAGGGCGGGGACCAGAAAAGGCGGGCGGAAACCATTCTATCAGGTGCCTGTTGGGCGATGACTTGGAAACAGATTCATTCAAGGCGTTCTTAGGGGTCCTCGGCGAGGAACCATATACCTGGCTGAAATCACTGTATCCCTCGTCAAATCGCCGGGAAGCCTTGCTGGAACCCAATTTTTTCGCTACGCTCCTCCGCTTCAACGTCCGACCAGAACTTCATATCTGGCAGACATTTCCCCTTTCCCATTCATAGCATCTGGGACGAAGGGCGAGCAGTTTGGTAGCGTTTTGACGCCCATTCCAATGCCCTGGAGTACTGTTTTTACTGTAAATCGCAGGCAAAACAGTGTTTAGCTCTCGTAGCCCGCTATGGAACAACGACCAGGAACCTGCGCCCATGGCCAATCCCATCGTCAAAGACATGATCGAAGCTGGCGTCCACTTTGGACACCGTACCAGCCTGTGGAACCCGAAGATGGCCCCGTACATCTTCGGCAAAAAGAACCAAATCCACATCATGGACATCCGCGAAACACTTCGTGGCATGCTCCGCGCCAAGAAATACCTTTCCCAAGTTGCCGCCGGCGGTAGCCTGATCCTTTTCGTCGGTACCAAGCGACAAGCGGGTGAAGCTGTCGAAGAACAGGCTCTTCGTTGTGGAATGCCTTTCGTTAGCGAACGTTGGCTCGGTGGAACGCTGACCAATTTCCGCACCATTCGCAGCCGATTGGGCCGTTTGGAAGAACTCGAAGAACTTCGCAGCAGCGAACGAATCAACGAGTACAGCAAGAAGATGCAATCTTCGCTGAACCGCGAGTATCGCAAAATGTACCGTAACCTTAACGGTCTTCGCACCATGAACCGCCTCCCTGAGTGTCTGTTCATCGTCGACCCAGGCAAGGAACGCAATGCAGTTCGCGAAGCTAAGCGTCTTGGCATCCCGACCGTCGCCCTGATCGACACCGACAGCGACCCGTCGCAAATCGACCTGCCAATTCCTGGCAACGATGACGGTATTCGCAGCATCGAATTGATCATGAAGCAACTTGCCGATGCGGTAAACGCTGGCAAGGGCCAAGCTGCCATGAACAAGGGTTCGGACAAGCCGACAGCATCTGCTGCCTCCGCTGCACCACAGCCCGTGGTTGCCGAACCGGTTGCTGCAGAATCAGCACCTGAAGCCTAGGCTTTCGGACGTCTTACGTTCGATCCCCCCTGTATTCACGCGGAGAACGCACTTTGCATCTCGCAAATGCGTTCTCCCGTTTTGTTTACCACCCGAACTTAGTTCGCGGTGTACCTGTCCCAATCATTGTTTCAGTTAGAGATAAGAACGAGTAAGAAGACTATGGCGATTTCAGCAAAAGACGTCAGTGACCTGAGAAAGTCCACCGGCGCAGGCATGATGGACTGCAAGAAAGCCCTCGAAGAGTCCGGTGGCGACATCGACGGCGCTCTGGACTACCTTCGCAAGAAAGGCAAGAAAGTTGCCGAAAAGCGTGGCGACCGCGAAGCAAGTGAAGGTGTTGTCGTTGCCAAAACCGATGGCAATCGCAGCATCCTTGTTGCACTGTGCTGCGAAACTGACTTCGTTGCCAAAAACGAAGGCTTCATCGAACTCGCTGACCAAATTGCAACGCTGGCGATGGAAAACAAAGTCGACACCATCGAAGCTCTCAACGAGCTGAAGATTGGCAACAGCACGGTCAGCGAGCGATTGATCGACGAAACCGGCAAGATCGGCGAGAAGATTCAAATCTCGGACTTGCAAGTTGTCGAAGGCGACAACATCGCGTCGTACATCCACGCAGGCAGCAAGATTGGCGTGCTTGTTTCGTTCAAGGATGGCGGCAAAGACGGCGCGGATCAATTCTTCCGTGGCGTTGCAATGCACATCGCTGCAATGAAGCCTTCCATCCTGCATCCAGACGAATTCGACGCAGACTTCGTGCAGAAGGAAACCGAAGCGTTGCAGGCCCAAATCAACGCCGAGAACGAATTGAACGAAAAGGAAAACCTTGGCAAACCCGTCAAGACCGTGCCTCAATTCGCCAGCCGTCGTCAGCTAACCCCTGAAGTAATGAAAGCAGCAGAAGACGCGATCAAGGCCGAATTGGCCGCTGAAGGCAAGCCCGAGAAGATTTGGGACAAGATCGTTCCAGGAAAGCTCGATCGCTTTGTTGCCGACAACACGTTGCTTGACCAAGAGCGTTGCTTGATGAGCCAATTCTATGCTCTCGATGACACCAAAACTGTCGAAGCTGCAGTCAAAGAATTCAGCCCTGAAGCTGAAGTCGTTCAATTCCGACGCGTTTCGGTCGGCTAGTATAGCTAAGCCCCTTTCTCCTGGGGACTAACAAATATCGTTGAATTTTGAACCTCGTCGCCCCCTAGCGGATCGACGAGGTTTTTTTGTTTATGATCTTCGGTATAGACTGGTCGGTGCCAAGGCACCGTGCCCATGATTTCCCTCTTTTTGAACGCCTCTCATGACCACAGACTCGGACCCGGAATCGCCTGCCCTACAATACCATCGTGTGATTCTAAAACTCAGTGGCGAGAGTCTCGCGGATGCCGGAGGCCGAGGAATCAGCAGCGAAGAATCGGGCCAGATTGCCAAGCAGATTGCTCAAGCTCATAAGAGCGGTTGCCAGATCGCGATTGTCATCGGCGGCGGCAACATACTCCGCGGTGCTCAATTCTCAGGGAGCAATTCGCTCGTCCAAGAAGCAACCGCCCATTCCATGGGAATGCTCGCGACAGTAATCAACTCCTTGGCGATGCAGGATACGCTCGAACGCATTGGGCTGCAGACCCGAGTGATGTCGGCCGTACCAATTGAAAAATTTGCCGAAACATTCATTCGACGACGCGCCATTCGCCATCTTGAAAAAGGTCGCATCGTGATCTTGGCTGCGGGGATCGGAAACCCGTTTGTCACAACCGACACAGCAGCGGCGCAGCGGGCTTTGGAACTCGATGCAGACGTGATTTTAAAGGCGACTCGTGTCGATGGAGTCTACAGCGAAGACCCCGAGAAAAATCCACACGCTGTACTCTACGACTCGCTTTCGTATGAAGACGTCATCCGCAAAAACCTTAAAGTCATGGATGCCACAGCGATTGCTCTTTGCCACGAACATTCCAAACCAATCTTGGTGTTCAATTTCAAAAAGGATGGCAACATTGTCAAAGCCATCTCAGGCGACACCGTAGGAACGTGGATTGGCAAGCGTTCTTAAGACGCACATGATCTTGCACGCTGTATCAAACTTTTCAAACGCTATTTCACACCTCGGAAAAAGGGACGCATGATGTCAGTTGAAGAAACCCTCGTCGACGCAGAAGAACGTATGGATAAGGCAATCGCCGTTCTGCAACACAACCTATCGGGCATTCGTACCGGACGCGCTACACCAGGACTTGTCGATTCCATTAAAGTTGATGTTTATGGTTCCGCAACACCTTTGAAACAACTCGCCTCGGTGGGCACACCAGAACCTCAGCAAATTGTCATTCGCCCTTACGACACTTCGACCATCAAAGAGATTGAAAAAGCCATCGTAGCTGGCGACCTCGGCCTGAACCCTCAAAACGATGGCCGCATGATTCGTCTGAACGTACCGCCTCTTTCGACGGAAGTTCGCAAGAAGATGGTTGCCCGAATCAAAGAGCTTTCCGAGGAAGCTAAGATTTCGATTCGCAACATCCGTCGTGATGCCAACAAAGCAGCCGACACGGCCGAGAAGGCAAAAGAGATTAGCGAAGATGATCGCGATCGCCTGAAAGAAGAAGTCCAAGAGCTAACGAAAAAGTTCGAAGCTCAGGTCGTTGAAATGGCAAAAGCTCGCGAAGACGAAGTCACCGAAAGCTGACTCAAACGTTCTTTGAGCCTCGGCTAGCCATGTCCCCTAATGGATCATCAACGTTGGTCACCAACTTTCATCCATCGCAAGACAAGACGCGAAAGAGCTAGCCGAGCACTCGCACTCAAGCTTTCCATGGCATCACTCTCCCACAGGGAGAGCTAAACAAAGCGAAGAGCAAACGACCGGGCTGAGCTCTTTATCAGCCAAGGACGTCGCCGCAAACCCGCGGTCGGCATTCCGCCGACCCCAACCATAAAATGGTTCGTGGCAAGACGAGCTACGAACTACCATCGAGCCTGCCCAGGCTGTGTTTGTTATCATCGTACTTTTGTTTCTCGCCTACTGAAGGTCATGTCCCATGTTGCGTGCTGCAATCGGATACTCGCTAGTTCTCGCTTTACTCGTGCTCGGCAAACCGCTTGTTGGCCAGGAAGCCACTTTAGCGCCGCTCACTTTCGAAATCCCAGCCACCGACGAAGGACTTGCCGGTACCGGTCCGATTCGTCGCTACGACTGGATGAAAAACATTTGGAATGAGCGACGCACGACGTTTGCGAAGAACGCCGCTGAAAGTACGGGTGCCATCGTTTTTCTGGGCGACTCAATCACTCAGGGATGGGCCGATGATTTTCGAGACGATTTCTCGCCGATCACCGAAAACGGATTCAAAGTCGCTAACCGAGGCATCAGTGGCGACACGACGCGTGGCATGCTACTGCGTCTTGAAGACGATGTTTTATCACTCAAGCCAACTGCGGTGGTGATGCTGATGGGAACCAATGACCTTGACGAAGGTGCGACGCCCGAGTCCACGGTCGGCAACATTGGGCTGATTCTAGAGCGGATGAACGAACATAATTCCGAGATGCCGATTGTGCTGTGCCTCGTCATGCCAAGCAGCGAAACCAAGAATCGTCCCGCCGAGAAAATCAAGCAAATCAATGAAGGTCTTCGCGATCTAGTTCGCGGGAACGACCAGGTTACCATTGTCGACACCTGGACACTGTTCGCTGATGAAAACGGCGATGCCAAAGAGGCTGAATTTCCAGACCTTCTCCATCCCAATGGAATTGGCTACGCGAAATGGCGAGCTGCATTGCTACCGATCTTTGCGACTTTAGGCTTCACTGATCTTGTTGCCGATGACTTCGAAGTTGAGCCTGGATTCGTAAGCCTTTTTAACGGGAAGGATCTCACCGGATGGCAGTTCAGACCTACTCCTGAACCAATGCGAAAGGGAAGGGCACGCTGGCTTGGATCCAACCCAAAGGGAGTCACATGGCCATTGGTTGAAAGTGTGACCCATTTTGACGGCTCAACGCAGTCACCCAACGGTCGTTTCGTTGCGATGCCCGGTCGTATTGTGGTGACCACTCCATCCAGCGGTCGAGTGATCGAGCAATTGTGGACCAAGCAAGAGTTCGATGGCGACTTTACGTTACGATTGGAATTTCGAGCTTCAGTCAATAGCGACAGTGGCGTCTTCATCCGCATGCCGCAATTACAAGTACGCGATTACTCACTTGCCGGCCCTTACAAGAACCTCAAGCGATATCAACCGCAGCAATGGAACGAACTTGAGATCACGGTCAAAGATGACGTAGCCCATTGCACATGCAACGGCGAAGTCCTAGAGCAAGCCTTGCCACTGCCCGCGAAGGGACCGATCGGACTAGAAGGCGACCGAGGACAAGTCGAGTATCGACGCATCCGCATCCGGCTGCCTAATGAGCTGAACTAAGCGGCGTGCTTCACTCGCCATTGGAAACCAAGCATTCCATAGATTCATTGAGACTGCTTGGATCACCATTCTTGCGCGAGAAGGAATTACTTAGGCGTGCAAATGCAAGCGATGGCAACAATAGCATCCGCCGACTTAACGCCCGCAATGAAGCATTTCTTACCGGTTACGAATGGACGATGGTCTGCACGACTTTTAGAATGCCGGATAACCGTACTCGGGGTTGGTAACATCAAAATCGGTGTCCGTCAGACCAACGTTTAACTCGACGTTTTCGTAGGTGTAGGATTCCAGCAGTGGTGGTTCCTCGCCATCAATCGTCGGCCAACCGAAACTGCGATAACGAAGAATGAGTTGACGGTCGACGTCCAAGAAAATTTCGGCAGTTTGATAGTCGTCGTCAGTCTTTTTCTCTTTGCGTTTCGTTCTCACCACTCGCAAGAATTCAACTTGCCGACCATCAAATTCGTAGTTCGGCGTGAGCGTGATCTGAAGGTCCGGATCATCAATATCTTCACCTCCTCGTTCGATTAACTTCTCAACCAGCTTGACCAATCCGATTTCGCTTACCGGGTGCTTTTGGCCCTGCATCGCAATCATTCCATTGGGATCTAGATAGATCGTCTTGAGCCCCAGAAGCATTCCCGTTTCGTGGACAGCCATCTTGCCATCATAGAGATCGCTGCCCCATATCACTTTGCGACCAGCTTGTGATTGTGGTGCTTCAAAGCGGAGGAAGACACGCATAGGAGCATCATCACTAGAATTGCGTAGTCGCGTTTGCACCTTCAAACGAATGACGGTTTCTTCGCCAAGCTCTCCGGTGTCGCCGCGTTCTTGCTTAACAAAACGAGCCGTGTAGTCCGACAAATTTTCGGACATAGATTCTCGCACAGCCTTGGCTCGATCGATCACCTGAGCCATCGTCAGCACTTGAATGTCGCGATGGCTGCCCAACGCCTCCGATGCCCCCGCAGAAGCAATTGCGCCCGACGCACCAGCGACACTTGCCGAACGAGGCGACTCAACAACGCCTGATGTTGAAATGGGAGCAGGAGAGGAAATGGTCGTTGTCCGCGCATCGAGGTTGCGCGAACGCACCAATAGCAATGCAACGGTAGCCAGGATGATTGGAACCGTAATCAGTAGTATGCGTTTCAAGAAACCGATGACCAAAAACGAGAATGAAAAGAGCATTAAAAAACGCTGGCCGTATGTCCGGCCAGCGTTTCAAGTTCATGTAAGTTCTGCATAGGCAAGTGAGTCACGCCGTGGCGAAAATCCGGTTTGCCCCAGAGATATCCAGACTAGAATTGCCCCTGCTGCATTTGCGCTTGCTGGGCCTGCTGGATGGCTGCACCAATCGCCTTCAACAAGCCTTCGCCAACGGTAATCTTTGTCTCTTGACCGTTGTGAATGACATCCTGAACAACCGTCAACAAGCCTGGGTCAGCGGAGCGAGACAATTCAGCAATCATGGCCGAGATAGCGTCGTTGGCTTCCACTGCGTTGGCGTACTCTAGGATAGGCAACAAGCGGAACTTCAATTGACCAATCGGACGATCGGCACCTTTGTCGGCGTCCTTGCTGTCGATCAAACCCTTCAGCAGATTCTCGCTATCAGGTCCGATAGCGACGTAAACGGACTTTTCTCCGGTACCGATATGAACCTGGAGCGTATCGCCGAATACGCGGCGAGCTTCGTCTTCACTTTCGGGAACGTCGGCTTCGATCAGGTGCATGGTCACACCGTTGTAGACGCTTCTATCAAATTCAAATCGCGGTGCACTAGCGTCATCTTCGACTTTGGCTGCAATGTCTTTTGCAATCTGGGCAGCTTCAGAACCGTCCGAGACGAAGGACCCAAATACGAACTGGAACTTCTCGGTATCGGTCAGCAACAGAGCTCCCACATCGGCACGTCCTTCCGCAATCGAATCCATGGCGAGCTCGGCAATACGATCGATCATCTCTTTGATGTCGGCCCGTTGAGCAGGATTCAAGTCATCTTCATTTTCAAGTGCACTCGCCAGAGTGCCCAAACTCGATTGCATGCTCGCTCGAGTTTGATCAATTGCTTCTGGACTAATCGATGTTGCCGCATGGTAATAAGCGGCTGCATCCTCACGAATGACTGAAGCGAATGCAGAGGGAATCGGTTTTGCCCCGCCGTAAAGTGATGCCAACTTTGTACCGTCGACGGCGACAAAAGCAGTGTCCGCGACAATTTCTTTGTTCGCTTGATCGATGTTCAGCCCGAAATTGAGCTCATCGGTTTCATTGATGAATTGCTCTAGCTGCTTCATGCTTGTTTCGGCGACGTCGCGAGCTTGGTCTGGGTTGCCACCAGCCTGCTTTTGCATCGCTTGTTCAAATCCTTGGCGGATTTGAGCAACCAACATGTTGCGCGTCTCTGCGGGAACTTGCTGCAACTTGATGCGAAACGCGAGGTCATACTTATTGCCCATTCCGTCAAACAAACTGCTCGGATCGGCCGGTGCAAGGTCCAACAGATCCTTTTGCGGAGCCAGCGCTGCCCACGAATCCATTTGGCGAATGAAGATCGTGTTGGCACCGACCGAGATCACAAAAGTGCCATCATCAAGTTGATCGGCGGGACCAGTTTGCGCCTCGAGCCGCTTTAGCGTGGCCTTGATGTCGTTAGTCGGAAGCAATGCAATGGGCTGAGGTGCGCCGTCGACCAATGGTACTAGCACACCGATGGGCTGATCTAAATTGATGCCCTGGGCGAACATCCCGGCAAACATCCCAAAGGTCATTCCGGCATTCGGTTGCCCCACGGCCGCCGTAACATAATTGATGTCCTGCATCAGCTTGTTGATTGAACCAAGCGTTACGACCAACACGGGTTCGGTTGCGTTGGCGGTGGCACCGGGCGACGCCTTGGGTTGGAATTTCTCCTGAGCCAAGGATTCCTGGCAGGGAGCCAATGCGAGGCTTAGCGCCATCGTGCAAGCGACGGCGACGCGTGTCAGCCTTCCTGCAACAGGCTTGAGGTGGAGATTTCGGAATCCGTTGTGCATGAAATTCGTCCTAAGGAGTTGGGGTTTTGGAAAACCGTGACTGATATTGAGATACCGTTGATGCTGGGTTTACCCCAGTGATCATCCAAGAGTTTCGTTATTCTCGCAAAATTACGGAATGTCTCTAGGGCACAAGTTCATAGGCCTGGGGCCTGTGTAAACGGGGCGCATCTAATCGGGGCGAGTCTAATCATAGAGCCGTAGCCAACAATTAATCCCAGCGGCTGAGCCTAAAGCCCAGGTTTAGCGACGTTGGATTCAGAGCCACGACTCAGAATCTGGACTTATTGCCTGGGCAATGCGTCGACCGAGAGTTTGGGCCACGACAACCAAGACAAAATAGAACTGAGACAACGACAGCGAGCCCTAGCAACGACAACCATATCAGGCATAGCCAAAGGCAAGGGACGACTATTATCCAATGCTGTCCGTTTCCCAGACCGAGTAGCGATAAGGCTCTTCCCGAGACGGGATGCCTGCACTGCTCAAATTGGCGTGCCGCATGAATTGCTTGACGTGCGGTAGGGGCGTGCCGAGCATAAGTGCCAGAAACAGCCAGCGACCAAAAGCAGTTGGTCGCTCAAGCTTTGGTCGGCCCTTGTCACGAGCCGACTCAATACAGAACGCTTAGATAATTAGCGTTCCCGGTAAACGATTCGACCTTTCGTCAAATCGTAGGGCGATAACTCAACGCGAACCTTATCGCCGGGCACGATACGAATAAAGTGCTTTCGCATTCGGCCAGCTACGTGCGCCATCACCTCGGATCCCGTTTCCAATTGGACACGGAACCGTGTGTTAGCGAGTGCTTGTGTAACAGTGCCTTCGACTTCGAAGGCATCTTCTTTCTTTCCCAAAACTTAAACCTCTGGTGACATATGGAACAACATTATCAGTATGACAACGCTGTCGAGCCTTGCCACCGAAGACATCGGCAACAGATTAACGCTTGCTGAACTGGACGCCACGACGTGCGCCACGCAAACCCGGCTTCTTACGTTCCTTCATGCGAGAATCTCGCGTTAGGAAACCGCCTTCACGAAGAACGTCGTGAAGGGATTCGTCAAAGCTGACCAACGCACGAGCCAATCCCATTCGGACTGCACCGCTTTGCCCAGTCATTCCACCGCCACCGACTCGGACGAGAACATCGACCTTGCCGGCACATTCAACGACATCAAGTGTTTGCATGACTTGAGTGCGGTGAGTGTCGTTGACGAAGTATTCCTCGAAAGGAACGTTGTTGATTTTGATGTTTCCGCTGCCGGGGCGAACGCGAACACGGGCAACGCTGCTCTTGCGACGACCGGTACCCAGGCAATCGCCGTTGATTTTGTCTTTTTTAGCTACGACAGACATGGAAAGTTGATTTCGTTAGAAATGAATATTGGATTAATAACAAAGGACGCGAAAGAGTCGTTTAGCCGACCTTCTTGCTGGTCCGCTTCAATTCGGACGGTTGCTGCGCCGTGTGTGGATGCTCGGGACCTGCATAGATCTTCAGCTTCTTGAGCATTTGAGTCGCCAGCTTGTTCTTAGGCAACATGCGGCGAACAGCGTGGAAGATCAAATCTTCGGGCTTACGGTCTCGACGATCGCCGTAGCTTTCCAAACGAAGTCCAGGGTGACCGGTGTACCAGGTGTAGTGCCGGACATCCATCTTGCGACCCGTCATCGCGATTTTCTCAGCGTTAGTGACGATCACAAAGTCGCCGCAGTCCACGTGAGGTGTGTACTGGGGGCGATGCTTGCCCATCAAAACGACAGCAATATCACTGGCCAAACGACCGAGAACTTCGTCGGATGCGTCGACGATATGCCATTGTTTTTCGACTTGACCAGGCTTGGCCATGTAAGAAGCTTGAGCGACCACGATATTTCTGCGGGAAAACGGTGATTTGGCGGAAAATTTGAATCGAGGAATCTATCGGTAAGCCAACCAAACAGCAAGGCCTTTTAAAGAAAATCCTTAGGAGATAGGCGTTTTGGGCCACTCTGAGCGGCGGTTTCGCCTTCCATCGTCGCCGACGGAGCGACCGCGAGCGTTCAATCGGCCTGAAAACGCTTCAAATATTCCTTTAAACGCAGCTTCTTTCGGGCGCTGTCGCTGGTCATGTAACGAACGCTACCGAACACCGGCCGCTTGGGTCCCCACGCTCGATCGTACCGACCAAGCACCCAAAAAATGCCGCTGTAGGAGTTCGGATCGCGACCATCGAGGCCGTATTTGTTGTTCAGATGCACCATCACCTCGAGGGCGTCGCGAGGGTTTTCAGTCCAGTGGAGGATCTTCTTGCCCCACAGCATTCGCATGTAATTGTGCATGACTCCGGTTTCCACCAATTCTCGCTGGGCCGAATTCCAAAGTTCGTCGTGGGTCTGAGCGTTTTCAAATTCTTCGAGTGAGTACACCTCTGGCCGCTCGTCCTGCTCGTGTTCCGAAAGAGTTTTCTTTGACCAATCAGGCAGTGAATCGAATTTGTCGTACGTGTCGGGATGACGAAACGACAGGTTGAACCCCATTTCTCGCCAGGTAAGGACTTGGTCGAGAAACGCTTCGGCTGGCTCGCTCGTATTCCAAAATCCGCTGTTCTTGCCATTGGCGGCTGATGCCTTATCCGGCGTCCATTCCTCTTTGTCGAAAATCTCGGCCACAATTTCATGTGCCGATAGGTGCCCAAAGTGCAAGTGGGGACTCAACCCAGACGTGGCGTGCTCATCGGGGTGATTTCGGTCGTCGTTGTACACGTCCAGTGTTTCGTCAACAAATTTGGCCAATCGCTTTCCAGCATCGATGTGACCTCCAGTAACGACGGGACTTGGGACAACCGAATGGTCGATCGGAATCTTAGAAAGACCGTCTCCATCAAGGAGTGAATCAAAGTCCGCTGCCGGCCACTTCCGAAGGATCTTGGACGGAAGTGATTCGAGCTTGGCAAGTTTGACCCGCTTGAGCGGATCTTCGCGAGGCATCTCGGTCAGTGCGTCCAGAATGTTCTTTTGCATCCAACGTCGATAGCTGTGAGCGACGGTGAAAGTCCGCTCCGGCGTGCGAAGTGGCATCACACCGTTGGAATCGACAAGTTCAAGCCGAGCAGGAATCCGATCTTTGACGGCTTCGATCAAGTGCGGCAGGAAAAAACAGGGGTACTCATCGGTCACAACCGTGCATGCCGACTTGGCTAGCTGATGCAACAGCGGAGTGCCCGCCCCGGGCTTCGGTTCCACATACGGGAAGTAGGTAACGGGACGATCCTGAAAGTGCCTCGCGTTGTCTCGCATTCCTTCGATAACGAAACGATGAAGCCGATCACTGGCCCAGCGATACCGTACTCGCAAAGGCTCGAAAATGACCAGCGGCTTTCCAAATTCCTTGGCTCGATCAACAGCATGCTGCAGAGCAAAATTGTACCTTGGACGGCGAAACGCGATCATCCAATACAGGACGTAGTCGCCACCTTCGCGAACTTCGTGGTCGTTGGCGTGGGAGTGCCGGATTTTGGGAATAGACATGAATTACTGTAGCGAGCAGCCCAGTCAGTAGATGACCAAGGCGGATATACCCAACGCGTTTCTGGTCAAAACCCCACGGCTTGGCGAACTATTAATCGCTCTCGTCGTGGCAATCTTTTTCCTCGTCTTCCTCGTCCTCGGAAGCAACGTACTTAACCATTTTCAAGCAGTTGCCTTTATCGTTGTACACCACGTCATCCATGAAGGCGTGAATCATGAACAAACCACGACCGCCAGCACACTCGAGGTTTTCCGGATCCGTTGGGTCACCGACTTTCGAGAAATCAAACCCTGGGCCTTCATCGGCAATCGTAAAAGCAACTTCGTCGCGAGTGGCGTGCAGAATGATTGTCACCCGGCGATCCGCATACGGTAAGGCAGATTTGCGAACGGCAATCAATTCGTTGTATTCATCACCTTCGCCGTGATCACGAAGTTCGGATGAAATCTCGAGGTTGCCGTGAACAATCGCATTTAGCAAAGCTTCGTCCAATGCCATGCCAATTTGCATTCGAGTGCACTCACTAAAGAGATCCATCTCGATCAGCATTTTTTCCAGCCGTGCGATCACAGCGGGAACAATGGACTCTTGATTGTCGATTTCAAGCGTCAACATCGCTTCTTTGGTGTACTGAGCCACTTCCAATACGGAACGCTGGGATTCTCCGATGGACAATACCTGTCGCACCACTGGCGCCAGTGTCGTATTTAAGTCTCGCTTGGGAACGTAGCTAGCCGCGCCACGACGCAGTGCATCGGCGGCCACGTCCTCGCTTCCTTCGCTGGTGGTCAATACAACCGGTAAGGAGGGATTCGTGCCACGCAAGATTTCGACCAAGTCCAAGCCACTCATTCCCGGCATCTGCATGTCAGAGACCACTAGCAACGGAGGCTTCTCGGCGATTGCGGCGAGCGCTTCTTCGACGCCGACAGCCGATTCAACTTGGTAACCGTCCTGCTCCAAGAGGATCTGCATCTGACGTAGCTGGGTCGGGCTATCGTCGACGACAAGAATATGAGAAGGACCAGCCATAGAGTAAAGTTATAGGGTCAACAGGTTGATGGAGGCCTGAATGTCGTAACCGAATCCCGACACGGATACCGTTTCCGAGCGGTTGCGGGGACGCTTTGCGTGACGCAGCTAAATACTAAAAGGGGCGTGACTTTTCACTATCTTACTGGCAAACCAGTGCCGATGGGGGCCCAGGAACATGAACGCCCGAAAGACACCGCTCCCTCATGCAGGTCTTAACGAACGGGTAAGATCTGGCAAATTGCTTCCTCGCCCCTTTATTCTACTTCCCCCAAGAGATTTACCTTGCTCGGCCAGCGTCTCCGTTCGCGATTTCCGCTGTTGATAGCCTTGCTGGGCTTGGCAACCGCAGTCCTCGGCTACGTTTTCGGTCTGGCACACCTTCAAGCTGCCCACGCTGCTTTCCTCGGGCCCAGCGATTTGTACGGCCCGCGATTCATCGACGTTATCGTCTTTGGATGGTGCTTTTGGATTGGTTCATCCATCGGAAGCTTCTTGAACGTCGTTGCCTGGCGGATGCCGCGGGGCGAAAGCGTGAACGGACGTTCGTACTGCCCTCGCTGCCAAACGCGACTTCAGGCAAGAGACAATTTCCCTGTCTTCGGATGGCTCATGCTTGGCGGCCGATGCCGACAATGTCGCCTGCCGATTTCACGCCGTTACCCAATCGTTGAACTTGTGGTCGGGCTAAGCCTAACGTTGATTGCGATTGGCCAACTTTATCAACTTAGCTTGCCCTACGTGACAAGCCGCTATGGTGGCGGACCGCTTTGGCAGCCCATCGTCGACCGTTACGTGTTGACGACGCTGTTCTTTCATATCTATGCGGTCACCATTTCGTGGGCGTTCGCCCTGATTCGCTATGACCGCAATCGCATTCCTGCTCGACTGGTCGCGTGGGGCATCATGCCGATCATCCTTGCGATGTTGGTGTTCCCACCGCTCATGATCGTGTCCTGGCGAACGCTTGGCGATGCAGACCTGCCTAGCTTGTTCGGTTCAAGTCTGCGAATCGATGCCGCGATTCGCATTGTCACGGGTCTCGTGGCGGCAGCAATCATCGGCCGATCTCTCGCGAGAGGCCTGTGCCCCAGGGCCGATCTGAAACTTGATCCGTTAGGCAAGTCCACAGCAAGATTGGTGGACGTGATTTTGATCATCTCCGTTCCCGGCTTGATCATCGGTTGGCAGTCGGTGATTGCCTTGGTGGTCGCCGCATCGATTCTCGCCGTGTTACTGCAACGTTTCTTTTTGCGACAGACCGATCGACTCGGCAGCTTTGCAATCGCTATCCCGATATCACTCTCGGTTCACTTGTTCGCCTGGTGGCGTTTGCATGACTCGCCTTACTGGCCATCGGATACTAGCCAACCAATGGTCGTCCTCGCGTGGGCAGCCATCATCTTGCTGGTTCCTTTGTGGCTGAAAGACGCACCCGAGCAACCCAACCTATCGGGCCTAGCGTACGCAGACTCGACGTCGGACGATGATGGTGAAGTTGATGAAGATGAAGCTGAAGTTGAAGCTGAAGTTGAAGCTGAAGTTGATCGGGCCGACGATGAAGAACAGGAAGGAGGCCAACGTGACGAGACTGCTACCGCTTAGTGGCACTGTTACTTTTGCGAGCGTTGCCCTGTGCTTTGTCAGTTTGAACGTCATCGCGGTTGAACCGCGCGTCTCGACACGGACGCGAATCATATCGGCGGGATGGAACCAGCCCACGCTCGACCAACTGGCTCGCGATCAGAATGAATTGCCCAAGCTTCCCATCGACGGTTCTGTCGTTTCGATTCGCACCGAAACCAATCCGCCCGACTTGTTCTCTGTCGCCCATTCAGCTTCACCATGGGACGCGAGCGTATTTGAATCCGCGACCGAGATCCTGGAAACCGTACACCCCAAGATCGCGGCCCAGTGCTATCTGGGACTGAACGCAAACCCGGGGGACGTGGACTTTTTTGATGACGAAGGCTGGAAACAGGTTACCGAACATTGGCGAATCGCCGCGCGACTTGTCGCGAACGGCAAACTGCGAGGCATCGCATTCGACCCCGAAGCGTACACACTTCCACATTCCCAATTTCAGTACTCCGCCCAAGCCTCGGCCGCTTCGTATTCTTTCCAGGACTACGCTGCGGCCGCGCGTCAACGCGGTCGTCAGGTGATCACCGCGGTGAATAAAGAATCACCCAACATCGAGATCCTTTCGTACTTCCTAATGAGTTTCCTGGTCAATGATCGATTGATGATGGGGCCTTCACCAGTGAATTCCGCTGGGCAGAGACGGGACGACTTCCAGTGGTGCTTGGCTGGACATCAATATGGTTTGCTGCCCGCATTCCTAGCTGGCTTGCTCGAAGCATCCGATGACTCAGTCACGTTTTTTGATGGTTGCGAATTCGGCTACTGGATGGAATCGCGATCGCAGATGATTGAACATGCACGTCAGGTTCGAGTCTCCGGCTGCAATATCATTGAGCCCGAAGTTCGATCGAAGTACCAATCCAAAGTACGACTTGCCTTTCCCATATTCATGGACTTGGTCACCGCCGATGCGATCCCCCACTGGACGCTCAATCCGGCGGAAACGGATCGGTTGAAGGTTCTAACAAACCAAGTTCGATGGGCTCAACAGTCTTCCGATGGACTGGTTTGGATTTACAGCGAACGCGGGCGATGGTGGCCCGAGGCAACCAGTACTGCACTATGGAACGGGAAAGACGTTTTTCGCGATTGGCAAGAGGTCTTACCGGGGTGTAACGATGCAATCACAACAGCGTTGCAAGCGTCACAAGAATTGGTGCAAGACCGAACCGACGACCAGGCAACCGCATCCGAGCCAGCCTTAAACCTGCCATCCAACGAGGATGCGATTGAAGTAACCCCGCTGAACGACCTCGCTTGGAAAGCGGTGATTGCCAATTCAGACGCGACAAGCGATGGATCCACCACGAACGCACGAATTGAGATCGCCAATCAACAAGTTTCAATTGTTGGCCCGGTCGGTGGTGCCGCGACGGCTACCGCTTCGGTCAAAGCCGGCATGCACTACTCGGTTAAATCTCAGATCACACAAACGGGTCGTGGCATGCCGCGATTGATGGTTCAATTTCAGTCCGAAGACGGCGAACCCATTTCAAATAAACGTCAACTTCCCACGCAGCCATCGGGTGATCTCTTCTACGCCTATCCTGAGGATGGAACCCCGTCGGAATCGAGACGCTGCATTCTGCGTTTCCAACCTCCTGCTGACGCTGCATCAGCCATCATCTTTTGTCTCGTTACGGATGCAGTTACCGCCGATGACAAAGTCACTTTCGAGTTTTTGAATCAGTGATTCGCGAGACACGCAGAACCCAAATGCTAACTCGTTGTTAACAAACCATCCCTAGGCTGGCGAACGATGCGATCAACATTTTGCATTGCGATGTTGGCTTCGTTACGCTCAGAAATGCACCAAGCAATCGTGCTTGGTCTTGTCTATGCCTCATCGCGCAAAGTGCGACAGAAGCTCGCCTGCGAATGAGCGTCTCTCTTAGAAGGATTTTGTTATGAATCGCAGCTATCTATGCAAGCGTTCGCAGGGGTTCTTTGGATTATGGTCCATTGCCATAGCACTGGCCGCGATGCCACCCGATCAATCGCATGCACAGACAATCGTTGCCACTAATCCGCCCACTCAAATCACAACCGAAACATTCTACGAGATAGACGTCGCGTACAGCATTGCTGACGATGCGATCGTTCAAGTCCAGTTATTTCAAATGCTTGAAAACTCTTGGGCCTTCATCGACCAAGTATGGGAACCCGTCCTTGATGGTTCCACTTCGATCGCCATTCCGTTCTATGTGCCTGAGGAAGCGGCACCAGAGGACAACTATCTGTGGCAAGTCATCCTTTACAACGGAAGCGACTGGGAAAAGTTAGACGAGGAAATCTTCTATCCCATCACCGTTTCCGCCAACGCACCTGACGTGATTACGGGATCGAATGCGCCCCCGGAAGTTCAGACGAATGAAAGCTACGATGTTACTGTGGAATACGAAATTTCAGTTGATGGAATCGTGCAAGTTCAGTTGCTCGATTCATCTTGGAACGTGATCGACCAAGACTGGACCTCAGTCGACTCCGGAAGCGAATCTGCGACAGTGACAATCGATGTCCCCATCGACCAACCGCTAGCCGACGACAGCATTTGGCAAATCATGCTGTACCGCCAAGACCCTAACACCTGGACAAAACTTGACGAAATTATCGCCGAGGGAATAGCAATTGTCGGAAACATGGGCGGACCCAACCTCGAATGGTTGCCGCCCGGCAATTCTTGGGCGCTGGAATGGCAAGACGAGTTTGAAGGCACGGGACTTCCCGAAAACTGGTATCCCCACCTTGGTACCAATCCCGAAGAAGTCAGTAACGAGATTGCCGCTGCGGCCGCGGAAAATCGCATCCCCGAATATCCGCTGCGTTATGGTCCTTATGACGGAAACAATGCTTGGATGTTCAGCACCGGCTACGGAAACCATTGGCTCGACGGATCGGGCAATCTTCAACTGCAAATTCGAGCGGACCTGAACGTGGACCTGGCTCATGGCAAGAAGGTTGAATCGGCGTACTTGATGTCGGGGCAACCGGTTGCATGGGACGACTCGGTTCCGGGAACGGGAGTGAGATGGGAGGGTACTTTGGTGAGTCCCGGTGATGGTGAAATCTACATCTCGACCAGGGTGAAGACGAATGAGATGGTCGGCTACTCGACTTGGTTCGCGTTCTGGTTATTCACTCAAACCCAAGCCTATGATCGGGTCCCCGCTACCGGAACTGAAATCGACATCATCGAAATTCCCATCGGTGAACCAGCTTGGATGGATGGTGTTTTCAACGTGGCTCACCACTGGGGAGTACCCACGCAGGCGGAATTGAATGCTGGCATCAAGTTCAGCGAATCGCTTCAATACAGCGGTGTGATCGCCGAAAGCTTGGCGGACGTGACCGCTGACGAATACCACACCTACGGTCTTCGATGGTCCGCCGATTCAATGACCACTTACGTCAATGGAGTCGAAACCTTCACCTTCCCCGACAATCCACCGGGAAATCCAGTCCCGGCGATTCCAGCGAACCCGTCGGACATGATGATGATGTTGACACTCGAGTTCGAGAAAGACGCTTGGGTCGACAAGACACTGGATGACCAGGGTGATGGCAGATTCCAAGGAACGCCTCTTGAAGAAGATGCCAATTACCGGGTCATGAGCCGAGCCCAGGTCGACTACGTCCGAATTTGGCGAGCTCAATAAGGCTCACCCGAAAGGTTCTCTTACTGTCGCGGGTTTTCTCCGCGAGCTGAGCCCAAACGGCGTCAGCTCGTGGAGTGGCCGCGAAGTCAAGCTTCGCGGTGATTCCTATCTACGGTCGCAAGCAACCTTAGAAACAATGCAAACGATCTTTATACGCCCGCCAGCTTACTGAGCATCGACTTGTCGCTTGTTGAGGGAACCATCGGATCAGCTCCCAAGGTTCCGATGAGCGACTCTTCATAGTTTGGCGATTCGACGTTGGCGATTTGGTCGCGAACGTAAGCCAAACGATTGTCGAGATCAAAAGTCGAGTCCAACTCATGGTTGGCCCCCGCCTCGATCAACCGAGCTTCAAAATCCTTCCAGTGTTGCAGATCGCGATCACGCTTGGTCCGCAATCGTCGCTGATACCAATCGCTACTAAGCAGCGATTCTCGTGTGAAGAGACTTCGAACCGCCGGATCGTCAATCGTTTTGCCTTCGTATTCCCCGTACGCCATGATGCTGAGCACCGCTTGCAGGGGAGGGCAAGCTAATTCGTATCCGCCATCTTCAAAGTAACGCTTGGCAACGCGTTGCTGAGCTTCGGCGATGTGCAGAATTCCATCGGCGAAAGAATCAGGATCTTGCAATTCCGGCTTAAGAATTTCCTCTGAGAAAACCTTCGATGGATTGTCAAAGATACGGCCCAAGTACGTTCGGACGAACTTGTTGGTGATTCGATATCCCAATCGACTAGCGGGAATCGTGACTCCGTCTTTTTCAAAGTCCTCGATCTTCTGCATCATCTTCGACGCGATCAAGTTCTTGGGATTTCGTTCTTCAGGTCCCATTCGGCACCAGACTTCCGGAATCAAGATCGAGATATCATGACCGACTTCAAATTTTGGACCAATGCTACCGGCTGGAGTGCTGAATCCTGCAAGCTCAGTCAAGATCATCGAGACCACCATCGAGTTCAGATCGATCGACGGCATCAAGGCATTGAACGGGCCTTTGGTCAGCGCCCCTTCGCTACCCGCGCCCGTGGTACTAGGACTCTTGCCAGTTAACGAACAAACGTAGTCCATCACCAACTCAGGAAGTTCCTGGTAGTGCAGCGGTGAATACACTGCCAAGGATCGGATTCCTGCTTTGCGATCAGGTGCGTTGTTTCGCCGACCACTAAGCACCGAACCTACGGGAGCATTGACGGGATCGTCCGCACCTAATCCGCGATGCAATTGCATTCCACGCATCGCGACATAGGTGTCGCGGGCGTAAACCATGTCAGGACGATCCTGCAGATAGCGAGGATTCGTGGTTCGTTTGCCATCGTCGTTGATTCGCGGATGAGCAGAGCTAACGACATAACCTTCGCTCTGCTTGGCGGCACCACGAAGCAATTTCGCCATTGGTTCCGTAAATTTGTCGAAGTCGATGGCATCGTCAACAATCTCCTTTGCGTCTTCGACCGTAAGCGGCTCGAAGTTGCTTAGGAAATTACCAGGTCGTGATAAGTCCCACTCGGTTTGCTTATCGAGACCACGGTGAATCGCATCGTCAGGTCGCTGGAACAACCGGAATTCGCAGTTCTCAACAAACTTGTAGCTGCCCGCTTCGATCAACGATGGACCGACTTCAATTAATTGATTCGCTGGCGCGACCACACTGCAACTGATGTCGTCTTCGCGTTGTACCTTCGCAGCCGCGATGAAATCTTGGCGCAACTTGAATGTCCGCCAACGATTGTCGTCCAAACCTACTCGCAAATAGGTACCAACCAACGATCGGTCTCCCATCTTCAATTCGTGGCCCGGCGAACCGTTAACGATATCGACACCAAAGTGTCGTCGCCAATCCTTTTCCATCCCTGGTCCAATGAAGCGTTTGATGATCAGGACGAGAGCGTAGACGTGATCGGGAATCGTCTTGAGCCATTGGACATACTCGTCGCTAAAGTTCGGTTGCGGTGTGAGCAACTGAATCACGCTACCGAGGCTACGCGTTGGATCGAGCACACTGCGACTGGGGCGTTCGTCGTAGGAAGGTTTATCGTCAGTGTCAGATCGCCAACGATCGTGGTAATCGCGGCTGAAAATTTCATCCAGCTTCGCAAAATCCTCTTCATGGTCGGCCACGAAGATGGGCCCATACAACATATAGTCGCGAAGGCTCTTACTGATTTCGCTTTTGCCACCACCGCTAACCGTGCATGGTTTATGACAGAAGATGCCCTCACCAACCGTTCCAATCAATCGCCATGAAGGAGCATTCGGATGCTTTTCGAGTTCGATTTTGTAACCGCTCGGCGCGATGTAAACGTTCTTCGGTGAAAGTGGAATCCGGTGTTCCTTTCCATCCTTGGTCCATTTCACGCAGCGGTCGGAAAGCGTCGCACGAGCCGATTCTGGGATGTAGATCACCGTCGGATCGTTTTTATCGATTCCGTATCCCTCGGGTTTTACATCAATAAAGGAAGCGCATCGCTCGGCCACTTTCTCAAAAGACTGACCATTGTATCGGCGGCTATTGACCTGAAAGTCGTCGCCTAGGGAATAAGATGCAAACGCCAACGCGCCGCCGGCATGCTCCTCTTCGACATTGCCCATCAAGTTAGCTGCATAGCTAATTTGGGTTTTCACTTCTTTCTTGCAATATCCGTAGTAGTTGTCCGCGATCAACGTGACCATCACACCACTGGCATCGCGACATGTGATTTTGAAAGCGCCCCCATCGTTGTACTTCTCGTTTTCATCTTTCCAACACATCGAATCATGCCGCTGGCGGTCGGTGGCATCATCGTAGTGCGGCAGCCCGAGTTCCTTCTTGGTGCAATTGGTCAGGTGCGTAGCCAGAATCACGCAGCCCGTATGTCCGCTCCAGTGGTGAACGTCCAACGATGCGTCGTTGGCCGCGATTAGCGGGTCGCCAGCGTTGCCAAAAATGGACTCCACAAAGTCCAAGTTGCTCACCAAACCGCCAGGTGCGAAGAAGCGAACCTCAAGTGACTTCGATTCACAAAAACCAGGTACTTCTGGACACACCAAAGGACGCAGCAACAGCGATACCCATGTGTTGGCGTTGCCAGTGGACTGAGACAAGTAGGGCAGCTCGGTAAGTTCACTTGGCGGATTCATCGCGGCCCGGAACAGATTGACGAACACATTTTCGGGAACGGCGCGTTTGTCACCTGGGATCGGCAATCCACCTTGCACGACATGGAACGTGCCTGCTGTTGTGCGACGATCGGCTCTTGGATTGTTAAGCACGCCGTTACGGCATCGGTACGAGCGGACCAAGTCGGTTTCGTACTTGTGGCCACCAGCGGGAAGACTCAATTCTCGCGCCATGCCGTGGCGATCAAGAGTCAATGATTCCCCCGGCAATCGCAATTGATCGCCGTTGAGCTGGTTTTCGAGATAACGATTCAAAAAGTTTTCAATGCGTTGGTCGATCGGCGCGCGGTGCTCCGAAAGCAAACGATTCTTTTCCTTGAGACTTTCAAAAATGCCGGTTGAAAAAGCCGTCATCAGGTCGTTTTCGGCTTCGGTGTCCGGTGGCGACAATCCGGCAGCGGCAAGTTGAAAAGCGATATAGCTTCTGAGCCGTTGCTGCTCGGCTGGGTCACTGGCCGCGTCCCGGTCCCAGCCCACCAAACGTTGCAAATTCGCCGAGGGTTGTGTCGTCAAAGGCATGAGATCAGTTACTCCAAGAAAGCGAGAACGCGAAAACATCAGAGACCATGGACAAATTTACGCCTGTCGTTTTGATCTCCCGGTAAGTCACCGAACCGACAAGATAACAAACCCGCCTCAGATTGCGTTGATGTGAGCCACGATTCTTAATTGCTAATTCACCGCAATTTGCGTGATCGTCGGCATGAACTGCCCAGCTCGCCTCAACTTCATCCCTCAAATGCCTGCGGTGCGTTGAAGTAGCGACCTCTATCGGACTATCATTGGTCGTTATCTCGCCAATAGCGAACCTCGGCTGTTAACCTTCGAATTTAGCCCGAGGTGACGCCCCCCCTCAGGAAATTTCTCAATGCCGTATCGATGTCTCGAATGGATTCACACCACATTCGCAGTGATGCTTTTGTCATTCACACTTTGCCTGCCTTGCCACCCTGCTAACGCCGATGGCCTTGGCGTCCCCACCCCCAATCAATTCAAACTTGCTGATGGCTTTGAAGTCGACCTGATCCACGAAGTTAGCGAAGGATCTTGGGTGAGCCTCACGACGGACCCCCAAGGTCGTTTGATTGCGTGCGATCAATACGGCGGTCTCTTTCGCATTGCCATCGACGATGCAGGAAACGCCAACGTCGAGAAACTTGAAAGCCAGATTCAAGGAGCTCAAGGTTTGCTATGTGCGTTCGGTTCGCTCTATGCCAACGTCAACTCCGACCAAATCCCCGCCGGTGTTTGGCGTTTGACCGACACCGACGGCGATGATCAATACGACAAGCAAGAACACTTAATCGAACTCAACGCTGCCGGCGAACACGGACCGCACGCGCTCATCGTATCGCCTGATGGAAAACGCATTGTCATGTGTGCCGGAAACAACACACATCTGCCAAAGCAGATCGACACCAGTCGCGTGCCTCGGGTTTGGGATGAAGATCACTTGCTTGGCCGTATGCCCGACGCGAGAGGACACAATGCGAACCGACTCGCACCGGGTGGCTTCATCGCTTCGTTTGATCCCGACGGAAATAACGTAGAATTGATCGCGACCGGCTTTCGCAACGAGTACGACATTGCACTGAACAAAGATGGCGAACTATTTGCTTACGATGCTGATATGGAATGGGATGTCGGCACGCCTTGGTATCGCCCCACGCGAATCAACCACGTCATCAGCGGTGCCGAGTTTGGCTGGCGAAACGGCACTGGAAAATGGCCTGCTCACTATCCCGATTCGTTTGGCGCAGCCGTCAACATTGGTCCCGGTTCACCAACGGGCATCTGCTTTGGCTACGATGCCAAGTTTCCCAAGAAGTACCAAGACGCTCTGTTCATCTGTGATTGGAGCTACGGAAACATTCATGCTGTTCACCTGACCGAAGACGGATCGACTTATGGCGGCACTTACGAAACGTTCGCCACTGCGGCGCCGTTGCCAGTAACCGACATCGTCATCCGGCCAAACGACGGTGCGATGTACTTCACCATTGGTGGTCGACGCACCCAAAGCGGTTTGTACCGAATCACCTACACCGGCGACATCAACGAAGAAGAAGCGACGGGAGCGACGGATCAAGGCCAGGCACTTCGCGAACTCCGCCAGAAACTGGAAGCTTTGCACGTCGCTGATGCGCCCGCCAACAACTTGGATTTCATTTTAGATTCGCTTTCCCACGAAGACCGTGCGATTCGCTTTGCCGCCCGCATTGCGTTGGAACACGTCGACGTTGATCAGTGGCGTCAACGAGTATCGTCAATTGATTCCGCGACAGCACGAATTCATGCCGTCATCGCTCTGGCACGCCACGGGGAAGCGGCGGACCAAGCTACCGCAACGAAAGCGTTAACGTCGATCGATTGGAACGAGCTTGATTCCGATCAGCGAATCGCGTTGTTGCGTGCCTATGGGTTAGTGGCCATGCGTCTTGGACAATTCAACACTGATCAACGCAAAACTATCCTCGCGCAACTCGATAACCAATTTCCGACCGGCGATGATTCGGTCGACCGCGAATTGGCTCAAGTGCTTGTGTATCTAGAATCACAAACAGCGACCGGCAAGATCGTTTCGCTAATGAAGTCTTCGCCGAGCCAAGAAAGCCAAATGCACTACGCGATGACATTGCGTTCAGCGTCGGCAGGATGGAACGACAAAGATCGCAAGACTTACTTCAGCTGGTTTGCAGAACTGCAAAAGTCGCGTGGCGGCATGTCGTTTGGTGGCTTCATCGAGAATATCAAGAACGAAGCTCTCGCGAATGTTCCCGGGGACATCAAGGCTGAGATCGAAGCGATCATTGCGGAATCCGAAAAAGCCTCCGCTGAACCAGCACCATCGCGTCCATTGGTCAAACAATGGACAGTCGACGAGTTGGCCACTTTGGTTTCCGAGCACTCCGATAAGCCCGACTTTGATCGTGGAAAGTCCGTCTTTGCAGCAGCAACGTGTTACAAGTGTCACCGGATGGGCATCGAGGGCGGTATCCTCGGTCCAGATTTAACGTCCGCCGGTGGACGTTTCGGTGTGAAGGACTTGCTGACCTCGATCATCAATCCCAGTCAGGTGATTAGCGATCAATATGGTGCGACGATGTTCTTGACCGACGACGGCGAGGTCGTTCAGGGCCGTGTGATCAACATGAACGAGAAGAACATTAACGTGCTGACAAACATGCTTGACCCATCATCTCTAGCGGTGATCAATCGCGATTCCATCGAAGAAACCCGCGAATCGAAAGTTAGCATGATGCCGTCTAACCTTGTCGATACATTCACAGCCGCTGAAATCGCGGACCTTATTGCCTACCTGCGTGCCGGTGGGCGCCGAGAGCACCCAATTTACAAAGATGCCGTTGCTGCATCCAACGGCAACTGATTGACACTCCACCTCACTTCCAACATTCACACTTTAGGTAGAACCTCTATGTATCGTTTCTTTGCGTGCTTCGCATTCTGTTCCCTCGTTGCCGTCACTCATGCCGACGATCGTTGGCTCGAGTTTCCGGGCGGTGATGGCCCGGGGGCTGGCAAACACATTGTCCTTGTTTCCGGCGATCACGAATACCGAAGCGAAGAGGCGTTCCCTCAGCTTGGAAAAATCTTATCAGTTCATCACGGATTTAAATGCACCGTGCTTTTCGCGATCGACGAGGACACCGGAATCATCAACCCAAAGAACGTCGAGAACATTCCGGGACTCGAAGCACTTGAGTCCGCTGACCTTGTCATCATGGGTCTTCGCTTTCGCAATTTGGTGGATGATCAAATGAAAATGATCATGGACTATGTCGAAGCCGGTCGTCCGTTGATGGGACTAAGAACATCGACTCATCCGTTCGATATCCCGGCCGACCGCAAGTATTCCGCAGAAAGCTGGAATAACAAAGACGAAGCGAACGCGGGCGGATTTGGACGACGTGTGTTCGGTGAAACCTGGGTCGCTCACCACGGCAAACATGCCTTTGAATCGACTCGCGGCATCATTGCCGATACAGATCACCCGATCGTTCGAGGAATTGAAGATGGCGAAATATGGGGGCCGACGGATGTCTATCGAGTGACGTTGCCCCTTTCGGGCGACGGACATGCAGTGGTCAAAGGCCAGATTTTGACGGGCATGAACGAGAACGACGAACCAATCACGGATGACCGCAACGATCCGATGATGCCAATCGCTTGGACCCGTACCTACAAAGGCGGACGAGTGTTCACGACGACCATGGGCTCCGCCGACGACCTGCCCAACGAAGGCGTGCGGCGAATGTTGGTCAACGCGGCGTACTGGTGCATGGGCATGGAAGACAAAATCGACGGAGACAGTGACGTGTCGATCGTGGGCGAGTACGAACCAACGAAGTTTGGCTTTAACACCTATGTCCCCGGCCGCAAACCTGCGGACTACGACTTGCACGAAGAAGCCACCACGAAGTAGTGGCAACTAGGCAAGCGTAGTTGCATCAACGCAGTTACCGCTTACTTGAGTACTAGATCAACGCGAACGCCGACTTCATGGCTTCAGCGGTCGCCTTGGTGGCCGCGTCATTGTCCATTGAGTTCAGTGCCGCGTTGAATGGTTCGGCGCGGACTGGACCATCGTAGCCAATCGCGATTAAGCCTTCTAAAAAACTCTTGACGTTGATCACGCCCGTTGCCATCGGCAGTTCACGTTGGTTATCGAGTTGTTGATCAACGGCGATTCCCTTGGGTGCATCGTTTAAGTCGCAACCCACGACGTCTTGATTGGATAGCGACTTGATGTCGTCGATTGATTCACCTGCGGTGTACCAGTGCCAGCTGTCAAGAATCACACCGACGTTGTCGACATTGATTTCGTCGATGAGATCACGAAGCCCTGCCAGTGAATGCAAGAAGCTATATCGCTTGGATGTCCAAAGGGTTTTTGGCCCCACGTACTCCATCCCAAACCGCAGGCCGTGATCATTCAAGACCTTGGTGCACTTGCGTAGACGATCAGCGTGCAGCCGAAAATTTTGCACATACGTTAGTTCGTCATGACAAGGCATGATGTAGGTCCCCATGCGCTTGCCCCCAAGTTTTTGCAAAGCGGCAGCTCGTTCCGGCAGCTGAGCCAAATCGTCTTCGAACTTTGCCTGATCTTTGCGGAACTCAACCGGCAACCCGGCCGATCCCCAAACAACATTCTTTTCCTTCATCAGGTCCAACACTTCCTCTTGCTGATCAACTGACATACCAGCCAGGGAGATGGCATCAGGAGTGACTGATTCAAAACCGTATTTTCCGGCTAACTCAATCGCTTCCTTCTGATTCGCCTGAACTCCGATAGACCCACATCGCAAGTCAAGCGTGAACTTACGCCGTTGCGAATTTTCAGCGCTCGCAATGCGGGTCATGGCGATCGAGGTAGCAACGGACGCGGCGATCATCGTGCGGCGGTTAAGCATGTTTTTCATGATGGTGCGTGAGGGAATAGCGAAAAAGAAGGGCAGGGGAGGGAAGGCAGCGGCGAACGACGTCCGCTAGACTAAAGACTCGGTATTCTACCCCAGAATTCTAATCCACATTCAAGGCGAGTATTCCCATCGACGTTTCTCCTGATCCACCACCGCTGCGCAGCGTGCACACGTCAAACTTGCCGGACATTTTTGCATCCTTGGGAATTTCGGTCTTGGTCAGCACCTACCAAGCCGGTCGGTTGGTGATGCTGCGAGGGCAGGGCGACGTACTGAATACCCACTTTCGGCTGTTCGATAAACCGATGGGCGTGGCGGTGCAGCCCAATCGCATCGCCGTCGGTGCGGGCACTAGCATTTGGGAGTTCCACAATCTGCCGGCCGTTTGCGCTAAGGTCAATCAAAAGGAAGAGAGTGGTGCTAACCAGCATGATGCATGCTTCTTGCCTCGCACTACGCATTGGACCGGTGACATTCAGATCCACGAAATGGCATGGGTGGGTGACTCGACCAATCCCACTCAATCTGAACTGTGGTTCGTCAACACGAGGTTCTCGTGCCTTTGTCGCCGCAGCGACACGTATTGCTTTGATCCCGTTTGGCGTCCTTCGTTCGTATCCAGTTACGTGCCGACGGATGTCTGTCACGTCAACGGGTTGGCTACGCTTGACGGTCGAGTCTCCCATGTCACGGCACTCGGCGAGACTAACACTGCTGGCGGATGGAGGGACAACAAACGCGATGGCGGAATCCTGATCGATATCGCAAGCAACGAAATTGTTGCTCGGGGTTTATCGATGCCGCACAGCCCTCGTTGGTATCGCGGGAAATTGTGGTTGCTCGAATCGGGAACCGGCAGTTTTGGCTATGTCAATTTGGACACCGGAAAGTTTGAGAGCATCGCGACGCTAGGCGGCTTCACTCGCGGACTTTCCTTTGCAGGCCCACTAGCGTTTGTCGGATTGTCGCAAGTTCGTGAATCCGCGGTATTCGGAGGCATTCCAATCGCAGAACGCGCCATTGAAGAGCGTGACTGTGGCGTTTGGGTGATTAACATTGAAACGGGCCAAACGATTGGTTTTGTTAAATTCGAAGATGCGGTTCAGGAAATCTTCGCCGTCGAAGTACTACCCGCAAGATTTCCCGAACTCGTCAACGAAGACCGTGAGTTATTGGCTGGTTCATTCGAACTTCCTGATCACGCGTTGCAAGATGTTCCAGCAGATCACCGTTCGGTTTAGCCCCCATGTTTTTAAATGCTATTCATTCTTGCTGGGGCCTTTTCTCTGATGCAATTCAATTGATGCTTCTCAATCGACGCTTTGCTTTCCTCATACCCATTTACGTCGTGATGACCTCATTCAGTCTTTCCGCCTTTCGACACCTGTTTGCATTGGCGTGTCTTGTGGTCGCACCGACCGTCTTGACTGCCCAACGATTTGACTTTGTTGTCCCCGGAGATGACGTTGTTGAAAACGTCACCAGTCGCGCAAATTTGCTTGACGCCCCCGCCGGAAAGGAAGGTTTTGTTCGCGTCCAAGATGGGCAATTCGTTGTCGGTGACAAACGAATCAAGTTTTGGGGTGTGAACCTTTGCTTTTCGGGAAACTTTCCTGACCATAAGAATGCCGACGTGCTTGCACCGCACCTCGCGAAACTGGGCGTCAACGCGGTCCGATTTCATCATATGGACAGCCAGAGTGCCCCCAGTGGAATCTGGTCCGCCGAATTCAAAGATGGCAAACGCCAACTCGACCCCGAGATGGTCGACCGGCTCGATTATCTCTTGGCTCGGTTGCACGAGAACGGCATCTATGCCGACATCAACTTGCATGTCAGCCGTCAATTGACCTCAGAGGAGGGCTTTCCTCAACTCGGACCGGGCGCGCCTTGGTGGGCGAGTTCCAACAAATGGGTGATGTATTACGACGCATCGGTACAGGCCAAGGTAAAAGAGTACTGCGAAGCAATGCTAACTCACCAAAACCCCTACCGCGATGGCTTAGCGAGGGTCGATGATCCCGGAATCGCTTTGGTCGAAATGCTTAACGAGAACTATTTCAGCCAACAAGGTTACTCGCTCTATCGGCGGTTGCCCGAACGGTTCCAGGACTCCTTTACCGCAGCGTGGAATCAATGGCTGGTCGGACGATACGGCGACACCGAATCCATGACGAAATCTTGGCAGCAGCGAACGCCAGAGATGGGTGAGCATGTGATCGCAATGAACAGTTGGAACGAAGACCTGGGCGATTGGCAGGTCTCCAAGAATCCCGACGAATTGCCACGAAGTCTTTCGGTTGCAGGGCCAAGTGAACTCGATGGAAAAGATCGTGGCATTCGCTTTGAACCGCTGCAAGCAACTGAACAGAACCATCATCTGCAACTTAGGTTTAAGGAACTATCCACTCAAGCTGGCCAACCGCTTACGCTTACTTATTGGGTTCGCGCCGACGAGCCTCGTTCGTATCAAGTGGAACTAAGCAGTTCGCTGGGCGGTGAATGGAGAGACGTCGGACTATTTGAAATGCTTGAGGCCGGCCCAGAATGGACGAAGGTGACGCGGATCATTCTGCCGAAGGAAACGATTGAAAACGAAGTTGGTTTTCAGTTCAGCTTTGGAAGTTCTGCCATTCCCATTGAGTTTGCTGGCGTGACGCTGCAACGAGGTGGCAAGGGCGAACCATTACCTGATTCGCAAAAAATCGAAGCCGGCACTGTCGCAATCCCTGTAGCGGAATCCCCGGTGGCCGCTCATGAGGATATGAAACAGTTCATGGTCGAAACCGAAATCGCGTGGGTCGAAGAGCTCAAGCGTTTCCTGCAAGAGGACCTTGGCGTCAAAGTTCCCATCACGGCCAGTCAAATCAACTACCACACACCGGAAGTCAATAACCGACTGAACGATTTTATCGACCTGCACAACTATTGGCACCATCCGATGTTTCCCTCAGGCGGTGACTGGAATCCGGAACGATGGACAGTTGGCAATGATCCGATGGAAGCGGACCCCACGCGATCGTCTTGGCCAGCAAATTCGTTGTTGATGCGAACGAGCTGGCGGATCGCGAACAAACCGTTCACGTTGAGCGAATGGAACTACCCTGAACCAAGCCCCTATTCGTCAGGCTGTATCCCCATGGCTGCTGTACTGGGAGCTTTGCAGGACTGGGATGCCGTGTTCTTTTTCGACTACGAAGCGGACGCTAAAGATACCGAGGCATGGACACGCGACTACACGAAGAATTTCTTCAGCTTTAACGGCCAACCTGTCAAGCTTGCGAACTTCATGGCATTCGCAAACGTGTTCGCACGCGGCGACTTGGCACCGCTCGAGCAACTCAAGCTTGCACCGACCGACAAGCCAATCGACGGCACTCAAGCCTTTCAATATCGGCTGGCAACGTCGCATAGCGTAGACGAATCGCCGTCACTTTCCGAAGTTGATCCAAGGAACTTATCCACACCAACGGGAAGCCTAACGTGGAAGTCCGACGGCGAACGTGAAGGGCACCTAAAAATCAACACTCCCAAGACACAAGGCGTTTGGGGTACGATCGGTGGCGGACGCTATGAAACGGACGGACTCACCGCCGACGTTTCCGAACTTGCGTTGGATTACGGCACACTGATCGCGACCTCGCAGGACAACCGACCACTCGAGCAGTCACAGAAGATCCTGCTGCTAGCCACCACGCATACTGAAAACCAGGACATGAGTTGGAACGAAGATCGCACCAGCGTTGGAAGGAACTGGGGTAATGGCCCCACCACAGTTGTCGGTATCGAAGCGGCCATCGAACTTACCACCACGCAGGACGTCAAAGTCTATGCGTTGGACGGTAGAGGCAACCGAACCGACGAAGTTCCGACGCAAATCGCCGACGGTATCGCTAAGTTCCAAATTCACTCCAGCTACGAAACTCAGTGGTACGAAGTTTCGGCGTCCCAAGATTAGGACACAAACGACCGGCGACCTAAGACGAGCCTCGTTGAGGCAGCACTAGGCTTCTGCAGAGGTTGTTTCAACCGACGGTGCTGCAACGGAGTCCGGCACGGATTCCGGCACGGGCAACGGCGGATCGGCGTGTGTCAGTGGAGACCAGAGGTCTTCGACTTGTTGCTCACCTGTAGACTCACGAGACAACAGGTAGACTCCGCCGATCATTCCCCACAAGGTTGTGATGGCGACAATGATCGGTAGGTGAAAGATCAAACGATAGGGGCGGCCGATGGATTCGGGGTGAACTCCCGCGAGCGAAAGAGTTCCTTCCATCACGGCGGCCGAAAACTCAGCGACTCCCATCGCTATCGCCCATGCAACCGTCACAAGTACGAAAGCGACAAATAGATAAATCAACAAGTGAAGCGGCCGTCGATAAATGGCTTCGTACCCGCGACTAAGTGAATCAAGAGGATCAGGCTGCGATTCGTTGGCGATGGCCGCAAAACTAAGCGGGACGGCGAAGCAACCGCCGAAAAGCAAAATGCCGGCGGGAATCGTTGCCAAACAAATCACGACACTCATCGGTATCGCTAGCCAATCCAATCGCGAGATCCAGCCCGACACTAGTATCACAAAACAGAATCCCAGCACGCACACGGAAGGGACGATTGACGCGATCCACGCTGAAGGTGTTCTTCGAAGCGAGCGCGATCCCACCGTCGGCAAACTTTCCAAACTACGGTCCGCTGCGAGCAGCGCGCCTTGACGCGACAAAATCAGAATGACGGGTGTCCATATCAGCAACGACCAACTGATCACCAGCAGCCATAATCCGCCGGTTTGCTGACCGGGCATGATCCACCATGATCCCGGATTCACGGTCAACAACAATGCTTCCAGGTCGCGAGGCAAGCTGGAAACGTCGCCATACTGCGACTTCATGACAATCACACCTGGTGGTGCGAAACGAACCACAGCGAAATTCCAGACGGAATAAACCGCCGCCACCAAACCGATCGCGGGTGGTGAAGCCGACAATCTCAGGATGCGTACCAAACGCAACCACCCCATCACATCTGTCCACGCCCTGACGCGCATCAGCATGCCAGATTCAAAATCGTGGCCTTGATGTATTTCGCCTTGCATCTCGCTGCGATTTTCGTCGGCTAGATGGGAAGAGTCCACTGTCATCGGTTCCCAGGGTGACCGGACCTCAATTTCTTGAGGTCGGAACGTGTAAGATGGGTGAAACGTAGTTAATTTGCAACAATGTAGCGCCTAGAACGCGTCGCGTTGAAGCCTAGCCTGTGAAGTTTCTGCAGCCAAGTGCGGCGAAATCATCGCTGTCCAACTATCTCAACACACTGCTTTTCACCCAGTTCCTTGTTAGGTTGCCCTCTGCCGCCCCGCTACCTCGTTCCCTGAACCGCACGCATGAAAGAACACAGCAAAGTCGACATTGAGCTCGTAGAGCGAATTCGCCAAGGAGACTCCGATGCGTGGCAATCATTGATCGATCGCTATGAAGGTCGACTGCTTGCGTACACGGACAGCCGCATCCGAAATCGAGCCACCAGTGAAGATATCGTCCAAGAAGCGTTTGTCGGGTTCTTGATCAGCCTACCCAACTACGATGGATCGCGACCGTTGGAGAGCTACCTGTTTTCGATTTGTGCGTACAAGCTAACGGACCATCTCCGTCGCGAAGGAAGGCGTCCGTCAGTCCAAATGCACCACCGCAGCAGCGACGGTGGCGGTGGGATGCTCGAACCGGTGGGCGTCGATCGAGTTGCCAGTTCTATCGCGCGAAGTGTCGAACGAAAACGAATCGAAGAATCTGCCATCACCGAAGCCATTTCGGAACAGATCGAGCGATGGAAATCAAGCAACGCATTCGCCAAACTTAAAGCTATCGAGTTACTGTTCGTTCGCGGAATGGGCAACAAAGAAGTCGCCGAGAAAACTCAACTCAGTGAGCAGCAAGTCGCCAACTACAAAAGCGATTTTCAAATTCGGTTGCGTTCAATCATTGATCGAATGGAACTTGATGAAGGCGTGTTCCCCGAACTTGCCAACAACTAACCATCGCAAGTTGAAACGAGAAGACGGATCAAGACGCGGACGAACTTCGGGACCGCGCAGGGACAATCCTGATCCCGAGCTTTTTGTCTGCTACCGCAGCCCGTCGACGATCGCACCTTCGTCTTCTCTACGTCAACAACTGCGTTAGGGCTTCGGCTTTGACCAATTCACGTGGCTGTTTGAGGTGGTTGTAGACGATCGTTTCGGGAGCGATGCCAAAACTGTGATAGATCGTCGCTAACAACTCGGCGGGATGCACGGGATCTTCAAGCGGTGCAGACGCTGTCTTATCACTCTTGCCATGCACATACCCGCGTTTTGTTCCTGCACCCGCCATGACGGCGGTATAGCAGTACGGCCAATGATCACGTCCGTCATCGGAATTGTTGTTCCCGCTGGTGCTAACCCCACGCTGTGGACTACGACCGAACTCGCCAACGGCAACCACAAGCGTTTCGTCCAGCATTCCGCGATCGTCCAAGTCTTCGATTAGCGCCGACAAACCGTTATCTAGCATGGGTGCCGACTGCTCCTTCATCCGTTTGCTAAGACCCGCGTGATGATCCCATGAATGATTGTCGCTGTTGGCAACTTTCGGCCAGATAACTTCGACAACTCGCGTTCCTGCCTCAACAAGTCGCCTCGCCAACAAGCAGCTTTGCCCAAACGTGTTGCGACCGTACTTGTCGCGAGTGTCGTTGGACTCAGCCCCCAGGTTGAACGCGTCGCGAGCTCGTCCCGAAACGATCAGCGACAATGCCCGGTCGTAATATTCATCTAGTTCGTAAGACTCAACCGCCTTGTTGATGGCTGGCATTTGTTCGTTCAACAGCGTTCGCAATGACGCACGGCGTTGCAATCGTACGCTGAAAACTTCAGGCCGTAGTTTCAGATCGTCAATCTTGATGCGATCCATCTTTCCCATGTCCAGGTCATCGCCGGAAGGGTACAGTGTGTAAGGATCGAACGACTTACCCAAGAAACCAGCCGTTCCACCCTTGCCGACTACGTTGGATTCTTGCAACGGCCGTGGCAACATGACGAAGGGAAGCATCGGTTCATCCACGGGTAGCAAATTGATGATATTGCTGCCAAAGTTTGGAAAGTCCTTCGGTGAAGGTGGTTCCAATTGTCCCGACGGACTGACCTTATCGGTCGTGTAGCCGGTCATCATTTGATAAATCGCCGCGGTGTGGTTGAACAAACCATTGGGCGTGTACGACATCGATCGAATGGTCGTGAACCGATCATTGATTTGACTTAGTTTCGGCAAATTCTCTGTAAACTTGATCCCGGGCAACTTGGTGCTGATCGGTTTGAAGATGCTTTTTACGTTGTCGGGCACATTCTCTTTGGGATCCCAAAGGTCCAAATGGCTGGGCCCGCCTTGCAGGTAAACCAGAATGATGCTTTTGGCTTTGCCCCAGCCAGGACCACCGCCGGACTTCGCCGTTGCGTTGGCCGACTGCAGTTGCAGCAAATTGGGCAGTGACAATCCCAACATGCCAGCACTGCCCACTCGCAAAAAAGAACGCCGCGATGGTGCCAAGTGGGGATCGCAAAGATCTTTAGCTTTGTAGCCTTTAATGGACAGCATGGCTGGGTTTCCCAAAGAGTGAAAAGTGAACGTCGCTTAAAGTCAAAGCACAAACCAAAGGGTGCACCAGTGGTTTGCGACAGCAAGGGTGAGGGCAAGCGTTAGTGGTTGAACAAGAATGCTGGGCTATTAATCAGAGCCCAAGTTAAGTCCTCGGCCGCCGTCAGTCGCAACTTCGCGACCTGCTCAATGCTTTGCTTGGCATCATCACGCAATTGAACCAGTTCCGGATCGTCGGGGGTGGGCGTCTCTAGAAATTGTTGGCGATTTTGCAACGCGACAAGAGTCTCATCGGGCGGAACAGCTTGGTTGGCTACCGCTAGGTTCGCTTTCGCTTTGATGACGGCTTCATCGTTTGCACTGACGAAATCCATCAGCACTTTTGATTCGATATCGCTGCGTTGTGATCGCGGAATGGAAAGCGCCGAAGCAACGGATTCGGAATAGCCCAGCGGAATGTCGCCGCCGGCATTGGTGACACTAATCCGGAACCGCCCCAACCGGTGTTCGTTCGCATTGTGAAATTGATGCAATGCAAGGTGAATTACATCATCGTCACGATTAACAATGGGCTTTTCAAACTTGAATGTTGCCCAGTGTTCTTTCCCAGTCTCGGGTGAAACCGCCCAACCCTTTTGGTTCTTAGCATTGCCATCGAAAGTCTGCTCGATAGCGAAGCCGTTTTGCAAGTAGTCCGCATGAGCACTTGCGATCTTTACGGGTGTTGATTCCTTCGGGTTTGAAGAGGAACCTACCTTGATTTCCAATTCGGTCACAACAAAGTTCCCATTGGATGGAAGCCCGGGACCTTGGTTGGGCAAACTTGGATCAGTTAATGCTTCAATGCGAACGCCGGTGATGTTTTGCAGGCCTGTCTTGAACTGCAAATGGTACACGCCTTTGTCCTTACTACCGCTGACGAGTATCGAACGATCTGCAAGCGTCTTAAGAACTGCTTTGTTGGTGGATGTCGCAGTCAAGGGACGTAGCGGCACCCATTCAACAGTGTCTTTGGCGGCGGAGTTCTTCGCGTATTCTTCCGTCATCCTATCTACTTGCTCACCGATCTGCCCTTGAGCGTTTTCGAGTGCAGCGTTGGCAATACGAATTCGCTCTTCTCGTTCGGCTAATAATCTTTCGCGTTCGTCTTTGATCGCCAACGTTCGGTCAACGATTTGTTGTTTGACCGTAGCCAGCTTTGCTTCACGCTGCGTTTCCAACTGCAACCGCTTTGTTTTCCACGCTTCTTCCGATACCCGCAATTGCTCGACGATGGCGACGTGATCCTGCTTAATCAGTTCGGACATCTGCCCGCACGCGCTCAATTCACTTTCGCTCGGTAACCGCCCTAGGGCTCGCAAGAAAATCTCTTCGGCCAAATCTTCGTCATCCGGTAGTTCGCTTACGAGGCTTTGTAGTTCGTTCTTTGGATCTGAGATTGCCGTCCCGATGGTAGGCCCGCTGATTAGCGCCATGACTGGACCTAATTGCAAATCGGAACTGCGTTCACATTCGCACGCACTTTCGCGTGCTGGACGACCAAGGTTCTGAAGAAAACCATCGGCCAATTGGACGCCCGAATCGGTTAAGGCAGCAGCTCGCGTTCCGCGTGGCATGCCGGGAATATCGCTGACGGCCCCCGTGACGGCGTGGACACAATCGTAAATGACTTCGGCCGGCAACCGACGAGGTAGTGCATGCGAATAATTGATCAAGTCGTCTTCATTCAAAGCGTTGGTCTGAACATCTAGTTGATACGTTCGGCTATTGCAGATTCGTCGCAGCATGTCTTGAATGTCGAATCCCGATTGCACAAATGATCTGGTGAGATGATCGAGCAGTTCCGGATTCGTCGCTGGATTGCCAGCACGGATGTCATCGATCGGCTCAATGAGACCGACTCCCATCAAATAGCCCCACAAACGATTGACATAGCTCTTGGCAAAGTAGGGATTATCAGCAGCCGTCATCCAGTGAGCCAATCTTTGCCGTCGGGTTGGTTCGTCGGGTTCATCATGCGGGACCGGAAATGGAAATTCCGGGACGACGTCCTGGTTGGTCGAAGGGTGTTGAATTTCGCCTGTTCCGTCGACAACCTTTTCAAACAACGGTTTGGCTCCTTCGACGGCGGTTCCTCCCACTTTGCGTTCGCCTGAAACAGGATCGTTCTCCAGCTTGACCTGAGCGAAGAATGCGGACATCTCGTAGTATTGGTCCTGCGTCCAACGTTCAAAGGGATGGTCGTGGCACTTGTTGCAATTGAATCGAATTCCCAAGAACAAGTGGGTCGTGTTTTCCATTGTCGCGTCGGGATCTCGCAACACTTTGAAGTAAGACGCTGCTGGGTTGTCATGATTCGATCCGCTTGCGGTCAAAATCTGCTTCGCAAATTTGTCGTAAGGACGGTTTTCTGCAACCGCACTGCGAATCCAATCACGAAACTTGGTGCTTCCCTCGACGCCCAAGAACTTCCGGTTCACTTGAAGCAAATCAGCCCACTTGTTGGTCCAAAAATCCACATAGGCTTCGCTCCCTAGGAGCGAGTCGATCACACGTGCCCGCTTGTCACGATTCGATGTCTCGTCCGCCAAGAACTCACGAACGTCGTCACTCGATGGCGGCAATCCGGTTAAGTCCAGGTGCACACGGCGCAGGAAGGTAGCGTCGTCACATAGTTCACTGGGTACGACTTTCACGCGTTGCCATTTCTTGGCAACCAATTCATCGACCTTTCCCCAAGATTCAGTGGCGACCTCTTGGTAGTCGGATCGGTCACCCATGACGGTCAACGTCGTTGCTGCATAGGTTCCTTCGTACCTTGCTAGAATCGGAGCCTCGCCACGACGTAGTGCGGACAACATTCCGCCATCGGCCGCCGTGGCCACTTCAGTGTTGCCGCTTTCGATGAATGCGTCCTGAGTGACATCGCGACTAGCCCCGTCGGGGTAATACGCCACGACGCGAACCTGCTGCTGAGCCTTTGTGGATTCTACAATCGGGTTCACAGGAAAGACTTCCAAACGTTTGACCTTTGCCGTCTTCAAATTCAAGTGACTGCCATCGGCAATCCAGCGATGAAGAATGACATGGTTGGGATCGCCTGACGTCATCAGTGTGCCGCCTTGATGTGGACTTAGACCAAGCGGTTTGCGAAGCATGATTGATTCATTTGGTGCTGCGGGGTTGATTCGCCGAGCAGCAAGGTCATCAGTCAGGGCACGCAAATCAAACACAGGATCGTATCCGCGCAACGACAGTCGGAATCCGTTCTTGCCTTTCTGGGCACCGTGACAGGTCCCCTGATTACATCCCAGCCGACTAAGCACGGGATTGACATCTCGAATAAAGTCGACCGCTCCGATCGATTCATCATCACCGCTGACATCGACGACTTCGAAATCAATGTTCGCGGAATGCTTTCCAAGTGATACCTTGATGATGCCTTTGCCATCTTGCGTCGGGCGTATCAATCCATGAGGTGAAGCGGTACCGCAGGCGGGGACATCCAAAGTGACTCGCCTGGTCACATCGCTTGTTTGGCCATCAGGGGCAACGGCGGTGACCACTAACTGAGCATAGGAATAAGGCGAATTAAGCAGAATCGAACGAGGCTGGACAACAATTTCCTCAATCGTTCCCAGATCAACTGGCTCGGGTTCACCAGCGGTAGGTTGCTGCGAAGCGACGCGTTGAGTCCAAGCTTTGGCGTCAAACGCAAGCTTCGCCGACTTAGCCTCGTCGTTAAAATTGGCCGCCGCGAATCGCCTAAGCTCGGTTCCATCGGCATCTAAGTGTCGAATCAATCCGTCGTTGCCAGCAAAGCAGACAGAGTTGTCTGCGGCAAAGCAAACAGCGTAGACGGCCGCCTCATCCACCGAAACTTTAAACACTTCATCGGTAGGTTGGCTGCGGTATTGATCGACTCGCTTCTTCTCTTCGGCATCGCGATCGGCAACGCGTTTCGCCAAAATCTTCTTTAGATCGTCCGAAAGTTCACCATCGAAATCGTACTCCCAAACGCGAACCTCGCTCCTTCCGTCGATCGTTGCAGCCGCTGCGATCCGAGAACCATCCGGGCTGATATCAACGCTACCGATACGGCCGGGCATCTTTGGCATCGAACGGATTAGATTCGCGTCGTCGCCAATCTTGCGTTCCGTTTCCCGAAAGACGCGGTAGAGCTTGGGCACTCCGTCAGCGCCACCGACAAGTATTTCGTTGCGTGATGGATGCGAAACCACGCTGCTAAGGCCGCCCGAAAGCGCTCCCGGTGTGATCGATGTGATGTTGTCGATAAACCGTTCCGTTGCGACTTCGGTCAACTTGGTGGTCATATCACGCGCCACCGAAACCACATGCGTGCTATCGGGTGTGAACGCCGTGTCACGCACCCAATCATCATGGGCGCCTTGAAACAGAACCTGTTCACCGGTCTTGGAATCGACGGCGCGAAGCGTATTGTCGGCGGCCCCAAAGGCGATCTTTGTTCCGTCGGGTGACCAACTCGCACCACTAAGCGTGTCGTAGGTCATCGGCAGCGAAAGGATCAAGTCAGCCGATTCGACGTCCCATATTTGCAGCTCTCCGCTCACAGCCGGCGTGCCGCCGACCGCAACAAGTTGTTTTCCGTCAGGTGAAAAGCGAACGGTGTTGATCCTTGGGCTCATGCCAACTAACCGTGATAGAATTTTTCCGTCGTCGACGTTTAGCAAAACGACTTCGTGGAAACCCGCGACGGCGATAAGTCTTCCGTCAGTCGAAACATCGATGGATGGCAATGATGGTGGCCCCGTGTAGACCGGCGGTGCATCACGAGAAAACCGCGGCCCTTTTCCCGCGGGCGAATCATTCTTGGCACCTTCGGCAATCCATCGGCTGATCAGTTCAACCTCAACTTCGCTCAATGGCTTCGCTGGCGGCTTGGGCATCTCGGCATGACCGTCGACGATGCGGATCTGGTCAATCAAATAGCTTTCACTGGGATTGCCTGGAACAATCGCCAGGTTTTCAGATTCGCCGCCCGTGATCATGCGAGCAAAATCAGTCATCAGATAGGTGCCCATTTGCTTGGCACCCTGGTGACAGCCAAAACAATGCTGCCGGAAAATCGGTTCTATATCTTGGTGGTAACTCACCGATCGTTGATCGAGCGTTGCCCCCTCACTAGCCAGAGTTGCAGACGTATCGAATGCGATTGCCAAAACGGCGACGATTGCCCAAGTGTGAGCGGCAAGAGTTTTCACGAACGAATTCCTCAACACAGCGGCAAAGAAAGGGCGTCTAGTAGCCGACCAGGCCGACCTCGGTGAGGTTGGCTCGGTGAACGGCTGTAACGTTGCATTCAACACCAATTGATCTCTTGAACGTTCAAGTAACAGGTGGTCTGACAACGCCAATCCAGCACCGGTGATGAGTTCAAACCAATGCGGTAGCCCAGAGGGGGCAGGCGGGATGCACAACAGACATTACAGGAACATCCATCGGCACAGAACAAGAATAGTGGCGGAGAAACCCTCCGTCAACCGAAAAGAGCGATCCGATTGAACGAGCAGAATTCGCGAACGAGATCGTCAAGTTCCAGCAACTGAACTGGATGCAACTGAACTGGATGCAACTGAAATGGATGCAACTGAAATGGCGGAAACGCAACATCGTTCAAGCCAGTGAAGCCGCGCGTCAAAGCGCAGCTTCATTCCACTCACTTACCGACTCGTCAGGGGAGATCGTGCTTCAACGGCGACGAAAGTAAATAACCCGCCCAGAACAGCGGCTCAGAACCTTTCAGTTCAACGAGATCTTGCTCAGCCTTTGTCAGTAGCGGCTCGGCGGTCGGATCAAGCGTTGAATCACGCAATACCGCAATTGCCCGCGACCAAGAATCATCGAGTCCAATGTAAGGAATCTCTTGCACCAGTTCTCGAAGTAAGATCGCCGAGGACTCGCCACCAACCGCCCATCGAGCCATCAAGATGTTGCGAACACCGGATACATGTAACGCACACAAGGTCGTGAAAATTTCACTGCCATCGCCCATTTGCCCGTAGTCGATCGCAGTTCGCATTCCCATGGCTACCACGTTGCGTGGCGACACCGTTGGAAATCGCAACCATGCCGCAAGCGTGCCTGCCGGTGATCCTTGATCGTAAGAAGCAACTTGCGTCAGCAATGGACTCTTGATGTTGGCACCTTGCGCCGACGCTACCACAAGAGACCCCATATCATCGCCCAGCAACGACGTGGGCAAATTCTTGTCTTCAGGTAATCGAATTACATTTTCAATTGCACCAACGATCGAATCGACTGCCGTTTGCTCGGCAACAGGATCGCGCGGCGAAAAGAACTTCTGAGTCGCCAAACCAATCGCAGTGTTGGTGGCGGGCGCAACGTTGTGATGCAGCCCCATTCCAGGAGTCGGCGCGTAACTCACGAAGATCTTTTCGCCCAGCAGTGACGAATCTTTCTCAGTGAGGGGCAACGCTTCAAATGGCAGATACCACAACGGTCCGTCGGGAATGATGATCAAGTGGTCAAACCGATCTTCCGAGATGGCATTGTCGTCCGGCAAAAGTCGTTGCCGCAATGACACCGCAGCTTGTCGCCAGCGATCATCAGGGTCGATGCGTTTGCCACGAGGCTTACCGACCCCCATTCCTCTAAGGACCGCGCCGATTTCACCAGGCAAACGATTCGCCCCTTTCACTTCCCACGCGATCACTTTCCCATCGGCTGCAAGGACCGCGTTGACCTTATTACCAACGGCAACGAACATCAACATTGCGGTCCGTGAAGGCAGCATAGCGATGGGTTTTTCCGTATCCAAACGGGGCATCGCCACATTAGGAATTTGTAGTCGTTGCAAAGCGATCGTGGTGGCTTTGGCTTCTAGCGATTCGATCGCATCGGCGGACATACCGGCGTTGGCAGCCCCCGCTCCTACCGCCAGATCGTTCATCATTGGACCGCCCTTGAGTCGCATTTGGGCCGCATCAGCAGGCAACAGATTCGCATCCATCGACACCAGCGCTCGCAAGTTGACCAGTCGTCCACCGAGCGGCATGCGTTGCAGAAACCGGCTCGCCAACATCGAATCCGCTGCAACCAGCAGTTCTTCGGCATATCCGGACTCCGCCAACATGGCAACTTGGGCGGTGTGCGCCGATGACTTATCCGCCAGCGTAATACTGATGGCATCTACCGGATCCTGACGCCACAACGACACCGGTGGATCATCGCAATAAGACCGCAAGAACTCGCCGCCAGTGCGTCCGCCCAAAGAGGAACCTAAGGCCAAGCGAATCACGCTTAACTGAAACAATCGCGGCATCGAAACGAGTGAACGCTTGCGATTACGATGTTGGAAGGCAAAGTCGCGAATACTTTGAATGGCTTTATCCGCATCCGTTGCGTTACCCGACCCTACCGATGCACCGGAGCTCGATGCTAACCTTGCCGCTACGTAAGCTCCGTAAGCGTCTAAACGTGGCAGCAAGACATCTCGCCGCGAAGACAGCGTACTTGCTTGGGAAAGAAACTGCCTCGCCGAACCCGAATCCCCAGCGGTTAAAGAGGCGTCTGCCGCGGCGATTAAACAATGCAACGCCCCCAACCGTGATTCTCGCATCATCGCATTGGCCGCCATTCCTGAAAGCTGAGCCACCATCGAGGCGGACTTTGCGTCGACGGCGCACCCCGCGGCAAGTTGCATTGCTTCGCCGACCCACTCGGGTTGTTCCAATGCCGCCGCAATGTTGGCCATTTGTCCAGAGACCACGAATGCCTCTTCGGGCTTGTCCTGACTTGCCAACGTCCAAGCTTTGCAGTGCATCGCAATCGGTGTGATTGGGTGGACGCCGCCGGGTAGGGAAGCCGAACGATTGGCTTCCTCGACGACACGCTTATCGTTGAGCGACGCGAAGTAGCCCGCCGTTCTCATTGAACCGATCAAAGATCTAGCAATCGGAATCTGCAGGTTGGCCGGAAACTTCGTCGCCTGTAGAACCCCTTCGGCCATCGGTTCGTTCTTGGACAAGGGGCCTAAGATCACGCGGCGACGGTGCGACGCCACGGCAAGGGTTCGCATGATCTCGATGATGTCCATCGAGCGCAACGAAGGTTCTTCAATGATGCCGCCAGCACGCAGCGAGTTTTCCGTGACCTGCTGTCCGGATCGCAGACTCAGTTTGCTGGCGGTCGATAAGACGCTGACGGCTGTGGCATCTGCCCACAACCAACGCGGCTTCGTCCGCAACGTGTTTTGCTGCAAGGCGGATTGAAAATCGGTGCTGCTGAGCCAGCCTTCGTAGCGGATTGCGATCTGACCGACTTGGTCAACATACTGCTTCGATGTTTCGAGATCTCCCAAGTGCCAGTAGCATTCGCCCAGCATGGCCAATGAGGGGATGGCATCAATCCATCGTCCGTTGATGTCTCGACGAGAACTACGCAGGGCTGATTCAAGCACATCGACCGCCTGATCAAGATCGCCGCTGCGGTAGGTTTGCAGTCCCAAGTAGTATTGTTGAGAAGGATATTGCCCTGACGGCTCTACCCCACCCATCAGCCCCGTTCCCAAATTCACTGCACCCTGATTAGTCGTTGGGGTGCCGGTCTGGGCATTTGCCGCAGGCAGGACTGTAAAAAAGCCCACCACTAGAAATAGCGTGCTGGCGAGGACATGAGTCAGAGTGCCAGCCATGGTGTTGCACCGATTATTGGCCAAGTTGTTAACCAGCTTATTGGCCAGATTGTTAACCAGCTTGCTAGCCTGGATGTCAGCCAAGTTACTGATCGGCGGCGAAACCGAGGTAACTCGATGCGCCTTATCGCGTGGCAGGGATTGAAGAAACACATACCAAGTTTTCACCGCGGACGACGAATTCTCGATAGAACTCCGATGGAATCGCATTTCAGAGGCCAAACGCAAAAAGAGAAGAAATTAGAAGAAGAGGAACCGAACCGCAGATGAAGAAAAGTTTACTGTGAGCGCCCATCGAACCATCCTTGAGGCCCCAAGTCGTTAGCTGAGCGGCGTTTATCGGGTTGTGCGGATACGCCAATGATGGGTTGCTCACTTCCCAAATCGGCCGCATTTCCCCATCTTAGAGTGAGTTTGAAGGGGGGTCGAATGAGAAACCCCAGTTCAATCGCAGTTGACCCATTTTTCCTAAACCCGTAACTTTAGCTCTGAAAACGATTTAGGGTGGTTGCGCCACTTGTCTGCGGTCAGGAGGACTCGCCATCTTTCTCGCTCATGCAAACGCCGTCGCCAGAATTGTCACGGACGCTGATGCCTCAGCGACTCTCCCCATAAAATAATGTGTCCTATTGCCCTAAACTTACGGGTTGGCGAATTAGCCATCCCGAAGTCGGTCATGTTACACACCCTTTGCAACCTTGCAGCAACACCCCGGTTGTGCTGAATGGTTCGCGCAAATTCACTTGATCATTTAACCCTTCACAAGTTCGGTTCTCCAGCGAACTTCATCACAAGATATTTTCGATAAACCATGCCAGTGCTTGAACAAATCTGGGATACCTTGGGCGTCGTTTTCGGCGGTGCCTTTGGTTCATTTGAACGTGCCGTCACCGCCGTCTTCGGATCCGCGAACGCACGCCACGTTGCCAAACTGCAAGCCCGAGCAGAGTTGATCACTTCGCTTGAGCCCAAGTACGCGGCGATGAGCGACGAGGAACTGAAACAACAAACCGAGATTCTACGCAAACGAATCCGCGACGGTGAAACGCTCGATGACATCTTAGAAGATGCCTTCGCGATTTGCCGCGAAGGTGGCAAGCGGTTCATGGGCATGCGTCACTACGATGTCCAATTGGTCGGGGGCATGGTTCTGCACAATGGCAACATCGCCGAAATGGTGACCGGAGAAGGCAAAACACTCGTCGCGACGCTGCCGGCATACTTAAATGCGATCGAAGGTAAGGGCGTTCACGTTATTACTGTGAATGATTACCTGGCCCGTCGCGACATGGAATGGATGGCTCCGCTTTACATGAACCTCGGTTTGACCGTGAATGCGATCCAGTCCGGTATGTCGACAGCGGAAAAGCAAGCCGCCTACGCGTGCGACATCACGTATGGAACCAACAACGAATTTGGCTTTGATTACCTTCGCGATAACATGCGTCCCGCCGCGAAGGGTGATGATCGGTTCCCGGCTGAAATGCAGCAGTGCCAGGGTCCGCTTAATTACGCCATCATTGACGAAGTTGATAACATTCTGATCGACGAAGCTCGTACGCCTCTGATCATCAGTGGCCCGGCCGACCTTGATTTGGGTCGTTATCAAGAAGCGGATCGCGTAGCCAAGCAGTTGACCAAAGAAATTCACTTCACGGTCGATGAGAAACAACACAACGTCACCCTGACGGACGAAGGCGTACGCGAAGCGGAACGTCTTGCTGGCGTTGAGAGTTTCTACACAGCCGGCAATATGGAATGGCCGCACTTGATCGACAACGCGTTGAAGGCTCGCTACTTGTATCGAGTTGACGTGAACTACGTTGTCAAGGAAGGCGAGATCATTATCGTCGACGAGTTCACCGGACGGTTGATGGAAGGTCGTCAATGGAGCGATGGACTGCACCAAGCTGTGGAGGCCAAAGAGGGCGTTAAAATCAAGGCGGAAACGCAAACCTTTGCGACTGCGTCTCTGCAGAACATCTTCAAGATGTATAAGAAATTGTCGGGGATGACCGGTACGGCCATGACCGAAGCCACCGAGTTCATGAAGATTTACGGACTCGACGTGGTTGCCATTCCGACTCACCGAGTGATGAAGCGGATTGAATTCCCCGACCAAATCTACCTGACTGAAAAAGACAAGTTCAACGCCCTGGCTAACGAAGTCGAACGCACTCACAAATGGGATGTGTTGAACCTAAAGGACGGCGACGAAGTTTGGGGTCTGATTCAAAAAGAAGACGAATCGACCGTCACGATCATCCCCAAGGGCGAAAAAACTGCTGAAACAGTCGCCTTGGAAAAGGTTGATTCGATCGAGCGAAAGGATCGTCCCGTGCTGATCGGTACGGTCAGCATCGAGAAGAGTGAACGCCTTTCCGAATTGCTCGAACGTCGTGGTATCAAGCATGACGTCCTCAACGCGAAACAGCACGGTCGCGAAGCCGACATTGTTGCTCAGGCCGGTCGACTTGGCGCGGTCACAATCGCAACGAACATGGCAGGTCGCGGTACCGACATTATCTTGGGTGGTAATCCCGAAACGATGGCGTGGGCTCAACTGCAACACGAGTACCCGACGCGTTTGGAAGTCCCAGACGAGGTTTGGAACAAGTTGGTCGAGGAAATCGACGAACGAGAAAAGATGAGCGAAGAGGGGCACATCGTTCGCGATATCGGCGGATTGTATGTCCTAGGTACCGAACGCCACGAATCCCGCCGTATTGACCTTCAACTTCGCGGTCGTTGTGGACGACAGGGTGACCCGGGTTCGAGCCGATTCTTTTTGTCGCTTGAAGACGATCTGATGCGAATTTTCGCTGGCGATTTCGTCAAGAGCATGATGGAACGTCTGGGCATGAAAGAAGGCGACGCAATCGAGTCGAACATGGTTAGCCGTCGTATCGCTGCGGCACAAAAGAAGGTCGAAGAACGCAACTACGAAATTCGCAAAAGCTTGCTCGACTATGACGAAGTCATGGACGAACAACGCAAACGCGTTTACCGATATCGCCAAGCTCTCTTGGACGGACACAGCAGCCGCGCGATGGTCCTGGAACTCATCCGAGGCCAAATCGAAAAGTATGTGCAAACATTCCTGGAACCCAACTATGGCGTTGAATCATTCGCAGGGTTTGCTGGTTCGCACTTGGATTGCCAACTTGAACCACGTGACTTCGTCAACATGGACTTCGAGATGGCGGATTCTTACGCCAAGGATCAAGCCGAACGCGCAGCCGAAGTAACGGTCGCTGAAATCGTCGAAGAGAACCTGCCAAGCGGCATGGAAGACGAATGGAACTGGAAGGCACTTGTTAACTGGGCCAACACACGGTTGGGAACGAATTACCAGGAACACCAGCTTCAGAACATGGAACGCAATGAGATGATGGAAGAGCTCGTGAAGAGCGCCCATCGACGAATTGCAACAGTGGATTTATCCGAAGGCGAAGCTACTCTCGACGCTGACTTCGGCCTTCGCACACTTTCAGCGTGGATGAAGCATCGGTTCGGTATCGAGACTACTCCAGACGAATTCCGCGACGTCGAAGACCTTGATCAGGTTGTCGACTCGTTGTTCGCTCGCGCCGAAGACGCTTACACGCTGAAGGAAGCCGAATACCCGGTGCTCACTGGACTTTCCAAGTTCACCGACAAACAAGGTGCCCAAGTTTCACTCGATCGCGAAGGGCTCGTTCAATGGATCAACCGACGCTTTGGTGTGGTGCTTGATGTTGAAGACGTCCGCTTGAACCGTGACGAATTGAAGAGCCAAATTCTCGAATACAGCCGCGACACTGGCGACGCAGCAGAGGAAAAACAAGCTGCGGCTGAATTGAAGCTTCGCGAACTGTTTGGCGACGCCGATTCTGAAACCACTGCGGCAGTCGCAAGTGGTGGCAATGGCTCACTTGATAGTTTTGCCGATTGGCTTCACAACGAATTGAACTTCCGCGGTGCCAAAGAAGACATCTCGCGGATGAACCGTGACCAACTCGCATTAGCACTCGATGGTGCCGTGGACGATCGTTTCCACCCTGAAATGCGTCGTATGGAACGTCAAGTGTTGCTCAATATCGTTGATGACGCTTGGAAGAATCACTTGCTCACCATGGACCACCTGCGAAGTAGCGTTGGGTTAAAGGGCTATGCCCAGATGGACCCCAAGGTCGAATACAAACGCGAAGGCATGCGATTGTTCGACTCCATGTGGGAAAACATTGGTGACCGAGTAACCGATCTGATTTTCCGAATGGAATCACTCAACGAAGAGTTCATTCGCAGCACTTACATTGGCGGCGAAGAACGTCACGATGAAGCTCACGGGATGGCCGAAGCCGAAGAGTCACCGGCCCAGGCCGCAGCCCGCAGTTCAGCCAACAGCAGCTCGGACGAAGAAAGTCGTCGTGAGCCCGTTCGACACGAGGCCCCTCGCGTTGGACGAAATGATCCTTGCCCATGTGGAAGTGGCAAGAAGTTTAAACAGTGTCACATGCGTAAGAACGTCGTCTAGTTCCTGCACTGAAAACTCGGGAAGGATTCCGATGTTATTTAACCTGCTATACGCGGCCCTATTGGCCGCCGTCTCGCCGATCGTCGCATATCGCATGGTTCGGCACGGCCGTTACCGCCGCGGACTCGGCGAAAAGCTGCTGGGCTTGTCCAAAACGCGGGCGAAGCAGCTTCGAGCCGGCAAAGAGTGCCTATGGATCCATGCGGTCAGCGTTGGCGAAGTCAATTTGCTGCCTTCGGTGGTGAAGCAGATCGAATCGCTCGTCCCCGATGCATCGATCGTGATCAGCAGTTCCACCGACACCGGATATGACCTGGCTGTACAACGGTTCGGTGCAGAGCGAGTGTTCTTTTGCCCATTGGATTTCACCTGGGCCGTTTCGCGGACGCTTCGCCACTTGAAGCCCAAGCAGGTGATCCTGACCGAACTGGAACTTTGGCCCAACTTGATTCGGCTGGCCTCGAAAGCTGGCCATCGAGTGAAGGTGATCAATGGGCGATTGAGCAGCCGGAGTTCGGAACGCTACCAACAATTTGGGTTTCTCACGCGACCATCCTTTGAACGTTTACACTGGGTCGGTTGCCAGGACGAAGCTGCGTTAGCGAGATTTGAAGCGTGCGGCGTTGCCCCGAGCCGACTTTCCGTTACCGGTTCGATCAAGTTCGATAACGCTCCAATGGAAAAGGACACACCCGAAGTCCAGGAACTTGTTCAATGGTCGGGCGTCGATCCTTGGCATCGCGTTTGGGTCGTTGGCAGCACGCAAGACGGCGAAGAGTCAATGGCGATTGAGATCTACCAACGCCTTCGCGTCCTAAATCCTGAACTTCGTCTGATTTTGGTTCCACGCCACGCCGAACGATTTGACACCGTGGCGTCACTGTTAAAAAAGTCTGGCTTGAACGTCCATCGTCGTTCGTGCGATGGATCGCTCTTTAGTCGTTCTTGGGACGTGGATACTGTCGTTTTGGTCGACACGATAGGCGAACTTCGAAATTGGTGGGGAGTCGCCAATATCGCCACCGTCGGCGGTAGCTTTGGTAGCCGTGGCGGCCAGAACATGCTTGAACCGGCTGGATACGGCGTCCCCGTTTCGTTCGGTCCCAACACGAAGAACTTTGCGACGATAGCGGATAGCCTGATTGAAGCCGACGCCGCCGTCCGCGTCGTCGACGAGCAATCACTCGAGCGATTTGTGAGACGTTGCTTGTCTGATATCCCGGCCGCCGACTCGCTTGGCGAGAATGCGAAAGCGGTAGTTGCAAAGCATCGCGGTGCAATCAAACAAACCGTCGACCACCTTCTGCACGAAAAAACCGCTCAACAAGATTCCGATGAAATCCTGCGAGCGGCTTAACGGTCTATCAGATCTTCGCGTTCGATTGCCTGTGATTACTATGCGGCGTCGTCAGTAGGCGAAACGACGCATAGCCCAGCGATCGAACCCCAAGGCCAGGACTACTCTTCGATTTGAGGACGTCCTTCGCCACGAGCGCGACCACCACGGTCGCCACCTCGTCCACCACGATCACCACCGCGGCCTCCGCGAGCACCACCGCGGCCGCCCCAGCCTTCTTGCTCGGGCATTTCGAAGGCAACACCTTTCATATCTTCAAACTTCTGCTTTTGCTCGCTGGTAAGCACTGCAAGGACCTTGTCATCCATTTCCTTGCGCATTTCTTTCATCTTTTCGCGAGGATCGCCACCGCCTGCTCCGCCGCCCGCGAACATCTCTCGCATCTTGCCTCGCATTTCTTCCATTAGCGACTCTTGAACTTCAACAAGCTTTTTGTTTTGCTCGTCACTCAAACCAAGCTCTTTGGCGTACTCGGGATTCATTAACGCTCGGGTGCCTTGTTGTTGCAACGCGATTTGCTCAAGACGCTCCATTTGTTGCGGCAGCAGAACTTCGTAAAGTTGTTCCTTCATCTCGGCAGCACGAGCGGCTTGTTCCTTTTGCATTTTCGCAAATGCTTCCTTGCGTTCTTCATCGGACATTTGTCCAAACGCTGCGAAGTCGGGCCGCTCACCGCGGTTGGCCTCGGACATCTTGGTGATGGCTTCGACTTGCTTCGGCGTGATCTTTAGTTCCTCTCGGACTTCCTCGACACGAAGCAGGCCGATAACTGGATCGCCCGCCTGTGCACCAGGTCCGCCGCGTCCACCGCCCCAACCACCAGGGCCGCCCGGGCCGCCACCGCCCGGTCTACCTCCACGCCCCTGACGACCTTCCTGAGCAACGGAGAAACTTGCCAAACTGATCGAGACGACGGCAACCAGGGCTGCCATAACGAACTTGTGCGTGAACTTCATCAAAGTGTTTCCAAATAGATTCGGGATGAGTAGTGCTGATTGAAAAGGGAGGATTTGTTCGCTCACCAAATCATCTTCTAGACCTATTCATCAAACCACATTCGAGCAACCAAGTTTCGTTGCACCGGTCCGGAGTCGAAGATTTTGCCAAAATCTTGCCTTTCCCAGGCTCAATTGACGCCGTACATCCCCCTTTGGTAGCTCCAACGCTGGTTGCTGCCCCGTTTTTCGATCGGATCATGCAAGTTGCCCTTTCCCGTAGTTGTCTCATCATGCCCAACCCGCAACCTCGCAATTACCGATGGATCGTGGCTCGGGTGTTCCTGCTCGCCTGCGTTTTTGCGGCTGGACCAGCCCAGGGCCAACTAAGTATCTCAGGGCCGCTAGACGATTTGGGCCACGATTCTGCCGAAAGTCCCATGGGGTCGGTCGACAGCAATCCCTGGCCAATCGCTTTGGCGTCCGCCAGCCAACCCTATTCCACCGCTCCCCGGCCCGTCGAAACGCAGATCCACATCAAGGTGCACTATCTCGTCTTGACGGGGGAACAGCGTCGGATGCTCTATGAGCAACTGGGCGATCAACCGCACCTGACCCAAACCTCAACCACACCGAAACCGCCCGTTACGGACCTGTCGAAGTTTGCTGGCCAAATCGAGTCGCATTCGGCGGTAAGATCGGTCCAACGATGCTCGCGTGTCGTTTTCGCCAGCAGCCTGCTGCCGGACCTCTTCGACCAGGTGCAGGTCGACGAACACTCGCGAGTGGAACGTTCACCAGCGGTGATATTAATCGAAGGCAACCAAGCCGAAATGAATAACCTTACTGAGCGACCGTTTGCGATCGGTGTGGACGAATCACAACAGCAACAGGTCGAATTTCTCGTTGAGGGAACTCAGCTACGTATTTTCGCTCACCGCCAACCGACTTCTGTCGGACAAAGCGAATCGTCTCCTTTACGAGTGGTCGCCGAACTGCAATTCAGTCGTCTCGATTCCTCAGACACCGAAAATGTATTGATCGATAAAGACACATTCGTAGAGATAGCGGCACCTAAGCAAACGACCAAGTCCGTCGTCGTTTCCTCGGTTGTAGACTCCGGTCAATCCATTTTGATTGATCCTCTTGTCAATCTTCCCATTCGTATTCAACGAGAAAAAGCGATGCCTGTTATCGGCCGGGTGCCGCTGCTGGGAAAAGCCTTTACCAGCTTGGAAGAAACCTCGGTCGATCAACACACCATGGTCGTGCTAACCCCCAAGGTCGTAATCCAGCCCTGAACGGGCAACTGCGGAACGCGTGTTAGACCATGGCTATGTTCTGCACCGGCGACTGACATACCGTGAATCACCGTCCAAAAACCGTAGCGACAAATGCTCGGACTTTGAGATTCCCACCCGACGGTCCGAGACGATTCGTGTCGATGAGTCCGAGAGGTGATGAAAAATCCCAATGCGTTGATCCTGAGTCAAATCGATACCATCAAGCGAGCGAGTAACGTCGAGAGCTTGGCACAACATAGCCGGACCTCGAGTGAGTTTATTGAGTTCCGATTGACGGCGATGCGACTTCATTTGGTCAATTCCCCAAACAGGCTTGATCGCGCGTATCAGGACGGCCGCCCCTTCGCCAGTCGCCTGGGTGACTGCGTTGAGACAATACTTTGCGTGGATCGGATACACATACAGCAAGCCCGGTGGTCCGAACATCGCCGCGTTGCTGCGAGTTTTACCTCGAGAACTATGGCTCGCCAGATCGCCCTCTGGCAAATAGGCCTCCGTCTCTACAATGATTCCACCCAACATGGCTCCGTCGATCCAACGAACGAGAGCTTTGCCAATCAAGTCTTGGGCAACGATTTCTGTGGGGCGGTTATAGAAGTCGCGAGAAAGACGCTCGCTAGATTCGAACAGGTTCGTCATGAATGAAGCATCAAGATTGATCGCGGCTCGCTGGATTTTACCGGTTAACGGCAAGCCGATCCGAGGCGGATGGATCGAGTGTCGGGGTCAAGATATTGTCGCCCTAGGCAAGAACAATCCACCTGGAAAGGTCGATGACCTGGGGGATGTGGCGATCTTACCCGGCCTCGTCAACGCACACACTCACCTCGAATTCTCGGACTTCAAGCAACCCGTTGGCCATCGCGGCATCGCATTTGATCAGTGGATCGCCAAGGTCGTGCAATCGCGAGGACAACAAGGGGACGTTGCGACTGCGATCTCGCAAGGGATTCGTGAATCGTTAGACAGCGGCGTGCGGTTGATCGGTGAAATCGCCACACCGTCCACCGTTAACCCACCACCAGTCGTTTACCCACCACCGGTCGATGGTTTGGACATGGTGACCTTCGCGGAAGTGCTAGGACTTAACGTCGAACGGGCCTCGGAACGCTTCGCCGCGATGAACGACCTGGCATCCCGAGTGACTTATCCCGGCGTCAGCCCGCACGCACCCTATTCGACTTTGCCCAAGACAATCCAGCGCTGCGTGAATTGGTCATCCCGGTTCGCACGACCGCTCGCGATGCACGTTGCAGAATCACCTGGCGAACGAGAACTCTTGGTGTCTGGCACAGGCCCCATTGCTGATGCGCTCAAGGCGATGGGAGTCTTCAACGATGCTTTATTTCCACGATGCGACCAGCCGTTCATCGAACTGATTGATCAACTTTCCAAGGCTTCGTCCGTCCTGCTGATTCACGGAAATGATCTGCGAGAACACGAGATTGACCTAATCTCCACGCACTCTCATATCAGCGTTGTGTTTTGCCCAAGAACGCATGACTTCTTTCAGTTCGCACGTCATCCGGTCGAAAAACTGTTGGCTGCTGGCGTGAACGTGGCGTTGGGTACCGATTCTCGTGCCAGCAATCCGGACCTCCATCTTTGGAACGAGGTGCGATTTCTACTGCGGCATCGGATGGACCTTCAGCCCGCTGAGGTCCTAAAGATGGCGACCGCGAATGGTGCGGATGCGTTGGGGCGACCAGACCTTGGCAGGATCGCGCCGGGGACTCGTCCCGGCTTGATCGGGGTCCCCACCACCGCGTCCTCCGAACCGAACCTCTATCGCGATTTGTCCGAAGGAATGCCCATTGTTCTGGGGCGAAACCAGTCAAGCGAAGCCTAGCCAAGCGAAGTCTGGCCACGTCATCATGACCGGCCGACCTTACTGATTTTCAGTGCCTCGGGAAGCTAGACCGCTTGGTCTTCACCCGGACCTTCATCGTTGCGATGTCGTTTGTGCAAGTACAACTTGATCGGAACTTCACCAAAGGACAGGTGATCCCGCAAGACGCCCAACAAGTAACGTCGGTAGTCTTTGCCGAAAGCATTGGGATCATTGCACACCAACACAATCGTCGGCGGTTCAGTTGCAACTTGAGTAGCGTAATAGATCTTGGGTCGCCGGTTTTGATAAAGCGGCGGTTCGTGCGCTTCCAAAGCGGCCCGTAGGACTCGGTTCAGAACTCCCGTTGATACTCGTTCACGAGCTTGCTTAAACAACATCGTGCAGTGATTGACCAACGTCTTGACGTTCTTGCCCGTCTGGCCGGTGATGAACGCGATCGGTGCGTAAGAGAGCGTGGGAAATTGCCCCCGCAGGTAACGCACCCAACGATCGGTGGGGACCGTACCGTGCAGTTTGTCCCATTTGTTGATCACAAAGATGCAAGGCTTGTGGTGCTCCATTACATAACCGAGCAGTTGCTTGTCGACCTTGCTGACCGTCTCACTGGCATCAAAGAACATCAAGACCACATCGGCACGTCGGACGCTGCGCTGCGCACGGTGAGTGCCGTACCATTCTAAGTCGGTTCGCTGGCTCTTGCGTTTACGCAGACCAGGCGTGTCGATAGCGATGAACGTTTGCCCGTCCATTTCAAAGTGAACGTCGACGCTGTCACGCGTTGTTCCGGGTACTTCGCTGACGATCATTCGATCCGATTCGGCGAGCGTGTTGACGAACGTACTCTTACCCACGTTGCGACGGCCAACGATCGTGACCTTCATCAAAGCCTCTTCGATCGTTTCAGCGCCGGCTTCAGGAAGTCGATCGACAATCAGCTCTAACAACTCGTCGCGGTTCCGATTCTGCGTTGTGCTAACACAGATCATGTGTCCCCGGCCGAGCTTATGAAACTCTTCTGCCCCGATGTCTTGGTGAGTTTGATCGGCTTTATTGGCAACCAAAATCACCGGTCGTTCGACACCACGTAGACGTTCGACGACCTCCTCATCTAGGGGCATCAACCCCGTTTGCACATCGACCACAAACACAATCACATCCGCCGAATTGATCGCATGTTCAATTTGGCGAACCACGTCGTCGGTAAGGTCATCATCGTCAACCACTCCCATCCCACCGGTATCAATAAGCTCAAAGAAACGCTCATTGCTCTCGATCAGTGTGGTCATGCGATCGCGGGTCACGCCCGAATAATCGTCGACGATCGCCAACCGACGGCGAGCAAGCCAATTGAACAGGCTGCTTTTGCCGACATTGGGACGGCCGATGATGGCGACTTGAGGAACAGGCATGACGAGAAACAGGAGTATTTTTTGACAGGTACGATGCGGGAAAAACGATCGGGTATCCTAGTCGGGCAAACGGTTTTCAGACAGGCCTAGCAGCTAAACGGCGTCTTTTCGCGGCGGTCGCCCGATGGCGATCAAGCGATATACTGATGGCGACCGCCCCCGAAAATTCGCAACGAACCTGCTTCCTATGACTTCCGATCCGACTCAAACGCTCGATCCGGACCTCGTTTTGGCACAAGCATCAGCCCTTGCGGCACATCTGCAGCGAATGGGTGTGCAGTTTCTGCCAGCGGAAAATCCCGACCGCGTCGGAGAGCTGATGTCGCACTTCGCGAGCATCGAGGACGGCGTTGATGCTCAGGCGGCATCATCCGTTTCACCGGCGACGTCGACTGTGAAGCCGAATGATGCGAAGTCGGCTCCAACGAAGCCCGCATCTTCTGGCCCAACCCCAGGGCCCGTCTCGCCCGCTTCATCCTCGGTTCAGGCACCCTCGCGAAGTGTAACCGCTGTCACCGTTGCCGAGGGTGACTATGTGGGCCCCCGTCTTGAACCGGCCGAGCGGGGGTCGATCCTCGCGACACTTCAAGCCGAAGTCAGTGGTTGCACCAAGTGTCCGATTCTTTCGAGTTGTCGAAATCAAACGGTATTTGGCGAGGGCAACCCCAACGCGCGTTTTGTCTTTTTTGGTGAAGGTCCCGGAGCCGACGAGGATCGCACCGGTCGGCCGTTCGTCGGTAAGGCCGGACAGTTGCTCACGAAGATGATCAGTGCGTGCACGCTATCCCGGGAAGAAACCTACATCCTTAACACCGTCAAATGTCGACCACCCGGAAACCGCAATCCTGAACTCGACGAGATCGCCAACTGTCGAAGCTACTACCAACAACAACTCTCTATTATCCGGCCTGAGTACATCGTTTGCCTCGGCGCGATCGCGGCTCAGGAACTCTTGAAATCCAAACTGTCCGTCGGAAGGCTGCGAGGAAAGATCCATCAATATCACACCAGCAAAGTTCTGGTGACCTATCACCCCGCCTATTTATTGAGAAATCCGGCAGCCAAAAAAGCCGCTTGGGATGACCTGCGATTGATGCTCTCCGATGCAGGAATCAGCGTCTAATTTGGCGAAGGGCCTCGCCCAAACTCGCTAATTGCTAGCAAATCGTGCCCATTTTTTCCTATTGACCGTCTTAGCTCGATGGGAACAATTGCCGCATCGGTGAAGCGAGGATGCTTCTATCGAACGTTTAAGCCAACGAGTTCGCCGCATCTATTTGCAACGCAACACGGAACTTAAACGTGAAACTTTTGACCGAAACCCTTCGGTTAAGAACGTTGATCACGTCGATGTGCAGGGAGGCCATCATGCGTCAGCCAATCTCAGGCAAGCTATCTGTTCACGGTCACGCGACCACCAATTCGGAATCCAACTTCGATTCCCAACCCCAAACATCGGATCGTTCGGGGGCAATGTCTTTGCGGCAAATTTTGCCCAACTCGCGATTCCATGCCGGCGACGACGTTCGCTTTCATGGCGTTTGCGAGAAGCCGAGCGAAGTCAGTCCCGGCGAATTGGTTGTCTATCGAATCGGTGAAGTTGATCCGGCGCGACTTGTCGCCGACGCACTCGCTCGCGGCGCCGCCGGCATCCTAACCGAACAAGTTCTGCCTTGTCCTTTGCCCCAGTGCATTGTCGGCGAACTGGACTTGGCAATGGCGTCGGTCTTCTCGAGTTTGCGAGACCGACCCGATCAAAAGCTATTGACGATTGGCGTGGTTGGTTCAGCAGGCAAAACCACCACCTCGTTGCTGATTGCGAACCTGTTTCGATCCCAAAAAATTCGCACCGCTTTCCAAACGGATCTCGGTTCGTCCGATGGTGTGCTTCAATCAACAGAAGATTCAAACCTTCCCTCAGCTCGAGAATTGGTCGACTGGATGAGCGACGCGGTGGATTGCGAAAGCCAAGTCGCCGTTGTCGAACTCCGCGACGATGACGCTCGGCATGGTCGCTATGACTGCGTGCAGTTCGACATGATCATCGTGACCGGTTCGACATTGAACAACGACGACTTCGGCCCATCATCACTTTCGTGCGTGCTCGATCGACTCACACCCGAAGGTATCGTGGTGGCACCCGTGGATGACACTCGAGCCATGCGAGTGATTGGTGATGCGGGCGTTCGCAGCTTCACCTACGGCGTGCGAAAGTCGGCTGACATCACCGCAAAGATGATTGAACAGGCCGATGGAATGTCGACCTTGTTGGTGTCTCACGAAGACGAGTCCGCGGTGATGGAGACTTCACTCTGTGGCGGTGCGATGGCTGCCAACCACGCAGCAGCGATTGCAGTCGGACTCCTTGTCGATTGGCCACTCTATGAAATTTGCGAATTGCTCGGCAAATTGCGAGTCGTGCCGGGACGCCAAGACCGCATTTCACGATACGGCCATGCAAGTGTGACCATTGACTTGGCTGGTAATTCCGATCGTTGCTCGGCAGCGATGCGTACGGCGCGAGCGATGAAGGCGGGCGGACGATTGTGGTGCATCACGGCAATCGACGCCACTCAGGACTCACTCTCACTTGCTCGGTTGGGTGGGCTACTTGAACGCTTCGCCGATCATGCAATCGTGACTTCGATGCCGGACCAAAAGAAGTCGTTCTTGACGGCATCACACGCTGTTCTTGACGGGGTCAAGGAATGCGCGGCGATGCGATTGGTCGCCGATTCCACGCGTGCGTTGCAGTGGGCGATGGCCGAGGCCAAGCCGGCGGACACTATCCTGGTCATGCTCAACGAACCATCCCTGACGGCTCATCAAGCTCGCACGAAAATCGAGGCGATTAAAAAGATGGTCGAAACGGCCTGGGACGAGAAAGAAGCCAGCGACCCTCGTCCAAAGCTAAAAGTCTTTGGCTAAACGTTTCTGGCTGAACGTTTCTGGCTGAACCGAACTACGGTCGCCAGTTATAGACATCCGCTAAAGCTCCGCAGACCAAATCGCTAACCTGCGACAACCGCAGTGGTTTGGCGAGTACTCCATACGCTCGCATGGCGCTGGCTTCGGCGCGAATCTGTTCGTTCAGATCGGCGCTCATCAGGACGCATGGGGTGGGTTGCAGTCGCGTCTGAACGTGGCGAATCACCTCTAAACCGTTGAGCCGCGGCATGTGAAAATCGACGAGACAGATATGAACATCGGAATGCTCAAGCACTTCGATTGCCTCAAGCCCGTCGCTGGCTTCGGTAACATTGAATCCACGACGGCATAGCCCCTCTCGCAAAATACTGCGAAGAGCAGAGTCGTCGTCCGTTATGAGCAGATGGGGGATAAGCATTTTCGCCGCCAATGCCGGGACAATGGCTGCCAACACGGCAGACTAAATCCGGTTAATCTATGATAGCTGCAATTGGAGTGCCGTTCACCCTTGCCCGAGCCCAATTGCGATCTCGGGTCAACGGATTTTGGGATATCGGATTCGCAAAAACCGTCTCTTCGCCTGTTCCAAAGACTTCTCACTTTGACCAGCCCAGCCAAACCTTCGCCGCCAGCCGCTTCCGCCGACCCCCATTTGGCAGCCCGATCCGTTGCTGAAGATGCAGCGATGGTTAGCGATCTCGCCAAGCGAATCATCGCCAACGTCGAAACCGCAATCGTCGGCAAACGCAAACAACTTGTGCTTTCGCTGGTGACTTGGTTATCGGGCGGCCATGTCCTGCTCGAAGATGTCCCGGGAGTCGCCAAGACCATGCTGGCTCGGGCCTTAGCTCGAAGTGTTGGCTGCAAGTTCAAACGCGTTCAATGCACGCCGGATTTGTTGCCCACGGATGTTACAGGCACATCGATCTTCAACCAAAAGACTTCGGAGTTTGAATTTCGTCCCGGACCGGTCTTCACGCAAATCCTGCTCGCTGACGAAATCAATCGTGCAACGCCTCGAACCCAAGCATCGTTGCTCGAAGCGATGGCGGAAGCTCGCGTCACCGTCGACGGTACCACCCATAAGCTCGAACCACCGTTTATTGTTATCGCAACCCAAAACCCGGTGGACCATGAAGGCACGTTCCCGTTGCCGGAAGCTCAGCTAGACCGGTTCATGATGCGGTTCACGCTCGGCTATCCAACGATGGAAGAAGAACTTCGCATGCTGGAAATGCTGCAGCACGTTCATCCGGTCGATACGATCAAACCGGTCGCCAAAGCATCGGAAATTGCAGCCGCTCAAATTGCGATCAAACGAGTTCACGTCGATCCGCGTTTGCGTCAGTACCTGCTGCAGATCGTGGCTCAAACTCGGACGCACGAAGACCTAGCGCTCGGCGGTAGCCCGCGCGCCAGCATCGCGTTGTTTCGTTGTTCGCAAGCAATGGCGGCCATTCGCGGTCGTAGTTATGTCTTGCCAGACGATTTGAAAAAGATCATTGCCCCAGTGATGAACCATCGAGTGATCCTGAGGCCCGAGAGCCGACTTCGCAAAGTGACAACCGAGCGGGTCCTTGACCAGATCGTGAACGAGATCGCTGTCCCCACAATCGACGCATCCTGATGAAGACTGCGGTGACGTCCCAAGCCAATGCGACCTCAGCAAATCCGACGTCAGCAAGTTCGACGTCAGCAAATTCGACGTCAGCGGGCGTGCCGAAGTTTGGCGTCATCGCCGCGATCGCTGGATTACTGCTAGTGGGCATGGTGTTCGGAGCCTCGCTGTGGGTGCTTGCCGGAGTCGCGGCGGGTTTGTTGATCGCGACCAACTACGCATTAGCGAACTTGTGGTCCACATCGACGATTGCCGAGCGAATCACCGATGATGAAGAACTGAAAATTGGTTCGTTGGTTGCTGCAACAGTGACGGTCACCAACACCAGTCGATTGCCCACGGTGTGGGTGTTAGTCGAGGATCTACTGGCTCGACAAGTGCTTGATGCTGATGCGCCGGCCCTGCAAATCGAAGGCGAGCGATTAGCCGTGATGATGCTTTGGCCGGGGGAAACAAAAGAACTAAGTTACAAAGTTCGATGCCATCGCCGTGGCTACGTTCAAATCGGGCCCACCGTGTTGGAAACCGGCGACATGATGGGCTTGTTTCGTCGTTTCCGCGTCGGTACGCAGCCTCAGTTCGTCACTGTTCTGCCCGAAGTTGTCGCGTTAACTTCGTATGAGATCGGTTCAAGGCGACCGATCGGTGAGATCCGTATGCGCGAGAACGTGATGGACGATCCCACGCGATTGCGAGGCATTCGGCAATGGCAAATTGGTGACCCCATGCGTAGCGTTCACTGGGCGGCGACAGCACGAACGGGAACTTTACACAGCAAGATCTACGAACCGTCATCCATCGTCGGTGCAACCATTATCCTTGACCTGCACGTCACGACGAATCCCAAACATCATGAACCCGTCCGAAGCGACTTGGCGGTTACGGCCGCTGCATCGATCGCTTCGTCGCTTCACGAATCTAACGAACCGTTTGGTATAGCAACGAATGGTCGAGACGCCGCCGATCGTATTCGGACCGAGGGTTGGATGGGCGATCACCGCGTTCGCGATGCGGCAGCCAAGGCCGGTTCGATGAACGAATCGAACGACCGACTACGCCCGATAATCATCAAACCGTCGCGCGGGCCGGTTCAGTTCAAAGAGGTGCATCGCACTTTGGCAAGACTTGAACGGACCGACGGACTGACGTTGGCAGAGATGCTGGTCGAAAGCGAATCGCAACTATCCACCGACACCACGCTGCTGGTAATTCTTCAGCAGGCGACGCCCGAATCAATTGCATCCTTGGTCGGGTTGTCCAACCGAGGACGTGCCGTCGCGGTCATTATCAACACCGCTGACATCAACGACTACACTTCGATCGCCGGGCCGCTGATCGCGTCTCGTATTCCAACGTTCCACCTAGCGTCACGCGACGCAATCGCAGACGTATGCCGCGAAATGCTACTGCGAGCCTAGCCCGGGACCAACTACTCGACAAACTTCAACAGCGAGTATTTCCGCTTGCCCCGCCGAAAGACCATCACCGTTTCACTGGCTAAGTCTTTCGTCGTTAAACGCATTTTTTCATCTTCGACGCGAGTGTTGTTTAGGTACACGCCGCCCTCTTTAATCGCTCGACGAGCTTCGCCGCCCGACTTGACCAAGCCGGTCGCTTGCAGGGCTTCCACAATCCAGTAGCCATCGCCATCGAGCACACCGCGAGCAACCTCACTGCTCGGCACGTCAGCAAAGATTCCGTCGAGCATTGCATCCGTCGCGTCACCGATCTCACCACCGAACAAAATGTCCGAGGCACTCGTGGCAGCTTTGAGCCCGGCATCGCCGTGAATGAACGAAGTCATCCATTCGGCCAAGCGGTTTTGCGCGGTTCGCTTTCCAGGATCGTTTGCCGTAGCTTCGGCAAGTGAGTCGTATTCGTCTCGCTTGATTTCGGTGAGGTAGGCAATGCAGCGCATCACGTCGGCATCGTCGACGTTTCGCCAGTACTGGTAGAATTCGTAAGGACTCGTGCGATTAGGATCAAGCCAAATCGCGCCCTTTTCGGTCTTCCCCATCTTTTTGCCATCGCTGGTCGTTAGCAATGGTGCGGTAACACCGAAGAGTTGTTGCCCCAACATGCGACGACCAAGGTCGATTCCGGCAGTCACGTTACCCCACTGATCACTACCACCGGCTTGGATTCGGCAACCATGGTTCTTGGCCAAGTAAACAAAGTCGTAGGCCTGCAGCAGCATGTAGCTGAACTCGGTGTAGCTAAGTCCGACTTCACTTTCGAGCCGCGATCGGACTGATTCTTTGCCCATCATGGCGCCAACTGGAAAATTCTTCCCGACATCACGCAAGAACTCAAGGTAAGAGTAACCCTTCATCCAATCGAAATTGTTTAGCAGCTTGGCAGCATTCTTACCTTCAAAGTCGAGCGTCGATCGCATCTGCGTCGCCACCCCGTCAACGTTCTCTTGAAGTTGATCGGCGGACAATAGATTGCGTTCTTCGCTCTTACCGCTCGGGTCGCCAATCATGCCGGTCGCACCACCAACGAGTGCGATAGGGTGATGTCCGGCCTGTTGAAATCGCCGAAGCATCATTAATTGCATCAACGAACCCACATGTAGGCTTGATGCCGTTGGATCAAATCCGATGTAGACCGTTTGCGGTCCTGAAGCCAGTAACTTTGCGAGGCCGTCCTCATCGGTGCATTGATGGATCAGTCCGCGCCAACGCAGTTCTTCGAGGAGATCGGTGGTGGTCAAGCTTGAATCGGGCATTTCGTCAGTCGTGGTTTCGAATCGAGAGGTTTGAATCAGGCGTCTTGAGCCAGTTGCGAACGCAGAATCGCTTCGGCAACGATCAGGTCTTCAGGGTAGGTAATCTTCAGGTTGTCAGTGCCACCGCAAACAAGCGTGACCGGGTGACCGCATCGTTCAACCAATTCGGCGTCATCGGTGGCTGGGCGTCCATTGTGCTTTGCATAGGCACTTCGCAACAACCCAGCTTCAAAGACCTGCGGAGTCAGCGCGATATGTAAGTGACGCCGATCCACCGTCTCGGTTCGCTCACCCAAATCGCGGCGCACGGTGCCCGAAACAGGAACGGTCAAAATTGCAGCCCCAGTCTGGTTTGCCGCAGTGAAAACAGCATCCAAATCTCGCTGGCGAATCAACGGTCGAGCTGCATCATGAACGGCAACGAGCCGCTCTTTGGCATCGGCAAGATAACCCAGTGCCGATTGCACACTATCACTGCGTTCGGTGCCGCCTCGGACAAGCTGCACTTCATAGGTACGAAGATCCGCAGCGTGATCGTTCTCGAAGTGCACGCGATCTTGATCGGAAACCGCCATCACAATCGACCCGACCATCGGGTTCTGCCTTAACCGCCTCACCGAGTGCAGCCAAAGCGGTTGACCGTCGAGCAAAGCGAACAGCTTGTTCGTGGTCGCACCGAAACGTTGTCCGCTGCCCGCCGCCGGTATAATCACGGCTACCGATGGGGCGTCCGGCGATCCAACGTTCATCGAGGGGGCTTGAGCTTCAGACATCAAATTGGGCCAGCAGAGAGAGAGCGATATCGCAAGACACTATCGTTTCGCAAACGCACGCTTGACCTCATCAAGTCCGGTTAATCCTCGAGCTACCGTCATCACCGCCTCGGACTGCAAACCGCGGTGCCCCTCGGATTTAGCAATTGCGGTCAACTGGGCCACATCTTGAGTCTTCTTCAAAGCGGCTTTGAACTTTTCCCCCGGCACAAGCAGTTCAAAAATCGCGATGCGTCCATAGTAGCCACGACCATTGCAAACGGGACAGGGAGTGATCGGTGCCGGTCGGCCCTGTTCGTCGACCTGCTGTTCAATCGGTGGCGGAATGAACGGCTGATACAGAACACCGACTCGACCAGCCGGAATGCCCAACTGCTGAAGCAATTGCGGCGGAGGCTCGAACCCGACCTTACAGTTGTCGCATAATCGGCGAATCAACTTCTGGCCGAGTACTGCTCCGATACGATCAGCGATTCGATTTCGCAGACCAGGATACTTCGCTGCAAAGGCAACCAGGCCTTCGATCGCTCCTGGTGCAACCATTCGAGTGTAGATCTGTTTTTCGATCTTTTCGACTTGTTCAATCGCAAGCTCAAGCGTTTCAGCCTCCGGTAGTTCCGGGAACATCAATACGTCGGGTTCCTTCAAAATCATCTTCTTTAGCATCGACAACTCGGTGTGTCCGGTATCGCCGCCATAAAAGTTAGCGCTAATATTGATGATCTCGGGTTCAGGGCTGCCCTGATCTTCAAACGACTGGAAGTCACGCACCAAACGATCCGCCGCGTTCAACGCAACGGTCCAAGTTGTGGTTAGCCCTTCGCCTTTGGGACACGTGATTAAGATGATGTTCGATTCAGAGTCCAAGCGTTCTTTCAGCTTCTCGAACATCTTGTCACGCATTCCCAAATCACTCATTCGTTCGAATGGGATCTTCAATGCGTCAATGCGAACCAACACTCGTTCCCCAGTGGGCACACCCTGGGATTGCAGGATCAAGTCAAACTTATCTTTGACAAACTTGATTCCGCATTTACCCGACTGAGCGCTACGACGGTCGGCAGGATTCATCTGACAAATCTGCTTCAAGGCATACAGCATCGCGTCGCCGGTCTCGCGATCCATCGGCGGTAGTTGCTCCCAGGCACCATCGATTTGGTAACGGATTGCACACCCGGTTTGCGAGAAATCCAGCAGCATATGGGTTGCCCGCGATTTCACGGCGTGCGCCGTTTGGCCCGCGGCGATGGCGTAGCCGGCTCCCTGGCGAGCTGAAATCAGCAGGGCCTGAGCTTCGGTTCGAGGCAGCTTCGGTTCGAACTCTACAGGGGTGACGGTTTGCCAAAGTTGGATTTCTTCTTGTTCAGCCATGCTCGGCAGTTTCTGTGAAAGGGGATGGGGGAGGGGAAGAAAGGCGACATTCCGCGACTTTGCGAACGGAAAACGCGGTGCAGGTCAAGACGATAGGTCGGAGGCTGAGACACCGTTGAGGTGGGAAAATGCGACAGGATACTCGGCTAGGAATGCTGCAAAATACCCGCCCATGCCCTCCTGAAAACCCCCGGCACCTGACACGGCCAGACGCTCAGGGATGCAAATCGCCCAGCATCCCGAGTTTTCCAAAGCCTTGAATCCCTCGGTGCTCCGAAGAATCCGGTGCACAAATTACTCGGCGCTACCGATAGCGAGTGCTACAAAATACCCGGCGCACTGACATCAATGCCCTTGAGTGCCATCTTCAACGCGTCCTTGTTGGGCGCGACGGCAAACGCAGTCGGTCGATCGATCAATTCATCGTCAATCAACTGCTTCAAGCTCATTGTGAAGTCTTGCATTCCGTCATCAGCCCCCATGCGGATTGCATCGGGCAGTTTTTGGTCCTGACCTTCGAGCACCAACTTTCGAACAATCGGATTAAAGGTCATCACTTCGCACGTTGGCACTCGAGGCACGCCAGGGCGGATACTCTTGAGAAGTTTTTGAGCCACGATGCCCTTCATATTAAACGCGATCGCCGACCGAATTGCCCCGTGCATTTCCTCGGGGAACAAATCCAAAATCCGTCCAATCGTTGTCGATGCGCTCGACGCGTGAATCGTTCCGAACACCAAGTGCCCAGTCTCGGCGGCGTGAATCGCCGTCATGAACGTTTCTTCGTCACGAAGCTCACCCACCAGAATGATGTCGGGGTCTTCCCGCACGGCATGCTTCATTCCGATTTCAAAGTCTTTGACGTCTTGGCCAATTTCACGTTGATTGATCAACGACTTGTCTTCGGTGAAGATAAACTCGATTGGATCTTCCAACGTCAGAATGTGCTTACGATAAATGCTGTTGATGTAGTTCAGCATCGATCCAATGGTTGTACTTTTACCCGAGCCAGTCACACCCGCCAGCAGCACCATTCCCTGATCATAGTGACAAAGCTCTTCAATCGAAGCGGGCAAGAAAAGTCCCCTGAAGTCAGGGATGAAATTGCTAATCCGCCGAGCGACCAAACCAATGTTGCCAAGCGACTTGAGCATATTGATACGGAAACGCCACCGGACTCCGTCGACATGCATGGTGTGCGAAAAGTCAGCTCCACCTTCCGCTTCGAAGATCATCAAGTTTCGGTGATCCATCATTGGAATCAACAACCGAACCATTTCTTCAGCTTCAATCGGCGGACGGTTTAGAGGCTTCAGTTCCCCTCGAACACGCACCATCGGCGGCTGGCCGACCTTCATGTGAAGGTCAGATCCCTCTAACTTGACCAAGGCCTTGAAAATCTTGTCGACCTCAAGCTCGCCTTTCTCTTGCAAAAGGTTTTCGCGAAGCCGAGCTGCAATGGCTTCCGGCGAAGTGTCTGCACCAAGTTGAGTAGGGGCTGGCGCGGCCGATCCGTTTTTGTGGGACATACGAGGTAGAGCTAAACGCTAGAGAACAGGAAAAAAGAGAGACTCGGCTGGCGACTGATCTGTCACCTAATAATTCTAAGCGAACTGGGAAATGACTCAATGAGCGAGGCTGATGAGTCCCCAGATCACGCCTTAACATCAATCATGCTTCAAACAACTTCACGGGCTGCAGAAAACCTACTTTGGGTCCAACTCGCGAAAAAATGGGGCGGTCAGCCATTATAGCCACGCGCGACACGCGTTCAGGAAATGGTGGACGTTGCCGCCGGTGCAATCACTAGGCGGCTCGTGCGATCCCATGATCGGTCCGGGTGCGCCCGGAATCCCTCGTTTCCCGGCGAATCGCGAGGTTCCGATTCAAATCTTCGTCGTTGGCGTAACCACGACCATGATCCAAATGCAGCAACAGCGTATCGAAACGGATATGAATTCCATGAATCCCGGCGTTTTCGAGTCGTTCGCCTAATTCACGATCCTCTCCGCCGTACCGCATCCGCTCGTCAAAACCGCCCGCAGAGACGATATCAGACTTCCACCCCGATGAGTTGTTGCCGTTCCAAGTAGGCCGGGTCGTGGTTAGCGAATTGAGAAACGGGGCCGTGTACTTTCCAGCAGCGATTCGCAGCCAACGATGGGAGAACGGCAAGCCCTGCCTTCTTAGCCAAGCGAGCTCAAATGCTTCCCCCGACTCGATGTCTTGCTCGCTGATCTTTTCGCTTAGCGGCATGGACAATTTGTAGTAGCCGCCCGATAGGAAATGACCACGTTTGGCTGCCGCATGGTGGTTTCCCACAAAGTCAGCACGCGGAACACAGTCACCGTCCGAGAACAAAACATAGTCGCCCTCGGAGGCCTGGATTCCACGATTGAGAATCGTGCATTTGCGGAAACCATCGTCTTCGTGCCAAATGTGCCGAATCGTCAGGTCCGTTTCTGATTGAAACCTTTTCACCACTTCGCGTGTTTGAGTCCCCGAACCGTCGTCTGCAATGACGATTTCGAAATTGCGAAATGTTTGTGATTGATACCCCCGCAGCACTTTCGCCAGCCATACAGGTTGGTTGTACGTCGAAAGCACCACGCTAATCAATTTGGGAGCGTTCAGGGTGGCGTTCATTGCGGCATTCACAGGGGCGTTTGTCGACATGGCTGGTTCAAGCCGCTTGCCTTGCAGCGAGCGGTGCTAGTTGAGAGGAGGCGTATAAGTTTTCGTGATGAAACGGCAGGCTAATTCTTTGCTCAGTCGCAGCGATGACCCCATCACGCAGGCCCTTCAAGAATCTTCGTTGGCACAAGTGATGATCAAAGAAGCGAGTTACGTTTTGGCTCATCGTCGCAATATCGTCCGCTGACATTTCTGTGATTCGCTCAACCGCCTCGACCAACCCTTTGGCACCTCGAAACGTAATCGCCGTTTCACCGTCCACAAGTTGCGGCGTGACTCGATCGCCGTACTCGAGCAGGGGAATCGTCCCTACACTCATGGCTTCGACCAAGTGATGACACGTCGGTTGAGATGAACCGGGACAACACAAGAAAAAGTTTGCGGTTGAAAGCGTTGGCAACCAATCCGATGCCTCGATGCATGACTCTCTCGAATCCAACAAAGCAATCGAGTTTTGGTCGGCACCGGCGAGTGAACTGACGATCCGACTTTCAAATGACTCACGAATCGCTGCGAGCACCTCGATGCGATCGCAGATGTTGAATTGCCGACCGATCTTTCCTTGTCCGTAAGAAGGCTTCTGGTTCCCTGCGAATAGAAGTCTAATTCGATCGCGATTGGCCCGCAGTCCAGCAAGGTTGGACGGCGGATACTGACCGATCGTTGCCGGAAGCATCGGATAGGGCATCACGGGGTAGTCGAGTTCGATATCGCAGCCTAAACGCATCCAGATGGCGTGGGCGTCACCGGGCTCTACGTCACTCAAAACCAAACTCGTGTCTGGAATTCGCTGCGACGGTCGCAGATGCGTTACTCCGCGAAGCATCAACATTTCGCGGCCGTGGGTCTTTCGGCTGATCGTTGCGAGAATCCCGTCGGAACATCGCAACCAACAAGGCGAACCGAGCAAGTTGGCATTCATTGCGATCGCGGCCAAGTGTCGAGCTCCGTCGACCACGAAATCGCGTGTCTGTAAGTCCAGAACCACCGGTCGGCTCGTGAGCGACTCTGTTGAGTCGGCATCACGAGCGTCGAGCATTTTTCTTGCTCGACGAATATCGATGGGATACCGAAGCCAATTCTTGAACGTCACGAATACACCGAAAATTACCCAGAAACAAAGAACGTGTGGGCATTGAGCCCACTGAATCTAGGGAATTACCCGATGGCAGTTCACGGCGTCAAGAAAAGATAGGCAAGCCTTGGATCATCCCAAGCCCGCCGCCTCATCACATTACAGTAACGCAGCAGCCGCTTCGCACATCGACACGGCTTCGGATTCCGATTCAGCCTCGGCGATTAGCCGCACAATGGGCTCGGTATTGCTGCCTCGGACGAGCAGCCATTTGTCTTGCCATGACAACCGCAGACCGTCGCCCGTTTGAGCTTCTGCCTCGGGATACTTCGCGATTAAAGCCTCAAACAATGCTGGCAAACGTTCAGCGGTAACCGTGGCCTTGGACTTGTGAATGTGCAGTTTGGGAATTTCAGCGGCAAGTTGCGAAAGCGGTTTGCCAGTCGCCGCCATCAGGTCGAGAACCTGAGCCATCCCCACGAAACTGTCGCGGACATAGCCAACGCGAGGATCAATTGGACCTCCGTTGCCTTCGCCACCGTAGGTTGCACCAACCTCGATCATCATGTCAGCGACGTTCGCTTCGCCCACGGCACTTCGATGGCAGCCAACTTTGGCCGCTTGTGCCAGTCGCTCGCTCATTCCACTGGTGGCACCGTTGATCACTATCGGGCCAAACGTTTCTTCTTGCGTGAGTGCATGCTTAACACACAACGCCAACGTGTACTCCTCGCCCACGTAGTCGCCTTTTTCATCGACCAACGCCAAACGATCGGCATCGGGATCTTGGCAGAAACCGACGGCACATTTTCCTTCCCTCACTTGCGATGCAATGCCTTGCAGGTTCTCGGCGGTCGGCTCGGGTACGTGAGCGAAATTTCCGTCTGGCGTATCACCGACCGCGACGACTTCGCAACCTAGCGAGTCCAGCAACCGCTTGCCCAAGAGACTTCCCGCACCGTGATTGCTATCGATCAAAACACGAAAGCCAGCCGCTCGAATCGCAAGCTGATCTACGGTGGCCAACACTTTCTCGAGGTGCGGTTCATGGGGGTCCGAATCATGATCAACAAGGCCGATTTGATCGAACGGACAATAGGCGTTCTCGCCGGCAAGGTAAGCGTCCCGAACTTCGGATCCTGTCTTCGCATCAAGCACGCGACCGCTAGCTCCAAACAACTTGATGCCGTTATAAGGCGGTGGATTATGACTGGCCGATACCATGACCGCCCCAGCGGCACCGCGCTGACGAACGAGCACGCCGATCGTGGGCGTGGCCGCAACATCAACATCGACACATGTTCGACCGCAAGCCATCAAAGACGCGATGATGGCTCGGCTAAGCATGGGACCACTGCTGCGTCCGTCGCGACCGATGATGATGGGTCCCTCTGGCAACTTCGATGCGAATGCCGCGACAAAGCGAGCGGCTATTTCGGGCGTCAGTGTTTCGCCAACGATTCCGCGAAGGCCGCTGACGCTGATAATCAATTCACTCATGAAAAAAATCGAGCTGAAGGGTGTGTGGGATGAATGGGGTTAGATGCGAATATTATGGCGTCAGATATGCCAGTCGGGTGTGACGGCCCATTCTCAGGGCCCCGCCCGCTCCCACGGGTCGGATCAAACCAATAGAATCAAAGCATATCTCTTCTTGGCCCCCACCTTATTCGCTGAACAACGACATGAGCACTACCGATACCACCGAAAAATCAATCGCCTTGGTCAAGCAGGCCGCCACCAATGGATCGATCAGCGAAGCGGCGTCCAAGAATATTCAAGTTTGGCTTACCGAGGATCGGTATGCCGAGTATCGCGATGAAGTGATCGCTCATATCAACGACGGCAAATGGCAAAAACTTGACGACGTTTTTTGGACGATCATTCCGTTCGGAACCGGCGGACGCCGCGGACGAATGTATTCGATCGGATCCAATGCGATCAACGACCGCACCATCGGCGAAAGTGCTCAGGGACTCGCCGACTATGTGGTGCAATATCACGGCGGAAAAAAAGAACTCTCGTGCGCGATTGCTTATGACACTCGCCACAAGTCACGACACTTCACTGAACTGTGCGCCGGAATCATGGTCGCCGCTGGAATCAAGGTGTACTTGCTAGACGATTACCGCGCTACGCCCCAGTTGTCGTTTGCGGTTCGCTACAAGAACTGCGATTGCGGCATCATGGTGACTGCCAGCCACAATCCACCGAGCGACAACGCGGTGAAGGTTTACTGGTCCAGCGGTGCTCAAGTACTGCCTCCTCATGACAAGGCGATCATCGAGCGAGTCATGAATTGCCAACAAATCAAAGTCACACCGTTCGCCGAGGCTGTCGCCGATGGCCGCGTCGAAATTGTGACCGACGAAGTGGACAAGGCTTACTTCGAAGCCGCCATCGCCTGCGCATTCGAAGGCCCACGCGATGCCAAGATTCTTTACACACCTTTGCACGGTGTTGGTGCCGCGGCCGTTGTTCCGCTAGCAGAAAAAGATGGCTTCACCGACATCGAAGTGTACGGCCCGCACGCGGAACCCAACGGCGACTTCCCCAATGTCCCCGGGCATGTGTCCAACCCAGAAAACAAGGTAATTTTCGAAGCCCCGATTGAGCATGCTCGAAAGACTGGGGCGAATATGATTCTAGCTACTGACCCCGATTGCGACCGCATTGGTGTTGCTGCTCCTATCACGACGGATACCGCGGGTGAATGGCGAACATTCAATGGCAACGAAATCGGTGCGATCCTTGGCGAGTACGTCCTCAGCAAGCGTGCGGCAGCAGGAACATTGACGCCGTCTTCGTACATCATCAAAACCCTCGTGACAACTGAACTGACTCGGCGGATTGCCGAGAGCTACAACGTTCGTTGCGTCGGTGATCTGCTCGTTGGCTTCAAGCACATCGCGGCGGTGATGGACCAAGAAGGACCGGACGATTTTGTCTACGGCACCGAAGAATCGCACGGCTACCTTGTCGGACAATATTGCCGTGACAAAGACGGTGCGGTTGCCAGCATGTTGATGTGCGAATTGGCGGCGGAACTAAAAGCCAAAGGCCAATCAATGCACGACTATTTGTGCGACTTACATCGCAAGCATGGCTACCATCGTGAATTCCTGATCAATTTGGTAATGGAAGGCAGCGAAGGAATGGCCGCCATGCAGCGATTAATGAAAGCCTTTCGTACATCGCCACCGAAGGCTGTCGCCGGAATCAACATCGCTAAGGTGCGCGACTATGCCGCTGGTACCATCACCGATACCGCGACGGGCGAGTCTTCCAAACTTGTGGGACCCGAGGGTGATTTGATTATTTTGGACTTGGCCGAAGAGGGCAATTACGTTGCGTGTCGCCCCAGCGGCACTGAACCCAAGATCAAGCTCTATGTATTCACAAGATTGCCCGCGGACCAATCGCAAGACCTGGATCAAGCCTCTGAAACGTTGAAAGCGCGTTTGGCCGCTCTTGAAACCGACGTCCGTGCGTACGCGAAAGCCAACAGTTAATTCGCGTCGTGGGGGGCCGGTTTTCGACCGGCCAATCAAACTTCATGCGGCCAGTTTCCACTGGCCGCCCATCGAATCAATCATGCGGTCAACCAGACCACGCTTCGTGATACCGTGGTTCTGTTAGACCGCGTCAAGTTCGCCAAACGCTTTGATCTCATCGTCCGTAAATTTGCGTTCCATGCGAGCGCCCATTTGCGACACGATTCGTCCAGCGGCGTGTGATGCCAGATGGCCAGCCTGTCGCCAACTCAGGCCGTTGGTGATTCCGTATAAGAGTCCGCCGGCGTACATGTCGCCCGCTCCCGTGGTATCGATCGCTTTGACGTTGACGCCCTCGATTGGGAACGATTCGCCACCGTGCATAACAAGCGAACCCTTGTTCCCAAGCGTTAAAGCCACGTTTTCCGCATGCTGGTGAATCTTGCTGGCGCACATGACTGGGTCGGACTCACCAGTCAAACTTTTTGCTTCTTCTTCATTGCAGAAAAACAAGTCAACCGGACCTTTAATAAGGTCCCAAATTTCATCTCGGATCATGTTTACCAAAAAGGGGTCCGAAGCCGTGAACGCGACTTTGGTGTTGTTCTTTTTCGCAAGGTCCATCGCGCGGTAGGCCGCGGCCTTGGTATTTTCGCCAGTCAACAAGTAGCCTTCGATGTAAACGTACTTGGACTTCTTGATGAGCTCTTCGTCAATATCAGCTTCGGTCAAGGTCACCGAAGCGGCCAAGTTGGTTAGCATTGTTCGCTGGGCATCTTCGGTGATCAACACTGCGCAAGTTCCCGTCGGCGCGTCGGCGGGCTCGACATCAACTGCGATTCCAAGATCACTCATGTCACGAACGAAGAACTTTCCGATGTCGTCGCTGCCAACCTTGCCCACAAATGCCGCGGTACCACCAAACTCGGCAACGGCCACAATTGTGTTGGCGGCCGAACCACCGGCACAACGATTAAGCGGTCGTCCCGATAGTTCCCCCAGCACTTTGGCCTGAGCTTCGTCATCGACCAGCGTCATGATGCCTTTGTCGAGTTTCAAGCGATCTAGGAACGCGTCATCGACACGGGCCTGAACGTCCACTAGTGCGTTGCCGACGCCGAATACATCTAAACTTCTCATGGGATCAAAAAAGGGGGTTACGAGTCGTGAAAATCCGTAGAATGCAGGTGAGCGAAGACGGGAAGTGCGTACCGATCCGACTTCGCAAGCGTGGCAGGTTAATCGAAACGTTCCACTTTGACGACGTGTGAGGTGGAATTCCTGGTTCCCAATATGGGAAGAAATCGCATGTCATCGAGGTGGTAGATGAGCGGGAATCGAGTCGCCCTACACGACATTTTCTTTTGCTTGGTGAGCCTTGCCTTCATTTCGGGCTGCTCGTCGAGACCCGGCATCCAGGTCATCGATAGTGCCACGGCCCCGAATTCGTCGCCCGACGAATACCGCCAGTACGATGAACAATTGCGACTTTTGTCAGAGGGCCAAAGCGAATGAATGCGAAAATCATTCAATGTGGCACTGATCGAAAACGGCCGGATTACGAAAATCAACCGTCGGGATTTACGATCATGGAAGTTCTGGTCGTCACCGCCATCATTGCGATATTGCTCGGGTTGTTGCTACCGGCTACTCGAGGCGCGCGGGAAGCCGCTCGTCGAATGTCGTGCTCGAACAACTTTAAACAGCTAGGACTCGGACTTCACAACTTTCATGCGGCGTTCAAATCGCTGCCCATGCAAATGGGAGGCACCTACGAATTGGATTCTGATAGCGGTGGATGGGAACGACCGGGCAACAATCGTTATCGACTTAGCTTCCTAGTCGAGGTTCTACCGTTCGTCGAACAGCAACGATTGTGGGAACAGATCCGCAATGGAGATTCAGGCCGTGATGGTGATGCCTCCTACGCATCAATGGGCCCCGCGCCATGGACCCGTCAGTACGAACCATGGCAATCCGAGATCCCCGTGTATCGCTGCCCCTCGGATCCCGGCGTTGGTCTACCCGCGCATGGACGTACGAACTATGCCGCTTGCATCGGAGATGCATTGCACTGGATGAACACCGGCGCAACGCGTTTTGATGTGAACAAAAGGGAATGGGTGACTGACCGGGACAAGCAAATCGAAGCATCAGGACGAGGAGTTTTTGTGCCTCGTCAATCGACTCTCTTTCGACAACTTACTGATGGTCTAACGAACACGATCATGTGTGGTGAGATTGTGTCAGGACGAAGCGACGGTGACGTTCGATCGCAAGGACTGATGCAGCAATCCTGGTCACGGATACACGATCAAAGTCTGCTTTGCAAAGAATTTATCGATCCCAAACGCCCCGGGTATTGGAAACTAACTTCCGGTGGACCGCCTGGACTCGGCCAAGGTGACCAGCAACGAGGGTTTCGTTGGGCCGATGGGGCAGGGCTGTACACAAGCGTGAACATGGTACTGCCACCCAATCGCGAGGTCTGCATGGCCGGTGGCGATTCGGGCATCGGATCGTTAACGGTATCGAGTCGCCATCAGGGCGGAGCCCATGTGTTGTTGGCCGATGGTGCCGTTGTCTTCATCACCGATTCGATAGATGCCGGTGACCCATCGGAATTGCCGGTGATGCTGGGCGGACAAGGTGCTCGAGCGCCTGGCAGCAAAAGCCCCTATGGCCTGTGGGGCGCACTGGCGACCAAACAAAGCGACGAAAGAATTGAAGAGCAGCTAAATCATTAGGGTCGGAAAAACGGCGCCCCTAGGACGTTTTGCAATCGCCGCAAATTCGCAAACACACTGAATTCACGAACACTTGGCTTAGTGGTTACAATCCAGACTTCGCGAAACTGCGATGCCCATTTTCACACCTTCCAACCAGGACCCCTCCCCATGCACCGATTTTTTGCTTCCACGGTTTTTGCTCTCGCATTCGCATCCATTGCCTCAGCTCACTGCCAAGTTCCATGCGGAATTTATGCAGATCAACGTCGCTTCGAAGAGATGTTGGAAGACGAGCACACCATTTCCAAATCCCAGATTGAAATCACGGCGCTTGCCGGCAAAGGTGATGCCCAGTCGGTTAACCAAGCCACTCGCTGGGTTGTCACCAAAGAAGATCACGCTTCGAACGTGCAAGAGATCATCGCGTCGTACTTCATGGCACAACGAATCAAGTCGGATGACCCTGCTTACGGAAAGAAGCTAATGGCGGCTCACAAAGTGATGGTGATGGCGATGAAGGCAAAGCAGTCTTCTGATCCTGAGACCGCAAAGGCACTCGAAAAATCCATCTTTGACTTTTACGAAGCCTACGAAGGCAAAAAACCAGAATTCGAACACAAGCACTAAGAAGTCACGACACGCGCGTGATTTGGCTCCAGTCGTTCAGAATCACTGTTGAGCGAATCTAAAACAATTTGGCCAGATGCGGGAATCGTTAGCGGTTCTTTCATCTGGCTTTTTTCGTTCAGGCGAACGATCACTTCGGCCCACCGACTCGACGACTCATAGCGAAGTCGAAACAGACCTTCATCGAGATCCGTTTCGATGCGTACGTTCACGCTCGAAAGTAATCCATCGGAAATCAACTGCTTCCTCATTTGAATTAGATCTTGGTACCAAGCCCGCATCGATGCGTTGCCGTTGCTAGCGGGTCCAATCTTCGAGTCAAAAAAGGCAGCAGGATCAATAGGTGAATTGCCGTCGTTCCATTGGTGCTGGGGATACTCGCGACGCCGTCCTTCGACAACCGCTTGTCGCAAATGTTCATCACCAAAATCAACAAAGAACTGGAACGGCTTTTCGCATGCGAACTCTTCCCCCATAAACAACATCGGTATCGCAGGTGAAAGAATCAACAAAGCGGCGGCAGCCCGTTGAGTTTCTAAGCTTGTCAGTTGGTGCAGACGCTTTCCTAGCGGATGGTTGCCTATGAAATCGTGATTTTGAATGGAATAGACCAAGGGCATCGTGTCTACACGTTCGCCCAGGTCATGGCGTTTGCGTGGTTCTCGAATTGTGCCGGAATACACATATCCCATTCGCAGTACTTGATCCAAATCGTCCCCGGGCTGATAGATCCGCTGACAAAGTTGTTCACCTGGACGCACCACAGCGAACATGCTGTGAAGAAAACAATCGCCCCACTGGGCATCAAATCCACAACCATCGGCATGAATGGGCTGAGTCATTCCGGGATCATAGACGTTGGATTCTGCAATCAAGATTGCCAACCGGCCACTTTCCACGGACCAATCGCGGACGGCTTGCGCCATCTCGACAACGACATGTGGTTTTTGATCATCGAGCATGCAGTGGATCGCATCAACACGAAGACCGTCAAAGTGAAATTCGTCAAGCCAGTAGATGGCATTGGCAATGAAGAAACGCCTAGCCTGCTCGCCGTACTGCGGATCGTCGAAGTTCGGTGCGCTGCCCCAAACGGTATGATGTCGCGACGACAAATACGGGCCTGATTCGCCGAGGTAGTTGCCTTCGGGGCCAAGGTGGTTGTAGACAACGTCTAGAATTACCGCCAAACCTCTCGAATGAGCCGCATCGACAAAGGACTTGAGTCGATCCGGGTGACCGTAGTTCCGGTTGGGTGCGAACAAGCACACGCCGTCGTACCCCCAATTCCATTTGCCTGCTGCATCCGCAAGTGGAAGCAATTCGATAGCTGTAACACCGAGTTCGACGAGTTCATCTAGCCTCGCAATTGCCGAATCATACGTCCCTTCGTCGGTGAACGTTCCAACATGCATCTCATAGATAACTAGATCCGACCGTTGCATACCTGACCACGACTGGTCCGTCCACGAGAACGCCGATTCGGATTCGTCACCGCTGCACACCATGCTCGGTCCATGGACACCGTCGGGCTGAAAGCGTGACGCGGGATCGGGTCGCAGCGGTCCACCATCGAACTGGTAAAAATATCTTGCGCCCACCCCGAGCCCTGACTGTTCAAGGTAGTGGTATCCATCGACCGGAGTCATCACATGCGTTTGCTGAACTTGCCCGTCTAGGTTGACGATCACGACATTAACTTGACTGCTAGTGGGCGACCACACACAAAAGCGTGCAGCCCCCCCGCGGACAAATTGTCCGCCAAGATGTCGGTGCAACTCAGTGATGGGGGCTTTCGAGGGAACTGACATGCGGGGTGATATGAATTGCGGGAAAGAGGTTAAACTGACGCCTGCCAATCTGACGTCTTCCTTCTTATAGGCAACCCCCGAAATGTTTCAAACATTCAGCACTCTCGTTATTGCGTTCTTCATAGGGGCGATTGCGATTGTCCATACTCAAGCGTGCATCGCGCAAGATCCTGTTGAAGAGCTTTCGATTGATCAACTCGACAATTCCAACATTCGCGTCGCGACCTACAACGTCTCGCTCTACGGCAGCAAAGCTGGTGAGGTCGCCCAGCGGATGGCGGACGGGAAAGATAAACAGGCCGAGAAATTAGCCGCTGTCATCCAAACCGTTCGCCCGGACATTCTCTTGCTCAACGAGGTCGACTATGACCAAGCGGGCACGGTTGCCAACGCGTTTGCGGAAAAGTTCCTGGCTGTGCCCCAGGGCGATCGCCAACCTTTGGACTATCCCTATGTTTATTCCGTCCCCACCAACACGGGCTTGCGATCGGGATTGGATTTAGATGGCAATGGAAAGTTGACGGATCCCGTTGATGCCTGGGGCTTTGGAATGTACGAAGGCCAATACGCTCTTGCGGTGCTAAGCCGTTACCCAATCGTGACGGATGAAGTGCGAACGTTTCAAAAATTCCTCTGGCGGGATTTCCCAAACGCAAAACGCCCCGTGCATCCCACGACGGGCGAACCTTACTTTCCTGATGACATTTGGGAACAATTGCGATTGTCCAGCAAGAACCATGTGGATGTTCCGATTGAAGTCGGTGACGAACGTATTCATCTACTCGCTTCGCATCCCACACCGCCCGTGTTTGATGGTCCAGAAGATCACAATGGATGCCGCAACCACGATGAAATAAAGTTCTGGGAACACTACCTATCGGCTACCGACGCGGACTGGATAGTCGATGACCAGGGCAAGTCGGGCGGACTCGAAAAGGACGCTTACTTTGTGATTGCGGGCGACCTGAACAGCGATCCCATTGAGGGCGATAGTCAGAAAGATGCGATGCAAAAATTGCTTGCTCATTCTCTTGTGCAAGACTGCAAGCCTCGTTGGCTAGGCCAAAAGGATCCCGCTAAAACCCAAACCGCATTGTTCGGTCGTGATCGCATGATGCGAATTGATTACGTGATACCTTCCTCTCAGTTTCGCGTTGTCGAAAGCGGTGTTTTTTGGCCAAAACAGTTTTCCCCGGACAATCGATTGGTTGACGCCACTGATCACCGTTTGGTTTGGGTAGAGGTCGCGATTCCTTGACCCATGCACCCTCAGGTTCGCCGTCTTCTAGCCAACGCATTCGTGTCCTGCTAATGATCAGCTCGATGCGTGGTGGCGGCAGCGAGCGGCAAACTCTGCTATTGCTTAAGCACTTGGATCGTCAAGTATTCGAACCCCACCTGTACATGACCGAAGCCGAGGGTTGTCTGCTTGCTGAAGTCCCGCAGGACGTGGTGATACATTCCTATCAGCCAAGTGACGCCGCAAGCGGCTTCTACTTTCCTGGACGCATCCTGCGAGACCAAACACGACACTTGCTTAGCGTTCTTGATGCCGCTCGAATCGACGTGATCTACGATCGCACGTTTCACATGACCATGCTGGCAGGATCCGCGGCAACTTCGCGTTCCATCCCACGCGTATCAACCATTGTCAGCCCTCCGGAACGAGCGGTACCGATGGTGGAGAAACGTTTTGTACAAATCAAAAAACGCAGGCTTGCCAAAGCGTATCGCCAATCGACTTCCGTTATCGCAGTTAGCCAACAAGCCGCAGCCTCGGCGGTCCACTACTACGGTCTTTCACCGGAAGACGTTGTCGTTGTTGCCAATCCCGTCGACGTTGACGAAGTGACGTCACAAAGTGCCGCGTCGGTTTCAGTTTCCAGATCGGCTAATGCAATCACGTTCATATGCGTCGGTCGTATGACAGCCGAGAAAGGGCAACGCAATCTGATCGAAGCTTTGTCGCTGCTTGAATCCGATACGAACGTTCCCTCTCTCGAAGTCTGGTTTGTCGGAGACGGCCCGTTGCGAGTTGACGTGGAAAATTTGGCCCGCAGAACGCTATCTCGGCATCAAGTTCGCTTTCTTGGACATCAAGACAACGCCCCCGCGTGGATTGCTTCGGCCGACGCTTTAATACTGCCATCGCTTTTTGAAGGCATGCCGAACGTGGTGTTGGAAGCGATGGCGATCGGCAAGCCAGTGATCGCGACACGTGCGGGCGGAACGGTGGAACTTCAACGCGATGAACCAACGATGTTCATGGCCGAACCTGGGAATCCGACGTCAATTGCCGCCGCTATCAGAACGTACTGCGATAACCCGGAACTTATTGAGCAACACGTCGACGCAGCAAAACGGCTCATCGACGAGCACCACAATATTTCAAAGAACGTCAATCGAATTGAGACCATCATGAAGGATGCGGCGAATCTGCGACGAACCTAATCCACCATCGCTAGTTGCTCGACCAGAGGTATGACATCTTCCTCATAAGTGAAACCTTGCGTTTCACCTGCGTCCACAAACACTCGCACCGGTGTTCCCTCGCGGTCATAAATCAACACTGCGGGAATGGATGCGATGTTGGCATCCGTGTAAACGTCTTCGCTTGGCGTACTGCAAATGAATGCGGACATCCCAAACGCATTGACTTGTTCTAGGAACGCTTCCACTTTCGATTCGTAGTATTCCGGCGGTCGACGTTTGCGGCCATCGAAGTCCACGTTTGCTGAAACGCATGCGACCTTTTCGCCGAATTCGCGGTGCACTTTGACAAGCCCGGGAAACTCCCTCATGCAGGGTTCGCAGGAAAGCGACCATAAATCCACGACCGTAATTTTGCCGGTTTGCCTAGGAACCGACATGATGTCATTCCAAGTTGCAAACTCTACGCGAATCGCTTCGTTATTGGACTGAGTTGTGTCGTCGGGAGAATCGGGCAATTCGAACGCGGGCTGCTTCTGCGGCTCGTGGTCGACGTCGCTGGGATCAAAATCAGGTGGCAATTCCATACTGCCCGGCGGAACCAACGTCGCTTCTGGATTTCCATCGACCGAACCACTGTTGGTGCGGGAACTAGGCGGCGGAACGACGCTGGCATCGTCTTTGCTAGAGCTTCCGCACCCGATTGACAAAAACGCTGACAAAAACGCGGTCATCAGCACCGGCACGGTAGGAACGTCCCACGAAGCTAATTTCCGAGTGGCATGAGGAGGATGTTTGTCCACGGATTGTGTTCTCGTGTCAGTAAATGGGAATCTGCGGCTATCCAGAACGAGTTTAACAGTCCGAGCGTCCGCCAATTGACTAAATTGTATTCTTGGTGATTCGCCTATCGTGAGGCAAGTCGTATCCTTCGGAATTGAACGACCAACGTTTCAATACAAATCCTACGCCCAGTGATAATCAGGATTGAGGACTTTTCGTGAGTGGAGACATGTCCACAACCCGTTTGCTGTTAGCCTCGAAAGAGGGCGACAACGATGCGTTTGGTGAGTTACTCGAACAATATCGTGGGTACTTGCTGATGCTCGCTCATCGCTATTTATCAGAGCGATTACGCCAGCGAGTCGACCCAGCGGACATTGTTCAACTAACGTACTTAGAGGCTAAGCGAGATTTGCCGGCTTTTCGAGGGAATTCCCCGGCTGAGTTTGCCGGTTGGCTGCGAGGAATGCTCAAAAATAACGTAGCTACCGCCGTTACTCGTCACATTTCTACCAAGAAACGATCGCTCAATCGCGAAGTTAGTGTTGCTCAGGCTCCAGCAGGCGATGCTTCGGGAAACCTTTGGATTGCTCAATTGCCTGGCAGCACGACCAGTCCCAGCGGTGTGGCAATTCGTGACGAAGCGACACTCGCTTTGGTGGAAGCACTTCACCAATTGCCCGAAAACCAAGCCGAAGCGATTCGGCTTCGCTACATGGAAGGCCTGCCGCTATCGGAAATTGTCGAACGGATGGGTAAAAGCGATACCGCAGTTGCCGGTTTGCTGAAGCGAGGCTTGCAAAAACTGCGTACGATTATGGACGTTGACAATAGCCCTTGGGCGTAAGCGAGGGATAGATTTTCATGGCAGACGATGCAAACCCAAATGTTAATGACGACGGTTTGAAAGACGATCAAGCCGTCGATCGTGCATTCGCTGCCTATCTAAAGTCGTGCGATAGTGGGGAGTTCAGCACCCGCGAGGAGTTCCTCGCTCAATTTCCAGAAATCGCGTCCGAGCTGAAAGAATTGATGGATGCCGCGGATATGTTCGGCCGCGCGAAAAGCGTGTCGCTGAACATCGACGTCAACGATGTCCCCGTTAGCTTTTCACCATCGGACGCTCCCTTCTTTATCTCGCAAAGCAGCAACGTTCTATCGCACGATGCACCTAGGTCGCACGACCCCAGCGCTGAAACCATTGGGCTGAACGTTCCCGGTGCACACGAAGAACAAAACGAGGATCCCGCCGTCACTCTACCGATGGCCAACCGTGCCAAAGGAGACCCCGGCCCAACGCTTCCCTACGACCTCGGTGACTACCTGCTTTTAGACGTGATCGGCCGAGGCGGGATGGGCGTAGTTTACCGAGCGTTCCAAAACGAACTTGACCGCGAGGTCGCGGTCAAGATGATTCGCAGTGGTATGTTGGCAAGCGAAGCGGAAGTCAAGCGGTTCTATACCGAAGCACAGGCGGCCGCGAGATTGCATCATCCGGGAATTGTATCGGTCTTTCAATTTGGGCAGCGAGCCGGACATCACTTCTTTTCCATGGAATACGTTCGTGGAACGGATTTGCAACGCAAGATCAACGCTCAGCAACTCGATCCGATTCAAGCGGCAACCTATGTTCGCGATGTCGCTCGGGCGATTCATCATGCTCACGAGAAAGGCGTGCTGCATCGCGACTTGAAACCCGCCAATGTCTTGATTGACAACGACGACCAAATTCATGTCACGGATTTTGGATTGGCCAAACACCTGGACTGCGACAGCAGTGTGACCGCCAGCGGTGATGCTGTGGGGACGCCACACTACATGGCCCCCGAACAGGCCATTGGCCAAAGTGATCGAGCGACCTGCCAAACCGACGTGTATTCGCTCGGTGCCGTTTTGTTCGCAGCCTTGGCGGGCCGCCCTCCGTTGGTTGGCGAAACGGTAATGCAGACGCTTACCAAAGTCGCCCACGAACCCGCTCCGGGTCTGCGTTCGATCCGTAGCGATACACCTGTGGACTTGGAAACGATCGTTGCAAAATGCCTTGAAAAGAAACCAAACAAACGTTACCTATCCGCCGCCAAACTTGCTGACGAACTGGACGCTTTCCTTGAAGACCGACCGATTGAAGCTCGTCCTCGATCGGTAGCGATGAAGACTTGGCATTGGATCGAAGGCGTGCCCTTGGTGGGTGCGTTAACAGGCAGACGAGTCTTGCATTCGTCGCAGTCTCATCGACGATTTCAGGCAGCAATGCTGTTAATCATGCTGCTGGTTCCGATCTTCACCATCGCTGCGATGACAACGATTCGCAGCTATCACGATCGAATGCCAGCCTTGGTGCGACTTGCAGGAGGTCTCGAAGGAGGGATCTACACCGAGCTGTCTAATGAGTTGGCCAGACGGTTATCAGAAAAACATTCCGTCAAAACAAGCGTGACGGTTTCCGAAGGTTCGCTCGACAACCACCAACAATTGCTTTCAGGGCAAATTGACCTCGCGCCGTTGCAAGCGACCGCTATTAGTGGTGACCATTTGATGGTCGTTGCGCCACTGTTCTATGAAGTGCTGCATGTATTGGTGCAAGTTGATGCATCGATCCAAACGATTGACGACTTTCGAGGTCATCGTGTTGCGGTCGGACCGGCGGGCAGTGGTTCGCGAGCAACAGCCGAATTGGTACTTGATTCGTTGAACCTGAACGAGTCCCAAGTGCAATGCCAAACGATGGACTGGGAACAACTCTTTGCTGACGATCCCCCGGATGCCGCGATGATCTGTATGGGGCGGCAAAGTTCTTTGGTTGCGCGTTTGCTTGCCAGCGGCAAATGGCGATTGCTGCCAATCGAAAGTGGTGTTGAAATCGCGTTGCAACACCCCACACTTCGACCAATGTCCATTCCCTCGGGTGACTATTCCGCGTTGACGTTACCGGGCGGCGTCGACACGATTGCAACCGTTGGGACCACCGCATTCTTGACCGTCCGTGACGATGCCCCCGCGGATCTCGTGACTGCGATGCTGGAAGCTTTGTACGCTGATCCACCACCCCGCAGCGACCTAATTCCTCGCCGAAGGGCGGCTGAGTGGCAGGGACTCGCCTTTCATCCAGCCGCACGTCGCTACTACCAAAGTGTTGCCAAGTAGTGACGCCGTCTCGTCAAACGACGACTTCTGACTTCGCAAGAACCGCTTCAACCGGTTTAACCCGCAAACGCGGCATGAGATCAGTGCAGACCGGTACACATATCACGACGATTGCAGCCGCCGATTACCGGCAAACCTAGGGTTTGACAACTGATTGTCTGCCCTAACATCGAGAAAGAGCCTTCATGGTTCCCGATTCACAGCTTTCGTCGTCCGAGTCCTCCGAGAATCTCAACGGTGACTGCTGCGCTATCAACAATTCGATTCGCAGTAAAATGGTATTGTCGCTGGCCATCGTCTTTCTGATCTTCCTGGGAATCAATGAAGTCGTTCAGCGGGCTTCGTTTTCGAGTGAAATGGAGGCGATTGAGCGTCGCTCATTCCTGCTTTTCAGTGTCTCGGCCTTGATGGTTTTGTGGTTGTTGCTGCACCGCATCGTCGTTCAACCCCTTGCCGACCTCAAACATCAAATCGCCGCATTCCAAGGCAATAACCACGGCGAACAGGCCCGTCCGATCGCAGGCAACGACGAAATTGCGGATCTGGCAAAAACGTTCCACGACATGCGTGAACGATTGAAGGAAGCGCAACGAAAGCTGGCCGACGCCTCCGAAGCCAACGGCCGCAGCGAAGTAGCAGCAACGGTAATTCACAACGTTGGCAATGTACTGACGAACGTGAATAGCCTCATCGACACAGCCAACAAACGAGTCGAAAAACTTCGTGTCGCTCCGCTGCACCAACTTGCCAAGCAGCTTGAACAAGGAACCGATAAACACGACCTGCTGGCCGCCACACCTAGTTATCTGCAGGGACTTGCAACCCAACTGGAATCCGATCAACGCGATCTTTCGGAACTTCTTGAAACACTAGACGACAATGTGCGTCATATTGACAGCGTGATTCGTGATCAGCACAAGCATGCATCGCAGCGCGTTTCACTCCACCGCGTCGATATAAACGAGTTAATCGACGAAGCGATTTCGTGCTGCCAAGCCAATTTGACCGAAGATCGAATTCGCGTTCGCCGTGTCACGGACCATCAACACACGTTCGTCACGCGAACTGATCGCTCGCTGGTGCTGCAAACGATGATCAATGTTATCACCAACGCCCGGCAAGCCATCAAAACATCCAGTGACAATCCGCAACAAATCGTTGTGAAATTGCACGCCGAAGGCAATTCGGTGGTGGTTAATTTTCAAGACAGCGGATGCGGCATGGCCGCCGAGACACTCGGCCATGTCTTTGACGCACACTTTACCACTCGAGAATCGGGATCTGGTTTAGGTCTGCATTTCTGTGCGCTTGCGCTCAAACGCTGCGGGGGAACCATCGCAGCATCAAGTAACGGTCTGGGGCAAGGCTCGACCATCACCATTCGACTGCCAATGGAGCAGTCCCTCAATAAAGCTCGACGCACAGTACTTTGCGAGACATCAACGGATGCGGGCGGAGAATAAAAACCATGAATGAGATGAACGATAGCCAAATCTTGATCGTTGACGACCAACAAGAAATCCATGACACCTTTGACCGAATATTTGGTCAGACTGTTCGTGAAGATCATGCGCTGAACGATTTTGAAAACCGTTTTCTCGGTGGGCGGCAAACGAGCGAATTCGAACTCAATTCAAAGCTAAGTCGATACAAGTTGACGCACGTGTCCTGTGGTGCGGATGCCGTGGAACAAGCTCAACGAGCAATTGACCAAGAGAATGGATTCTCAGTCGCGTTTGTCGACATGCGAATGCCATCGGGAATGGACGGAATCGAAACCGCAGAAGCACTTTGGACGGTCGATCCCGATTTGCAAATTGTGATCTGCACCGCGTACAGCGATCACAGTTGGAACGAAGTCCTGGAACGCCTTGGATGCACTGATCGGCTACTGCTGTTGAAAAAGCCATTTGAGTCCGATGAAGCTCGGCAGTTGGCATTTGCCCTTCGCGAGAAATCTCGCATGGCAAAAATCCAGCGGCAAAAGGTGGAAGACCTTGGTCGCGAGATTCAACGTCGCCGCGGCGCAGAGAAACAAATGAAACAGATGGCGCACCGCGATGCGCTCACCTCGTTGCCCAATCGCTCTTACCTGCTAGAAAAACTCGAGAAACTGATTCGATCGCGAAAACCTGACTCGAAAATCGAAGACGCCGTGCTGTTCCTCGATCTCGACAATTTCAAAATCATCAACGACTCGCTTGGGCACGAAGCGGGTGACGATCTTCTCAACCAAGTTGCCAAACGATTGCAGCAATGCGTGCGTGAACATGACACAGCGACTCGTATGATCGATGACGAGAACGAAACGGTACGCCTTGGTGGTGACGAGTTTGTTGTTCTGCTCGAAAACCTAAACGAACGTTGCGACGCGATTGAGGTGGCCAACCGAATCGTCAAGCGTCTTTCAGAACCGTTTTCGCTGTGCGAACGAATGGTCAACGTCGGTACGAGCGTCGGTGTCGCTTTTATCAACGATCAAATCGTCGATGCACATGTGGCGCTTCGCAATGCAGACACTGCGATGTACCGGGCTAAAAATGCAGGCAAGGGACGCATTGCGGTCTTCGATCGAACGATGCACGACGACGTCGTTCGACGAATGGAACGAGAAAGCCAACTGCGTCGCGCCCATGAGGACGATCGTTTCGAATTGCACTATCAACCCATATTCAACCTGCACACGGCCAAGATTCAAGGTGTCGAAGTGCTGCTGCGTTGGCGAGATGATAGCGGCGAATACGTTTCGCCGAGCGAGTTCATTCCGATGATCGAAGAGATTGGACTGATTCAACAGGTTGGCGAATGGGTATTCGAACACGCCATGAGCGACCTGGGCGGCATCGAAAACACGGCCCCATCGGTGGTCCAAGATGACTTCTACCTCGGATTCAACACCTCACCTCGACAACTGTCCGATCCGTTCTTTGTCGAACGCCTTGATGAAATCTTGTTGCGGAAGAAACTGGATCGACGCCGATTGAAATTGGAAATGAATGAAGCGCACGACATTCGGCATGTCGACCAAGTTCGGCGAACGTTATTAAGTTTGCATGCATCAGGGGTTGGCATTCAAATCGATGACTTTGGTAAAGGGCAATCGTCTTTGATGTGCTTCCAAACTTTTCCGATTGAAGCAGTCAAGATTGATCGCAGCTTTACACGTTCGATCGCGTCGGATCACAGTCACGCAGTCATCGCTGAAGCGATTGTGGGATTGGCCCATCATCTGAACGCCAAGATTGTGGCCGAAGGCGTAGAATCGGTCGAACAATTGCGTCGACTGCAACAATGGGGCTGCGACGCAGCTCAGGGTTACCTCTTTTCACCTCCGCTCAGTCCAGACGAGCTGAAAAGGTTTCTAGCGGACCCCAGTCGAAGCGAAGGAATGCGTTTGCTTCGCCAATCCCAACCGATGATACCTTTGCCCACCGCAGACGGTCATAGTTCGCCTCCGGTCAGCGTGTAATCCAAACAAACTACAGGATCGTCAGCGGATTTCGTTTTTCTTCCAGCGTTCCTCTCGTTACGCCGACTCGGTTCGATGCGTTGAGTTGTTGCCACACGTTCGAACCGTCGATTTCTCCGTTTAGCAGACGACGGTAAAGCGATATCGTTGTGTTGGCTTGTGCTGCATCTTCTTCGAGCAGTTCAATTCGGAACCACCCCACTTCGTTCTCTCGCAATTCCGAGACTATTTCAGCCCCGCTTTGTGGGGTCGAGTTGAATAGTGTGTTGCGACATGCCACATCCGCTTGCAGCGTGTGCTCAGCCCCCACGCGATCGCGAAGTTGCACGACATGGTCGTCGCATGGCCTACCACAATTGGTCTTATTGGTCCCTGGGGAAAGAACGCTGCAGAAAACGCAGTGCTCCATATGAAACATTGGCATGTGTTGGTGGATAACCACCTCCAACCATGATGACGGAATGGAGCCCACAAGTTCCATCAATTGATTGCGGTTCAGATCGTACGATGCGGTGAAGCGACTTACTCCCAAACTCATCAACCATTGAGCCGACCGGTGGTTCGCGATGTTTAGCGAAAAGTCAGCGATCATCGCAGGAGCTTTATCGCGGAAATATTCAATCGCCGCTAAGTTCCGAACCAGAATCGCGTCTGGGTTGTGCCGAGTGAGCACCTTCATCAATCCCATTTCCCCAGGCTTTTGCATCCGCACCGTCGCAATTGCGATCGGACACTGTTTAGCATGCGCGATCTCGACGGCATCGCCATAGCGTCGAATGTCGGCGAAGTCGGTGTAGATGTAGTCGGCTTTCGTTTCGCACGCTGCACGAACCTGTTCCAACGTTCGACACAGGACCGCGATCTTGGGATTCGTGGCTGACTCGTTGGGCGAGGGCAATTCAATGGCGTCGAGCAAGCGCCGTCCAGCTTCGGCATTCACAACCTTAACGGGTGCATGCCGCAATTTTTCTTCGAGCAACGAAACCAATTGACGCCGCGTCTCGTTAAGCATAGCCATCGGCACCATTGGTCCACCATCGATGTCCATGGTCAATTTGCCAAGCTTAAACGCTGTGCCACCCATTCGCCCGAGTTTGTCTCTCAACACGTCTTCGGTAATCGGTCTATTGTTGGCGGCTGACAGCGGCTCTGGACCAACAACCTTAGCGGATACGTTCCTCGCTCCCCCATCCGTCACTTCTCCGGTGACTTCGAGCGGTTGCCCAACGGAAGCCTTTACCAATAGATCAATTGGACGAGTTTGAGCCGGTGACTTTTGCTCAAAACTGTGACGCAACCGCCGGTTGAGTTGTGGGTCATCATTCTTGAAAACCGTTTGGTGTTCATCGACAAGTGTCCAATCGATCGCACCGCGGCCGAATTCAATCCAAGCGATCGTTCCCGCCGACAACGACTTCTGCGAGCGTCCTTGCGAATCGGTAAGTCCATAAACTCGACCACCCTGACCACGATTCTCGGTTTCGCTTTCGTCGGCGGGAGTTTGAATCGCAAGGCCATCACCCAATTGAACGTCGGCTTTAAGTTTGACCTGAATCTGTTGATGGCCAACTTGCAAGACACGCCCCAGCTCGATGCCTCGTTTGGCGTTGTGGATTCCGGGGACCAACCGTTTGTGGTCGTTGCCTTCGAGCCAACCCGGAGAGAAGCCTCGAGAAAAGGAGAGTTCCATTTCCTGACGATCACGATCCGCGATGGCGACCAACCCGGTCTGTGTCGCTTGTTCAATCGCCTGTCGATAATGCTTCGTGATGTTGGCGACGTACTCAGGAGTTTTCAAACGGCCTTCGATTTTTATCGACGCGACGCCGGCATCGATCAGATCCGGAATAGCAGCGTAGCCAGCTAGATCTTGAGGACTGAGCAAGTACTTAACTTCCCCGAGCGGCACATCTTCGCCATCGCAGATCAATTCGTAGGGTAAGCGACACGCTTGCGCACATTGACCACGATTGGCACTACGTCCGCCCAGCGATTCACTGGTCAAGCATTGCCCGGAATACGCAACGCAAAGTGCACCATGAATGAAAACCTCTAATGGCATATCCGTGCCCGCTGCAATCTTGCGGATTTCAGCAATAGACAATTCGCGTGCCAGCACCGCGCGAGTGATGCCAAGCTGCTTAGCAACCTCAATGGTTTCGGCGCTGGTTAAACTCATCTGAGTTGAAGCGTGAATTTCTAGTTGCGGACAAACTTCACGAACAATCCGGGCGACTCCGAAATCTTGCACGAGAACGGCATCAATGCCAGCCTCGGCAACCGCCGCGATGGTATCGACTAGCGACGGCATCTCAGAGGGGAACACAAGCGTGTTCATCGTCACATAGCCCCGCACGCCTCGCGATCGCAAGGTCTCGGTAAGGCGAGGCAGATCTCGCACGCCAAAGTTCTGGGCACGAAACCGTGCGTTGAAGCCGCAATCCAATCCAAAGTAGATCGCATCGGCCCCGTTCTCGATTGCCGCCGACACACATTCCCAGTCCCCGGCGGGTGCAAGGAGCTCAATGGGTGGACGATCTGACGTGGCGGGCTTATTCATCCCCTTATCGTCGAACACCCTACGCGAGTGTCAATGACCGACTGGACGAATTGAGGAAAGTAAGTGAGCAGGCAGTCCCCCCGCAGCAAGCGAACTATTCGGCGATCACACAGTGCCGCGACGATGAAACGCCGCACACCGCAACGCCACCCCGTGGACCGCGTAACACTACGCTGCTCGCAAAACTGGCTCAGACGACACTGACTCGGCTTCTCGCGGAGCTCTTTCCGAAGGATCGTGTTCTGATTCGAGATCATGCAACGTGGCCTGAAGGTCTTCGGCGAGCTGGTGCAGGTCCGTTTCCTCGTTCGCAAATACGGGATCGCCGAAGTAGAAGTCGATCCGGCAAAACGGCTGAGGAATCTGCAACCGATCCCAAGTTTTTGCGAAGATCCAACGACGGGTTGGTACCACCACAACCGGAACAATTGGCATTCCCGTTTTCTTGGCGAGCAAACCGATTCCCTTTTGAACGCTTCCCCGTGGACCCCGCGGACCATCCACGGCAATCACCGCTTGATGGCCGTCTTTGACCTTACGAATGAGTTGCTGAAGCGCTGATGCACCGCCCTTGGTAGCCTTTCCGCTGCTGCCTCGGACAACGATCTTTCGGAATAGCTTGAGCATGGGGACAACCATGCTCGCGTCAGCAGATCGAGAAACCATGGCGACAGTACCGGGTTCACCAAACATGCCGGCACCGATTTGATGAGCATGCAATTGGGCGTAGATGTAAGTCTTCCCAGAAGCTAGCAGGTCAGCCCGCTGGTCATTGTGAGTTCGATGGCGGCACGTCAAACGGATGGCATACATCGTCAGGCCGATGGTCCAAGCCAAAAGAAAACGCATAGGTCGCTCAAGAATATTGAATGAGATAGTTGCTAAGTGACGGATCAACCCTGAAATAGCAGATAGAACGCGTTTCAGGGAACGTCAAATCCGTGTGAAACTCATCGACCCGTCGGATTTGCCATATCTCCCATCGCCCCGATCGACAGTTACTCTAAAATACGCACTGCCGTTGATCGCGGCAGTGCAGCGAGCGGACAACCCTACGGTCCCGCTCGTAAGGATGATTTGCCCAACCCGACGATAGGACAACGAGAGATGAGTAAAATGCGATCCCCATTTACCCAAGTCACGGTTACCCCGGCGTCACTCAATAGCCATGTGTTACCAGCTACCCCGGCGTCATTGATCCGAGTGCTGATGCCTCAAATCATGGTCACGCTACTGCTGGCAAGCCAAATTTTCAGCGACAATCTCACACTCGCTCAAGATGCCTTTCCCAACCGCACTGCTGCACAAGCAGGTGGAGGCACAGCGAATGTTGCTCCGGGAAGCCTTATCGCCGCTGATGCATTGTCGAACGCGTTTCGCCAAGTGGCCGAATCCATGCGTCCAAGTGTTGTCGCGATAACGACGAAGTCGGTGCAACAAGTCCAACCGAGCTTTGAAGACTTCTTTGGTCGTACGCGACGACCTCGCCAACGCGAATCCGAAGGCACCGGAAGCGGTGTGATCGTTCGACAAGATGGATTTATCCTGACGAACAACCACGTGGTCGAGGGTGCTGACGATGTCAAAGTAGAACTGAGCGATGGGACCACTTTGCCCGGTGAAGTTGTAGGATTGGATCCGCAAACGGACTTGGCGGTAGTGAAGGTCGATCGAACCGGTCTGCGTCCCGCCCCCTTCGGTAGTTCTGACGACATCCGAGTCGGTGATTGGGTGCTGGCAATCGGAAGTCCCTTTGGCCTCGATCAAACCGTGACTGCTGGCATCATCAGCGGCAAGAACCGAGTGCAGCGAATCATCAACGATGGCGATGGTTTCGAAGACTTTCTACAGACCGACGCGGCTATTAATCCGGGCAACTCAGGCGGCCCCCTGGTCAACTTGCGAGGCGAACTTGTCGGTATCAACACCGCGATCCTGTCGCGCAGCGGCGGTAGCGCCGGTATCGGTTTTGCTATTCCAGTTTCGATTGCGTTGCCCGTGCTCGACTCGATCATCGAGACTGGTGAAGTCAAACGCGGTTTCCTGGGCGCATCGGTGGTTGATGTGACACCCAAAGCCGTTTCAGAGTACGACTTGAAGGTGAAACGTGGCGGCCTAATCGGCGGCGTGCTCGAGGGACAACCAGCAGCTTTGGCGGGCCTTCAACCCGGCGACGTGGTGGTCAGCACCGACGGCAAACCAGTGATCGGGGGAACTCAACTACGCAACTACATTGCTAGCCGTCGACCGGGCTCCACCATCAAGATGGACGTCAATCGCAATGGCGTGATGTCGCAAGTGGAGGTCCAGTTGAAGGAACGAACCGACGAAGCCATGGCTATGTTCTTGCCGAATCGGGAAACCTCGTTCGGAGCAAGGCTTGTTCCCGTAACCCCCGAAACGGCAGCCCAATTTGGCTACGAAGGACTCAGCAGCGGATTGATCGTGACGAGCATTGACGATGGAGGCGTCGCTGATCGAATGGAACTGCAAGTGGGCGACGTGATTGAGTCCGTTGCTGGAGTACCGATGAAGTCGCCCGAGCAGTTTGGGGCAATCGCCAGTGAAGCCTCGCGTTTGGGCCGTGCCGTTCGCATGATTGTCCGGCGTGGAAACCAACGACTGCTGTTTGTTCCAAGCGACGAATAACAGTTCGCGAGCAGTGTTTAGCGAGCAGCGTTTAGTGAGCAACGACTAGCGAGCGGCGATTAGCGAACTGCTCGCTTGAGAACGGCCTTGCGATACCGAGCGACTTCTTGTTCCCACTGTTCTCGCAAACGTTTAGGCACGTCAACGCCGTCTGCCACATCAGTGGCGACGGCGGATACAGCCGCAATATTTCCCGGCCCGATCATCGGTTCGGTCCAAGCCAATGTTCCCGTCCGATCGATCATGGCGATGGCACCGCTAGAAATCCCCAGCGCACCGGCGATCTCACCGCGCGAATCAATTGCCCACGGAAGATTGACACCATCGGGCAGCCTCGCATCTTGGCTTACCGCCACCAATACACGAATTCGCTCGCGGAATGATTGAGGCGATTGTTTGATCCAATGATCAAGCATTGCCAATGAACTCATCGACGCAGAGTCACCATCGAATCGCATCACGATCGCAACATCGCGATCATGGCCCCGCCAGGACAACCGGAATTGCCCCCGCGAGTCGGTGACATCGAACCGTGGAGCCGGTCGTCCCCATGATTGAGGTGGTGATGGCGGAGGAAGCGGGACGAATTCACTTACGTACCGAGGAGTCTTGGGGAACGAGTCGCGAGGCTCGCGTTGAGTCGGTCGATCAAAGGACGCGTCTACGAGTTCAATCGCTATCGAAAGTGATTGAGGTTGCCCCGTTTGCGGATCAGGCACCACGATCGGTGGCAAATTAACTTCACGAATCAACGAAGCCCTGGGATCGACCCAAAATCGGTAAGAATCACGACCATCGGACACTTCGACACATCGGCACAAACGACGTTGAACCGTTTTGTCATTTAAGAAACGGAACTGATAGGGTGAATCAAATAACGACTTCATTGGCTCGGCCGCGAATAACCATTCGACCTGAGGCGGAGGCCCGGCTAGCCCCGCACTAATTCGTTCGGCCAGGATAGGATCCGCCAAAGCTTGGCTGAGTTGCGGACGTTCAGCCTTACTGGTGCCAAGGAAAACCTGCGAATCGAAGTCCTGGGTCGACTCGTCAATGATCCATGCCATCACTCGAGAACTTTCAACCGCGATCCGCACATCGTAAACCGCTAAGTCCAACTCGCTTCGATCCAGCCAAATTCGCATCGGTGCGGTTCGTGTTACCGGTTTGCGATCTTGAACCTGAGTCAATCGAACGCGTCCGCGATCGTGGTACGACGTCGCGCCCCGGTACCGAAAAAAGACTGCCTGCAGAAACTCCTCGGCGTCACCGACGCGGTAGGAAGCCGTAGTTACTTCACCGGAAAGTCTTGGCGTTCCCGGTGTCTCGGATGTTACCGGAGTTTCCGGTGTTACTGAGGGTCCGCAACCGGCAACGGCGAGTGCGGAAGTAGCGATACAAAAGTGTCGTCGGTTGAGGTTCATGCGAGGCATCGTAACGATCCGTCCCCCGCGAGCGAAAGATTCATCTCGGTGATGGCCGCTCGACTCGTCGCACCGCTCTCGCACGATATGAACATCGGTACATGGTTCGCGTGAGATTCTCGATAAAGATTTGACCCCACCCCAATGAACGTTTAGTCTCAACCTACGGAGGGGCCTTCGCAATTGATATCAAACTCAAGAATCAAGGTGACACCGGTGATGAAGACGACACAAATTTGGGCATGCTTGGGGGCCGTTCTGTTTTGCTGGGGGGCAATGTCACCGACCTGCCAAGCCGCTTTGGTTGCCCACTGGACCGGCGACGGAACTGCCAACGATGCGTCGGGAAACGGTCACCACGGAACTTTGCATGATGACACCACGTTTGCGACGGGAGTGATCGGTGATGCGTTTCTGTTTGACGGCAACAACGACTACGTTTCCATCCCTAATGCTTTGACTTTAGAACCGTCAACCATCACCATCGCCGCGTTTGTCAAAATGGGCGACACCGGACAAAGCCAAAGACTGGTGGTCGATAGCAGCCACGGATTTGGTGATTTCGCGGGATGGGCTCTGCAAACTGACCCCGGCGGAACCATCGCGTTTGTGTATGGCAACGGTAGTAGCTTTTTCGGTGTGGGATCAACCACTGTTATTGATGACGACCAATTCCACCATGTCGCTGGGGTTTTAGATGGCAACACCCTCAGCATTTATATCGATGGATCCTTCGAAGATTCGTCGACGCTCACTGGTACTCCCATGGCGTCTGGTCGCGAATTGCGAATCGGGGCCTCTTATGGCGGAAACTCGTCCGGATCGGTACGAGAGGTTAATGGCTTGATCGACGACGTCCGGTTGTACGATCAAGCGCTAAACAGCAACCAAATCATGTCGTTGGCTGTCGGTGTTCCGGAGCCCTCCACGACGGTTGCGTTGTGCCTTGGCGTTCTCGCGACGGTGACATGGCGATATAAGAGACGACTGCCCTCGTAAGGGGCTCGGCGATTCGAGGTTGGAACGCAATACTGTTTTCTCGCCCAAGACCTTCCTACTTACGAAACGCCCTGAACGGATGCCCGAATCTAATACCTTTGATGCCGCAATCTCAAGCACTGCGTCTGCGTCCATCGTGCATGTCTCACCGTTTGATGCGTCCCGAAATGAAGACGTAGAGACGGCTGCATATTCGTCGTTGCTTTCGCCGATTGACTTCCCCTCACTCACGGATGCCGTTGTTCCGGGCGATCATGTGGTGCTGGCGATCGACCCGAATGTGCCCCGCATTGTTGAAGTCGTTGCCGGAGTCATGCGAGCGATTAGCGAGACGGAAGCAGGACGCGTTGACGTCGTGCTTTGGGACGAGGCCTCTGATGCGCAAGCGGAAAAGATCGCAGCGGAGATCGGTCCCACAAGCAAAGTCGTTCGCCACCAGGGAGCCAGTCGTCGCGACGTACGCTACCTAGCCGCCGACGAGGGTGGTCACCCCGTTTACTTGAATCGTTTGCTTGTCGACGCTGATTTGGTGATTCCTATTGCTGCCTGTCACCTGGGTTCGTCCGAGGACTCGTTTGATGCGACTGGCATCTATCCCATGTTGGTAGATTCGGCTTCGCGAAAACGAGCGATGAAACGCACTGTCGCGCGCCGAGAATCGGCAAGCGACGAAAAAGACCCTCCTGCGTCATGGTTGCTGGGTGTGCAGATGATGCTTGTTGCGATACCAACGGACGACGGAGACCTTCAAGGGTTGCTTTGCGGCACGGCTTTTACGATCGACCGGCATTTGCAATCGATGATTCCCACCAATGAACCTGAGACGTCGGACTTGGTGCTTGTTGGCTTGACTGGAGATGACAACCAAACCTGGGCCAATGCGGCTCGTGCTGCGAAGGCAGCATCCATCCACGCCAACCCCGACGCAACCATTGTCTTGTGGACGTCGATCGACCACGGCATTGATCCAGTCATGGCTCGCTCGGACGATGACCTCGATGATGACCTGGACGATGACCTGAACGATGACCTGAACGATGACCTCGACGACGATCCCGAAAACAATCTCGACGAAGACTCCAACGATCGTTCAACGAATGGCACCATCGGGCAACGCGATGAGGTAACCGGACTGGTGACGGCCGACGACGAAGAGTTCCCGAAGCTCGATCTGATGCAGGCTCCTAGAGAAACGCTGGCGCAAATCGCGGCTGATTACCGACTGATGCTCCGCAGTAAATTGGACGCCGAAGTGGTGGAAAACACGGGTTTTGGCGTGATTGAGTCCATCGAGCAATGGACTCGGCTCAGCGGATCATTCGACGAGTGCTTGGTGCTTGGCGGAGCCCAGTTCCTGGCACCTTTGACCCCTCAAAACGGCTAGGCGGGAAACACGCAAAGCCAGCATCGGCGCAAATCCTGATAAAAGGTTCCGCTCGTAACGATCAGGGGATGCTGAGGTCGCCAAATTTCTCGGCAAAGGCCTAATTTGGCTCAATTGTCCGTTGAGTGAAATCGGGCGACGGATAGGATCGGATGCATGGTGGTTGAAGGCTAATTCAGCCGCGGGCGTTCCGTTTGCCCGCCACCAACCCAGGACCCTCCAAAGCCGACCGAGGCGAATCACCGATGGATATGAGCGAGACAAGTCAACCTACGATCGACGAAGTCGACTTGCTGTTGGCCAATGCCCGCTTGCGCGACGAGCTTGAGCCGTACCGCGACGAGTCAATCGACACCTCTACGGGACGAATGAACCTTCGTACCGAGAACGAATACTTGGCCTCGATGTTGGCCTGGGAACGGGCTCCCGCATTACCGATCGCAAGCTGGTTCACTCCCGTCTTGGAGCTACCCCCACCGGATTCACTTGATGACGACTCGCTAAACGAACTGTTGTCGGCGACCATCGAGAAGCTGTACTCCCAAAAGGTAGTGCTTCGATTCACCGACCACCTTTCCAATCGTGAACTCTACAAAATCATCTATCGCGACATCTTGCCATGCTGCGAAAAGAAGGTTGAGATCCCCGGAAAGTTCCTCGAGTGGCGTTGCTTCGAAGACACCGACACGTGGCTTCGCTATTACGCCGATGCAGTTGAACGTCGACGTTACCAAGAAGAGCACGACGTTAGGATGCCACCAAGCGAGCGGCCTAAGTATCGCCGCGACTTGCCTCACTGAAGCAGGCACGAACGAAAATGAAACAAGGTCGGCGATCTCATCGAGGTCGCCGGCCTTTTTTATTCACCGCGACGGTAACGCCAGATACAGCCGAGTGCTGAAACAGCGTCACGCCAGCCAATCTTCTTGCCTTCATCGTAGCCACGGCTGTCGTACCCGGTTGGAACTTCCAAAATGATGGAATCCCGAGCCGCAATCTTAGCGGTAATTTCAGGCTCAAATCCGAATCGACATTCACGCAAGCTGATCGATCGAAGCAAATCACCGTCAAACGCTTTGTGACAAGTTTCCATGTCTGTCAGTCGCAAGCCGGTCAGCAGATTGGATGCCGTGGTCAGCGCCCAATTTCCAAGTCGATGCGTGAACGATCCGTCGCCACTTTCACCCAAGTACCGCGATCCGTAGACCACTTCGGCATCACCATCAAGAATCGGCCAGATCACTCGAAGCAGGTCTGCTGGATCGTATTCCAAATCGGCGTCCTGGATCGCAACGACGTGCCCCTGGCTGTGTCGGATCGCCAATCTTACCGCCGATCCTTTGCCGTGGTTCTTGCGCCGACAAAGGACGGTAAGCCCGGCTTTTTCCGGTAACTGCTTCAGCCATTCGCGGGTGCCATCGGTGCTGCCGTCGTCCACCACAATGATCTCAGTCGCCACCGGCATAACTTCTTCAATTCGCTGCAATACCTTTGGCAGCGTCTCACGCTCGTTGTAAACGGGGACGATGATCGAGATGTCGTACGATTTCACAGGCAATCTTAGCGCTGCGATATCGTTAGCTTCGGCAATCAAACCGAGCGTCTGATCAATCGTGCTGATGACCCGTTCATGCTCGGTTTGGGGTCGCAGCTCTTCGACACTCACTGGTGCCGCGTAAATTTCGTCAGTGACGTTTGAATCGGTTATTGAATCGACGCTCATCGTGATGCCCAAGTCGGTTTAGGTTTCCGACGCAACGTGACGATTGCACCGGATACACAAACATGCATCACAAAAGACATGGTCAACGCATCGACTTGCGACGCGTTGGTGCGAGTTCGCCAAATGCCATGACAAGGTCTACCGAAAGTGACGATTATCGTGGTCGTATTGGATAGCCGCTTGAGCTACTGCAGCATCCACCAAACCCGATGCAGAAGCGTAGCATCATTAAGCTTGGCGTCCTGCATTGCAGAAACACATCGATCAACAACCGCCGGCACCTGTGTGTGCCCCGCTAAATAACACAAGTGCTCGACTTTACTATTTAGGTCATCCAACGAAGCGAGCCATTGGACCGGTGGCCCGTCTGCACGATCAGGAAAATCCCAAGCCAGCGTGTTTACCGCTCCGCCACTGCCCAGTGATTCCGAATTGTCGCCCAATTGAGCCAGCAACTCTCGATCAGAGGATTCCAACTTGGCTCCGATCGCACGCAGCGATTGATCCAGTCGATCAGCTAGGTAGAGCGGCTTTTCGCTCGGCAAAGCTCCCGCAAACGCAATCGCCTTGCGATGAGCATCGGATGTATCAGCCGCCCAAACATCTCGCACCGAATCCGGCACACTTCGACGGGTCGTCGCCGACGTCATGATCATGGCGAGCGTACGTCGAAAGTCGAAGTTCGAGCGAATCAAATCGTCAATCAGCTCTTGTTCCAACTTGGCAAGTTCTTCGGTCATCGGTGCACTCATTGGATGTCCGACGTGACCACGCAAAGGTCGACCGTGAACAAGCTTCCAAAGCGAGTTTACAATTCCGCTCGCCAAAGGCTGCGAGCCACGGAGCGCGTCGGCGAGATCATGTAGCGAACGCACGTCCGAACGGTTAAGCCACTGATTCGCCACCCTCGGTACCGCTGCGCGTTGCCGACGATCGGGCAGTTCGAAAAACAAGGCCTCGCTACCGTTGGGTTTGATCTCGTTCACTCGGAGCAGCCCATCCTGATACCTCGATACGCTAGCTGAAACCAATGCAGCAAAGTTCCAGTATTCCTGTTGGCTTGGCTTCGTATCGACCAACGCGTCGTGACATCTCGCACACTGCAAGTCGACGCTCAAAGTCAGCGACGCCAAATTTGCGATTCTCACGGGATCTTTCGGCGAACTTTCTTCAGGACCAAGCGCCGTTATAAACTCGTTCGAACCGATGCCTCGTCCACTCAACCAATCGGCTATTAACTCGTCGATGGGATCCGATGACGAGATGCACTTTCCAATGGCATTAACGAGGACCTCTTTCGATTGATCACTCAGTTGCTTGAATCGCCTCGCCGAAATTTCATACAGCCACTCATTCGCAATTGCCCGCGCGATGTCGTCATCTTTCATCCATGCTTGAACCGCACTGGGACTTTCAAGCACTTCAACCGGAACGTCTACCCCCAATTGAATCGACAGTCTTGAAGCCGATTCCGCAAGAGTTGATGAAGGAGTTGGCTGAGTGTCAGAGGCGTTCCAGAACTCATGAAGATGGTTTTCAATCCGCTTGGAAACTAGAGCCACATCCAAGAGCGGTCCTGTTGCACCACGATCGCGATCGGCGAGTTGGCCGTTCGCCGAACGATCACTCATGTTCCACAACTCGGCGTCGTCGGGCAGCTTCAACACCACGCCTTGCGGTTTGCGTTTGGGGGTAGTGGGATCCGCCGCATCAACGCTCTTCGGTTCGAGTGATTCGGTTGGCATTACCGGATCGTTGATCGACTTTGAAACGATAGCCGAGTCAATTTTCTTCTTCGGCTTTCCAACGATTAATGCGTTGCCATCACCAGTGCTGTTTGTTGCGTTCTTCGCGGCACCAGGATTTCGGAACTGCCATGCAGCCACCATCAGGACTAACGAAGCTGCCACAGCGATCAACCCAATCCACCATCGCCGATGATCGGCACCAGCGTTCTTTGACGCTCGTGAAGCCGTTGGTCGGGGACTGCGTTTGACCGTTACGATGGATTCCTTGTGATATTGATCAAGGATACGACTGGTTAGCTCAGGTGGTGCCTCCTGGGCTAATATTTCCTCCAACCAAGCATCCATCGCCACCAATTCGGCGGGCGATAGTTCCTTTCCAGAAGGTTCGGTCGTTTCGTCATCACGCTGGTTCATTGGTCTTTACTTCGAATCTATCCTCTGTGCCTGGATTTCAACGCATTCTTTCAGGGTGGCCTTTGCTCGCTGCATCAAATTGCGAGCGCCATGGTCAGAAATCCCCAGCGCATCCGCTATCTCTATTCGACTGGCTTCCTCTTTGAAACGCATCTGCAATGCTAATTGTGCTCGGTCAGTCAACTGAGAAAAGCAAACTTTCAAGGCTTCGATGGCCTGATCGCCCGCTAGATCCTTACCCGCCCAACGATCCCAAATTTCGTCGATCACCGATGCCTCGGCAACGGTCCGCACTCGCTTGTGCTTGCGATGATCGGACACCAAAAGATTGTACGCGGTTCGCCTGAGGTAACTCGCGGTTGCCGACTCACTGTGCTGCACAAAGGTGTCGCGTCTGAGGACCCGCAAGAATGTTTCCTGGGTCAGATCATCGGCGGTCGAACAATCACACCCGAGCATCCGCAGATACCGCCAAACGCCCCGACTATGACGCTCAATCAGCGCCGTCGGGCCGAGTTGCTCCTCGCCATCGGGCTCCGGCGTTGCACTCTCTTTATAGGTCTTCGGCACTGACACCGCTAATTAAGCCACCAAATCGGTAATGATTTTCCCGCCGCCAGCAATCTTCATCGGACGTCCATTCTTACTAGTGAAGGTCTTGTCGGTCGAAATTCCCAAACCTTTGCAAACCGTCGACATCAAATCTTCGCTGCTATACGGTTCGGTTTCAACCGCCGAGCCATCGCTCGACGTCTCGCCGACCACCAATCCACCCTTCAAATTGCCACCGCCAACCACGCATGACCAAGCTCGGGCAAAGTGATCACGACCAGCATTTTGGTTGATTCGAGGCGTGCGTCCGAACTCACCCATCCAGATCACCACCGTGTCGTCGAGCAGTTCTCGCTGAGCAAGATCTTCGATCAACGCACTCATCGCGTTGTCGAGTTGCGGAAGTTTTTGGTTCTGCAAAATGTTGTGAACGCCGTTGTGGTTATCCCAGCCACCCAAGTCGACTTCAACAAACGGAACCCCCGCTTCAACCAAACGTCGAGCCAACAAGCATCCCTGGCCAAAGTTATCCGTGCCGTACCGGTCCTTCACCGCTTGAGGTTCCTTCTCAACGCGGAATGCTTCCATCTGTTCGCTGGTCATCAAATCGAATGTCTTCTTCAAGACCTTGGCATGTTCCATCGCTGGAAGGTCACGGGTGCGTTTTTCAAAACCAGTTTCGATCGTCTTGAGAGCTTCCATGCGTTGCCGCAGTCGCATGTCGTCCAGTTTCATTTCCAAGTTGCGAATTCGACCGTTACTGGTAACCGAGAAAGGGCTCCACGCCATTCCTAGAAACCCCGGTCCAGCGCTGGCACCACCAACAGAAACAAAAGGCGGTATTTCAAGCTCGGGACGTTGGTCCATCAGTTCGTGTGCAATCACACTTCCGTAGCTTGGATGTTCGATGTTGGGATTAGGAACAAAGCCGGTGTGCATGTAGTAGCGACCTCGGTTGTGATCGGCTTCCCGCGTCGACATGCTACGCACGATCGACATGTGATTCATCTGTTGCGCCATCAACGGCATGTGTTCACAAATTTGCCCATCGCCGGTCGTCGAGATTGGCTTGAAAGGACCTCCCGTAGGTGCACCGGGCTTCATGTCCCAGATGTCGATCGTCGATGGTCCACCACCCATCCAAAGCAAAATGGCAGACTTCCAGTTTTTCTTAAGCTCATCCGCATGGGCGTAAATCGCATTGCCCATGGTGAGCGATGCACTTACCGCAGCACTCGAACCAGCCAAGTGCTGCATGAAGTGTCGTCGGGACATTCCTCGGGGAGTTTGCCAAACCATTGGTAGAAATCTCGGGTGATAAGTTTCGGAAAACAGGTTTCAGGTGACAGGAAATCGTAGAAGTCGCCGGCAATATGTATCAATGACGCCTGATACCTATCGCCAAAATCCTGAAACTGACTCGCTTAGTGTTGAAAAATGAACTCGTTGCTATTGATGATGGCCCACCACATGTCTTGCAGCATCATGGATTGATCGCCGCCGGTGGCACGATACAGCGCGGTCGCAGCAGTCGTCTCTGCACGTGTGGGCTTGCGAGCCAAACCAACCAAAAACAATTGCTGAAGGGCATCATTTGGTTTTCGACTTGTCGAAGCCACCTTGTCCAGGAAAGTCCCTTGTCCGGTGGCGGTTGCCTTTTGGGTCAACTCGCCGTTAAAGAGCATTAGGGCTTGAGGAATTGAACCATTGAAGGTCGTCGCTTCATCCCCTTCGTCTGTGCCAAAAGCAACGACGAATTGTTGTAGCCAACGCCGTCGCTGCTGCTCTTGCTCTTCGTAACTACCGCTACCACTGGCACCGGTTGCGGCGATCATCGATTGATATAGTTGCTCGGCACTCATTTGCCGCAGGTAGAACCGCGAAAACTTCGGCGTTTCGCCAATGGTCGGATCATCGCTCTTGTTCGAACCGCTCAGCACCGCAGATAATTGATAGGGCTTGCTCGCTGTGACCCACGCGATCAACTGCTTGAGATCATAGCTCGATTCACGAAACGCCTTTGCTAATTCGCTGTGCAATTCAGGATGAGTCGATGGGTTGTGAGGCCCAAGGTCATCGATGGGCTTGGTGAAACCGTAGCCAAGAAATAACGACCACATACGATTGACGATCATGCGATCAAAGTCATCGCTTTCGAGCATCACTTTGGCAAGTTCCTGACGACGATTGACGTCGCTGACGAAACCGCTGTTTCCAATCTCGACTTCACGTTCCCCATCCGTGAACTTCGGATAGGCCGCTTTGGTCAAACCGTTCCGCAGTTCGTAAAAAATCATTGCGTTCTCGGCATCACCCGCTTCGCCCGCGAAGTCCTGGTCAACCAATTCGCCATAGTCGACGTCGTTGGTACCGTCGACGAATCGACGCAGAGCACGGGTCTGTCGAAAAAACGAATTGAACTCCCAAAACCGTTGTTGCTTCCATTGATTGAAAGGATGGTTGTGGCACTGCGTGCATTGCACCTGTTGCCCCAAGAAAATCCGCGACGTGCTGCTGGTCGCCAAGACCGCATTCTCTTCGTTGACTTTATTAATCAGAAAATTGGCGGCACCATTGAACCCAGGTGTACCAGGCTTGCACGAACCGGTCGCAGTCACCAACTCGCGAACCATAACGTCGTAGGGCTTGTTGCTGGCGAAGCTATCACGCAGGTACTTCTGCATGCCATCGTGGTTCACCATCGATCGGCGATCGTTGTCACCTCGGCCGATCAAAAGATTCGACCAAATGGTCGCCCAGTGCCCCGCATACTCCTCGGTGTAGCGATCGTCGTTGAGCAAACGATCCACCAAGATCGCCCGCTTGTCCGCACTTCGATCCGACGCAAATTCCTTAAGCTCATCGACTGTCGGAATTCTTCCGATCACATCCAAAAACACCCGTCGGCACCAAGTTAGGTCGTCAGCCTCGGCAGCGGGCCGAACTTCAAAGTCGGTCCAACCCTGCTCGATTTTTTCGTCGATCATTGCAACGACAGGATGCTGGCGAGGCGGCTGAGACAACGCAGAGTGCGGTGAAACCAGCGAAACCACCCAGATGGCGAAAAGAGCGACTAGAGAAAGAGGAGTTCGCGGCATAACGATACGGAAATCCATAGATAGGGCGGTGAGCATGCAATTAGAACGCTTTCAACGGCCATTCGTACCCCAAGGAACCATGCGTACCCTAAGGAAGTGTTGACACCCCGATTCTATTCGACCGAGCCCTCTGGAACCAAGTTTGATCTCAAAAACACACGCAGTTGACAAACTTCGCATGTACGTAGCGTTATTGGCCGGTCCTGGCTACTTACTAGGCCCGTCGCTCGATTCCGATTGCCTTGTGCCACCGCTCTGGTGCCACCGCTCTGTGCCACCGCTCTGGTGCCACCGCTCTGTGCCACCGCTCTGTGCCTTCGCCTATGCCTTCCCCTGTGCCTTTGCCCCCTCATAGAACTGGTAGATACGACATATCTACTGAAGTATGCTGCTTGATCGGGCGTTTTCCTTATCTATAACTGTCTGGACACCAATCATGCGGTCCTTGTTTCTCGTCTCGGCTATCTGCGTCGCCGTTCTTAGCGGGTCACCCTTACTTGCTGCGCCAGTTACGTTTATGGAATCCGGTGGGAATGAGCTTTCATCAAACCACTTAGTTCCCACCAATCTTGGAACCTTAGAAATCGGTAACAACACCGTCCAAGGAACCGTTACGCAGGTCGGCCAGGATTTCATGGGGACGTGGGTCGACTTTCAAGGTGCCGATATTTTTTCATTTGAAGTAGCGGCTGGCACGCGCATCAACGAAATATTCTTGCGAAGCTTCACGAGTTCCTCGAACCTGATCTTCATGGCAATCGACGATCAGAACACATTTCAGTACTCGTCTACCCAAATCAACACAACGGTCACGTCCGCGAACCTAACGGCGAACATGTCGACATGGGGAACGATCGGAGAGCCTGATGATGTAGACGATGCGTTAAGTGATCCCGATAGCGGAACGAATTTGTTTGATCTCTTGATTGGATCAGAAAACTCGCTTGATGCAGGCAACTACACCGTCTACCTGCAAGAAACCGGGCCATCGTCTAGCTACACGTTGAACTTCCGAGTGTCAGCAGTCCCCGAGCCAAGCACCTCGCTGGCGCTACTTCCGTTGGGATATGCGGTCTATCGCTTTCGTCGCAAGCGATCGAGCAAAAAGTAAGTACGTCGGCAATTAAGCCCGAGTTCTCAGCAAAACAAAAGTTCGATCGTTGGTGAAAACCTTCACGCGGGCGTGTGCTAACTAACGGCGTTGCATTGTGTCCGCGCACCAATGCCAGATGGAAAGCTTACTTTTGATTTGGTTGGGTCTCGCATCAACAGCCAGCCGAATCTCAGCTTGCTTAACAATCACGTCGTGCACATGCGGCAAACCACGAGAGAACTCTCAGGGGTTTACCACAATTACTTTTTGGCAGTGTGAGGATCTGCTTTGGGAATGCATCAAGGATGTGTTCACTCAACATGTTCAAACTGACACGGACGGCGAAGTCTGCGGTTGAGATTCTTTGGATTCCCATCGAAACCGTGGATCGTCCGACGGCGCGTTCCAGCAATTGACCATGGAATGGAGCGAATAGCCACTGGCAAGCTCGTGATAAAGCCGTTGCCACTGAACTGCAATCTTGTCGATGTCAAAGTGCTCGCTTGCGAGTTGATGACTCGACTGTTGCATATCGTCCACCATCGTGTCGTGTGACATCATCTCGTCAATCGCCGTGCACCAACCGTCAACGGAGTTGGCTGCAAATCCATTGCGAAAACGCATTAGATCTTGTTTGTCAGGATGACCATCAAGACAATCCAAGTTACCGCCAAACTGACTGGTGACAATCGCTTTAGCATATCCAATGCTCTCAATGAGAAAGCGAGAAAGACCTTCCCAACGCGAGGGCAGAAAGACACATCGACTACGCCGGATCACGTCGAGCAATTCCGAATGTGGCATGTACCCAACGCGGCGAACGTTATCAGGCACAGGCAACTTTGCCATCGGCTCACCGTCTTCGGCATCGCCCACCCAAAGAAACGATACGTGTGGCATTCGACGCGCGACATCAAGAAAATGGTCGTATCCTTTCTGAAAACAGACTCGGCCCGCGCCAACGACAACGTTGTCCAGTCGATCCACAGGCTCAGGATCATGGACGCTAAATCCGTTGTTGATCTGAAGAGCAAACCCACCGAGTTGATGAGCCAACGTCGATTCAAACCGCCCGCACCCAATCGTAAGGCAATGATCCGCCGTCATTCGCTCCATCGCGCAAAACAGTTGGCGAGTCAATGCCTTGAAGTCACGTCGAAGAAAGGCATAACCCCTGGGCGAGTAAACAACCCTCGCCGATGTACTCCGGTGCAGAATCTTGGCATACATGCCACCGTAGGCACTATGCCCATGAACAACGTCCACCCCACGTCTCAACCGACGGGCGAGGAAGGAAACGTTTTGAAGGTGCGCCGTCTTACCGATCCCCGGTAACGGAACCCAAGTCACTCGCGGATCGCAATCCACAAGATCCAATTCGGTTCCTTGTCGATTACCATAATAAACCTGAACACATGCATCGTCCGCCAGGAATCTGCAAAGCTGATTAACGCTTTTCGCCGTTCCGTAGGCGAAGGATTCTACGATGTGGCAAATCGTTGTCATACGAATTCTCCAATACCACATAGACTGTATTTTCAAAATGTTAGACGTGATTTTGCTAAATGGAATCGTGAACTACTTCGCAAATCTGATGTTGGAACGATCGACGACGACATCTTGCCGGTAAGGTCAGTCTCGCTACCGCTGCGTGCAAACTTTTCTTTGCATCGAGCGAGAAACACAAGCGTGTCGAGCTGTGCTTCGCGTTCGTCGTCTGAAAACGTTTTACCATTCGTGAAAATAATTCGTTGAGCGTTGGAAAATGGACTGCCCCTATCAACGCTTGATTGTCAGTTTGGTATCCCCTGACATCGCTGCTGAGGATTTGAAGCCCAAACCTAGATGACAAAACACTTGGGTCGTCTATTTTGGGACTAGTTAAGACCTGCAATCGAGCCAAAGGAACCGCGTCATGAACATCGTGACAACTGCGTCTGAGTGTCCCATCGGCCAAACCGATGGTGCTCAAACCTCAGAGAGGAGATTTGATTCGCTCGCTGTTTGCGTGGGATCGCCGAAGTGCGGCACGACTTGGTTGGATGCGATATTGCGTGAACAAATGCCTGAACGGTTCCCGGTCGGCGTTAAGGAAACGTTCTTTCTTGATCGCGAGTATCATCGTGGCGTTTCTTGGTATGCAAAGCTTTTTCAGTCCGATTGCAAGCGACCAATCGAAATTGCTCCCTCGTACCTGAATTGCCACGAAGGCCCCGAGCGCCTTTCAAACTTGGCTAACAGTGTTCGCGTGCTCATCTTCGTGCGAGATCCTTATGATCGAGCCGCATCGGACTTATTACACAGCGTCGGACGAGGTCGATTCTGGATCAACAATGATGATTCCAGTGACACCGAACTGTCGGGACAGGTAGCCGAGGATGCCGAAAGCTACTCGCTTTACGACGTCCACACACAACGGTGGTTGTCTGCTAACCCCGATTTTCTTGCCGTAGTGCCGTTTCCAATTCGGGACGCAAAATGGTTCCGCGACGTGATTGCGAAGTTTATTAACGACGACCCAGATTGGTTGACGGAAGACTGGGTTGAGCAACAAGTGAATCGACGTGTCTATGGTTCAGCAATCCCAAGGAACCGCGTGATCGCATTCCTGACTAAACATTTTCGGCTACTGACACCCCGCAGCCTTCGCAAGCTCGTGCGCAACAACAAGTGGCTTTACCGACAGAATGCCGATGCGGACCTGCGTTCCAAGGCCAAAGAAATGGTTCAACAGTTCGATTTCCGTCCACAGCAAGAATGGCTTGAACAGCAGATCGGGGACGGCTGGATTGGCAAAGATTGCGAAGTCAATGGACACCAGTCCTGATGTTGGCTTGGTTCATTGTTCTGCTTCTAGTCCAAGCGGCAGGACTAGCCATGGTTTCCGGTGTGCTGACTTCAATTCGCACGCAGTACAGAAGCAAGTGGTTTCATCCGATCGCCTGGGTTGCAGTCTTTTACGGCGGATGGTTCGGTATTCCACAGGTCTACTTTTTAGCCTCCGACGGTTTTTTGGTTGGACTTGAGCAGTACGATCAACAGACTCGCTTGCAGTTTGCTGTTCAGTCGCAAATCGCGCTAATCGTCTTCTTAAGCATCACCATGATGGTGGCGCTACTGGTTCAGTCCCTAGGAACAACAACGCAAGATCGCACGGTCGAACTGGAAATGGATCGCGCGTTGTCAACCAGCGACCAACTCTACGCTCTCATTTGCCTGATCGTCGGAACAGGGGCGGTGATCTACCTGGGCCAGCAAAATCTTTCGAGCGACATGATGCGTTCGGAGTTGGTAAAAACCACCAGCGGTAAAGTGTTGACCTCGCTAATGTATTTTGGTGCCTATGGGTTCGCCTTTATGCTTGGCGAGTCATTGAGGCGGAAACGATACTTCGTCGCCGCTGCGGTATTGGTTTTCTTCGGTGCCCCGGTGATGATGACGGGTGCTAGAGGCCGCTTTCTACTTCCGCTAATGTCCGCAGTCGTCTACTTGTCCACGGACCGCAGGCGGTTGTTCACGCCGACGAATGTGAGTGCAGCCATCCTTTGCATCGCAGTGATCGCGTTCGCTGATCGACTGCTCAATTCTGTTAAGTTTGACCAGGACGTTGATTTGGGACGTGGGGCTGCTGAGGTATTCGAACGAAGAAACTTCGACGGTTTTTCAAACTTCACTTTGATTCAGAACACCTACGAAGGCGAAAGCAAACCGAGTGTTCTCGTTCGAGGCTCGCGGGACACCTTCATGAACTACTACTTTGCCGAAGAATACAGCCGTGGTGTTGGGTTTGGATCGACGGTCCCCGGTACAGCCTGGATCGCGGGCAGATGGTGGGGCCTTGCGATCGTTGCAGTGGGCTACGGCATTGTGCTCGGCTTGCTCGATCAGTGGCTCAGGCGGATGCGTGATCCGCAATCCTACTGGTGCTACTTGATTAGCATCACTTGGTTTGCTTCGTTGGCGGGCAACTATGTTGAGTCTATCGACAAGCTCGCCATCGTGATGATGCCCGCCTTACTGGCCATCCCACTTCGCATGCTATCCCAGCGGTTTATCCAAGAACGGCCGGAACTTAGATGACCGACTCTTCGGCAGCAAACGAGCGTATCGCTGCCATCTTCGACGGTTGAGACTTCACCGGAATCCGCGATCGGTAGCTATCAGATTGGTAACCATAACCTTGCTCGTGGAACTCCTTAGGCGCCTGCACGATATTTAACAACGCACCAATCCATTGCCCACCGGCGGCATCAATTCGTTTTGCCGCGTTGATGACCTGATGGCGTTTGTTGGTTGCGACGCGAGATACCAAGAGCGACGCGTCGAGACGTGGAAGTACGACCGCCGCGTCCGAAACCGCCAAGACAGGCGGCAGGTCGAACAACACCAAATCGAAGTCTTCCGTTTGACGCAGCAACTCCTCAAGAGCCGCAGTTTGCAGCCACTCGGGCGAATCGAGACTGATCTCTCCGGAAGTGATGACTTTGAAGTCGTCCGATTTCGTACTCTGAATCACCTCGTCAAGCGTTGCACTTCCAGAGATAAATTGTGACAAGCCGAGTTCATTCGGCAAACCAAAAAGCTTATGAATGGTGGGACGTCGCAGGTCAGCATCAATCAGCAAAACTCGCATTCCCGATCGAATGAATGAAGTCGACAGGTGCGACACCATCGTTGATTTCCCGTCACCTGGGGTCGGGCTGGTGATCCCCATCGAATGAATGCCACGCGATTGAATAGATTGAGCCAAGATGGTTCGAGTCAAACGAAACGTTTCTCGTGATCCCTTGGCGTTGCCCGTCGCCTTCGGGGACGTGGACAATTCGATACCGCTAAGATCATCAATCACGCCGAATGCTTGTAAGCCTAGCGCCGTTTCAAATTGCTCAACCGATGCAAATCGTTGATCCATGAATTCCCGCGACACGCCCACACCAGATCCCACCAAGACGCCTCCCAGTAGCCCCAGTGCCAAACACAGTAGCGGCTTGGGCCACACTAATTCGCCTACGCGAGGGTCTTCGAGTATCTCCTGAGTAAAACTGGCGGTATCGCCTGCTGAGTTCATGTTCACCACGCGTTCCATGACTCCATCAAACAAAGCCCGCTGACGATCAATCTCGTTCTGCAATAACCGATCGGAACGTTCAAAGGCGACGAACTCCCTTGCCTGTTCTTCGGCAAGCTCAACCAGACGCTGCAGCTCGGTTTTGCGTTCTAAATGCGATGCCAAGTCATTTCTTAAAAACCCGACATACGCCTTCAGCATCGCTTCGGGATCGAGCGTTGGCGACGAAGCCTGACTTGAATCCTCTTCGCGTTTAGCTTGATCGAACAAAAATTGCTTGGTCAACGTGATCTGCTTTTCGATGTCCGCAACTTTGGGGTGCTTTGAACCGAAAACCGAAACTAACCGTTGCCGCTCGGAACTGAGTTCTAGAACCTGACTAATCTCGATTCGAGCTCGCTCCACTTCACCAGGCAGCTCAGCTCGTGCTTCGGTGGAACTGGCCGCATCTCGTTGCATGTCCGTAAACACGCCCATTCGCTGCAAACTTTCAACATCAATGAGTGCAAGTTTATCGATGTGATCAGACTTACGATCCGAGGCCGCAATCTGCTCGATGGTGCTATTGACCTGCTCCAAACGCGAACGAAGTTTTGATACTTCAAGATCCGCGCTAACCAATTCGGACTGCAGCGATCGATATCTTTCCTCGTAAACGTTCGTCGTGTTGCTGCCGTCGAACAAAATGGGAGCTTGGTCGCGCGCAAGCTTCTGCCGTTGTTCTAATTCGCCGATTTTAGCAGCGAGTTGCTGCTGGGTGTCCAAAACTACACGATGAGATCGTTCGAGAATCTCGTCGACCTTCTGAGACAACGTCTGAAGGTATTGGTCAATCACCGCCTGCAGCACTTGCTGCGCGACAACTGGATCGCTGTGGTCAAATGTGACGGTCAAACTCCGTGCCTTCTTAGCCGCCCCCAATCCACCACGGTCGATGCGCAAGTTGCTGGCGACGTAGGTCACCGTATCTTCAGGTGGTTCAGCCTTGGCAACAATCGAAGGTTCAGCAATCAAACCGGCTTGATTGAGGGCCGATTCGATAGTCCTGCGACTTCGGATCAGCTCGACGTGATTGGCCAGAACGTCCTCGTCTACAACATCGTTACTCGTGTCAGAATCCCCGACTTCGACGCGATTGGGATTGACCAGAATCTTTGCTTGACTTCGAAACGTCGGAGGTGTCTGGCTAAGATAAATCGCAGTTGCCAAAATCCCCAGGCACGCAAATCCAGCGATCCATTTCCATCGACGTCTTACTATCGAAAGTGGGTTGATGGTTTCGCCCCACTTCGGTTGCTCATACCCGTACCCGTAATACGATGCTCCTCGTCTTGACTGCGGTGCTGTCGCAGGGGATTCATCAGCATAGTGGGCCTTGGCTGCTTCAACTTTAGAAAGCCGTGACGTCATACCCTTGCTCGAAGGGCCATTGGAAGAGTTCATTTTGGACGTCCATCTTGGGAGGGATCTGCCATTGCGAACTGCAGTTTGATATCCCGATCGAAGAACGTCAAACAAACTCCACTATGTCTTTGTCGAAAGCAAACAACCGTCCCTTAGGCTATAGCAAGGGAGAGATTTTGGACTCAGTCGAAAATCGTTACTTCCGTCGTGAACCCAATTCGCAATTGGATTAGCATCTGCTGATGAAAAACACGGGAGTGATCGTTGAAAGCGCATCTCGGTTTGCAAACCGGGATCGTCGATGTCTGAACGATCCTCACAACAGATCCTTGGCTTCAAAGGTTGCTTGATGCCGCGACTTGAAAACGCGATACCGTTGGCGAGAACAGCCATGTCTCGCGGTTTAGGGGCGATTAGCCAAGTGGCTCTAGCGTTGGCTGTGACGCATCACTTACCCAAGAGTGAATCCGGTGAGTTTCTATTCTACCTCACGTTGTTCACTGTAATTTCGCCGCTTCTGTTGCTAGGGACTTCTGTCTATGCGATGCGTCAGTTGGCCGGATCTGATGACAACCAACAGTCAGCAATGTTGGGACAGGGCCTCATACGCATGAACCTGTGCACACTCGCGGTCACGGCGAGTGTCGTGCTAGCCATTGCACTTTGCCTCGATTTTTTCTTTTCAAATGAAGTGGTCGTGCTTTCTGGAAAGGCCGCTTGGCTCGCTGCTGCGGCCTCGTTCGCAGGCGTGAGCTTAGCCGTTGCCTCGCATCTTCACGGAACCGGAAAGCTAGCGACGTCCATCACTTTTTCTCACATCGCGATCCCAAGCCTGACCGTGCTGATGTTGTTCACGGTTGAAACGAAGACCGTCGCGACGGTGATTCAACTGCACACGCTGGCCACCGTCATCACCGCCGCGATTTCACTGCTTGTTTGGCTCGCTTACTTTCGCCCCATGCGATTTCCACCAGCCTCTAATGGCCCAGTGAAGCCTGATCAGAACCAGTTCGCCCGACCATCACCATTTGCGTTTTTCCGAGACCGTGACGTGCGGCGCGTCTGCATCGATCTTTGGTCTCTCAATGGCTTTCAACTAGTGATGAACTGGGCACCCATCATTGTCGCCGGTGCGATTTTGATCCCATCGGACTTGGCTGAGCTTAACGTCGCGCAGCGGGCTGGCAACCTGATCAACTTCCTGCTGATCGTCGTGGCGTTTACATTCGCGCCTAAGTTCCGAAAGCATTGGGCAGCCAACCGAGTGGACGAACTTCGCAACTCGGTTGCCCGATGCTCGAGGCTTCTGGTGGGTCTGGGGACGGCACTGCTAATCGCTGTATTGATCTTGTCGGAAAAAATCATGGGGGTGTTTGGAAGCAACTTCACCGGTGGAGCAATGATCCTTGTGATTTATGCAATCGGTCAGTACATCAACGTTATCACCGGTGCGGTCAATCAACTAATGACCATGAGCGACGACGAACGGACACTTCGACACATCTGCTTTCTTTCTGCGACGACGGCGGTGCTGCTTTCTGCTGTGCTGACTTGGCAATGGGGCGCACCAGGCGCCGCGGCGGCTACCGCGATCGCCCTTACTTTGCAAAACGCGCTAGCAGTAAGCGCTGTGAAGAAGCGACTAGGTTTTTGGATCTTTGACATGCGAAACCACGCCCAAGCGTCGCAGTGATGGCTCTGGCTTGGACCGGAGCACCAGAGCACCAGAGCACCAGAGCACCAGAGCACCGGGGCACCAGAGCACTACGGCGATAATCCGCTATAGCTACTGGCCATCAACAGGCGGTGAAAGCAGCTCGTTATCGCGTATTCGAACGTTGCTGATGATGGAAACCGGGCTACCGCCGCTTCCTTTTTGTTTGATCTCGATCGCAGCGTTTGCCTTATCGCGGTCGAACCCAACCGCTCCGAAACGATTTTGCTCGATGACGATATTGCTCGGTGCAATCGACTCGTACCAGTCGTTCAGCCCAAATCGAACCGAGATTGCCGGTCCCGCAATTTCGTCAAAGATATTGCCTCGGATTAACACGTGACTCGTTTGCACCAACACACCCTGCGCCCGCGTGGACAAGAACCGGTTGTTCTGAATCACTACTCTTCCGCCCGCAGTGTCGGCATTGAAAATTAACTGCCCCGCCTTCAATGATGCATCGAATTTATCCAACCGCAGCAGATGCTGCTTACCTTTGAGTCGCTCGGAATCAACAACCAAACGGGACTGCGAAATCTCTTCTAGATCATCGCCCACGACCAAGATTCGATCGTTCTTCTTTCCCCAAGATTTGACACTGACTGGTCGTCCAGCCGGATGAACCGTCACTTCATTGCCAGCGACTTCAGCGATTCGCCAATAATTCGACTTGATGTTTATCTTGTCATCGAAGCTAGCGTTGAAACTGCAATCCTCGATGATGATGTCGCCGCGAACCGAATTGATGTGAACAGTATCCGACGCGACCGAAAGAAGCCCTGGTGAACCATTGGACCGCAATTGTGTTTGAACCCGACGCAAATGAAGCCCTCGGTTGAGTTCACCCGCGATCATCATGCCGGGGATGTTGCGAAACGTCATATCTTCAAAGGTGATGTCTTCTAGTCCCTGCCCATCTCGATTGTCGAGCATGATGGCATGGCCTTCGTTGTTGTGATGCACCAACATCACGTAGTCGTCCAATAACAAGGACGCATCAACTGAGTGAAACTTCGTGGGTACGAACGACTGCGTTTCGGCATTAAACACCCACTGACGTGTCCTTCGATTCACGAACCAGTCTTGATAAACAGGCTGAGACAATCGCCATCCTGGACTACTCCCCGTTTGTTTTTGAATCGCTGCAATAGTCCATAACGGAACTTTGCCATCAGGAAAGTCTGCTTGCAGTGCATTGACGAACTCAGGCAAGACCTTCAGCGACCTACCTGAGCCGTTATGGTTTTTCACTACCTGAGCGATCGTAGCCAACGTGGATGCTCCCTGGATTTCGCCACCGCGAATGAGAACACGTTGACAGTCTTTCAGGACAAGTCCTGGACCGACACTGCTGAAAAAAAGAGTGGAACCGTTCAGATCAACAACGCAGTCGCGTAACCCCTCAATCAACAGATGGCGTCCGCCTGGTTGCTTAGGTCGAAGGTGGTAGTTCCGATTCGCAGGTAAACAGATGTTTCGGAGGTTTCCTTCGCTCGCCATTTGAAACCATTGTTGGATCTCGCGAGTCAAGTTGTAATCACGATCGAGGTCACCACTTTGCGTCTCACTTGGACCCGGGAATTCTGATTTGCCTATTTGCGATACAGGTGGACGACGAACCACTGTGATCGTTTCGGCAGGTTTGACTAACGCAGATCGGATAACAACGTCATCGTCATCGTGGACGGGCCATGCCGGTGAAACGGCGTCCACTCCAACCCTAGCGATGTAGTCTTCATGCTGACCATCGGAAAGCGTGCGATCCGCATAAGATTGAGAAAGCTCAAGATTCTGCGACTGAGCCAAGCCTGCAATCGCGACCGCGGCAACCGGCCCAAGGCAAGTCCGTAAAAAACCAAACCTTCTATTGAACATATTTGCAGCACTCATCGTGGGATCGAAAAGTCACAACCACGAGAGTACCACAGCCCACAAGTGTGCATTCGATCTGTAGCCATGCTCAACGAACGGCGTGGTAACGGCAAATACGAGCGATGAAATCGCATTCGGGTCGTCGGATCCATCGCTAGTTCCGCGTAGCGTCTGAATCGCTGCCATTGCACGCAGAAAAATACATTTTGCTTACACCCGAGCAAAGAAACGGACGTTAAGTGGGGGGCAATTTCCCAAACGGCTTATTGAAATTTTTATCGCCGCGATGGCTTGGAATCCTGACCTTAGTAGATGACAAAGCCGCATAGTTTGCCGACATGAAATTTACAGCAAAATCGGAATTGCTTGGTTCCGCCGTACGATTACTATTCCGCTAATAGGAAGATGGGCTACGACGTCCTTGCGTCATGTCCATGGCGGCTTTCTTTGTGATTCTGCATTTTGCGATTGCCATGGGAAGCTTCAGGTGTGTCGGAGTGACTAGGTGCTCTGACATCGCTGTGCTCTTGTGAATCGCTTCGTCTCAAGACCGGCATTCCCCACGACCATCCTATGTCTCAGATTCCAGTAGGTGTTGTTTCAGCGGACGTTATCGAGCATTTTGCTCCTCCCGCAAAACATCCGTTACACGCTCGCGAGTCCGTCGGCTGGACCAAAGATGAAACTGCGATCGAGCCATCTCGTTCGTCATTCGCCGGACCGCTTCCGAAATTCCCAGTTCGATCATCACAGCAGCAATTGCTTAACACGGTGATTCCGCTGGTCATCATTGATTGCTTGGCGATCTTGCTTAGTATCTCTATCGCAACGACATTGCTCGTTGCGATCGGTGTTCCCGCTCACAGTCGAATGTGGGTTCAGGCGATAGCAGTGTTGATTGCCTACGTGGGAATTGGCCAATTGTTGGGGTTGTTTCCGGGAACGATGATGTCACCGGTCCTCGAAGTTCGCCAGTTGGTGCGATCATCAACGATGGCGTTTCTGTTAATCCTGCTGTCAAACCGCTTGGTAGCCAACCTGAGCCTGGGAGAGGCAATTGTCGGTCTTGCCTGCACGGCGGTCGCAGCGGTGGTGTTGCCACTGGCTCGGTCACTCGGTCGGTATCACCTCGGACGCTGCGCGTGGTGGGGTGAACGGGGGTTAATCATTGGAAGTGGCAGCCGAGCCCGAGCGATTTATTCGTACTATCGACGTGCTGCTGGCCGAGGCTTCCGACCCATCGGTGTGATAGACCTGCAAAGACCCCAATCTGATGAACCAGGGAATCACCAAGCCGAACCAACAGACACTTTCGCTACCAGTCATTTCGCGGCTACGAATTCAGACGTTCCGTTGCTTGGGACGTTGCAAGATGTGGGACAGCTTTCCGTCAACTACGACCTTCGTTGGGGTGTTGTCGCACCAGCAAACGGCGAAGAAATTCAAATGGATGATGTGATGCGATGTTGCTCGCGCATTGGAAACCTGATTGTGCTTCCGTCGCCGTTGCTAATTCCTTCGCTGTGGTCGCACTCCAAAGACTGCGCGGGCGTACTCGGAGTCCACATTACCGATCACTTACGTCGGCCCTTCGCGAGATTGTTCAAGTTGTTCGCGGACACCATCATTGCCGCACTCGCGCTGCTTCTTCTTTCGCCATTAATTGCCCTGTTCGTGGTGCTAATCAAGAAAAACAGCCCGGGACCTGCGTTTTATGGCCACACGCGAATTGGGCGGGGTGGCCGGCGTTTCAAAGCGTGGAAATTGCGAACGATGGTGGTGAACGCAGATCGTGTCTTAGACGACTATTTGGAATCGAACCCCGATGCCCGCCATGAGTGGATCGAGGACCAAAAGCTGAAGAACGACCCACGCATCATTCCCGGTATAGGAGGCTTTCTTCGTAAGTCGAGCCTGGATGAGTTGCCTCAGTTGTGGAATGTCCTGGTTGGTGAAATGAGCTTGGTGGGTCCACGCCCGATCGTGCAAAGCGAAGTGGCTCGTTACGGCGACATGTACTCGTTCTACCTACGAGTCACGCCAGGAATCACAGGTCTTTGGCAGGTCAGCGGGCGGAACGACACCAGCTATAACCAGAGGGTACATCTGGATTGCTACTACGTGACTAACTGGTCAATCTGGCTAGACGCCTACATTGCATTGCGAACCGTGCGGACACTTCTGATGCGAGAAGGTGCCTACTAAACGTACGTAGCGTCTGGCTATACGAAGTTCGACTACGCGATCCTTCGCTACGTAACGTTCGCCGATGGACCTCGTCGCGTCTAAGGACCTGGGTGCCATCCGCGACCACTCGAACTTCGGCGATGCCGATGGATCCTCTTGTTGAGATGCCGGAGATCTTAGGTCACCGGTTCGATAAGATCCCAGCGACCCGAGTCGGTTTCGGCCTGCCAAAGGTCAAACATGTCTTCGCCGCTGAGCAGGTTCTGAACAATCTGCGCGAGTGGGTCTGGGACAACAATTGCCACCAACTGACCGCCTGACTTCTTCAGCAGTTTGCGAACAGCTTTTTCAATGCGCAATCGAGCGTCCAAGAATGATTCGCCACCGGGCGGACAAATATCATCAGGTGACTCTTGCCCACGCCGATAGAGCTTGGGATTGTTCCGCTTAAGCTCTTCGATCAGCTTGCCGTGCCATAGTCCATGGTCGACGTTTCGAAGAGCGTCGACGATCTTTACCTTGGATCGCCCAACCTTCGCCAAGCGTTCGGCAGTTTGAACAGCCGACTCACAAGGTGCGGTGTAGATGATCTTGGGCCTAAAGTCGCTGATCATGCCAGTCATGGATTCGACTTGACGATGACCGGCTTCACTAAGGGGCATATCAAGCGACCCTTTGATGCGACGCTGCTCGTCGAATTCGGTGCAACCAGGACGGATCAACAGCACCGGTGCATTGGCGAGTGATTTTAGCGCAATCATGATGCAGTTCCTTCTGCTTTGGCAATCGCGTCATCTAGTTCTGCGATCGCGGCCTTGTAATCGTCCTTCTTGAAAATAGCCGACCCTACGACAAACAGGTCACAACCTGCCTCGCGAGCAGGTCCAATCGTGCTGGTGTCAATTCCACCATCAATTTGAAGCAGAAGGTCTGGAAATTCCTTACGAAGGACCTGCAGCTTTTCCAACGCTACTGGATTGAATTTCTGGCCGCCGAATCCCGCTTCGACGCTCATCACCAAAACCATGTCGACGTGCGGCAACGATTCACGAAGCAATGCCAAAGGCGTTTCAGGATTTAAAGCGATCCCGACATTGACGCCGAGATCTGAGATCTCTTGAGCGACCGCGGCGGCGTCTTTGACTGCTTCGACATGAAACGTCAGCATGTCCGCGCCCGCGTCCACCATCGCTTTGGCATAGGCCAATGGATCGCTGATCATCAAATGGACATCCAAAGGCATGTCCGTGTGACGCCGCAGCCCTTCGACGATTGGCATCGCGTAGGTCATATTAGGAACGAAGTGGCCATCCATGACGTCAAGGTGCAAAACCTTCGTACCAGCGTCAGCCAGCCGAGCAACTTCGCCCTTGAGGTCTCCAAAATCGCACAACAGCAGACTCGGCAAAACTGCCGGTGTCGCTGAACGTATCGCTTCGAGTGAAGCTCTCGACATGCATTGAATCTCATTGAGTCAAAAAAGCCCGACGCCGAATTTCAATCGTGGCATCACTGCCAAATCAAAATCACCTGCGCGGGCATCCATTTCAGACGCTCAGATTGGCTGCCTCAGGGCACTGTTGTCAATCGCTCAGATCCATAACACGACAGCACCTTCAGGGGGTTAGAGAACCGATTTTACCGGCAATTCCTACATACTCGTGCACGAAACCCGGTCACAAGGGCGACCAATTCGCCACTAAAACCTTCCGAAATTATCGCAACTAAACAAATGACCACCAACGGCTTAACGCGATTCGACCGGTTACCACGACCATAACGAATCAATGTGAAGTTATGAGCGTCGCAAACACGTCGCGCACGAACAAAAGTGCGTACGCTACTACTAGATAGCAGTCCTTGATTCTCGCTATTTCGCAAGCTTGACCAATACTCTCTCGTGATTCATGCCATTGTCTGTTCAAACCGTGATTGTCGCGATTGGCTTGCTCTTTGTCCTTGGGCAACCGACTGTCATCGTCGCTTCGCAACCCACCCGCGGCGACCGAGTACTTTGTTTTATTCCGCAGTCAGTCGAGGGCGAAACTGACACTGCTCCGGCGACTCCCTTGCCCTCCTATGCCACCCCGGACGAATTGCTTGCTTCGTTCCCTCACGCGGGAAAAGGTTCGGCATGGCATCGGTACATGATGTTATGGCGATCCCACTACCACGCCCCCGATGACAAAGACATACGGCGATACTTCGGTTTCGCGACTAACGATCGGGATCCGAATCAAAACTATCGTCTCGACATTCGTCGCGGACGCTCAGCGCCCGCCGAATTGAAATGGAAGCGAGGTTCTTACGCCGAAATCCAGTCCAATCACTTTGTGATTTACAGCCGAGGTGACCGCGAAACCAGCACACAAGTCGCCGAGACGCTTGAGCAGTGTTACTGGGTATGGACTCAGTTGTGCTTTCCTTTTTGGGAAGCCGCACCGCAAGTCTCATCACACTTCGATGCATTTCCCGGTTCGGAACTAGCGTCCCCTGACAACGTGCAATCTATCACCGACTACTTACGAACGATCAATAAGCGAGTCACCACAAAGAAACGCATGAAGGTCGTTTTGTTTCGAGATGCAACGGAATATGCCCAGTCGCTCAGAGTTGATATCCCAGGCATCGAACGATCGACGGGATTTTATAACGACGAAAGAAAAATAACGTTCCTGTTTGCTCCGAAGTTGTCAGCGAATGACCCGGGCAATTCGGATGAGGTGCTTGCAACGCTCCGACATGAGGTCGTTCATCAACTCTTTCGTGAAGCGACGACCAATAAGTCAGCGAATTCCCCAGGCAACGATCAGGACTTCTGGTTAGTGGAGGGAATTGCTGGCTACTTTGAATCGATGGTAAGCATCAACGGGTGTGTCACGCTCGGAGGTTGGGATTCGCCAAGACTACAATTTGCCCGCTATCGGATTCTCGCCAGTGGCGATCGGATGCCAATGGCTGAACTGCGTCGTGATAGCCGCGAAACGGCTCAGATGCGAACGGACCTGCCAAGGTGGTACGCGCACGCGATCGCCAACACCCATCGCTTGCTCGATGGAGGCGATCAAGACACTCGTCAATGGATCTACGATCAATTGGCCACGCTTTACCAACTAAGAACTGACTTTGCTGAGCCCCGGGCTGAAGCCTCGCCACTGGTCCATGACCCTGATGCGATGCAATCATTCTTGTCGGTGGATGACGATCACTTGATTCGAAATCCATCGCAACGAAGCCTTCGACAAATTTGTTTTGCTGGTTGCGAGATAACATCATCCGGTCTGCGAACGCTCGAAAGACTCGATCATCTGCAATGGCTCGACCTGTCACGATCGAAGATTGACTCGGCGGCGGTGATGCGTTTAGCTCCGCGTCCTGCTGAACTCGAACAGCTTAATTTGGAAGCCACTCAAATCGATGACGCCGTCGCTTCATGGCTGACCAAGCTTAACAACCTTCACGAACTCGACCTAAGCTGGACAAGGATCGGAGACGAAACGGTGCGAGCCATCAATGATGATGCGCCAATCGAAACGCTATGGCTAACAGGATCCAAAGTCACCGATGATTCAATCGAAAAAATTGCAAAGATGAAGAAGCTAGAAAGCGTTGACGTGCAACGGACAAGCGTCAGCCATCAAGGGCTCACTCGGCTGAAGGAACTGCGGCCTAGATTGGCGATCAATCCTTTGGAACTGCGAGAGCCGCAATGAACACCTCGGATGCAACGATTCGATTCCCAAAAGTCTTTCGCGTTCGTCAAGACTTGTTTGAGCGGCCATTACCTGACGTCCCAAAATCAGTTGCCGACACCATCGAACAATCGCAATTACTTGAAGCTATCAAGCCAGGGCAACGGGTCGCGATAGCGGTAGGTAGCCGCGGAATCGCGAATTTGCCCCAGATTGTTCGCCAAGTTGTCGATTGCGTCGTTGCCGCTGGCGGAACTCCGTTTATCGTTCCGGCGATGGGGAGCCATGGCGGGGCAACGGCCCAAGGACAAACGGAAATACTGAACTCGCTTAGCATCAACCCACAAACGATGAACTGCGAGATCCATTCGTCGATGGAAACCATCTCGCTGGGACAAACGGACGAAGGCTTCGATATTCGCTTCGACGAGTTTGCGGCGAATGCGGACCAAATCATCGTCGTCAACCGAGTTAAGCCACATACGCGGATAACCGGAACTCTGCAAAGCGGACTGGTCAAAATGTTGTTGATTGGTCTGGGGAAACAAGCCGGTGCGAGTGCCTACCACGAAGTGATGGGTCGCTATCACTACCGTCTGGAAAACATGGCGGTCCCCATTGTCAAACACATTGTTCGTGAATTGCCAATCCTGATGGGTTTAGCCGTCATCGAGGATGCCGCCGACCAAACTTCGCACGTCGAGGCGGTCGCGGGCAAAGACTGGCTCGCAAGAGAACCGGAACTCTTAGCGATGGCAACCATGCAAATGCCTCGGCTGCCATTCGACGAAATCGACCTGCTAATCATCGATCGAATTGGCAAAGAAATCAGCGGTACCGGAATGGACACCAATGTGATCGGACGAAAGTCAAACGACAACATCGCCGACGCGAACGAATGGCCCAAGGTTAAACAGATCTATGTCCGGTCGTTGAGTCCCAAGACGGCGGGTAACGCGGCCGGCATCGGAATCGCAGAATACTGCCATCGTCGTGTCGTGAATGAACTGGACGAAAACAAGACTCGAATCAACTGCATTACCAGCGATCATGTCACCGCCGGTCGCATTCCGCTCACGTTCGACAGTGACCTGGAAGTTTTCGAAGCCGCGGTATCTCAGATGAACTCAAGGCCACCAAGCGAAATCAAATGGGTGTCGATTCGAGACACACTGTCACTTGGCGAAATGATCTGCAGCGAAGCTTTGTTGGAACAGGCTCAACAGTCCAGTCAACTGGATCCGATCACGCCTCTTTATCCTCTTTCGTTCAACGACGAAGGTGATGCGAGACTGCTAGACTAAGGCATCCCTGATTCGCAAAGTCCTTCGTGACTTCGGTCCGAGTTCGCATATCTCTAAACTCGCTGGTGTTCCACGGCCTGTTTTTTCCTGCTATCGATTGCCATGAGCACATTTGTATTTCCTACTGACCTTGAAGAACGGCTGTCCGACACGAAGGTAACGGCGATGGTCACGATCGACCGTCCCGACGATGCGATTCCGCTTGGAAAAGCTTTGCTCGCCTGCGGGATCAAAGCGATAGAGGTTTCCTTTCAATCCAAAGCCGCGTCTGAAGCGATTGCGAAGCTTCGCGCCAATGTTCCGGAATGCTTGGTAGGGGCCGCAGGAGTGGTCTTTGAAGATCAGCTTCGTCAAGCGAAAGAGGCGGGGGCTTCTTACGGTTCATCCTTTGGAACCGACAGAGCGGTCATCGAAGCAGCAGATCATCTGAACTTCCCGTTCATTCCAGGGGTGATGACTCCCAGCGAGATCCAATCCGCCGTCTCGTTAGGGTGCCGCCATCTGCATTTGTTTCCGATGGAGCCTATCGGCGGAATCGACTACTTCCGCTCAATCCGAGATGCGTACAGTCACCTGGGCGTGAAGTTCATGATCGGTGGCGGGATGTCATTGATGCACCTGCGACGCTACTTAAGCCACGACGATGTGCTTTGCATTGCCGGCGAATGGATTGCTCCGCGACGAATCATTCAAAATCAGAACTGGTCCGCCGTGATTGATAACGCGACGGAAGTAACGAGCATTTTGAAAGATTTGAGCTCAAAACAGTAAGTCTTGAATCAAACGCCGCTACCAGGCGAACCCGCCCGTCGTGAACCAGAATGCTGCGAGCATGCATAGCCACACGCCATCAAGAAAGTGCCAATACTGCGCAGCGAAGTCGACCGGCCAATGACGTTCATGATCGTACTTGCCCTGCCAGGAACGTACCGAGACGATTCCTAGCGAGATGACTCCGCCAGCAACGTGCAGTGCATGCAGGAAAGCCAGAACGGCCACCATGCCGGCAACCCCTTTCCCAGTTCCCTCTCGCATCGCTGGCCCACCGAGCATTTCGCTCATGGCAAAGAACTGCACTCCCATGAAGATAGTTGCAGCAAGACCGCTAACGGCCAGCAGTCCGCAAGTTGCGTTCATTCGATCGCGACGAACCGCTCGTGTGGCCAGATGAACCAGAATGCTGATGACCAACAAACAGACCGTGCTGATCAAAAAGCTGCTCGGCAACGTTGCACTGCTTTGAGGATCATCGCGTCGGGAATACGCGTAGAACCCATAGAGCAGAATACTGCTGACGAAGAAAACGAACAGTGATCCTAAGAACAACGCTCCACCTAGCTGAAATCGTCGATCGTCGGGAAGCCTGTAGGTGGACATGATTAATCAGACGAGGAGTGACGGTAGTTGAATCATTGTATCGTCTTGGGAATCCACGTTAATGAGGCTTTCGAATTGGACTGACGCCCGCAAGAATGCGATGCGAATGAGCCCAATAGTAAGCAGAGCGTTCCGAGCCCCTGGCTTTCGCAACCGGATCGCTTCGTAAGCGACTTCCTTACCGTTGCCGCACGAGGTCCAGATCAATGATCTTCAACTGCTGGCGTAGTGCTGCTGTTTGAGTGAGGAAACGATCCGCGTCCACGGGATAACCGGCCGTTGGCTTCAGAGGACTCTCGCCGACATAGTTTTCCGCGAAGTAAAGATTGAAAGACGCCATCATTCGTTCTCGCAGATACTTGGCGTGCAGTGACGACATTGCCACAGGAGTGAAACGGTCACCCTTTACGGTGAAAGCCAAGCGAATTTGTTTTCCTTGCCAATCGCAACGATAGACACTCTCTGATTGCGATTCCGATACAACAGCGACACTACCCTCATGAAAAATGTGCGCAATGACACCTGCGTAGTATCGCCGACCGCCGTGCCGATCGCAAAACACTCGAATGTCCGTTTCCGAGGTAGCCTCAACCGAGTTGCGGACTAGTTGCAAAGTAGACCGAGAGAGCAAATCTGCCTTGTTGGCTCCTTCGTTGCAAAATTGATTAAACCGTTTGGCCGTAATGACTCGCGCTTTCACATCTAACAAAAGGCAACCGGTGGATTGCCACTGGGCAATAGCGTTGGCGGTTGAGGCGTCATCCAATAACGGGCTCGAACAATCGCGATTGAGCCAAGGCGTGGCGAAAATTTCTTCGAAGTCGGTATCCGCAACGTACTCGATCATCTCGCGTCCGCTGCCAAAACGTTTCCCGCAAGCCATGTGGCTTGCGCAAACAATGGCGTGCAATCCATCCAACCCGCTACCGGATTTGAAGATGGCTTTGGAATCGTCGATTCGGACTTTGAGTTTGCCGATCGCTACCGGTTGCGTGAGCGGGGCAAACGCCAAGGACAAAGCCGCTTCGTCATTGGGCTGATTTGATGGCAGCTGAACTTGCCAAGTCGAGGCCGCGATGACGAGCGGACCAAGCTTGGGTCCGTAGCCCGCTTCGTCGGTGGCGATGATAAACATGATTTGAACGAGGCGGCGTATGGCCCGGCGACTTCGGACTTACCTTGCAGGAAGCGTTCCACGCGAAGAGGTGTCGTCGGTCGGTGCCTCGTTCTCAATGTTTGACAATCGCCGAGCTCGAGCTCGGGTAGAAACCAGAGAAACGAACCGGCCACGTTGAACAACGCGTCCATGTTGATTGATTAGCGATCGCACCCACGTCACACGCCCGGCTCGTCGACCATGTTGACCAATTTCTTCAATCTCTGTGCAAACGCGGACAACGTCACCAAAGAAAATAGGAGCTTCAAACTGCCACTCGGCAATACTGACCAAGGCCAACGTTGCGACTTTAGGTTTCTGAGAGCTCAGCCCCGCAAGGACGCTCAAACCCAACAATCCGTGAGCGACGGGTTCACCGAAGGGCGAACTAGCCCCAGCCTCGGTGTGCAGCGGATCGTTATCGCCGGTTAAAATAGCGAAGTCGGCAACATCGTCGGCGGTAATCTCGCGACTTTCACTCATCCAGCGGTCACCAACGTTCATGTCCTCCAGATACAATGGCTGGACCTGAGCCGCATCGGAACCGCCGGTTTCGGTAGAGGCGAGCGGAGAATGAGTTCTCGATGAAACGGGTGTCTGCGAAATTTCCAAGGCGATCTCAACGGATATAGTGCAGTCTTGTGAGAGACAAACCAAACTCACTTGCGAATAGTTTGCGCGGACATCATGCCCGGTTTACTCGATAATCAAAAGATCACTTCCTCGTGAAAGTTAAAAACTAAGACCTCAAGCGAATCGTTAATCCGATCGGGTTGACGTTGCTGGCAACGCTCGCCCCGCAATCGTTGCTCCCATCCCCGTTTGCTTTTCTAGCCCCACCAGAATAATTACCCACCACCGCCCGCCACCGAGACTTCTCGAAATGAAAAACACGATTTTCCTAGTTTTTTTGACATTTCCCGCCCTAATGAGCATGCCAATCTGTGCCCAAGAGCCTCAGGCGGGGTCGCAGGAATCACATGCCGATGGCAGCTCTGGACCCAAGGATACGTGCAAACCTTGTTCCTTTGAGATCAAGTTGTTGGCGCTCGATTCCAACGAAGGCATTGCCGCTGGCGATGTTGACGGCGACGGAATCACGGACTTGGTCGCTGGCCGATCATGGTTTCGCGGTGGCGACTGGGCTCCGCGACCGCTGCGATTGATCGAGGACTGGAACGGCTACGTCGAAAGCAACGGCGACTACGTGATGGATATCAATCAAGACGGACGCCTCGATGTGATCGCAGGATCTTTCATGGGTTCCGAAGTGCATTGGTTCGAGAATCCAGGCGACGAAGGCTTGCGATTGGGGCAACTCTGGCCCAAGCATGTGCTTGTCGATACCGAAAGAAAAACGAACGAAGGGCAACTGTTAGAAGATGTCGATGGCGATGGCCGACCGGAATGGATCGTCAATAGCTGGACCAAAGACGTGCCCATGATGGTTTGGCGACTGGAGCCGATCGAATCCGGTGAAGCCAAATCGGATGGAGGTGCGTCGGATGGAAGTTCATCTGGTGCTTCAGCGAAACCAAGCCAAGCCGATGCATCAAAACCGGCTGCCTACAAAATGGTGGGCCACGAACTTGGACCCAAGGGGAATGGCCACGGGCTCGCCGTTGGCGATATCAGTGGCGACGGCAGATATGACGTCTTGGTTGGACAGGGGTGGTACGAGCAACCAGCTTCACAACCGTGGACGCAACCATGGGCGTTTCATCCCGATTGGGATCTTCATTCGAGTCTGCCGATGTTAGTCGTCGATCTCGACGAAGACGGCGACCATGACTTGGTGATTGGCAATGGCCACGACTACGGTTTGTATTGGTGGCAAAATGATGGGGCTGATGAGACTGGTAAAATCAGTTGGACTGAACATGAAATTGACAGCAGCTTTAGCCAACCTCACTCACTTGCTTGGGCCGACATCGATGGCGACCAACGCCCGGACTTGATCGCCGGCAAACGCTACTTTGCCCACAACGGCAATGACCCCGGAGGAATGGACATGCCATGCCTTTACTACTATCAATGGGATCCATCCACCAATAAGTTCACTCGGTACACCATTGACGAAGGACACGTTGGTGTTGGGCTGCAGATCGTAACTGAAGATTTCAACGGCGACGGCCGAGCGGACATCGCAGTTGCTGGCAAGAGTGGCACTTACCTGATTCGGTCTCGATGAGCAAAACAGACCCCACCCAGGATCTAACCGTTCGTCAAGCTCAAGCAATCGTGGATGATTGGATCCAAACGATTGGCGTGCGTTACTTTGGGGAACTCACCAACTTGGCGCAATTGGTCGAAGAGGTTGGTGAGGTCGCTCGCATTTTGTCGCGAACCGTCGGTGAGCAATCCACACGCGAAGGTTCAACGCTAGGTGAACTCAGCGACGAACTTGCCGACGTTATGTTCGTTACGATTTGCTTGGCCAACCAGTCAGGCATCGATCTTTCCGAAGCGCTCAAACGCAATTTAGAAAAGAAGACCCGACGAGACTTAACACGTCACCGTGACAATCCTAAACTTCAAGAATAGTTAAGTCTGTTGAGCCAGGTTTGATTAACCGGTGCAGGCCGCAACCGATCAACGCGCCGGCGATGGGTGCCGCGATGTAGAGCCATAGATCAGTGGTCATTCCCGACACGATCGCGGGCCCCAAACTTCGCGCTGGATTCATGGACGCATTGGTCAAGGGTCCGGCGACGAAGGCTTCCATCGCGATCGTGGCCCCCACGGCAAGGCCAGCGGTAATCGTTTCTTCTTTGGCACCTGTGGAAACGCCCATCACGACAAACATCAAAATTGCCGTCATCATTGCTTCGATTGCAAAGCCGGCCTGTGGCGTCAATTCGAGTTGGACTAGCGTGGCGCCCAGGAATGACGCCTGGCTACCAAAAACGATCGCTAGTGACGCTGCACCGGCGATCGCGCCGGCACACTGCGACGGCACATAGGCAATCGCGTCTTTGAGCGGCAAACGCCTGGCGACAGTGAACGCGATGGTAACGGCGGGATTCATGTGCGCACCGCTGACTGGTCCAACCGCGTAGATCATCACCATCACAATTAACCCCCACACCGTCGCCACGCCCACGTGAGTGAGCGCCTGCGTTTCGCCATTGACGACCATCGCACCACAACCGATCAGCACCAAGCAGTAAGTGCTAAGGAATTCGGCCAACGAACGATTGATAAGTGGTGTCTTCATTACGTTGTTGGGTTCAAACGAGGCGAGTAGAGAAAGGCATAGAGTCCGATCAAAGTTTTGCCGTCACGAATTTCCCCATCGTGCAAAAGTCGAGCGACTTCGTCTCGGTGCACTACGCGATTCTCGATTTGCTCAACGGCCTCGCGGGCATGCTGACCTTGCGTCAAGTCGCGAGCGACATACAGCGACATTAGTTCGTCACTGATGCCGGGCGCCGAGAAAAATTCAGCGATGCACTCGATGGATCCGGCGCGATAACCGGTTTCCTCGATCAACTCTCGATGCGCCGTGACGTCGGGCGACTCGTTGGGGTCGCGAGTTCCGGCGGGCAGTTCCAATAACGTTTCCCCCACCGTGGGTCGGCCGTTATTGATCATGACCACGGTATCGGCATCGATGAGCGGCAGCAAGACAACCGCGCCAGGATGTCGAATCACTTCGCGTTGGTAGGATTGCCCGTCGCTTCCGGCGAGTGTCATGCGATACACATCGAATCGCTCACCTCGCAAAACGATCTCTTCGGATTCTGGTTTCATGGTCGTGCCAGCTACTGGTTGGATGGTTTGAAGTGAAGGGTCTATCGAGGATGTCAAAGGGCCGTCAAAATGTCAGGCATTCGCAGGCCAATTCAGCACCACCGATCAAGAGACCGTCGATGAACGAATCGTCCTACTCGTACTCTTGATCCAAGCGCCTTTGATTGAGCCCGGCATTTCGATGGTTGAAAATTGACCTAGTTGCCGTTCAGCCGCCACCAAATGACCCCTTAGTAACTCAGTGACCGCGTTCGGATTCCTAAATTGCAACAAACCGGTGGGGATGACTTCTCGCGATCTTGTCAACATTGTGGCAAAACGATTCCGCGAGACTAGGGATAGCAACGAACCAAAAATCAAACTCGGCCACGCGGGGACACTTGATCCGTTGGCCGAAGGGGTCATGGTACTTGGGGTTGGCCGAGCGGTGCGATTGGTTCCCTATGTTCAGGAACAAAGAAAACACTACCGATCCACGTTCTTGTTGGGACAGACAAGTGTTTCGGGTGATTTAGAGGGCGAGGTGATCTCGCGACCTGATCTGCCGGTTCCCTCGCTTGCCCAGCTCGAATCGGCTGCCCGCGATCTGACGGGACGTATATCCCAGATCCCCCCCGCGCACTCGGCCATCCGAGTCGATGGTCGGCGAGCTTACCAACGCATCCGAGCTGGCGAAGAAGTGAAGATGCCCTCGCGGGATGTCGACGTTTACCGGTTCGAGGTAACGCGATACGAATTTCCCGAAGTGGATCTGGATATTGTGTGCGGATCGGGAACGTACATCCGCACCCTTGGTATGGACCTAGCTAAGGCCGTTGGCTCGGTAGGCGTGATGAAGTACCTGCGTCGCTATCGGATTGGGGTATTTTCGGAAGAAGATGCATTGAGCGTGGAAGAAATCCGACAGTGTGATCCTCGCACGAAACTAAAACTGGCGGTCGAGGGGGCCGCGACGTTGCCCAAGCTAACGGTAAATGATGGCGATGCAGTGCGGCTATTGCATGGCCTCGAGATCGTGGGTGAGTTGCCGTCGAACCAGCATTATGATTCGGACACTCGGGCTGGTGATTCGAGGCCAGCAAGCCTGGATACGGTAATGGACGAAACCGAGGTGGCTGCCATTTGGCAGAACGAGTTGCTGGCGATTGTCAAACGTCGCGAAGGAGCATGGTGGCCGTTTCGTGTTTTCCCAAGGTCAGACCAGTGGCCAAGTAAGGAACAACGTCCACATTTGGACGCTAAGGACGATGATCGTTAAGCCGCCAACGTCGATCTCCGGTGACAGACGTCGCTCTACGCTTGTCGTTAAAAGGGCCGAGCAACTGGATTGAAAGATTGACTTCTGATTTGAAAAACGGCCCAACCCCCTGCGTAACCGTCAGAAACGGCACAGGTGGATAGTTTCGCTGATCGTTAAGGTTTCCTCGGCCGGAGTTTTTTGACTCTGCTTAGGAATGTCATAGGTTTCCTGTAGAAGTGAGCGGATCGGTGTTCGATCTGCTGCCGAGTGTTCTTCCAGTGGTGTGACAACCGTTGGCCAGATCGTTCGGTCAGCCTTGCTTTCCAAGACAAAGGCAAACCGTTTGAGAAAACGGGGCGCAAAGCTACGGATCCGTGGGTAACACCGTTTGGTGAGAACCTCAGGATAGCCGGGCTGCCACGGAACGGTTAACGACGAGTTCTCGTTGTTGATCAGCCAAGGCTAGTCGGACGAAAGTCGAAAGACGGGCTGCCTAAGCCGGGAGTTGGTTCATGTAGAACTGCCCCACTACCTTAGTCATCGCACGCCCTAGGCGTGCATCTCACTCCGGAGAGAGACACATGAAGAATTTCGCAACCAGCGTCGTAGAATTCCTTAAAGAAGAAGATGGCCCAACTGCAGTTGAGTACGCAGTTATGCTTGCTCTGATCGTTATCTTCTGTCTTGGAACGATCAGCTTGGTTGGCCAAAACGCCAACGCCAAGTTCCAAGAAGTTGCTGACAAGATCGCCACCAACTAATTGCGATCTGGAAATGCTGGCAGGCCTGCCATCGTTTCCTACAAACGTTCTATGCGTCTTGGCACGCATCTCTTCCATGGGATGCGTGCTGACGCTGTGAACATCGGTTGATCGTCATGTCTAGGATTTCGCACTATGAATTACCCTCTGCTACCAGTTGACGCCGCTGCCTATGCGTGGCAATTGTCCTGCTGTGTCGTGACTTTGGTATTCGCGATTCTCAATTGGATGATCGGACCTCGATAACCTCGCCGCTGAATTCATTCCGGCAACCTTGGCGACCTATCAACAACCTGTTGAAACCGTCCCCACCTACCCAACCGGCTTCGCAGAGCATCGCACACGCTCGCGTCGCCTCCCACCCGCTGCCTACCGACCACGGAAGCGTTGTCTCGCGCAGCACCAACCTACCGCATTAACAAAACATCACGGGGAACAATCATGTTTCAATCCACTGCATCCATCGCCGCTGAAACCTGGGTCGTCTGGTTCGTTTCGATCGTATTGGTCGTGGCCGCTGTCATCGACGGCAAAATCTTGAAGGTGCCAAACTGGCTGACCTTCCCATTCATTATCTCGGGCTGGATTCACTGGACCGTTCAAGGTGGCTTCGGCTCCGACGGTTTGTTGTTCAGTCTTGCTGGAACCGTAGTCGGCATGATGCTGTTGCTTGTGCTTCGCAACGTAGGCGGCATGGGCGCTGGCGATGTGAAACTGCTCGCTGGTGTCGGAGCTTGGCTTGGCACCGTGATCACACTGTATGCTTTCGCAGCGACAGCCGTTGTCGGCGGTGTCATGGCGGCTTACATGATCTGGAAGAGCGGTAACTGGGAACATCACTTCGCGATGGCTCACCGAATCTTGGCCGAATGGAAAGATGTTCGCCAACCGAAGAAGCTCGCCGAGATCGCTCGTGAACGCAAGCCAAACATGTACTTGCTGCCTTACGGAATCCCAATGGCTATCGGCTCCATCGCCTACTTCGCCTTGGCTGGCATGCTGATGTAAGCGGCTGACTAATCAGTCATCAACGAATAATGCGGGGGTGGTCCGGAAATGATTTCTTGGCCACCCTTTTTTTCGTCGTCAAAGTGAGTGCAGCCAACCGATGGGGAACCTATCAACGCTCGGACGACAAAGTCCCTGTCAAACCTTAGCGACTGCGTAGGCTACCGAGCCTGCGCGAACTTGAATGATCGTAATGGTCATTCCCCCGGGATCGTGTGGGGTGCAGTGAGAAGCATCCAACCACCGAACATCCATGTTGAGTCGCCTCGTTTTGACATTCGGAACTTCCGAATTTACCCGACTCTCCTTACCTCGTGCCTTTAAGGCTCCTGGATCGCTATGAAAAAGTCAGCTTTTCTCCTCATCGCGCTGTTTGTTGGCACCATCGTCACCGTGGTCGCCAATCAAATCCTGACCGCGAACACAGGTGGCGAAGCCGATCAGCAGGTCGCCGAAATTTTCGTGGCGTCCGTGGCGATTGATATCGGCGAAGAAATCACGCCCGAGAAAGTCCGCTTGGAACAATGGCCGATCGACAAGATCCCCGAAGGTTCCACCGGTGACTTTGAAGGACTCGAAGAGAAATACGCGAAGCAACGCTTCTATACCGGCGAACCGATCATGCCGCTGAAGTTAATGGACGACAACTGGACTACGGTTCCTAAGAACTTCAGTGTGGTTGCAATGAAGGCATCCGACGTCAGCATCGCCAACTTGATTCAACCAGGCGACCGGGTGGACGTGTTGGCGTTCTTTGAAAAGAGCGAACTGGTTCCGCAAAGCATGCTGAAGACCGTGCTGATGGGCGTTCGAGTCTACGCCCTTGATGGTGATACCGAACGACGAGCTGGCGATGACCGGCCCAAACGAATTCAAAACATCCAGCTTCTGATTCACAAGAAAGACCAACAAGCTTGGGCCTACGCCGGCGAACTCGGCAAGATCCAATTGGCCTTGGGAAGCGACGCCGACTACAGCACCGAAGATGGCTCGAATCAAGCCGCTGCGGAATTCCTGGGATGGCTTGACGACTATCGCGAAGCCCAGCAGCAAGCGGCGAACCAGGCAAAACGAGACAAAGACGCTTCGCGAAATCGCTCACGCGTCACCATGATGCCGAAGCCGAAGGAAGAGAAAAAAGAAGAGGAAGATGGCTTCTCCATGATCAAGATGGTGGAAGGCCGCATGGTCGAGTACTGGATCGTCCCCGGAAAACTGCCGGTTAAGATCGGCGAAGTTGGCGGCGATGACACTGGGTCCATGAATTCGTCCAGTACTGATAGTTCAACGTCGCGATCCCAACCGCGTGACACGAAGGATGAAGGCGAGTACAGCTACCTCAATGGCGAAGACAGCCCTCTGTTTCAACCACCACCTGAGCGCAGTGGTTCGATCAACGAACAACCGCGTCAATCAAGCTACTAATTCAAGGTTTGAGTGCAAGAAGAAGGCGGCCTCATCGGCAGCCACGTCACTCACATCTAACGTTCACGACTTTTACACTACTGTTTTTACCCGCACGGACTGATTCGCTCGTCTAGACAATGGATTGTCGTCGATGAGCGAATGAGAAGCTGCCTCAAGCCTTCGTAGGCTTGGGAACGTCATCGGTCACGCAAGGATGCATTTGCGATGGAAACATCTCGTTTTAAGATCTCGTTGGCAGCCTCGGCACTGTTGCTATTAGGCACCGCTGGGATCACTCCCAATTCAGCCTCGGCGCAACAGCAACCGGTCCAACTCACGTCAGCGGAGTCAGCGGTCAACCGCAGTATTTCGCAGACTGTTGAACGAGTTGAAATGCTCGTCAAAAGCAGTCGCATCTTGACCTTGGAAGATCGCATTCCAAAGTTCCAAGTACACAACGAGACGTTGCTTGATGCCACTCCCGTTTCGCAAAATCAAATCCAGATTTTTGCGAAGGCACCTGGTACCACGCAGCTAAATCTTTGGGACACCAACGACAAACTGTATACCGTTGATGTGACGGTCATTCCCGACGCTCGCGAAGTCGAAGGTATCTTGGGAACTCAGTTGCCTTACGCAACGCTCAAGGTGCTTCCGGTCAACAACAGTGCGATTATCTCGGGCACCGTCACCAACGTGGATGACGTGGACCGCGCCGTCGCAATCGTTGAACAGTTCTACGCGACCGTCGTCAACAACATCAAAGTGGTTGGCGTTCAACAAATTCTTCTGCACACTCGCATCATGGAAGTCTCACGCACCAAGTTGCGTGAACTCGGCATTGACTGGGGTAGCTTCACTGATGACGCATTCTTCTACTCGTCGCCTGGCGGGTTGATTGACATCGGGCAAAGTACCGTAGCGGGAGACATTCCTTCGGGCGTCGACACGACCAATCGCCTGTTCGTCAACAACGGTGACTTCTCGGCTTTGATTTCGGCTCTTCGGCAACAGGACTTGGTCAAGTACTTGGCTGAACCAACAGTCGTGGCCACTCACGGACGTCCTGCTCGTTTCAACGTCGGCGGCCGCGTGCCTTACATCGTGCCGGGCAACAACGGCCAAGTCCAAGTTCAGTATGAAGAGTTCGGAACGTCCATCGACTTCCTGCCCTTCGTTGTGGGTCCGGGACGTGTTCGTTTGGAAGTACGGCCTGAGGTTTCCGAGGTTGACTCGTCACTTAGCTTGACGGTTTCAGGAGCCCAGGTGGTCGGTTTCCGTTCCCGCTACGTCGAGACGGCTGTCGAACTGCAAGCCGGTCAAACGTTCGCGATCGCAGGATTGCTGCAGAGTCGAACCGAGTCGCAGACCAAGGCGACACCGCTGCTTGGGGAATTGCCCTACATCGGAACCATGTTCCGAAAGGTTCGCGAGAAACGCAACGACATCGAACTTCTAATCACTGTTACACCGGAATTCGTCGCTGCGATGGATCCTCATGAAGTTCCCCGCGGTGGGCCAGGCCTCAACAGTGCTTCGCCTAACGACAAGGAACTTTACTTGAAGGGCCACATCGAAGTCCCCAACATGCTCGGTGATTGCGGATGCACCATCGAAGGCGGTGGACTAAGCAATGGCTCGTGCGGAACAAGCGAATGCTACGGATCGGCAACCTCCGTCGCACCTAGTTATGGGCAAGAGATTTACGGAGGTGCTGTGATCAGCCCATCGGGAATCCCGGCCGGAGCCATCGTCCCAGGCAACGAACCGATTGTGGTCAGCGAAGGCATCACGATCTCGTCGCCACAGAACTAATGAGCGGTCATCACGATCGAATCGTGGTGAATCGGCTTCCCCAACAAACAATGTACTATCGGACGAAAGTTAACCTATGAGCAATGTGCTTCGAATCGCGTTGGTCGACCCCAACGACGCTTCACGTGAATCGCTCAAAGCGATGCTGTTAGGCATGGACACTGTTTGGCTCGAAGCCGACTGTTCACGCTACGAGTTCTTCCCCGACGTGATCGAGCAAACCGCTCCGGACGTTGGCGTGATCTCATTGGACGCTGACCCCGAAAAATCAATCCAACTGATCTCCAAGATTGCTGCGTCCGCACCCGATACGGCGATCCTGGCCGCCAGCCAGAGTACGGATGGCCAACTGATTCTGAAGACCATGCGAGCGGGCGCTCGTGAGTTCTTGACACTTCCGCTTGCCAAAGATGACTTGGATGCTGCGCTCAAACGAGTCAGCCAGCAGAAGTTTGGTTCGTCCGAATCAGGTGGAAGAAGTTGCGAGATCTACGCCATCGCCGGTGCTACCGGTGGTGTGGGAACGACCAGCACGGCGGTCAACCTTGGATGCGTGCTTGCCCAAAACCAACACAATAGCGTGGCGTTGTTAGACTTGGACTTGTCCCTTGGCGACGCCGATGTTTTCCTTGATTCGATCCCGGATTACACGCTCGCCGATGTGGTGCAGAACGTGTCGCGGTTGGATATTCAACTACTTAAGCGGTCGCTCACAAAGCACAGCAGCGGATTGTACTTGCTGCCGCGCCCGGTCGACCTGCATGATTCATTGTCGATTACCGAGGACAGCATTCGCAAGGTGATTGGCCTCTTGAAGGCTTCGTTCACTCACCTCATCGTTGACCTTTCAAAGACCTATAGCGCCATAGATATGGCTGCGATTGAAAGTGCTACGCGAGTGATCCTGGTCACTCAACTTGACTTGCCCTGTTTGAGAAATGTTGTTCGCTTGATGATGAGCTTCGAAGAAATCGAAGGTTTGTCCAGCAAAGTGGAAATCGTCGTCAACCGTGCGGGTCTCGACTCAGGCCAAATCAGCTTGAAGAAGGCGAAGGAAACGCTCGGACGCGAAATTTTCTCGTTGTTACCCAATGACTATCGCACGATGGTCGAAGTTCGCAACAACGGCGTTCCGCTCATCACCCAGGCACCCAAGGCGGCTATCACTCAGGGTATCCGAGAGCTTGCAGAGAAACTGCAAGGCGGTGCTCAAAAAGGCGAAGAGGCCGACGAAGAATCGGTCGCGGCAGGCGAAAGTAAGTGGAAGAAGTTCTGGCCGGGCGCTAAAGCCTAGCCCGTCACCCACATCTAGACGCACAAACAGTCCAGGACGCTCTGCATCGCAGAGCGTCCTGTTGTTTTTTGCTTACACCTAGTTGTTTTTTGCTTGCGCTTGGTTGTCGTTCGCTTACGCTTCGTTGTTTTCGATCCAACGAAGCAAGGTCCGCACCATGACACCTGTGGCGCCCGCGTCTCGATGGGGTTTGGGTGAATCCATGAATGCCGGACCTGCGATGTCGATGTGGACCCAAGGCACATCGCCCACAAAGTTCTCTAAGAACTTCGCCGCCGTGATCGCGCCGCCCCAACGGCCCTCGCCAACATTCTTGATGTCTGCAACCTTGCTCTTAATTTTCTCGTCATACAGTTTGAACATTGGCAGTTGCCAAACATGTTCGCCTTCTTGTGACGCTGCCTTTGCCAACGTCTGACAAAGCGAATCGTCGTTGGTCATCAACCCAGCAACATCGTTGCCGAGCGCTACCATGCACGCTCCCGTCAGCGTCGCTAAGTCCACCATTGCTCGTGGATGATTCTCAATGGCAACATCAAGCGTATCCGCCAACACGACTCTTCCCTCAGCGTCCGTGTTAAGGATCTCGATCGTTTTGCCGCTACGAGTTTCAATCACATCGCCGAGACGGTAGCTGTTTCCGGCCACCATGTTTTCAGCCAAACCGCAAAGCCCGATGACGTTCTGTTTGATTCCCAGTTTTGCGATCGCTTGCATGACGCCGAATACAGTTGCGGCACCCGCCATATCGCACTTCATGTCTACCATGCCGTCACTCGGCTTCAATGACAAACCACCGCTATCGAAGGTGACGCCTTTGCCAACAATCGCAAGCGGTGCCTCGTCTCCACCACCGTTGTGCCGGAAAATCACCAAACGCGGTGGACACGCCGAAGCTCGGCCGACGGCAAGGATGGCACGGCAACCTTCGTCGGCTAACTTTGTTTCGTCCCACACTTCTATTTCGAGTCCCGCTTCGTTAGCCATCGCCACCGCTCGATCAGCGAAGCTGGCGGGATAGATTTCCGATGCCGGTTCGTTGACCAATCGTTTGGTGGCGTTGATTGCTTCCCCAATTTGTTTTCCGCGATCCAGGACCGCTTTATCTATTCCGGCGAACTGAATCGCCACTGGCATCTTGGCTGCGGGTTCAGCTTGGTAGAGCGATTGACCTTCGAGTCCATAGAGCGCACCGGCGACGACTCCATCATGCAAGCTTTTATCGAAGCACTCGGCCAACGCGATCACGATCGTGCCTCGTTCGCGATCGGTAAGCTTTCGAATCGCTGAACTTGCGAGTTCAAACGCATCGGATCGCTTGGCTTCCTTCTCTCCCAATCCCACGACCAAGATCATGGTGGGCCCCGTGGCCAAAGGCGAAGCGAGCAAACTCATTTCGCCCTTCTTGCTGCGGAGTTGTCCGCCTTCGATCAAGCGACCGATCCAACCACCGGTTGCCGAGTCAATTGCTTTGAGGGTTGGCGACGGCGTGTTTTCGGCAGCCAAACCAACGACGATGATTTCGACCGATGAGGAATCGCTGGATCCGTCGAGTGCCCCGGACGCTAGGCTAAGAGAAGGCAATTTTGTGTTTTTCATAGGTTTTCAGGTTAAGCCATCAAGAGAAAAAACGATGGTAGTGTGACCGGTTAGTCTAGCGCGGCCAACGCGGTTATCCTACCCGACGAACGCGTGACCAAATCATTCCGTCTGGCTTCCCGTTCCCGCTGCATTTCGTACTCGCACCTTGTTTGAAAAACCTGTGAAGCACCGCTCTACCCGCGAAGTGATCAACGATCTACGCCGTGCCGAACGACTGATTGAGATCGATGAACCGGTGGATCCCAACTTGGAAGCTGCCGAAATCCAACGTCGGGTCTATGCGTCAAATGGTCCGGCGCTGCTGTTCAAGAATCTTATCGGATGCCAATTCCCGGCCGCTTCTAATCTGTTTGCTTCCCTAGAACAGGCGAGATACCTGTTTCGCGATACGCTGGAATCGGTTCGCCGCGTGATCGAAGTAAAAGTGGATCCCTCGGCACTTCCCAAGCGTCCATTCCGATACGCGGGAGTTCCATGGACGGCTTTGACAATGCTACCGCGAGGTACCCGTCGAGGTCCGGTCCAAGCGAATCAATGTCGGCTTTCGGAATTGCCCCCTATCAAGTGCTGGCCCGATGACGGCGGTCCATTCGTAACGTTGCCGCAAGTGCTTAGCGACGACCCTTCGGCACCCGGCAACTTGATGCGAGTGAACCTTGGAATGTATCGCGTGCAGTTGTCTGGTAACGACTACGAGACTGACCGCGAAGTAGGGCTGCACTATCAAATCCATCGAGGCATCGGCGTCCACCACCGCGCCGCGCTTGACCGAGGCGAATCGCTTCGAGTAGCGATCACCGTCGGTGGCTCGCCAGCGATGTCACTTGCTGCGGTGATGCCGTTGCCCGAAGGGTTGACTGAATTGACATTTGGCGGTGCGTTGGCGGGTCGACGTATGCGAATGATCCGCGGCAATCACGCGCCGGTTTATGGCGATGCCGACTTTGCAATCGTGGGAACGATATCACCGGGGGATGCCAAACCCGAAGGACCGTTTGGCGATCACTTGGGTTACTACAGCCTGCGACATTCGTTTCCAGTCATGCAGGTCGAAAAGGTGTGGCATCGCGACGGAGCGATTTGGCCGTTCACGGTGGTGGGACGTCCGCCTCAAGAAGACACCACCTTTGGTCAACTGATTCACGAATTGACCGACCCGATCCTCCCTTCGGTGATTCCGGGCGTCAAAGCCGTTCATGCGGTCGATGCTGCGGGCGTCCATCCTTTGTTGTTGGCGATCGGAAGCGAACGCTACATGCCACATTTAAAGCCTGCTGAGCCGCAAGAACTTCTGACACAAGCCAATGCAATTTTGGGCAATGGTCAACTGTCACTCGCCAAGTACTTATGGATCACTGATGATCGCGAGGATCGGCTTAAGATTCATGATCTCGATGCGTTCCTTCAGCACATGCTTCGTCGTGTCGACTGGCGGCGTGACTTGCACTTTCAAACCAAGACCACAATTGACACGCTGGACTACAGTGGCACGGGTTTCAATCAGGGTTCGAAGGTCGTAATCGCCGCAACGGGGGATCCGATCCGTGAACTGCCGATGGAGGTTCCCGCAACTCTTTCGTTGCCCGATGGCTTTTCTAATCCACGAGTCGTCGCCCCAGGTGTGCTCGCGATCCAATCACCAGCTTGCCGTAGCGAGTCGGACCGCGAACATCTATCTCGGTTCGCAAAGTATTTTGACACGAGCGCACCGATCAACGCATTCCCGCTTATCACCCTTGTAGACGACAGCGATTTTGCGTCAAGAAATTTGTCGAATTGGCTGTGGACAACGTTCACTCGCAGTAACCCCGCGATCGACATCGACGGGATTGATTCCTTTGTTCAACAAAAGCATTGGGGGACTCGCGGATCGTTAATCATCGACGCTCGTGTCAAACCACACCACGCACCGCCGCTGATCGAAGCCCCCGAGGTGACCAAGAAGATTGACGCCATGGCTGCACGCGGTGGTAAGCTCGCCGCATACTTATAGTGCTGCAATTCCATTCGATGATGCCCTCCTTGCTTCAACCATTTTAACTCTTATGACGACGCTTCAGCAAAACTTTGCCACGACTCATCCTGTTGCCTTGGTCACCGGCAGTGGCGCTCCGCGCGTTGGTCGGGCGATTGCAGAACATTTGGCGTCGCTGGGATGCCATATCGCCTTGCACGCGAACACTTCCGTTGACGAAGCCGACGAGGCCGCAAGGTCGATCGCGGACAAATTTGAAGTCGAAACCTTGGTCACGCTTGGTTCACTCGAGGACACTCAAACAGCGTCGCGTTTGGTCGATGAAACGGTGGGAAAGTTCGGGCGCATTGACGTTTTGGTCAACAGCGCCGCAATTTGGCATCCTACGCCGTTTGCCGATATTGAGGCAGCCGAAGTCCAAAGGTACTTCACCGTTAACACGCTTTCTTCATTCCTGGCTGCACGTGCTGCCGGTGTAATGATGGCCAAACAAGACCGTGGTGGCTGCGTTGTTAACATCGGTGACTGGGCAACCGTTCGACCTTACTTGGATCATGCCGCTTATTTCCCAAGCAAGGGCGCCATCGAGGTCATGACTCGTTCGCTAGCGGTCGAATTGTCGCAACTTCATGACCAGATCCGCGTCAACTGCATTCAGCCTGGACCTGTTTTGTTGGCCGATGACGTTGGAGAGGCTAGAGCGAAGCAAATTGCTGCCAGCACTCTCGTCAATCGTGTTGGAACGGCAGGGCATATCGCGCACGCGGTCCAGTTTTTGTGCGAGAACGATTTCATCAATGGGGTTTGCTTGCCGGTTGATGGTGGACGTTCGATTTATGCACCCGATGGCATGCAGGTTGGTGCCAACACCGGCTAGTAAACCGTATCAACAGTCGGGGCACTAGAACGACGCGATGATCATGCTGAACAACTTGACCAGTAGCCAAATCGATGCGACTGCGATGATAAGCAAGACTGCTGTGATACCAAGCATCATCGGCCAAACACTGCCGCGGTGCTTGTCTTCATCGTAATACTCGCGCATCAACTCGAGATTTCGGTAGTTTGCCTTAAAGAACAAGTCAAACAAATTACCCAGCACGGGTACTGTTCCGACAATCGTATCGAGCAAGACGTTGCCGAGCATCTTGGTCACGAGCTTAGCGCTGGCGCCGTTCTTGGCCATCGTCGCGATCAAGATCCCGGACAATCCAAGGCTAAGTAAATCGCCGGCACCGGGAACGAGTCCAAGAATGAAGTCCACTCCGAAACGGACATTGGTGCCTGGGATACGCAACTTTGTGTCCAACGTTCGCGTGAAGCTATCGACCCATTTGAGTTCGCGCGACGATTCCAATTGAGAAGGTGTTAAGACAGGCGCATCGGTCGTTTGGCGTTTGGACTTCACAGCAGCTCATGCAAATGGATAAAGGTCTTGCCAAGTCGTCCGCCGTAATTGCCCGCGCTGATTTTCAGCAGACCTTCAGTCTTTGCTGCTGCGTGAATGGCGTTCTTTGTGGCCGCCTGCAGGGATTCTAAGTCTCGCCCATTGACGATGATCTCCATGATGCTGCCGACGCCCGGGGGCACTTTGGACTTCTCGCCAAGTTCGTTTCGCAGGGTCGGACAAAACTCTGCATACGTCGACGCAATCATAAAATCGTAACTGCTACCCGCCTTGGATCCGCTAGCGGCAACACCGCCCGGGAAGGTAGTTATCACGTCTGGCGTCGCTTCGGCCGCCAACGATGCCGCTTCGGCGGCGTCCAACGCGATCGATTCGTCTGGGCCAAAGAACCACAAGTTTCCACCCATCACGCCATCGCGGTACCCGAAGCGTCGTGACAAAAAGAACTCGCCACCCAAGATTGGAATGACCCAACCGGGCTCGCCATGATGCGTGTCCCGAAACTGGTGGCGATCGCCAAACAAAGCGATTTTGCGTCCGAGCTTGAAGTAATCTTCCGAATCAATTTGGTTGAAGCAGCGAGCAGTCGGACACGTCAAGACGTTCTGGCTAATACGGGCGAGCATTACCTTCTCGAGATGCTCGCGGCGATCCTTTCGAAACCGAGGAACATGAAATTGGACAATCGCGCCCAGTCGTCCGTCAGGGGTCGCGCCCGCCTTCGCTTCATCGGCACTAATCCATCGTGACACGCCAGCTTCGCAGTCACACAGGATCGTACTAGACGCGTGCCCCGTGACGGCGGCAACGCAATGACGCAGCCATCGCTCATCGCGAGCCGTGATGAGAACTTCACCGTAGATACTGCGAAAGCCTTCAGCGTAGGTGTCTTCAACAAGTTCACGTAAATTGGTCAACGGAGACTCCGCAAGGTGAAAGGATAGAACGAGAAACGATCAGGATTAAGAGCGGCCTTTGCCTTCGTAAACTTTGTCCTCGGTCACAACCTTGTCCATGAAGATGTCATGGTCTTGCATGGGAATTTCGTCAAACATTTGGCATTCAAACGCCAACGCTACCAAAGGTGTTTCAGGACGAGCGTTCTCGAGACATTTGTCGTAATATCCTTTGCCGTGACCCGTTCGGCCTCCCTGGGCGTCAAAGCCAACGCCCGGAACAAGGATCAAGTCGAGATCTTTGACGTCGACTCGCTTTTCAGGCACGTCGCGAAGTTCTTCACGTGGTTCAAGGATCTTGTACATCCCGAGCTCGAGTTCATCCATGGATTCAAGCAAGAACAATTCCAGTTCCCCATCAACGCAAAACGGGATCACGATTTTCTTGTCACTGGCAACCGCACCGGGCAGTGCGTGTCGTGTGCGAGCTTCATCACGCACATCGACGTACCACATCACACATTTGGCATTCTTGTATTCATCAAGCTCCATCACGCGGTCAGTAATACGCTGACTCACTTCTTCCTTGTTCTCTTGAGCCTTGCGATTGGCGTGAGCAGCTTTGCGAATTTGATTCTTTAGTTCGTTAGGATCGATGGTCATGGCATGCAGAGAAGATGGAGTGGGCCCATGGCAAGAAGAGCAGGGCAAGGAAAGCAGGGCAATACGATTAAACAAGGGAAGACAGGAACGTCGAAGTCCAGCTGCTCAATAGCTTAGCGTTTTGACAATAAAGCGAAACGCTTGGCCGGCTCGTCCCAGGCCGATGAATCCTGCGGGTGATAGGTTTTGGTGTCGAAACTGCGGCACACCAGTTCGCGAGCTTCCTCGATCGACGATATCTGTGCGGTCCCTATCATTTGCATCAGGACGTTGCCAATCGCCGTCGCTTCGACCGGCCCAGCGACTACCGTCCGGTTGCAGGCATCCGCCGTCATCTGACAAAGCAGTGCGTTGACACTTCCCCCGCCAACGATATGGATTGTGGAAATTGGTTGCTCCACGAGTGATTCCAACATTCCCAAACAGACTCGATACCTTAGCGCAAGACCTTCGAGAGAACTTCGATACAGTTGACCTTCATCGTGGGGAATCGGTTGATCGGTGTCTTCGGCTCGCTTGTGAATCGCATCAACCATGTCATCCGGGGCGGCGAAGGCTGGGTCATCGGGGTCGATCAAACACGAAAACGGATCCGCAGCACGGGCTCGTGAGACCATATCGTCCCAAGTTCGCTCGGTTCCTCGTTTCAACATCGCGGCGCGAATTTGTTGGAACACCCACATCCCGCCGATGTTCTTAAGCAAACGAGTGCTGCCCAAGACGCCACCTTCATTGGTGAAGTTCAGCTCCTGACATCGCTCGTTGATCATCGGACGAGGCAACTCGCAGCCCATCAAGGACCATGTTCCGCTACTGATGTAGCACCAGTCCGGCTTCGCCGGCGCGAACGAGCGTGCGGGAACTGCAATCACGGCGGACGCGGTATCGTGCGTGGCTGGGACAATCACCGGCACATCTCGTAATCCAGTCACCCTCGCCACCGCTTCGGTGGTGTTGCCCAAATGTGTTCCGGGCTGAACCAAGTTTCCAAAAATGCCGCGAGGCAACCCGAATCGTTCAATCAAACCTTCGTGCCACGTTTGGGTTCGCGGATCAAGAAGTTGTGTCGTGGATGCGTTGGTCATCTCGACACCTCGTTCACCCGTTAACAGCCAGTGAAAAAGGTCGCCCATCATCAAGAAATCATTGTCGTCGACGAGCGCGGGATCGGCGGCCTTCTTGGCAGCAAGCAATTGATAGAGCGTGTTGATCTCCATGAATTGCAGCCCCGTCGCTTGGAAGATCTCACTGCGAGATACAGTTTGGCAAGCTTCTTCAATCATGCCCACGTTTCGCTGGTCGCGGTAATGCCGTACGGGACCGGCCAATTGGTTCTGCGAATTGACCAGACCGTAATCGACACCCCAGGTATCAACTCCGATCGAACGGATGTCGGAATGGAGATTCCCGGCCTTGGCCAGCCCAGCCTGGATCTCTGACCACAATCCAAGCGGGTTCCATTGCATCGAGTCGTGAACCCAGACCGGATCATTGGCGAACCGATGGAGCACCTCGATGTGTAGATTCCCGCCTTCCAGCCCGCCTGAAATCACCCGACCGCTCGAAGCGCCCAGGTCGACCGCGAGGTGTACTGGACGGGTACGGGTGCCAGAGTCGGTCATGATGGGGCTGCCTGCGAAGAGCGAAAGGGTAGGGGGGGGTAGGAAAACGGGGATTAAGCGGACTGAACGCTGGAAGGGTGGGGAACTTGCTAGCGTAACGCTTGAATAGCCTGCGAGAAAGTCACGAGGCTCCAGCGAATGAGCAGTTGATCACTACCCACGGAGTCACCTTCGAAGGCCCGTTTTGGGGCGATCGCGGCGAGGAAAAACTCGTCCTAAAAAAGGCGAAAATTTCTAACCCGGGTAGCGTCAACGCTTTAACGACCCTGAGCCTGATCGAAGGGTATGAAAACGGAAAATCTGCCGTTGACCGAAGTTCGCGAGGACGTAATCTAACACTACCGAAGGCAGAGCATCTGTAAATTTTACGACTCCGCCCTCCAACCCCCAGACAAGGATTAGCCGAGATGCAAGTCATTGACAGCATTAAGGTTAGCTAATCTCGGGCAAATGCCTTTTTTGGTGCGTTTCGTGACCGAAATGTTACCTCTTGATCGCTTGCTCGAGTGGATATCGTCTCCGCGAGTTCGCCTTGCGTGAGGGAAACGCGGTCAGCTTGCGGCCACGGGCTGACGTCGTCGGTTTTGGTCAGATTCGTCTGATCAACACCAATGATTCCTCACGGGCCGGGTGCAGGAGTACCCGGCCGCGGACGCTCGCGAAGGTGATTCGCTTGTCTGCAGTGTTTCACTGCTTCCTTTGCTTGATCGCGTCACTTGCTCGATCGCGTCACTAATCGCGTCACTAATCGCGTCACTAATCGCGCCGCAAATGCCTCGCCGCATCGCCATGGGCCATTCGCTGATTGGCTCCACTGATCAGTTTCACTTCTTGAATTTTACTAATTGGCGATCTCAAACGATCTGAATTTCGCCGGCCGAAACTGCATCGATGAATGCCGGTAAACTCGGCAGGGCGTCTTTGGCGGTATAGACCTCTTCGTGAGTCATCCAAAAATACTCAGCGACCTCGATTGGGTCAGGCACCGGAACCACATGGTCTTCGATTTGTGCTAACCACCACGCCAAGGTAGTGCCCCACGGAGTAACGCTGCGCCAACACAATCGCACGGGAGTCACGTCAAGCGTCAATTCTTCTCGCATCTCGCGAACCAGCGTGTCGACTTCGCTCTCCCCTTTTTCCATCGTCCCGCCTGGCAAACATAGCTTCCCAGGTGCGGTGACGGTTTGCGAACGGCGAATCACGAGAAACTTGTCCTCGCGAAGAATCACGCCCACCACACCTCGTTTCTTGCCGATTTGTGAAACCGGAACATTCAGGTGTAGCGGCGCAGTTACGTTATCACTGATGGAACTCGAATCGAGTTCGGATTGACTTGACCCGATCTTCGTGTGGCGTTTTGAATGACTCATAGATGCCTTTTAGATAAACCGTTCAACTGTGACAATCGCACGCATGGATTCTACTTCGACAACATTGCTTTCCAATCCTGATGCAGCCGAAGCCATTCGAATCATCAGTGTCCTGCGTGAGCGTGGCTTCGTCGCCTACTTGGCGGGCGGATGTGTGCGAGATGCGTTACTAGGAAAGCCTCCCAAAGACTTCGACGTTGCCACTAATGCGACTCCTGAAGCCGTCCGTGAAGTTTTCGGAAAAAAGAACACGCTCGCATTCGGAGCCTCTTTCGGAGTGATCGGCGTGTTGCCGCCGCGAAACGCTGCAATGCCGGCTAAAACCGCGGTTTCGGCAACCGAGGTGGCCACTTTTCGCAGTGATGGGGAATACAGCGATGGGCGTCGTCCCGATTCTGTGCATTATGGCGACGCGCATGCGGATGCGTTGCGGCGAGATTTCACAATCAATGGATTGTTCTATGACCCGCTGACTCGCTCCATCATCGATTACGTCGATGGTCGAGCGGACTTGGATCGAAGATTGCTGCGGACGATCGGTTCCCCTGATCAACGATTTGGGGAAGATCGGCTTCGAATGTTAAGAGCAATTCGCTTTTCGACAACTTTGAATTTCACCATCGACGACGAAACCTTCGCGGCAATCACCGTCCACGCGGACGACATTACCGACGTCAGTGGCGAACGAATTGGCGTGGAAATGCGAAAAGTGATGACATCGCCACAAGCGATCAATGGGTTGCAGCGTCTGGTCGACAGCGGACTCGCTCGCAACGTCATGCCGGAATTGCTGCATGCCAATATGGAACAACTATCGAGCCTGCTGGATCATTTGCCTGAAAGATCGTTCGCACGATCACTCGCTTGCGTCGCCTTGTCGTCTCAAGCGAGCGTGATCGATACGTGCTCAAGCGCGTGGCGGCTATCGGTCGAGGAAACGCGTCAAGCCAAAGCCGCCTTGGACAAACACGACGCGATCGTAAATGCTGACGAACTAGTATGGTCGCGGTTGCAACCAATTTTGATTGATCGTGATGTCGACGTGATCGCCGATGTTGCACAAGCCGTAGTTCAATCTCAACGGCGAGGTGCAGCGGGGATCCACCGGGTGCGCGATGCTCTTGCCTGGGATCCACAAAAGCTCAATCCGCCTATGTTGTTGACCGGTGACGACTTGAGAAAGGCAGGCTACGAGGCCGGTCCAAAGTTTCGTGTTTTCCTAGATGCGTTGCGAGTCGCACAGCTCGATGGCGAGATCACCACGGTCGATGAAGCGTGGCGATTGATCGAGCGTCTGAACAACGAGATCTAATGTGGCAAATTTAGCGAGTGATGGTTCGTCGCATTGCTTTGACCGCCGGATGCGTCCAGCAAGGCTCACAAGACCAACGATTTCAGTGTTCGCCTGTTCCTTTGGCGAAGCGAAACAACGTAAATTTCGGTGATTTGCACCGCGGCCCTAGTGTTTCCCGACAAATTTCTCTCTTTTCGTGAAACACCCAGTTCGCTAAAGTCCGCTCTATCGACCCACTGCACCGGTGGAATAGACCCAGATTTTGAAGACGTTTTTGGGGGTTTTCCCGCGGCAACCTTTTTGCCAAACCCTGCTCAAAAGCATCCATCGAAACGGAATTTGACGGGCAAATGATTGCCCGCTTGGCCAAGGAGGAGCCTGATCATGTTGTTGGATCGAATCGATATCGACGCTCACGGACCACTCGACTGTGTCGAACTGGGACCATTTTCGGAACACCTAAATACTGTCTGCGGACCTGAAGGTTCCGGCAAAACCGCAATCGTTCGATTCATTCGTGATTCGCTGACCGATCGTGAATACCCACTCGGTATGATGAGTTCCTCAAGCGGCCGCATCGTGTGGGCGGACCGTCATGGAATGGTTCACTGTCGCCGCGAAAAAGATGGCACCGCTCGTGGTCGTCGCACGATTGAAATTGAATCTCGCGGTCACCAACCTCTTTACGCCGATGCCATGCACGAGACGCTGGGATCCTCTTGGATCGACAGCCTCAGTGGCAATCATGCGAATTCACTTGCCGCTCGATCCATCCAACTGCCCGAATCCATTGTCGATGGAGTCATCACTGACACATCCGTGACTAGCGTTAGCCGCGTCGTGTCAGCCTGCATTCGAAGCGGACTCGATTCGCCCGAAACGTACCGTCACGTGCAACTTTCGAGCTCGCCAGACCTTGCACAATCCGAAAATGGATTCCAGGACGCGGATGTCTTGGGCGGATACCGCGATGCCTCTTATCAATCACCTCATGCTCGTTACACCGACCACCGCGCACTCCGCAGCGAGCTTGCAGATGTTGAAGCGGAACTAGCTCGCTTGCAGAACGAGCATGGCAATGATTATCAGCGTTTGATTCTTCGTCGTGACGAATTGACATCACGTTTGACTTATCGCCGCCGGCACAGAGCCGAATTCGGCGGCGCTGACTACCAAGCTCATTCCAGCTCGCATTACAGCACACCGAAAGATTTCGAGTATCCGGCCACGGAGTATCCCGGCGACGAATACACCCGCGCCGAACTCGCTCGACTTCACCGCGAGACGTACCAACTTCGATCGCGTCGCAGCGAATTGTCGAGGTGGATTTCGGCCATTCAAAACGACATTTCCCAAGCACCAACTGGACGTCGTGGTTTAGGTAGCAGCCTGCGTGGTGATGCAACCGCCCCTCACTACACCGATCGCTACGATGAACGACTTCGCCGAGAACTCGATGACTTAGACGCCCAAGCCATTCGATGGCGACGGGCGTTGATGGAAGTTCGAGGACTGCGTCAAGCGATTGTGGATGCACGTGATGTATTCGCCACGTCACCTTACGCATCGATGGATCGAAGCAGCTACGAACGCTACAGCCTTAACGGATTCCTGCATGCGGTCGACCATTATCGCGACAACGCTCATTGGGACACGGCTGATTGGTACCGCTATGCGGATCGCCCGTACCAACAACTCGATGAAGTCGACGCGCGTATCGACTCGGCAACACGACTCATTGATAGCCTGTTGAGCCGATACTCAGCCAGTGATGCACCAACGCACGCTTGGTACGAATCAGTCGCGTCGGAATTGCATTTCCGCCATCCTTACTCGGATGTGTACCCGCAAAGCGACTACGGCCGCGCAACTCACGGACACGCCGGTCACTTCAGCCTGGGGGATACACTTCGCACAATCCGAGAGGACTTGCGTCAACTTGGCATGCACTTGCCATCGCAACGAACCGTTTCAGGTGATCACGTTGCTTCAAGTTCATTCCATCGTGATTGGAACCGACTTGAAGAACTCGACCGTAGCGAGCGATGGTTGGCTGCGTCCTTGGAGAGCATTGGGCGTCACCGCGAAACGTTGCTGAGCCGTTTTGCTCAGTCTCAAAACATTGAACTGGCAAGCTGGACGAACCGATACCGTGCAGACTTGGCCATGCTTCGTCGTGAGCACGACTCGTGCCGCCGCGAGCTTGCCGACGTAGACGCACGACTCGATGCGAGCCTTCGACGAGCTGCGGATCTGCGTCGGTCGATGCGGTACCTTCCGATCTTGGACGAAGACATTGTCTACCGAGGCCAACGTCACGATTGGGTTGATACTCAAGCGATCCAAAACGAAATCCGTCAAATTGATCAGCGTTTGGCCGCGATGTCGCGTCTGCATTGGTTGCATTCGCGTCGCGATGAACTTCGCAGCCAGTTGCAAGTTGTTCGCCGACCTATCGCTAGCCGATCGCCACTTGCCGATTTGGCAAGCCATTGGCTCGTTCGCCTATCGGGCGGTCGCCTGCGTCAAATCGCGTGGCCCTACCATCGAAGCCAAGACACCCTTGGATCCGTTACGATTGACGCTCGCGAAGAATCCCAATGCCGAGGTGCGGATCGCGCCCTTGCGTCGATGGCAGTTCGCCTCGCCGCCGGCGAGTTGCTTCATCGCATTGGTCGCCCTATCCCGTTGGTGCTCGAAACTCATCGCGAACTGATGGGCGAAACGACGAAGGGCGTCGATGCAAACGGCGCTAGCTGGGCCTTCCAAGATCAGGATGCGTTCCAATTGGCCAACCATCCGATCGCTGCTGCACTTCGAGATTACGCCGCCGCGGGTCGCCAAGTCGTGATGCTGACTAGTGACCAACGATTGTCGGACGAATTGGGACGTGTCGGTGCTCGGGCCTTCCAGATGCACGCCGTACGAACTCAGCACGCTCATCGACCGTTGTGGCGTCCTCACTATGAAACCGAAAGTTACGTCGGTCCTCATCCGCACGTGTACGCAGACCGCGATCACGTCGATGCCTACCAAAGTTACCCACGCACCCGTCCCTTGCACGTTGACGCAACCCACCATGACCGCTCCCGCGGCGTGAACGACATCAACCGCGATTTCGACATGGCATGGCACGAGGCTTACGGAGTTTACAATCCAAGCGCGCGTACCGATTGGGCATCCGACGGCACCGACTATCGCGACGGATACTATTACGCCGATAGCTACACCACTCGCACTGCTACGGACGGGTCGGTTCACGGACTGCACCCTCACCCTCACAACCGCACCCGATCAAACGGACATTACCTGAACACCGAGGAGGGCGGCTCCTTTCGTAAGGAGCCGATCTTTCGTGGCACCGGATCAAACGCTACTGCCCCCAACGTCGTACAGAACGCCGTACAGGGTGTCGCGACGAGTATCGTTAACTCAGCCGTGGCTTCATCACCAGCGAGTCCATTTTTCTTAAGTGTTGACAGCCCGATAGATCAAGCACCGTCAATTGATGCTGTTGCTGCCGCCCGACTTCGCGGCCTTAACGTCACGCACATCACTCATTTGATGCAGCAAGATCCCAACCGATTGGCAGATGCGATCGGCATGACCGACGTCGATGCTCGCGCTATTCGCCGTTGGCAGTCGGAATGTCGTTTGGTTTGCCGCGTGCCGCATTTACGTGGCTTCGACGCCCGCGTACTCGTTGGCTGCGGCATCACCACGCCATCAGAGCTTGCAGCGATTCATCCGGTTGATCTGCTGCAAAGTGTCGAGTCATTCTTGGCGACTGACCGTGGTCAACAATTGTTGCTTAGTGGTAGTAGCCACGAACTTTCGCGACTAACCAGTTGGATCGCCGCCGGCAACGCTAGTCAGTACAAAGAATCATTCGACAGCGACCGCTACGAGTACGAACTTGATAACGATGGAAACTACATCGACGCTGATGGTGTTCGACACCGTCGAGTACTGAAATCAAATCGACGTTCCCGTGGCAACGGAGCTTCCGGTCGGCGATCACGACGTGGCCGCGTCGCAAGCGATCGTTCGGACGCTACTCGTCGCTATGGAATCCGAAGCCTCGACCAAGACTACGATCCGATCAATAACAACGACGGACTCGCGGAAGATGTAGTCGCACGAAGTCGAGTTCGCCGGTCGGCGGGACGTTCCAATGGCCATTCCCAATCTCGCAACAGCACCGCTTCGGGCGCTGGTCGGGGCATGGGCAGTGGGTCAGGTAACGGACGTGGATCAGGTAGTGGATCAGGTAACGGATCGGGCAGTGGATCGGGCCGAGGGCATGGATCGGGCCGAGGAAACGGTTCTGGCACCGGTCGTGCTAACGGGCAACGAGCATCGCGTGCTCCACGTGATGTCGTCCGCTACGACAACCTAGATCGAGAACCTCGCCGATACGAATCGGGTGACCGTGAACCGCGAGAGTACGTCCAACGCGATTACGAATCGGCTGAACGCGCCGAGCGTGAGCCTCGAGAATACATCCAACGAGAACGAACCGAGCGTGAACCTCGCGAGCGGGAATCATCCGAACGAGAATTGCGTTTCTACTTGCAACGCGACAGCCCCGTCGTGGACGCCCCGTCGATCGGAGCCCGTATGGCCGCGAACTTGGAAGCCATCGGCATCTACACGGTGGATGATTTGCTCACTACGGACGCTGAATCGATAGCCGAGCAGCTCGATCATCGACGCGTGGATGCCGAAACGGTTGTTCAATGGCAACAACAAGCCACGCTGGTTTGCCGGGTACCGATGTTACGTGGTCATGATGCTCAATTGCTTGTGATGGCCGAAATCACGACGGCTGAGGAATTAGCCGAGCAAGACGCTGATTCACTGTTTGGCGTGATTGAACCGATTGCCCACAGCACCGAAGGCAAGCGAATCATCCGTAGCGGCAAATTGCCTGACTTGGAAGAAATTACCGAGTGGATTGAGTACGCGCAACACCACCGGACACTGCAAGCGGCATAACCGACCGGTGTACATCAGCACCCCGAATGCAAATCCGGTATATTGAAGCCAAGCCGGGCGAAGGACGCCGTCCTTCGCCCGGCTTTTTTTGTACTCACTTCTTACGATGTACTCATTTGAAAAGGCTTCGCTATGGATGCTATGGATATTCTAGGCGCGTTACTGGGCAAAAAATCAGGCTCGGGCGGTCTAGGTGGCAAGATCCTCAAGGACATGATGGCAGGCGGTCGATCGACCCAACAGAACCAACCTCAATCGCGAGGCACATCGAAGCAAAGCCCAACTCGCGGCCATTCGCCTCAAGCTCAGCGTCCACGCACAATTGGCGATGCAGCCAAAGGACTCGAAGACTTGCTTGGCGTCAGTAACAACCATCACCAGGAGCGACGTCAAAACCAATCCTCCGCGACCGCACCGACCCGATCCGGCCCAACGCGATCCGCACCGGCTCAAACGATTCCGCAGCCCCGATGGACGCCGCCGGAAAAGGAAGCGATGGACGAACAAGCCAAGGTCCTCATTCGTGCGATGATCTGCGCCGCGAAGTCAGACGGGCAGATAACCCAAGAAGAACAAGACGCGATTGTCAAACAACTCGATCACGTCAGCGAAGAAGAAATTTCGTTCCTGCGGTCGGAGTTTGCCAAACCTGTCGATGTTCGTGACTTAGCTTGGTCGATCCCTCAGGGCATGGAAGAACAGGCCTACCAAATCTCACTGATCGCGATTGATTTGGATGAACAGAAGGAAGCCGAGTACCTTGCCGATCTGGCGCATGGTTTACGGCTTTCACCGCAACGCTGTAACGAGATTCACCAACAACTCGGCGCTCCCGTGATTTTCCGGTAAGCGCCGACACGTTAGTGGTTTTGTCAAACGACACCGAGCCTTTCGTTACCAGACGAAAGGCCGTTGGTGATTAGGTAGCAGACAACTCTTTACGTTTCGCGGCGATCAAATCCAGCAGCGCTCGCTGTGGCTTGACGAACTTGTCAACGCCTTCGGACATTAGCGTGCTATGCATGTCCTGAATATCCAAAGCCGCGTCAATCTCGTCTTGAACTGCCTTCGATGGCATTTGATCGACGGTGCGTGAGAACTCGATCCCGCTTTCCACGACCGCTTGGTTGGTTGCGGGTGGGTTGGTTTGGATATCGCTGCCCGCAAGTGCCGCAACGTACTTGGTCGGCGGGTCGTTCGGGTTCTTGGTGCCCGTGCTGGCAAAGATCAGTTCCTGGTCAAGTTTTGTACTTTTTCCCGACCAAAACTCCTGGTTCGCCTTCCAGATTCGTTTCGCGTTCAAGATCCCCACCGTCCCTTGCGCTTCATCGGACAAGCCAGGCAATTTTTCTTGCGTGTAGATATCGATGCGAGAGATGAAGATGCTGTAGACGCTCTTGAACGAGTCAAGTTTTCCGCAGCGTTGTGCTCCGCGCCAAATCGCATCGCGAGCACGCGTGTATTGGTCGTCGGTGAAAATCAGAGTCACGTTAAGCGTCACGCATGCGGCGGCAAGTTCTTCAAGCGCCGCCAATCCTGCTTCCGACGCCGGTACTTTGATCATCCGGTTGGTGTGGCCGGCGCTCCATTTCTTACCTAGCTCGATGTACTTGGCTGTTCGCTCTGAATCGGACATATCAAGCGTGGGATCCTCTAGCAGCGGATCCAATTCGAAGCTAACCCACCCAGCATTGCCTTCGGTTTCGCGATGAATGGAAGCAAACTTCTTTTGCGCATCAATCACCAATTCATCGGTTAGGGTCCACGCGATGGCTTCATTGTCGAGGCCTTCGCCGAGCAGCGCCTCGATCCGACTATCAAGGCCACCACCTTTAACGATATCGGAAATGATCGCCGGGTTGCTTGTTGCCCCAACGGCCCCCCAAGCAAGATTCTGATCAATCAGTGACGGCTCTACCGAATCGAGGTAAAGTTTTGTCCCGGTGGCGATCAGGGAAGCTATCGAATCGGACATTAAATTCTCCGCTAGAAATGTATTGAAGGACTGGCTCTGAAGTCTAGCAAATCGCGTTCCCGTGTTTTCGCATTGCGCTCGGTTGAGGACCTCGATTTGCGAAGTAGGTGACGCGTCGATGGTTTCACCCGTGGGCAAGATCCCAACTAGCGACCACAATCTATCTTTTCAGAGAGTAACAAATGAAACAACTAATTGGACTTTGGCGAGACACGTGGTGGCTTTGGGTCGGTTTTATCGCGGTCACGATCGGCTTCTCTTTCTTGGTGGGCAAATTCTTCTTGCTGCTTCTGCCATGCCTTCCGGTCCCCTACGTCTATTTCGCGATTAATCGTTATGACGACGACGGCAACGAAAAGGCTGACCTGGGCGCCTGAAACCCCAGAAGACCTGATTCGTGTTGAAAATGGAGCCACTTTTGAAGTGGTGGACCGCGATTTCCCAGGCGAACCGACCTTAGCGAGCGTTCTAAATGTGCAGATTTGAGAAAGTTTGCGCCTGCTGTCGATTTGTGACCTAGATTTGCTTTAGACCCCGGATTCCCCGGACGTGCTAAGCCAATCTAGAGCTATGAAACCATCTTACCCTCGACGCCCTTCGCAACGCCCAACCCTTTTTGGGAAGAAAAACCGGCGTGGCACCGCGACCGTTGAACTGGCAATCATCCTGCCCGTACTGCTAACGATGACGCTGGGAACGATTGATGTTTGCACCGCGATTTTCCTGCGCGAATCCGCCGTTTTGGCTGCCTACGAAGGGGCACGCCGAGGTGTAGGACGCGACCGAACCAATGCCCAAGTGGTTGCTCGCGTCGAAGAGTTCCTCAACCAACGCAACATTCAATACGGCGGAAACGTCGTCGAAATCAGCAATCCAGGATTCGACACCGCGGAAACGCTCGAGAACGTAACCGTGACCGTCAACATCCCTGTTGCCGGCAACACGTTGATTCCATCCGAAATTATCGGAGACCTAACCGTTTCCGCCGGCGTCACGATGGTGAAGGAATACAAGAACCTCAATTGAGACGATTCTTGCCCGTTCTCGCGAAGCCTTGCCACTTAAAGAACTCCATGAAATTCCCACGTTCACCTAACCGATCCGTTGCACGCCGTCGACCTTGCGGTCGCCGGCAACAACGCGCTGACGTGCACAGCGCAAGTCGCTTTAGAGCGGCATGTCGCACCGGAGCGGCAGCGGTGGAGTTTGCGATTGTCGCAAACGTCTTGTTCTTGCTCATTTTGACTTGCATTGAATTCGCTCGCATGAACATGGTTCGCAACCTTGCTCAAGACGCCGCCTATTACGGCGCACGTGCGGCGGTTGTGCCAGGTGCCACCTCCGCCGAGGCGGAAGCGGTAGCCGATGAAATCCTGGGCTCGATGCTCAGCAACGGATACACGATCGACGTTAGCGAGGTCGATTCAGAGTCCACGGAAATCTCTGTCACGGTAGGGGTTGAACTTCACCAAGTCGCGTTGTTCATACCATTTTTTCTTCCCGACACTACCATTGAAACTCAGGCCGTGATGCGGACTGAGCGTTACGAAGGCTTCTACCAACAATGAACGTCATCATGATATCACAACACGCTCAGAACACGTCTGTTCCAACTCTCGTTCGCCACCACATTCGATCACGACGCGGAAGCGTTCTCGGTTTGATGGCGATCCTACTTCCCGTGCTGGCCGTTCTCGCGGCCTTCTGCATTAACATCGCGCACATCCAAGTGACGCGAACAGAATTAATGGTGGCAACCGATGCCGCTGCACGAGCGGGCGGTCGAGCCTTCAGCGAAACACAAACAGTCGACGATGCTAAGAATGTTGCTGCGGCTACCGCCGCATTGAACTTGGTCGATGGCCAACCACTAATGCTTCGTACGAACGATTCCGCCAATGAACTTGAGTTCGGCCGCACGACACAACCAGGTGGTCTAGAAAGCCGCTACGTATTCGAAAAGATCCCAACATCCGTCGTTGCCAGCGGCCAAGAAGTGGCCAGTGCGTTCCGTGTGAACGGACGTCGCGACGGTTCATCGCTCTCGGGTCGCGTTCCGTTGGCAATTCCAGGCGTGCTTAACCGTAGTGACTTTGCAACCTTGCAAGACGCTGTCGCCATGCAGGTGGACCGTGACATTTCGCTGATCCTGGATCGCTCGGGCTCGATGGATGATGTGACCTTCGATTGGCCAAGCGGTAAGTCGCCCAACTATACGTCAACGAAAAACGCTGCCGTTAGCGCTGGCGTGATGTATCAAAGTTGGGGCAACTACTACTACTCGTCCGGTTATGACTCCATCAGTTACCAACAATGGGTTTGGGAAGATTACTACGAACTGGGCCCGGCCCCACGACCAGCCTGGCAAGACCTTGTTGATGCCGTTGACGCCTTCCTTGATGTTCTCGACGGAACTAGCCAAGAAGAACAGGTTTCCATCGCTAGCTATTCAAGCAGCGCCACTTTGGATTGCTGGTTAGAGAAAGACTTCGAGCTTGTTCGAAACACTGTTGACGGACTCAACACCGGTGGCAACACGGCAATCGGTAAGGGCATGCAAGAAGGTATCCTCGCGTTGCTGGATTCGGCAGCACGCCCCTACGCATCGAAAACGATGGTAGTGATGACCGATGGAATGCATAACTCAGGCGTCGATCCCGTTAGCGTCGCTGCAACCCTGGTTAGCTCGTACAACTTGACGATTCACACCGTGACGTTTGGTGACGGTGCCGATCAAAATCGGATGCGGAACGTTGCGACCATCGGTGGAGGAAAGCACTATCACGCCACCACTGGACCACAACTAGTCGCAATCTTCGAAGAGATTGCCAACAACTTGCCAACCATCATCACGGAATAGGACACGGCAGTTCCAACTGCGAACCGCCACTCCCCAATCAAAAACTTCATCATGCCTCAGAACATTGACTACCAACTAAACGCTCCCGTCCAGGCGAAGCCCAAACGGCGTACCGTCTCGATATTGATCGGTTTGTCGTTCTTGTTTACCGCCTGCATGCTGGCCTGGGCATTCTCAATTCCCTTCCGAGCATCTTCGGCAAACGTCAGTTCGGTTCACAGCAAAAATTCCGAGCGGGTTCTGATGACGCCGGAAGAGGTTGTGGGATATCAGGCTGAGGTCAAAGAACGACATCAAATGTTCTTGCAAGATTTGCGAAAGCGAACGAGCAAGGTTCAGCCACTTCCAGCGAAAAGCGAACCCGAGGTCGAAGCCCACTGGGAAACTCGCAGGAAGCACCTAGAAGCTGAAATATCAATCATTGATGAAGAGATTCGCAACCATGACTCTGACGACGGCTCGGTCCCATGGAAAGATCGGGAGTATTTGATGAAGGTCCTTGAGGACGCATGATCGCAGGCGGACTATGCTAGGGTTTTTCCCATTCCATCATCCGTGGCAATACCGAGCCTCCTTCGATGAAACGAGCTGCTGTCGTGCCTTGTCGTTTTTCTTTGCTTACCCTTGTGACCCTCGCAACGGCTTGCGGTGGCTTTAGCATCTTTGTTCCTGCGACACTGGTCGCTCAAGATGATCCGTTCGCCGAGGCCGGTGGCGCGGGCGACATCTTCGGAGGTGGCGATCTGGATTTCGGTGCTCCCACTGGTGGCGCCGATACTACGGATGCAATATCGGATCTGACGACCGAAGCTGAGCTATCACCTTTGGTCGCTCAACTGATCCAGCTTGCAACGAAGGGCCCGATAGATCGAGCCAAGGCGATCAATAGTCTCGCCAAGATTGGCCGCTGGAACGAAGTCAACCAAGCCTTGAATCAGCTCGACCTGGCAAAAACACCGGCGAGTGCGCAAGCGGAAATGGGCCGATTGATTGGGCCAAGCCAGTACATCCGAATCAACCAGGAAGCATCGGTTAGCGACGAAGCAAAAGCCAAACTGCAAGCACTCGCGAAAGCCGCCAATGAATACACCACGTCCGACAAACGCCTCGACGCGGCGATCTTAGACCTGAGCTCCACTTCGGAAACCAAACGCCTTGCGGCTGCGCGAACACTGTTCGAAGGTGGCAATGCCGCCATCCGGCAAATTACAAACCGAATCATCTCACTGGATCCAAATCAAGACACCTCGGAAACACGCAACAAGCTGCTTCGCGTGCTTCGTCGTTTTGATGGCCAAGCGATGGCCCCTTTGCAACGGCACGCTCTGTACGGCGAAAGACAACAAAGAGCCCGCGCTGCCGCTGCACTTGCGAGTATCGGTGACCGCAACTTCATCGCCGATTACGTTGCCGCTGCATTCGCTGCTGATTCTCTCGATTTTGAACGACAAGCGGGCATGCGGGCGATAACGCGATTGCACGGCAAGTCGATCTCAAACGGAGCGGCTATTCGATTCTTGATTGATGATTTGGCGGGCAAACGCCAAATGGCCCAAAGTGTTCCGCGCGGACAAGCCATCGAAACATGCTGGTCCTGCAGTTCGGTGGGATGCGAGGACCTTCAAATTATCGAAACGACTTCGTTCCTTTCGGCATATCGCGACGCCGTCGATGCTGCCGCTCGCCTCAAACGTGTGGCCAACCTTACACCTGAGCTCGCATCACTGGTACTCGCCACCGAAGTCGAATATCGAATCGCCGTCGATTCAGATTGGGGAATGGCGTCCGAGGTGGATCAGTTGGCTCAATCGCTTCCGTTCGAGTTCGACGATTCTTTGCTGGACCAAACGCTTTCTAGCGCCGTGCAAAATCAGAATGAAATCCTTTCTCTTGGAATGGTCCGGCTAATCGCAGAGATTCGAGCAACTAGCCCTTCCGTTACCGGTTACGCCGACCCGTTGCTTTTGACAGGAATGTCGAGTCCTTCAAGTCTTGTCCAATTGGCAACCTCGGCTCACCCTCGAGTGCGTTATGAGGCTGCCATTTTGGTTTCCAAGCTTGCGGGTTCGGAAGCCTACCCAGGAAGCAGCGAAGTTCGTCGAACACTTTCAGAAATGGTTGGCTTGCAAGACCGTCCGGCGGCAATCTTGGTCGAAACACGTCCTGACGTGATATTGCAAATGGAACAAATACTGACGGACCTTGGATACGACGTCACGGTCGTGCCTGACGTTAATCGGTTGCAACGTGCGATCAGGAAAGGCGGCGACCTGCGCCTGATTCTTAGCAAGATGCAGCTCTCGGACTTGCCTCCGGTTGAATTACTGGACATTGTCCGTCGCTCTCCGCGGGCAAGAAACGTGCCTGTTGTATTTTTTGGTGATCACGATCTTTCTCTTCAGACTTCCATTCGTGAAAACCGATGGGATGCGACTACGGTCCAGATGGCCACGCCTCGCACTGTGGCAGCGTTTGATCCCTTGAACGAATCTGTTGGCAGGCTCAGTCAGTTCGACTCGCTTTCGACCCTTGATCGTCGCATGCTACGGCAGCAAGCCATCGAGCAACTTGACCTCGATCGCTAGCTAAGCCCCAGGTTAGTATTTACGACATCGAAGTGCCCAAAACGCTTATCTAGGGCAAATTCGACGGCAGGTTGGCTACCAACAATGGCAATTTGTCGCTATCGTCGCTGCTGCGCATCCGGCTTATCTGATCAAACAGTTCTATGGCGATCCTCGGCATCAATTCAAGCGGCTCTGACAGGCCACCGATTCCCGGCATTATCGGCAGTTCGCCGGCGATGCAGGAGGTTTATCGTATCACCCGTCGCGTGGCAGCTAGCAACGCGTCCGTGTTGATCCTGGGCGAAACCGGCGTTGGTAAAGAATTAATCGCCAGTGCCGTGCACCGGTTGAGCCATCGCAGTGGTGGCCCCTTTGTTCGAGTCAATTGTGGTGCACTGAGTGAAAGCCTGCTCGAAAGCGAACTGTTTGGCCATGTTCGAGGGGCATTCACCGGCGCGGTAGCCAATCGCACAGGGCGATTTGAAGCGGCACACGGCGGAACCGTTTTTCTTGACGAGATCAACAGCACCTCTCTGACGCTGCAAGTCAAACTGCTGCGGGTGCTGCAAGAAAAGGAATTTGAACGAGTCGGCGATACGAGCACGCTTAGGACCGATGCACGGGTCATTGCGGCAAGCAACCGCGACCTGATGCAACAAGTCCGAGAAGAACGCTTTCGAGAAGACTTGTATTGGCGACTAAACGTGGTTCCTATCGAGATCCCACCGCTGCGACGCCGCCGCGAAGACATCCCGGCTCTCGTTTCATTCTTTCTTGATTACTACAATGAAGTGAATGACCGCTACGTGGTCCATATGGGCCCCGGAGTCATCGAAGCGATGCAAGCCTATCACTGGCCTGGCAATGTGCGCGAATTGCAAAACTACATCGAACGCGCGGTTGTTATGACCGAAACCGATGAGCTTACCGTCGATGTCTTGCCAGACTGTTTGACGGGTCGGCAACGACCGTCGGATGACGAGAACGAAGATCTCAGCACGTCTGACTTTGAAGCGCTTTCTAAATACGTTGTTCAAAAGGGCCTAGTCGAGTCAGGACCATCAGATGTCCACTCGCAAATCGTCGAACAGATCGAGAAGGAACTTATCACTCAAGTTCTCAACTCGTGCGGCGGCGTTCAAACTAAGGCTGCGACGCGGCTAGGTATTAATCGCAATACGCTGCACAAGAAAATGAAAGAGTTCGGACTTGATTCGGATTGAGTCGGCGAACATGTTCAAGAATCGCGAGTGATCAGGAACCTTAATGCACGGCCGATTACCGCCCTTATGCTGATAGCGAACCGCCAGCCATCACCTTTTCCGGTTCCCGACCTGGCCTGTTCAACTTTTTGCCCGGCATCGCCATCTGAGTTGACTGGCCCACGCCGACGCCAAGTAGCGCAAAGAAAACGAGTGATTCAGGTCGAATCGCCCCCATCACCGAAACCGCAAGCTGCGCCCAACCTAAGTACCAAATTGCCGCGACCGCAAGCATGACAAACAACCTTCGTTGAAAGTCATCCCCTTTACGCAACAACGTCATCGCGAGCGCCGGTTGGACAATTCCTAACAGGAAGATCAGCAGTCCGATCGCACCCGTCGTCGACAAGACCTGCAGTAGCAAATTGTGCGCGTCATGATTGTGCTTCTCGTTCCAGACAAGTATTTCACCTTTCTCGCTGGTGACAAAGTAACCATGACCAATCAACAATGCCTTTTGGTACTCCGACCAGATCGCTCCCCACATCTCGGCTCGTCCTGAGAATCCCATCAGCTCTCCGCCGGATTGCCCCCGCGCGACGTATTGAGCACTTGCTCCGGCCGTCTTTGAGATCACGGAAAAGCCGGGGTCCACAATGAGACTGGCCAAGCAGACCGCGCCGCCTAAACACAACGCTACCGCACGTTGTCGATTGGTGCTGTACCAGAACAGAACAAAGCCAATCGTAATCGCTGCCATACCGGTCGCTGTACGACTGTTTGACAGAATCACGATCGCACCTTGGATCAAGACACTAGGTATGAACAGATATTTGGCCCACGTGAAACGTCCAATCACGTGGCAAAGCACCGGCAGCAGCAACCCCAACGATGCCGTCGCGCCAGCGGCAGTGGGGTGAATTAGTGCTTCGCCGCCAGTATGAATCCTTACCCGGTCCATTCCCGATAGAGTTGGATCGATAACATACGCAATCAAAACGACAAGACTTGAGGCTAACAGCGCCAAGTTGACGTGCAGCAGAACCTTCGAAGCCTGCGTGCGACTGGTGCAAATGATCGCAATCGAAGTTGCGAAAATCAACAAAGCTGCCAAGCTTCCCGATTGAGCTAGCGACACTGACTTGAGCGGTGACCACGTGACCGAAAGCACCGTCCACGCGAAGTACAAGAACATCGGAATCAATGGATCGATGACCCGACGAAACTGAGGATGACCGACGTTGCGATAAAGCACGAAAGCACCGCCGAAGCAACCGAATGCCAAGATGACGAGTTTGACCGAGTCGAGCGTTTCCCACGACTTTCCGATCGAATCCGTTGGCGTCGTGAATGCCATGATCGGCAAGAGCCAGATACTCGCCATCACATACCGATGCAACGCGACTGCCCCCCTCGCCGATTCAACGTGCGTGGGTGCTGTCGTCCCCGGATCATCAGTCTTTGATGATGGTGAGACTGCGGTATGAGAAGTAACGGTGTTCATCACCACGGGCAACAATAAAACAGGCAAGCGAATCAATCAACAAAATTACGAAGTCGTTGGCAAAAGCGCTTCGTGGTCTTCCAACTCTGTTGAACTGACTTCGTGCAATGACTCGTTCACAGGAACGTACTCGTCGTAACTGCTTCGCTTGACCGCTGATACTTGCGATGCCGTGCGAGTGGTCTCGATCAGCATCGGCAAACTAAGCGCTAACGCCATTGCCGCGATGAAGCCCATCACAGCACAGACAGGCTTATTGGGCGAAACCGGACGCATTTGAAGCGTAGCTGGCTGCACCACGTTAACGCTCGTGATCTGCTTCTTCGCCAACACATCGTGCATTCGAGCCTGTTCCATTTTGATCGCGTGGTCAGAGTATCGGCCCTGCAAAATCGCAACCTCGCTTTCGAGCATCTCAACTTCGCGTTCAACACCGTTCAAGTGCCCTATTTCGTTGAGGACCTCGTCGCGTTGTTCCAGCAATTTTTGTCGTTTTTGCTCGAGCCCCACAAGCGCGGCTTTGTCAACTAATTTGCGAGCGACAAGCTGTTGGTAAGAGGGGTTGGCCGCCTGAGTGATTTCTTCGCGTGATTCATCCTGGGTATCAACGATGTTGCGTGCATCTTGAAGTTGGTTACGAATGGAAACCAGCTTAGGGTGATCTTTTTGGAACTTGCTTTCCAAGTCCTTTTCGAGCACTTCCAAATCGAACAACCGGTTCCTCATCAGATCTCGGCCTTCATTCATTTTCCCCGTCACGGCCGACGTGATCATGGATTCGCTTTCTGACAAGATCCTGTCATAGGCACCCAAACGAGATTGCACCGATGACATCTCGGTTTCGGTGTCCAGAAGACCGTCACGTACTTTGGCAAGCTGAGCTTCAAGTAGTTTTTGTTGACCTGCGACCGTAACGAGATTCGACTTGCTTTTAATAGACTCGAGGTCATGGCGAGCCTTTTCGAGACGTTCTCTAAGCAGATCACCTTGATCGGAAAAGAACTGAAAACTGCCTTCGGTATAGTTCGCCTTTGCATGTTGGGTGATGAAGTTATCCACCCAGCTTGCGACAATCTGCTGTGCCACCTCGGGCGATTTGGTGGTGTAGGCAATTGTTACGACACTCGATTCGCTTGTCGATTCAATGTAGACGCCTTCACTTAGCGCCTTCGTTGCTCGTTCGTGATCCGGCACGGGATCAAGACTTGCAATCACGCCAGAAACGATGCCACGCATTCCGCCAAATAGTGAACCGATACTTGAACCGCCACCGTCCTCTTCCATCGGTCGGCCGCTAAGCACAACGTCAGCGCCAACTTCATCAACGACACGATCAACGATCTCGCGACTTTGCATAACGCCGACAGCCGTTTGAATCTCATTCGCTCGAGTGTTCTGCAGGCTCAATTGATCGCCGACGGTGCTGGCGGTTGGATCCACCGAAACACTTTCGCGACCTATCCGCAACATCACACGAGCCTCGGAGGTGTACTCACGTGGCGCAAAAACAATGACCAGCACCGCAAGTGCCATCACCGAGCAGAACACTAGTACCGCAAGCCGGCGATGACGCAGGATTGCTACGAACCATTGTTGGAAAGAAATTTGCATAAGACTCTAGTGCGGAAATTCGGGGAATCATCTCGAGCTGTGCGAGGCCATCGGCAACGCCGCAAACCAACTAGGAAACCACTCCACTCTAACAACCGTGCATCAAAGTTAAAGCGTTTGGAGTCGCAAAACCTATAAGGATTTGCCTATCTTTCGCCGTAAAAACGGCTTATTCACGGCACTTACGAGTGTTCAGAGCGGGACCGAATATTCGCCGTCCAAAATGTCCGACTCGTCAGAATCGGGCTCTGCTAGGCCAGCACCCTCTGAAACGGTGTCGTCCTGAACCGGATCAAGCGGCACCGGAACGGGCTCGGGAAGACTTTCAACTGCTTCGCCTTCCATCTCTTCGCCCACTCGGCGACTCACCCAGGCGGACAATCCTTGATGGGTTTCTCGGAAGCCAGGCACGATCCAAATGCTCGATAAGGTTGCATTCCCCGATAGGCCCTCGTAGTTTCGCAACAGCTCCTTCATCACCGAAACCGCTTGATCATTCTCTGCATTCTCAATGACTAAGTCAGGGTTAAGGTAGCCAAGCCACACGTCCGCATCATCAGCTCGCGCCGCCAAGCCTTGCTTGAGCATCTCAGCATCCCTCGCCAAACGTTCATCAGACCACGCGAAGTGCAATTGATCAGTGTCCAAAGAACGACGAAGCCGGGTTTCACCGAACGTCTGTTCTCCCAAGTCACTCACAATCGCATTGTCCGTCAAGTCAGGAGATTGCCACGACTGACCAAACGAATCATCCTGAGGATAAACATAGCTTGGCCCCGAATAACGACCGCGATCTAAATCGTAGTCGCGATCACGATACGCATACGGTGCTAGATAGAGGTCACGATCGTACCGCCCATAATCGCGGTAGTCATAGTCCGGATAGTCATAGCGTTGCAGCGGTACACCTAACGCAAATCCACGATTCGAATACTGAGGATACGAGTATCGAGGATAAACAGGGATACCGTAGTGCGGACCGTATGGGTCGACGTAAGCGCCATACCGATCGTAGCCAACATGAGGCGGATGATAGTAGCCGCGCGGAACGTTCCCGATCGAAAACCCACCGATGCTTAAACTAAACTGAGCAAACGCTGGCGAGGGGGCGTAATGGAATGCCACGAACATGAACGCGATCAAACAGTACTTTTTCATAACAGCACGATTTCAAGCAAAGGGCGTGGACTAGGCAGGCTTGCATCTTGATCCGATGGTGGCGATGCCGAACACCTATAGATCACTCATTCTACTATCAACGACAAGCCAAATTCGTTTGAATCACAATCCCTTACCACGTCCTTTTAATTTGATGCGTCCGAATCTTCAGCGGCGGCATCCGACTTCTCAGCGGCCTTTTTCAGTTTCTCGGCGGCCACCGCAGCGGCATCGTCTTCAGCGTTTGCCTTGTCCGGGTCAGACGCGAAAACTCGATCGTTTTGATAACGAATGAGTGTCTTTTTCGCGAACTCTTTGTACGGATCGGCTACCAATTCGACGACCTTTTCTTGCCATCCAATTGCTTCTTTGAAGTCACCGTTGGCCGCCAACGCTGCCGCCAGTGCGGATAGGTCTCCGGCAACGGTGTAGTTGGATAGCTCGCAAGCCGCTTTGGCCGACTTGATAGCTAGCTCAGGATTTCGAACATCGTCGTCCTCCGAAATTGCCAGCAACCAAGCTTGGTTCTGCAAAGCCAAGGCGTACTTCGGAGCCAACTTGATGGCCTTTTCGTAGTCAGGCAGCGCCTCTCGATCTCGTCCCACCTGCACGAGGTTGTAACCGCGATTGTTAAAGGCGATGGGATCTTGGTTGTTCAGTTCGATCGCCTTTGAAAAATCCTTGATGGCCGCTTCGTGATCAGCCTGTTGAAAACGAATGTAGCCGCGTCCCATGACAGCGGATCGGTCATCGGGGTTGGCGTCCAAAATGGCATCGAAGTCTTTCACCGCGTTCTCGTAATCGCCGCTTGCCTTGTAGGCGATTGCGCGTTGATGCAGAATCGACGACGAGTTTTCTTTCATCGCAAGCACAAGCGAATAATCTTCAATCGCTTTTTGGTACTCGCGCTGGCTCATACGGACAGCAGCTCGATTGATGATTGGCGCTATCGAATCCGGTTCGATCTCCAACGCTCGGTTGTAGTCTTCGATAGCTTTGTCAAACTCACCCATCTCTGCGTGAAAGAGCCCACGACTGGTGTAGGCATGAGCCTCTTTGTATCCAAGTTCGATCGCTTTATCGAAATCGTTCAGCGCTTTTTCGGCTTCGCCCAACGTCCACCAAGCGGAAGCACGAAGTGTGTAGTACCTTCCTTCTTCAGGGTGAGCTTCAATCAGTTCGGTATAGATTTGCCCCGATTCCGCAATCTTAGCGACGGTGTCTTTGTCGACGGCTCCAGTGGAACCATCGTGGGTAAGAATGACGTAGTCGTCCTCACGTTCTTCAACGACGGTTAGCAGGTCACCTTTCTCGATGACATCCACGACTTTGTCGTCGATCGCCAGTTTCATCTCGATGCGAGCTACCACAGGCTGTCCCGCGCCGGCCTGCGGTTGACCGGCAGCCTGCGATTGACCGGCAGCCTGCGAATGACCGGCGGGCTTCTGCGCCGCGGCAAAGGCCGTTGGGACAATGCAATAAAACATCGCGGCGAGAACGAAGCAGCGAGCCGCGCAACGTTGGTCGAAGTCAATATTTCGAATCACGATCAGATATCCAGACTGCCTAAGCGGTTTATCAGTGAAAATCGCCATCTTTTTTTGGCGTTCATCGAAACTAGTCGCCCTTACCGGCAACGGATAACTCGGCCCCCGAAAACGCCCTCTAAACGGAGTTTGGCCGTCCTTTCGTAGTGATCGTGAGGATCGTGACCGTGATGGCGATCCTGAGCCGGATAGCTGGCGTGCGGATTTTACGAAAAAACGGGACCTGAACGGTTGTAAGTCAGTTCAACGCATCTACTCTTATTCACTACTGCTCGGGGGAGTTGGTAGTGGGTCGTTTGCGCCTGCGCCCAAATTTTGAATTTTTTCGCCCCCTTCTTAGAGGAAGACAGCAGTGAAGTGGATTGCAAGTTTGGTAAGTATGTCGGCCGCTGTGCTGGCATCAGCCGGCATTAGCCAAGCCGGCGATTGTGTACCCTGTGGTGGTTGCAGTGACCCATGTGCAAGCGCGGCCGTAACGGTTGCAGCAGGTTGTGGTTGCGGCAGTGAATCGTTGGAATCAGGCATTGTGGCCGATACCGGAACGATCATCTCATCAAGTTCAGACGCAAGCGGAGCCTCGATGGGCTCGGCAACGATGGACGGCACCGTTATCAGCGGTGGCGAGTCCTTTTGTGAGCCTATCACGACCTACAAGGTAGTGATGGAATCGAAGTACGTAACCGAATCGCGTTCGGTATGCGTTCAGAAGACCCGCACCGAAACTCGTTATCGCACCAAGACGGTTTACAACACCGTTCCTGTGACCGAAACGAAGTATCGCAGCAAGGTCGTTAACGTTCCGAAGACCGAAACCAAGACCATCAACTACTCGGTATTGGTTCCTCAGAAGGGCGAAAAGACCGTTGAAGTTCAAGAATCGGTTCCTGTTTGGACTGAAGTTCCTGAAGAGTACACCGTTCGCGTGCCTCAACTGGTTGATGTTCCTGAAACCTACACCGTTAAGGTCGCTAGCCTTCAAGACGAAACCTTCACTTACTCAGTGAACGTTCCTTATCCTGTTACGACCCAAAAGACTCGCACCGTTGTGAACGCGGTTCCTGTTACCAAGCAACGCACGATCCAAGTCTGCGAACCTAAGACCACCATGCAAACGGTGACAAAGGACTACGGACACTGGGAAGAGCAAGTTGTTGAAGTCGCTGCATCGCCTAGCTACAGCTACGCTCCAGCAACCTACAGCAACGTGAGCTACGGCTCGGGTAGCTGCGGCAGCTCGCGCGGTGGCATCGTTCGTCGCCTGCTTGGTTGCGGTGGCGGATGTGGCGGCGGTTGCTCGGCATGTCGTTCGTCTTGCCAATCGTCATGCGGTAGCTGCGGTTCATCGTCATGTGGCGGCGGATGCGGCGCTTCGGCTGGTGGTTGCGGCTCGGCCGATGGCTGTGGCAGCGGTGCTTCGGCCGATGGCTGTGGTGCTGGTACCACGACCATGACCAAGAAGGTTTGGGTTCCTAATGTTGTTACCGAAACGGTTCCAGTCACGACCAGCAGCTCACGCAGCGAAGTGGTCAACTACACCGTTTACGAACAACAAACTGAGGAAATTCCTTACGAATGCACCACGCTTGCTTACCGTAGCGAAACTCGCACCGGAACTAAGCAAGTCGTTGTTTACACCGACGAAGAACGCACCCGCACTCGCAAAGTTGTTCAATACAACGACGAAAAGCGAACTCGCATGCGTCGTCAACTCAGCTACACGACCGTTACTAAGACTGAAACCGTTCCTTTCGTGACTTACACCACCGAGCAACGAACGAAGGAAGTTTCTTACACGTACAACGTGCCTGAGTACTCGGTAGAGCCTTACGAAACCACTCGTTACGACCGCGTTGCGGAAGAGCAAGTGGAAGAGTACACCGTGACGGTTCCTTACACCGACACCGAAGAGCGTCAAGTTCAAGTTTGCAAGATGGTTCCTCGCTTGGTCGAAGAAACCATCAACCCTTGCTGCGATGGCGCTTCGTCCGCTAGCGGCAACGGTGGCAGCTCGATGGACGCCGGCGTCATCATCGACGGTGGTTCAGGATGCGGATGCGGTGCTGCCGCTGCTCCTGTAGCAACCGGTTGTGGATGCTCGGCTCCAGCACCAGCACCAGCAAGCCCTTGTGGTTGCTAGTCGCTTGGTGAAAGCAAATTAGACTCGCGTGCAATTCGCTTCACGAGTAGCGAGACCGTTGTCATTCCTTTGCGGATGGCAACGGTTTTTTCGTTAGATGGCTTCGCTGGTTTTCGTGATTTCACTCAAAGTAAACGGAGCGAAAATCCAGTGCAAATGCAGCGCTAATCGTGACCGTGCTTAGACACGTCCCGAGGGGCTTAGCTCTGATTCCAAATCGTCTTGATCGTACGTCAGCACGCTGTGACACTTGTAAGGGCTCAAGCGTTCCTGGCCACCCAACTTTGCCAAGTGGATCAAGAAAGAACACCCCACAATCTCGGCGTCACATTTCTCCAGCAAGCGACAACATGCTTCGACGGTGCCTCCGGTCGCCAACAAATCGTCGATGATCAACACCCGCTGGCCAGCCTTGACTCCGTCCACATGAACTTGCAATTCGTCGGAGCCATACTCCAACTCGTACGCGAACGAATGGAGGTCGAAGGGAAGCTTGCCAGGTTTACGAATCGGCACAAAGCCAGCACCGAGTTGAATCGCAACCGGAGCCGCAAAAATAAAACCGCGAGCCTCCGCAGCGGCAACCACGTCTATCTTCATGTCCACAAAGGGCGCTGCCATGGCCTCGGCGGCGGCTTTTAGCGCAGCCGGATCAGCGAGCATCGGCGTGATGTCACGGAACAAAATCCCCGGCTTGGGATAATCAGGAATGTCACGAACAAACTTGGCAAGATCGACCATCGAGTGGCACCGTGATAATAGTGAACAGTAAATGAAAACGCGTGTAGGACACAATCAGAAGCCTACAACCGACGTCGTAGCGTAAATCAGCCAGCAGCGTCACGAAACCCGACTTCGCGACCCGACTTCATCCCGCTAAGATCAACTCTATGAAATTCACCAAAATGCACGGTGCGGGCAACGATTACATTTACATCGATTGCTTTGCGAACCCCGTCCCCAACGATATCCCCCAACTTGCTCAAAAAATGTCCCATCGCCATTTTGGCGTGGGTGGCGATGGGCTCGTCCTGATTCGTCCCAGCGAGAGGGCTGACGCGTGGATGCAGATGTTCAACGCCGATGGCAGCGAAAGCGAAATGTGCGGCAACGCCATCCGCTGTGTCGCCAAATTGGTCTACCAACGAGGCATCGCCCGCAAGGAGCGAATGACGATCCAAACCGGTGCCGGAGACCTTACGCTCGATCTTGAAGTTTCCGACGATTCGATCGTTGAACGAGTCACCGTTGACATGGGCGAACCAATCCTTGAAGCCAGTGAAGTACCGACGACAATCGTTCCGTCCAGGCAAGTGGTCGACCACGAAGTGACGTTTGACGGACGGACCTTCAGAGTTACCTGTGTTTCGATGGGAAATCCACACTGTGTGATTTTCGTCGACGAGGCTACCGATGATTTGGTATTGGGACTCGGACCCAAAATCGAAAACGATCCACGATTTCCTCGCCGTACTAATGTCGAATTCGTCGAAGTCATTGACCGCACCCATTTGCGACAACGAACGTGGGAACGCGGATCGGGCGAAACCTGGGCCTGCGGCACAGGCGCTTCGGCGGTTTGTGTCGCTGGCGTACTGACGGGTCGCACCGAACGTGCGGTTGAGATTCAACTACTCGGTGGCCTATTGAAATTGCGATGGGATGACAACACCAACCATGTCTTCAAAACGGGCGGCGCGACGGAAGTCTTCAGCGGCGTTTGGGAACAATAGCCGATGATGCATCCTGGCTACGACAATCCTGAAACCGAGTCACCGCATTCCGTATCCGTCAGCGAGTTGACCGGTCACATTAAGGCAATTCTCGAGGGAACGTTTCCCTCGGTTTGGATCGCTGGTGAAATTTCGGATCTTGTGAAAGCTCGCAGCGGGCATCTGTATTTCACGCTCAAGGATAATGATGCCCAGATTCGCGGCATCATTTGGCGCAGCACGGCAATGCGACTACGGGACGAAATCAAAGAAGGGCAAGCGGTACTTTGCCTTGGTGATGTAGAGGTTTATGCGGCGCGCGGTTCGTATCAATTAGTGGTGCGGCAAGTCCAACAACAAGGCCTGGGACCACTTCAGCAGAAGTTCGAGAAATTGCGAGCTGCCCTGCATGCCGAAGGCTTGTTTTCGGCTGAGCTCAAGAAACCGCTGCCCGCCTTCCCCAAGCGAATCGGTGTAATCACTAGCCCGTCGAGCGCGGCGGTGCGAGATTTCCTGAAAGCTTCCCAGGGTCGTTTCCGCGGCACCGAGATCATTGTTATCCCCGCGTTGGTCCAGGGCGTCGGTAGCGTGCCTTCGATTACCCAAGCCATCAAAGCCGCGCACGCGAACTCGCTTGGCCTCGATGTGATCGTGCTCACCCGAGGCGGCGGCTCACTCGAAGATCTATGGAGCTTTAACGAAGAAGCGGTGGTACGCGCGGTTGCGAAGTCAAAGCTCCCCATCGTCTCGGCGATCGGTCACGAAATCGACATCACGCTCTGCGACCTTGCGGCCGATGTGCGTGCACTGACGCCCACCGATGCGGCATCGCAAGTGCTTCCCGATGCCGAACGCCTCACGCAGACCGTTTTGGAACTCGAACTAAGACTCCGGCGGATCAGTCAGTTTATGATCACCACGCGTCGGGAAGAACTGAAACGACTTGAGTCGTCAACGGTGCTGCGAAAACCGTTTGAGATCATCCAGCTACGATCGCGATTGCTGGATGAATGGGACCAACGGGCACGTCGGGCGATGGAGTCAAAGCTAAAGTTAGCTCAAGCCAGACTGGTCACCGCCGCAGCGTCGCTATCGGCACTGTCACCACTGGATGTGCTAACCCGCGGCTACAGCGTCACGCTGGATTCTGAGGGTAACGCGATCAAGGAGGCAACGAAATTGAAGCCGGGTGATGCCATTCAAACACGCTTGCATCAAGGTCGAGTGGAATCCACCGTCGTGAAGGTTTCCCAGTCTTAGCGTGATGACGTCAAACGTCGATTGCTTCTGCGTCTTCGGCTCGCTCCATGATAAATCGGAAACGCGCGGACGCATCCCGTCCCATCAGGTCGCTGATAACACGATCCGTTTCAAGCTGGTCGTCGATTTCCACTTTCATCAACCGACGCGTTTTGGGGTTAAGCGTTGTGTCCCACAAAACCTTTGGCATCATCTCGCCAAGGCCTTTGAAGCGAGTGATCTCAGGATTCGCGCGACCCTTGTGTTTGGCCAAGATTTGCTCGCGAGCGGGTTCATCGGCGGCCCAATAGGTTTCTTTTCCAATGTCAATTCGGTAAAGAGGCGGGTCAGCGATATAGAGGCGTCCGGCCGCGATCAACGCTGGCATATGTCGGTAGAAAAAAGTTAGCAATAACGTGGTGATGTGGTGACCGTCACTATCAGCATCGGCAAGTAGGATAACGCGATCATATCGCAAGTTGGCCAAGTCTATGCTGGGACCGATACCGCACCCCAGCGCCGCCACCATGTCTTGAATTTCTTTGTTCTCAAGCACCTTTTTCAGCGTAGCGCTTTCTGTGTTGAGCACCTTTCCTCGAAGCGGCAGAATCGCTTGAGTGTTGCGGTCTCGTCCCTGTTTGGCTGAACCACCCGCAGAATCACCTTCGACGATGAAGATTTCAGAGTTCCCCTTGCCACTGGCGATGCAATCCGAAAGCTTGCCTGGCAACATCGTGCGTTTGCCGCTGCCTTTTCGGGAAACGGCGTCCGAAGCGGCTCGTGAGGCAGCGCGAGCGCGTGCAGCAGCGATGATCCGCGCGATGATTGAATCGGCAACGCTTCGGTTGTCGTTCATCCATTGTTCCATCGCCGGTCGAATCGTGTTCTCGACCGCAGGTGTCACTTCGGGATTGTTGAGCCGGTCTTTGGTTTGACCTTGGAATTGGGGTTCGGATATGAAGATTGAGACAATTCCCACGAGCCCCTCGCGGATATCCTCGGCGCTGATTTTCACGCCGCGCGGGGTAAGGCTGTGTGTGTCGATGTAATTTCGGACGGCTTTGGTTAGTCCGCTGCGAAAACCGTTCTCGTGAGTACCGCCGCTGCCGGTGGGAATGCCGTTGACGTACGATCGAACATGCTCGTCCGTTGACTCGGTCCACTGCATGGTCATTTCCATGCGAGGATCATCCTGCTTGCGGATCGTAAACGGAGCCTCGTGAATCGGACGTGCTTTGCGTTCCTTAAGCACCTTGCCCAAGTAATCAACGATCCCCTGTTCGTGCAGAAACGTTTCTTTTGTTTTCGCCGTATCGTCGATGTACGTGACCTTCACGCCTCGATGAAGAAAGCTGGCTGTTTCGAGCCTAGTTCGAATGGTTGCCGAATCGAAATCGGTCTTCGGAAAGATTGTTGGGTCGGGGGTGAACGTGATCGTCGTGCCTGAACCGCGGACAGCTCCCTTCAGCTTTTGCAAAGCACTGGTTGGCTGACCTTTGGCAAACGCCATGCGATACTGGGCGCCATCGCGACGAACCACCGCCACGAGCTCTTTGGAAAGTGCGTTGACCACGGACGCGCCAACACCGTGCAAACCACCGGCCGTCTTGTAGTTGCCTTCGTCAAATTTGCCACCGGCGTGCAACACCGTCAGCACAGTTTCCAGGGCACTCTTCTTCGTTTTGGTATTGCGATCAACCGGGATACCGCGGCCGTTGTCTGACACCGTGACGGTCCGACCGTCACCGTGCAGCGTGACGGTGATTTCGGTGGCGTGACCGTTCATCGCCTCGTCCACGCTGTTGTCGACGACCTCCCAAATTAGGTGGTGCAGGCCCTGCATTCCGACGCCACCGATATACATGCCAGGGCGTTTCCGGACCGGTTCGAGTCCTTCGAGAACGGTAATATCATCAGCGGAGTAGGTGCTCTTGGCCATGCAGGAGGTAATCAGGTTGTTCGTTGGAAGTAGGGTCGCTTATGGTCTGCACTGAATACCCGCTGGGCCGTATCGAATCAAGGGACGCCTGACCAGACTCTCGGCCTTGCCCTAACGCAGCGAAGCACCCTTGTGCGGTTTCCATGCGTTATCATGGCGTTCCACCGTTTAGCCAGCGACTGATTTTTCCCGTGAAAACCGGTTTGCAATAGGGGCTAACGAACCGAATGGGCACGCGATCGGGGGATCTCACGCAGATGGACGAGTTTTTGCCAGGATTGGACGCCAACAAACCCGCCAGCGATCCGGACTTCAACGAGGCGGCGCTGGAAGCAGCGAACGCGGAATTAGCCAACCAGGGCCGAGGCGGAGTTTCCGCGAAGGTTGCTCGTTCTGGGCCGCCCCGAAACCGATCCCAAAGAGACAGCAAGGGTTGGCTTAAAGATATCGACGAGCCGGTACCTAGCGGCATAGCCAGCCAAACCCTCGCTCCCGCGGTTCTTGACCAATTACGACTGTCGTCGATTCCTGGTGTCGGACCGCGGACCATGGCTCAACTGCTCGAACACTTCGGTAGTGCCAAGGAAGTCTTTGCCGCGACACCCGACGCCATCATGGCTGTCCCCGGAATCGGCCCGAAGCTGTACAACCAAATCAAACTCGAAAGTCGCCACTATGACCTAGACGCCATCGTGCATTGGTGCCTTCACCACGACACCGAAATCTTGGTGCGGGGACGAAGCCCCTACCCGGCGATGCTGGAAGACCTAGAAGACGCGCCTCCGATTTTGTTTTGTCGAGGCGAACTGCAACCCGCCGACGAATTGGCGGTCGCAATTGTAGGAACGCGTCACGCAACCACCTACGGACTGCAACAAGCCGAGCGAATGGCATACGCACTTGCCCGCGCGGGCGTGACAGTAGTCAGTGGGTTAGCTCGCGGAGTCGATGCGGCGGCGCATGAAGGTGCGCTCAATGGCGGCGGACGAACAATCGCGGTGCTTGGTGGAGGACTCGCTCAAATGTACCCGGCTGAACATGAAGGACTCGCCAAAGCGATCGCTGCGGACGGTGCCGTTATTAGCGAGCATCCGCCCATGACAAAGACAAAGTCCGGACTCTTCCCGCAGCGGAATCGTATTGTCGCTGGCTTATCGTTAGCGACGTTAGTCATTGAAGCGCCCGATCGCAGCGGTTCCCTCATCACCGCTCGGCTAGCACAAGAAAATCATCGAGACGTCATGGCGTTACCCGGACCGGTGACCTCGCGAGCCTCCCGTGGCTGCAACCAACTGATTCGCGACGGTGCTATTCTGGTACAGAACATAGACGACGTTTTGGAACAACTCGGGCCGTTGAGGCAACCACTCACGTCACCCGAAGGCGGCGAGGTTCGTAACATCACCGAATTGCAACTCAATGAAGTTGAACGGCAAGTTCTTGAGGCGATCGGTGACACCGCCACGCCTATTGATGACGTCATCGTCAAATCCGAGATGCCCGCTCACCGGGTCATCGCGATCATTAGCGTCCTAGAAATACGGCGACTCGTGCAACGGCAATCCGGCCAAAACGTTTCGCGTATTTAGGACGCCCAATCCAAGCCTATGGCCATCTATGGAACTGCTATTCTAGCGGGCTGCTTATTGACGGGATTGCTCATTGGACGACTCCTTGGAATGGCCATGGGAATCGAAGCCAATGTGGGCGGCGTTGGTATAGCGATGCTGCTTCTAATCCTGATTTCAGGGAAACTTCGGCAATCCGGAAAGTTGCCGCAAGCCACGGCAAGCGGAGTTTTGTTCTGGAGTTCCATCTACATCCCAGTCGTGATCGCAATGGCGGCAAGCCAAAACGTAAGAGCCGCTATCAGTGGCGGACCGCTTGCCATCGTAGCCGGCACCTTAGGAGTCATCTTCTCGTTTGCGATGGTTCCCACAATCAATCGTTTAGGCAAATCAAACGATGATGACGCTTGGCTGACCAAGCATCCCGACACGAGTGACCAATGACAGATTGGCTCAACGCGATAGACCCGATCCTCACGAAGTATTCGCTCGTCACTGCGTTTGCAGTGATTGGCTCACTGACATGGTTGTCCTACAAGTGCTCTCACCATTTGACGGCGGGACGGGTGCACGGTTCCGCCATTGCGATCTTTGCGGGCCTCGCACTGGCGTACTTGGGCGGTTGGTTGACGGGTGGCGAAAGGGGCCTCGCCGATATTCCCTGGTTGGCAGGAATCGGTTTGATGGGAGGGTCCATGCTGCGAGACTTCACCATCGTAGCGACAGCATTCGGTGTTCGACTCGACGAGTTCACCAAGACTGGCCTCAGTGGCGTCGTTTCGCTGCTGGTCGGTGTGCTTGGTTCGATTCTCGTCGGCGCCGCGGTTGCTTACGCTTACGGTTATCGCGACGCGGTCAGCCTTACTACAATAGGCGGAGGCACAGCAACCTACATTGTCGGCCCAGTGACTGGAACGGCGTTGGGAGCGTCAAGCGACGTGATCGCGATCAGTGTGGCTGCGGGATTGGTGAAATCCATTTTGGTGATGAGCCTGACGCCGGCGGTTGCCAAATGGATCGGCCTGGACAATCCTCGTTCAGCACTAATTTTCGGTGGCCTGATGGGCACGACGAGCGGAGTGGCGGGTGGATTGGCAGCAACCGACGAACGACTCGTTCCTTACGGAGCAATGACCGCTACGTTTTACACAGGACTGGGTTGCATGCTCGGTCCATCGGTGGTGTTTCTATTTATTCAGTGGTGCGTTTCTTAACGTGTACATGCCATGAGCCTTTCACTTATCCAACGCGCAGCCTATCACGCAAACTCGACGGCGTTCACGACCGACACGGTTATGTATCGCTATCAGGACTTGTTAGATCGTTCGCATCAAATCGCATCAGCGTTGCTTGGTGACACCAACGACCTTGCTGAAGACCACGTTGCCTACCTCGTCCCCGCCGGGTTTGACTACGCAGCAACTCAGTGGGGAATTTGGCGATCCGGTGCGGTTGCTGTACCACTGAGTGTGTCAGCGACGCTGCAGGAATGGAAATACGCGGTTGAAGATTCGCAGTCCAAGCTAATCGTTACCAACAACGAATACGCTGAACAACTTCGGCCACTCAACATCCCGCTGCTCAATATCAACCAGATGACCGAAGCCGCGGCTTCAAAGCTTCCCGAGGTCAATCCATCACGCGCAGCCATGATGCTGTACACCAGCGGAACGACAAGTAAACCAAAGGGCGTCTTGACCACTCACGATTGCATCGACGCTCAGATTCAATCGCTTGTTCAGGCTTGGCGATGGCAGTCCGACGACCGCATTCCGTTGTTCCTGCCACTGCACCACATTCATGGCATCATCAATATCATGTCCTGCGCATTGTTCAGCGGTGCTACGATTGAGCCATTCAACCGCTTTGACATCACCACCATTTTCGACCGTGTCGCGGGCAATGCCTACACCGTGTTCATGGCCGTTCCGACGATCTATGTAAAAATGATCGAGGCACTAGAGCAACTCAGCGATGCTCAACGGCAACCAGTGATTGATGGTTTTGCCGCGATGCGCCTAATGGTTTCCGGTTCCGCTGCGCTGCCCGCCAGCGTGCATGAACAGTGGACTCGTTTGACGGGCCAACGATTACTTGAGCGTTACGGTATGACCGAGATTGGCATGGCCCTTTCCAATCCCTACCTAGGTGAACGACGACCGGGATCGGTTGGCTTACCTTTGCCCGGCGTGGAAGTTCGCCTGGTCGATGAACAAGCCAACGTCGTTGATGTCGATGACGTGGCGGGAGAAATCCAAGTCCGAGGCAAGAACGTGTTTCGTGAATACTGGAAGCGGCCCGAAGCAACAGTAGATTCGTTCACGAAGGGTTGGTTCCGAACCGGCGACATTGCCGTTCGTGAGTCCGGCTACCTGCGCATCATGGGCCGCAGCAGTGTCGACATCATCAAAAGCGGCGGCTACAAGCTATCAGCCCTAGAAATCGAAGCCGCATTATTGGATCACCCTTGCATCAAAGAATGTGCCGTCGTGGGGATTCCTGATGACACCTGGGGTGAATCAGTTGCTGCCGCGGTAGTGACGGACACCGCCACCGCGATGGATCTGTCAACGCTTCGCTCGTGGTGCCAAGATCGAATTTCGCCTTACAAAATTCCGCGTCACCTTAAATGTGTTGATTCGCTTCCCCGCAATGCAATGGGCAAAGTTACCAAGCCTGTCGTTGCCGATCTCTTCTAGTTCCTCCCTTCCTAAACTGCGTCCAGTTCCCACCATGTCATTCTGTTTCAAACCCATTCTTTGCGTCTGCGTTCTTGTCGCTACTCTTCACAGCAACAGCCTACAGGTGTTGGCCGACGATGCGACCTACCAGACGGCTTCGGATATCGCCTATCGTGAAAATCCAGACCAAGACCAATACATCAACGAGCGATGTCGGCTTGACGTTTATTATCCCGTAGACCAGCAGGACGTTGCGACCGTAGTCTGGTTCCATGGCGGAGGACTGAAGTCGGGCGACCGCAGCATCCCGGATCCGTTAAAACAGAAAGGCATCGCCGTGGTGGCTGTTAACTATCGCTTGCATCCCAAGGTGGAGGCTCCGACTTACATTCAAGACGCAGCGGCGGCGGTAGCATGGACGTTCGAGAACATCGAATCGTACGGTGGGTCAACGGACAAGATCTTCGTCAGTGGTCATTCCGCGGGCGGATACCTCACCAGCATGATCGGACTCGACAAACGCTGGCTGTCACGTCATGGTATTGACGCAGACCAAATCGCAGGACTGATCCCCTTCAGCGGCCATACGATCACGCATTTTACGATTCGTGCCGAACGAGGAATCGCTGGCACGCAACCAATCGTCGATGATTTGGCACCGCTTTTTCATGTGCGAAAAGACTGTCCACCGACTCTGCTGATCACGGGTGACCGGGAAAAAGAAATGCTCGGTCGCTACGAAGAAAATGCCTACTTTTGGCGAATGATGAAGGAGGTGAAGCATCCCGACATCGAACTCTTCGAACTCGAAGGCTATAACCACGGCGGAATGGACGAACCGGCTTACCCGCTGCTGTTGAAGTTTGTCGAACGAATCACTAGCCGCACGAATCGCTAAAGGATGCAAGAAGCTAAACGCGATCTAGTCGTCCTTTGACTCTTCCATCGCTTTCTTTGCTTCTTCAACCTCATCAAGCATCGGTAGATCAGCCTCTGAATCTTCGTCAGACTCGCTGGACTGGGATGCCGATTCTGCTTCACCTTCAGTTGCTGAATCGTTACTGAGCGTGGGATCTTCGAGCGATGCGATTTCTATCTCCAACTCGATCTCTTCATTGCCGCGTAGCACCTTCACCGTTTGCAAGGATCCGATCGGTTTACGTTCAACAATTAATTGCAAGTTGGCTGGCTTGGTAACCCGCTCGCCAGCAAACTCGACAATTACGTCGAGCGGCTTGATGCCAGCGCGCTGAGCAGCCGAATTCCCGATGATTTGATAGGCGAGGATGCCTATGCCCGAAGGCAGCTTGAACTTGCGAGCGATCTTTGGCTTCAGTTCAGCCATGCGAATCCCAATCGCCGCTCGGCGGACCTTACCGTGCTGAGCCAATTCTTCTGCGATCCACTTGGCTTGGTTGATCGGAATGGCAAAACCAATTCCCTGATATCCACCATTTCGAGTAGCGATCGCAGTGTTGATCGCGACCACATTTCCATCAAGGTCAATCAAAGGGCCACCCGAATTGCCCGGATTAATTGCCGCATCCGTCTGGATCAAGCGACCGCGGTTGATCCTCGAGATCGCTCGGTTCTTCGCACTGATGATGCCCGCACTCACTGTCGCTTCAAGCCGAAAGGGGCTACCGATCGCTAACACCCAATCGCCGATTTCAATCGCGTCCGAGTCGCCAACATCGGCGCCAACCAAAGTTACATCTCGCATGCTTTCCTGACTCGGGTCCACCACAATGCGAAGCGTCGCAACATCGGAATCACGATCGCCGTAAACCTCGGTCGCTTCAAGTTCCGTTTCGTCGGGCAACTGAACGACCACGCGTTTTGCTCCGGCAATCACGTGGTTGTTGGTGATCACCATTCCATCGTCTGAAACGATCACACCACTTCCCAGTCCCGTCAGTCGCTTTTCGTCGTAGACCTCGGCATCTGAATCGTCGCCCTCTTTGCCGCGAGACGAGGTTTGCGGCAAGCCTTTGGGCTCTTGTCCGTAAGTCAAAATGGTGACCACCGAGGGCGAGGCTTTCCTGGCGGCCATACGAAAGGCCTTGGACAAAGCCCGGGGACCAGCCTTCACTTCAGCCGGAACTTCCTCAACCACCGATTCGAGATCATCGGCGAGGCTGAAACCGTTCAAACCTATGGATGAAAGAACGCCGATGAAGACAAAACAGGAAAGAGCGGTTTTCCACGGAGCAAGATTCATGAGGAGACGATCAGAAAAACGGGGGTGAGGAAAATAGACGCAACCTTCGGCTGGACTGCCTGATGCAATATAACGTGGAGATCAATCCTTGTACCGCAGGCATTTTTGTTCGATCTGCATAGCACTTTCCCAATTTTTGGCACTCCGCAATGCTCGCCTCAACGTTAATTGTTAAGAAACGTGAAGGCGGTGAACTATCCGACAGCGAAATCCGGTTTCTGATCGATGGGTTTTGCGAAGGCAACGTCGCCGACTATCAAATGTCAGCGCTGGCGATGGCAATTTGCCTTCGCGGCATGACCGAACGTGAAATCACCACGCTCACCATGGCGATGCTCGAAAGTGGCGAACGACTGCCTCGCACCGACCGTGGCAAACCTCGCGTCGACAAACACAGCACTGGCGGATTAGGCGACAAAGTCTCGCTGATCTTGGCACCCCTGCTAGCGGTTTGCGACGTCGACGTGCCGATGGTCAGTGGTCGTGGCCTGGGGCTTACCGGGGGAACCCTCGACAAACTAGAAGCAATCGAGGGTTTCCGCACCGACTTCTCGAGCGAAGAAGCGACCCAATTGCTGGACCAAGTGGGTGCTTTTATCATCAGTGCGAGCGACAAAATTGCTCCCGCCGATCGCAGGCTTTATGCGCTACGCGACGTGACGGGCACGGTCGAATCGATCGCGTTGATCACCGCCAGCATTCTGAGCAAGAAGTTGTCGGCAAGTTTGGATGCGTTAGTCATGGACGTCAAATGCGGAAGCGGCGCCTTCATGCCGACGTTAGAGCAAGCTGAGAAACTTTCTCGGTCGATCGTTTCCGTTGGCGTGGCCGCCGGGATGCCGACCCAAGCAATGATTACCGATATGGACCAACCCTTGGGCGAAACGATTGGCAATGCTATCGAAGTCAACGAGTCGCTTGAGGTTCTTCAAGGCAAACCAGGAGTTGTGCGCGATCTAACGGTCGCCCTTTGCGCCAATTTGCTTGTCCAAGTTGGCACAGAAGCCACGTCTGAGTCAGCGAATGCAAGGCTCGAACGCGCGCTTGATGACGGTTCCGCGATGGAAAGATTCGAAGCCCTGGTTCATGCTCAATCCGGAAAGCTGGCGGGCCCACTGCCTCTTGCAAAACCTCATGTCATTAACGCCAAACGGGCCGGGTTCGTCGAACGCGTGGATTGTCCCGCCATCGGTGAAGCTGTGGTCGCGATGGGTGGCGGCCGACGCATGAAGGGCGATCAGCTTAATCATCAGGTGGGAATCCGCACCCACTGCCGGGTTGGGGCGAAGGTCGAACAGGGCGATCCGTTGTTGACTGTATATTGCGATTCGGCAGCAGACTATGCTGAGTTACTTGCCGAGGCGGTGGTTGTTGTGGACCAACCTGTGAGTGAGCGTCCTTTAATTGTGAAACGTTTCCAATAGATCTGTTTGATGAGCGAAATTAAATCTACTGACATCGATCGACTCGTTCGACGTGCGACCCAAGCCCGCGATCACGCCTATGCCCCTCACAGCCATTTCTATGTGGGATCTGCGGTGCTGGTCGAGGACGGACAGATCGTCGACGGATGCAACGTCGAGAACGCGAGCTACTCACTTTGCATGTGTGCCGAACGCACCGCTGCCGCTGCGGCGGTAGCCTCAGGCCATCGTAATATTCGCGCGGTGGCTGTCGCCAGCATTGGCGGTGTTTCTCCTTGCGGCGCATGCCGGCAATTTCTTGCCGAGTTCAACTACGAGATGGTAGTGATCTGCGTCAACGTGATCGATGGAAGCCGGAGGACGTTTAAGCTCTCCTCACTTCTCCCCGAAGCTTTCGATGCCACCCATCTACCGGCCCAGTCGTAGACCGATCGGCAATCGTAGACATTAATCCGACTCAGTCCGGGAACTCATCACGTTCTGAAGGCTCACGCTGTTCCCAGCAGTGTCATCCAAGCTGGTCTCACAATGACCATATCATGGAGTCACTTTGAACACACTCAATGATTGAATTGCCTAGTAGCGAAAGTTTACTTGTCCGGCTCAAAAATCATTTTTTCCCGTGTTTCACGACATATTTGTTCCCCGACACACGAAATGGGCCAGGCTGACCGGTACTTTGGTCCGGCGCGTGCATAGTTAGGTATCGGCAGCCCACGCTAACGGCTGCTCTGTCCTGGCTAAGTTCAGCCCCGGACGGCCCTAACACGACTCGGGTGAGTCGTTGGCGACGGGAAGAGAAGCGTCTTTACGGAGTAAAAAATGATTTCACGATTCAAACTTAGATGGCTTGCCGTTCCCGTTTTGGCTATCGCAATGCTTATGGTTTCAAACGACACCAAAGCAGAAGCTGGCGGTTTCTCACTGCAAATCGGCGGTTTCGGCGTTAGCAATTACGGCTATGGGAGTAGCTACCGCAGCTATCGTCCGAGCTACGGCTACAACTCTTACGGCAGGCACTACGGGGTCCCTGTTTACAATTCGTACTATGGTGGGGGATACCATCCACGTGGGACGCACCTGGATTACCACGCTCCTACGTTGGTTCCTCATGGTAACCACTTCGATTACGTCCCTGGTCACTACGACGTTCACTACGGCGGACACCATGGTCACCGCGGTCATCGTGGTCACCGCTAGTGCACCAATTGCTCGATAACAGCGTAGCTGTACGTCGGGCGTATCCTTGCTGGACAGGCCATCGGCCTAGTTGTTAAGTCAATAAAGCAGATCTAACGCGATCGTTCCCACGGTCGCGTTTTTTTGTGCCCTGACCTAACTCGGTAATGGAAACGTGAATGCGGGAATCGACCTGAGCCAACCTTTAGAATCAATTTGACTCCGCCAACAATAACCACCTGAGGGACCTGTAAAAACGAAGAGAACTCCATTTTGCCTTTGCCTCAGGCGGGACAAGAACGAGTGCTGCTTCGGCCGCGTTGCCGAACATTGGGCTCAAAAACACGGTGGTCCCTGGGACGTTTCACGCGTTTAGATTAGGTGAACCTTCGTCAATTGCGTTCATTTTGCCTTGCACAAAGATGTCAGGTGCGAGAATAATGCTCTTGTCGCGCTTGGTGCCGGTTTGGTAACGCCGAACTTCCTAGGTGGACACTTCGTACTCCTAATGGCGTAAAAGTCCTTGGTGGACTGACAACTACCGCTTAGAGTGAATTTGTGAATCTCTGGATTTCCCGCATCGCCCTCGTCGCCTACCTGATCGGTGGTTGGCTGCTGCCTGCAGTTCACCGTCACGGTCACGTGCACGATGGAGGTCATTGTGGAACCGAAGTCGCAACCGTCGGTTTCGATTCAACAGAGGACTCTGGTGCAACAGACCACACCTGCTCTTGCACGCATCATGTCTGCGATTCAGACGATGACAGTGCATCGAGTGCTGCTGATGCCGATGCAACGCGATTGGGATTCACTCATGGTCACCATGTTACTTGTGACGGGCTTTGTGCGATCTGTATTGCACGAACGTTGGTATCGAGTCCGGTAGTAAACCAAGTCAATGCAACGGCTTTGTTCGTTGCTCACCGGACGTCGCTACCTCCACCGGTCGCATTGGTCGATCATTCGGTAAGCCAACATTCACCTCGAGGTCCACCACAAAACGTTTGATCACAATTCGTTCTTAGATCAATCGTTTTCCTTAGGTCGGACCACCCATGTTTTCAATTTACTCTGCGCGGTCAGCGCGCACGCGCGTTCGCGCTTTCACTCTGGTCGAACTTCTGGTGGTTATCGCAATCATCGGAATTCTCGTTGGCCTTTTGTTACCAGCCGTTCAAGCTGCTCGCGAAGCCGCCCGACGAATGTCTTGCCAGAACAACCTGCACAACGTTGGCATTGCTCTGCACAACTACCACTATTCATTCAAGCAACTACCGAGCGGTTGGATTGCGAACGATGAAGATCATCACGAGCCGGGCTGGGGCTGGGCTTCCGCGATTTTGCCTCAAATGGAACAGTCCGCAGCGTACGAGCAGATCAACTTTTCGCTTCCGATCGACGACGACTACCACGAAGCTGCTCGGCTGAATGAGATTGAAGCGTTCATTTGCCCCAGTGACCTGCTTTCAGCCACGTTTGCTATCGCAGAGGGTGAAGAGCACGACCATGATCACGATGATGACCATGACGACGACGATCATGATGACGACGACGATGACCACGATCACCACGAACATGGTGAACCTGGCGAAAATGTAGACGAAGGCGACAGCCTTTTCTTTGTTGCAAAGAGCAACTACGTGGGCGTTTACGGCACCTACGACATCCACGACGACCTGTATAAGGGGGATGGATTATTTTACGGCAATAGCCGACACCGGTTCCGCGATATCCTTGACGGTCTAAGCAACACGTTGATGGTTGGCGAACGCAACAGCAAGTTGGGTGGTTCGATTTGGCATGGAGTGATTCATGACGCGAACGAACCTGCGGCCCGCGTGATTGGCGCCGCCGATCACACACCGAATTCTCAGTCGGGTCACTTCGAAGATTTCAGCAGCCACCACGTGGGCGGAGCGCAGTTCATTTTGTCCGACGGTTCGGTCCACATGATCACGGACTCGATTGACCTGCGTGTTTTTCATGCATTGACCACTCGCGCGAACAAAGAGTTCGTGTCGGCTGAGGATTACTAATCAACGGTCATCATCGACAGTCAACATCGACAGTCAACATCGATGGACAATCAACGTCTAGTCACGTCGAGGTGACTTGGCAGCCACCATTCCTACGGCGAGTCCTTTTCATGGGGAATCGGACTGCCGTGTGGGTCTTCGGTGGGTGCTTCGGTGTGATCATCGAGACGATCACGTAGTGTTCGATCGGTGAAGTGCTCAAACTGCTCAGCTTGCGGATGGATACGGTCCGCCTCAGCACTCGTTTCGACGACCAAGTATTGCTCCCAAAGGCGGTGGGAACGCACGAGCTCTCGACCACGGTCGTGACCTTTGGGTGTTAGGTGAAGCGATCCATCAGCGCTGATCTCACCCTTGCGACGCAGCATTCTTAAAGCCGTGTTGAGTGACCAAGGACTCGTTAACAATTGATCCGCAAGATCGTCCAAGGTGATCACTTGATTGGGTTTTTCTTCGACGCGATAAAGCAGTGCAACAATGTCGTCGCAAAGGATCTGCCACGACAATCGTTGTCGACGAACCCATTTCACTAAGACACCGTGACTTGGGCCCAACAACGCAGCGAGCACAAAAAGTCCGCCGCTAACCACAGCCATCATGCCGGCCGTGGTTGTGCTGCCGAACCCAAAAAATCGCGGCACCGTAATCGCCGCCAAGTGACCTCCAACCGACGAAGCGATGGCCAGCACCACGCTTAGACCGACCATCGTTGCAAGACGATCGGTCAGCATGTAAGCCGCAGCCGCTGGCACGACAAACATCGCTACCACCAAGATACTGCCCACGCTTTCGAAACTCGCAACCGCCGTGATCGACACTAGTACCATTAATGCATAATGCATCCAGCGAGCCGAGAACCCCATCGTGGTTGCCAATGCTGGATCGAATGAGCTGATCTTAAGCTCCTTAAAGAACAGCACCACAAAGGTCAAATTGAGAAGCGTGACCACCGCTAGGATCAAGGCAGCGCGAGGGACGAAGAAACCCAAAATGGGAACCAGGTCCAACGGTGTCATCTCTAATGCCCCGTAGAGCACGCAATTGGGATCCAAATCGACATCGTCGGCCACTTGGACCAACATTACCAACCCCAACGCAAACAGGGATGTGAAGACGACTCCCATGGAGGCCCCTTCGTCAACCTTACCAACGTTGCGAATCCATTCGGTAAACACTGCCGTCAATACTCCGACGACGACCGCACCAATGAACATCGGCAAGCTGCTTCGACTGCTGCTGATAAAGAACGCCGCTGCAATACCCGGCAAAACTGCGTGGGTAACCGCGTCGCCGAGCATGCTCATTCGACGCAGCACAAGAAAATTGCCCAACAGTGCAGAGGCGACGGCACATAGAGCACCAACCACTATGATCCAGCCGTCAAGCGATGAATCCCAAGCGAACTCTGTCATGCTCGCTCACTCCCGGTCGTCGTATGTGCGGCTTCACTCGAGGACATCTCGTGGGGACAATCCGGAACCGGAATCCTCATCTGTTCCTCTTCGAGCAAGTCTTCCAATTTATCGACAATCTCGGGCGCAAGAACGTGTTCGATGTCATCTGCATCACGGTCCACAAGCCCGGGCGCCACTTCCGCGTAGGCGATCAAGTAGAGTTCCCACAAACGGTGCTGGCGAGTCAGTCTCGCACCTTCGATGTAACCTGCCCGCGTTAACAAGATTTCCGCCTGAACACTCTTGGAGGTAGGGAAACGCATTCGCACCAATTCATCGTCTTCGGCGCGACGTATGATCTTGTGAAGCCTCTGGCGCGACCAACTTCTTAGATCCAACAGACTGTCGAAGGCCACCGGTGTTTTGGCGGCAATGGAATCATTCCGCTCTGATGGTGCGAGCCGTTCATACATCGCACGCAGCAGGTGCTGTCGTTCGATCCGACGATTGAGACGTCGACGGCGAATGGTCCGAATCAAAACGCCTCGTGATGTTCCAAACATCATGCTAAGAAAAAAGAAGACGGCGCAAACGAGCACGATCATCGCCCCCGAAGGCAGGTTCGGAAAAACGGCACTGATGATGGCCCCCGAAACACAGCCCACCATTCCCAATACTGCCGAATACGCTGTCATCCGCCACAGGGAATCCGTCCAAAACCTCGCGGCGGCTGCCGGAATCACCATCAATGCAATCACCAGGATCAATCCGACCGCTTGCAGCCCCACGATGGTCACCAACACCACCATGGACATCAGCAGCACGTCGAGCAACACGACCGGGTAGCCGCGTGATCCAGCAAACCCCTCATCGAAACACAACAGCTTCAGCTCTTTGAAGTTGAGTAAGCAAACGGATATCGCAATCAGCGATGCAACGGAAATCAAAGCAACGTCCGATGATCGCATCGACGCGGTTTTGCCATAGATAAAACCTTCTAGCCCCGCCGCGTGCCCGACTTCCATCTGCTGAATCAAACTTAGGATCGCGACGCCAGCACCGAAGAAAACGCTAAGCACAATTCCTAGGGCTGCATCTTCCTTTAGGCGGGTGCGATTGCGAATCCAAAGAATGGTTGCCACACCCAACAGACCACTGATGGTTGCTCCGGCAAGTAAATAGCCGATCGACTTGCCGTCACGCCCAAACCAAGTTGCGATCATGAATGCCAATCCAATGCCAGGCAAACTGGCGTGGGAAAGCGCATCACCCATCAAGGCACGCTTGCGAAGCAGTGTGAAGCTGCCGACTAATCCAGCGCTGGCCCCCAACACAGCAACGCCCAAGACTACGATGCGGGTGTTGTAATCCTGCAACGAAATAACTCGCCACCACTGGGACAATGTCGGCCATGCAGAGGTTTGGTCGAATGCGGACTCACCGACGACGCCCAAGTCCTGCGCTGAGCCTTTGCTCACCGCAACCAGCACGGCCAATCCAGCCAGCATCGCCCATCGCGATCCCATCACAAGGACTGCTCCCGACGACGCATCGCTTCGGTGACTTCGTCGAGCAAGGTCAAACGACCACCGTACGTCTTGTTCAAATTCTCTGGCGTGAATGTCGTTTCCACCGGACCATGAGCCACGATTCGCATGTTGAGCAACACCACGTAATCAAAGTACTCAGGAACCGTTTGCAGGTCATGATGAATCACAACAGCCGTCTTGCCACGAGCTTTCAAATCGCGAAGGATTTCCACAATCGCTCGCTCTGTTGACGCATCGACTGCCGCGAACGGTTCGTCCATTAAGTACAAGTCCGCGTCCTGAACCAACGCCCTCGCTAAAAAGGTACGCTGTTGCTGGCCGCCCGAAAGCTGGCTAATTTGTCGATTGGCGAGGTCCGCGATTCCCACGCGATCAAGTGCGACGAGTGCTTTCTCTCGGTGCTTTCGGCGAACCGGCAAACACCATCCAATTTCGTCGTACAGCCCCATCGTTACGACATCCAGCGCGCTGACGGGAAACTGCCAATCAACACTCTCACGCTGGGGCACATAGCCGACGCGATGGCGGTTATGCCGGTACGTATCGCCGAATACCCGCACGCGTCCTGAGGCACGCGGAATCAAATCCATCACGGCCTTTAGCAGAGTGCTCTTGCCAGCTCCATTGGGCCCGACAACGCCAATCAGTTGCCCCGCGGGCAAATCGAACCCGATATCCCAGATCACCGGTTTTCGATGATAGGCAACGGTAAGGTCATAAACCGATAGCGGACAATTTGAATCGCCACTTGCCAAAGGATGAGAGTCGGCTATCGCGCCAGCGGCAAAAGGTCGTGTCATTTTGTTGAATCAACCGTTTCGAACTTGGTTTCCAAAGCCTCGTCATGATTCTTCGCACCGTGACTACTCGCCTGCAATTTTCCGTGCAGGCCATGCTGAGGAGCTTTGCCGCCTAGAGCGAGGGTAACAATCGTGATGTTGTGGTCGAGCATGCCCATGTAGGTTCCCTCGTAGGTCCCCGCCGGTCCCATAGCATCGCTGTAGAGTTCACCGCCGATGACGACCGGGTGATTCTTCGACTGGGCACCTTCAATGAGTGCATCAATGTTCTTGGGTGATACGCTGCTCTCAATGAACACCGCGCGGACATCATTTTCAACCAACGTATCGACCAACTGATTGATACGCTGAATGCCAGCTTCGGATTCGGTAGAAATGCCTTGAACCCCCATGACTTTGAGGTGATACGCTCGCCCAAAGTAATTAAAGGCATCATGGGATGTCACGAGAATCCGTTGATCTTGGGGAATCGTCGCGATTGACTTGATTCCATACTCGTGCAGTTCAGCGAGTGCAGCTTGGTACTTTGTCGCATTGAGTGCGTAATCTTTCGAATGGGCCGGGTCAAACTCGCTAAGCGCTTGCTGTACCGCTCCCACACACTGACTCCACGCCGAAACATCATTCCATACGTGCGGATCCAAATGTCCGGACATTTCTTCGGGTTCAAGCAAGACTGCAGGATCGATTGCCTCAGTCACTGCGATCACCGGCTTGGACCTCGCTAACTTGACAAACGTGTCGCTCATTTTGCCTTCAAGCATCAAACCGCTATAGAAAACAATGTCTGCTCGCATGATCAACTGCACATCGTCTCGCGAAGGTTTGTGCAGATGGGGGTCCACGCCAGACCCGATCATCTGAATCACATTGGCGTGTGGACCAGCAACGACCTTGACGATATCCGCCACCATTCCCGTGGTTGCGACCACATTCATGGGATGAGCTCCCGAAAACGTGGCCGTTGACGGCGGGGAACTTGTCGATGATCCAGTGCCAGGGCTACATCCTGGACTTGCCAATCCAACAGCGAAAATGAGCCCATGGGCCAACAGAGAAAGTGAGGAACAGAAAAATCGTTGCATGGAGAGTCCTAAAGAGGTGAGCATCTCCAATTGTAGCGTTTTGTGCGGTCAATGAGTCGACGTTCGTTCGCACCCGCTATCGTCGATTTGCGGCCCGCGAATTCCCCGCAGCAGCTTAAAACCCTAGCTTTTGTGGTTCATTTTCGGATACCTCGCCTCTTGTCTATACTTACGGTGACCGCCATCAGAGTCGTGAATCGCTTCACACTCGGGGTAGCAGTCTGAAAAGTCCGATGAAGCGATTACATAGGTAAAATACAGCCGATGAGTTTAACGATTATGAGGCGCATCAAGTTTTGCGCCGGACACCGACTGTTTGGGCACGGTGGCAAGTGCGAGCACTTCCATGGCCATAACTATGTTGCCGATTTCTTTGTCCAGGGAGACAGCCAAGATGACGTCGGTCGAGTGCTTGATTTCTCGGATCTAAAGAAGCGTGTCAAAGGCTGGATTGACGAACACTGGGATCACAGCTTTTTGATTCGCGACACGGACGAGAATGCAAAGCAAGCATTGTCGATGGTTGTCCCAAGTCGATTCTTTGTGATGCCGTATAACCCGACCGCCGAAAACATGGCTAAGTACCTGCTGGAAGAGATGTGTCCGGAAGCACTTCAAGGCACTGGGGCAAGGGCCGTTCGTGTTCGTGTCTGGGAAACAGACGAATCGTTTGCCGAGGCAGCGATCCAAAACCAACATGACAGCGATGACTCGTACGTGACATCGGAGACGATCTCGCTGTAGTGCCCACGCAGTTCTGGTTGGCCAAACCTACGCGATGCTTTGCTGACCCATGCTTTGCTGACCCATGCTTTGCTGATCCATGCTTTGCTGACCCATGCTTTGCTGACCCATGCTTTGCTGATCGATGCTTTGCTGATCGATGCTTTGCATATCCATGGGCAAGCCATCCTCTGGTGTGACCGTCCTGCTGTATCGCCATTCCCAATCGTCGAATCTTTAGCCTCTCTTGCGGTCCGATGTAATTCAGAACCTTCACCTACGCCACTTTGCACATGCATGCTCACTCGATGCATACTCACTCGTTGCAGATCTCGATAACCCTTCATCGAACTGGGCATCACTTTAAGCGACGCTCGCGAAGCACAACGGCTTCTGCAACTTAACACTGATCTCACATACCGATATTTAAAATATGATTCAGCTTACTGACGGCGAAACCAGCCAACCACTTCCCGATATTCAATCCACCGGCGATAAGCGAAACGTCGCTATCAATAAGGTAGGCGTCACCAACGTTCGCTACCCCATATCGTTTCGCACTCCAGGCGAAGGCCATGGCAACACCTTCATTCACACCGTTGCCACGATCAATATGTTCGTGTCACTTCCTCACGAAGAGAAAGGCACTCACATGTCTCGCTTCGTTGAAGTGCTCAATGATTATCACGAGGGCATCACGTCCGACACCATTCGTGAAATCTGCGTCACCATGCAAGACAAGCTGAAGGCGAAGGATGCGTTCTTGGAGTTGTCGTTCCCCTACTTCATCGACAAAAAAGCTCCCGTTACCGGGCAAAGTGGCAAGCTAGATTTTGATGTCACGTTTGAAATCGCGAGCGGTACGACCGACGATTTCATCATGACGTTGAAGATTCCGGCGACAAGCCTTTGCCCCTGCTCGAAAGAGATTTCGGAATATGGTGCCCACAACCAACGATGCGAGATGACGGTGAAGGTCCGCGTTGCGGAAGGTCACCATCTATGGATCGAAGAATTGTTTGGCATGATTGAAAAGTGCGCATCGACTCAGGTGTTCTCGGTGCTCAAACGTCCCGATGAGAAATGGGTTACCGAACGAGCCTACGAAAATCCCAAATTTGTCGAAGACATTGTCCGGGACATGGCCGTTACCCTGAATGCCGACGACCGAATCGAGTGGTACCAGTGCTTCTCGGAAAACTTTGAATCGATTCACAATCACAACGCCTACGCTTTTATTGAATGCGACAAGCGACCTGAATCGGCTTAGACAAAGTTGTCGTCGTTGATCAATCGAGCACAGCCCCAGCAGAGTGATTCACGCTGCTGGGGTTTTCTATGCCCTGCGACGATCTCGGCAAAACGCTAAGCTTGGGGCATGAGCCGAAAAACATCCATGATTTGCTTTGCGATCGTCGCCGCCATGGTGGCGGTCCTTGCCGCGATGGGACGTCAACTTTGGTGCCAATGCGGTCAAGCAACCCCATGGGCTTGGGACATTTGGTCCGAACACGCATCGCAGCACCTCATCGACCCCTACTTCTTCACTCACGTGCTACACGGAGTGATTTTCTACTGGGTGCTTAAGTGGATGCCGTGGCCTCAATGGCTGCGAAATCACGAATCATCGCGTTGGGCGGTCGCAACCGCGATTGAAGCGTCCTGGGAAATCCTCGAAAACTCGCCACTGATTATCAATCGGTATCGCGAGGCCACCATGGCACTGGGATACACGGGGGATTCGATTGCCAATTCAATAGCCGATGTTATCGCCTGTTTGACCGGATACTTCATCGCTTCAAAGGCAGGTTGGAAGTGGTCCATCCTATTTGCCATTGCATTGGAAGTCGGACTCTTGATCACGATTCGTGATAGCCTGCTGTTGAACATCATCATGCTGGGTTATCCGATCGATGCCATCCGTGAGTGGCAAACTCCCTAGCAAACGCGGGCCTGCAACTAAAATTCTCGATGCTGCGCGTGCCGGTTATTCCTTCGGGCGGGGCCTCAGTTGGCAAAACAACGCCTTCTTTTGATCGGGCAACGAAAAGTCGAAACCACAAGTTTTCAGGAACTGCTCGTTGGAACTAATGGCCAGCACTTCCATGACGCCGACATCGCGTGCTCGGTCCACGCAGTGAGTAACAAGCGCTTTACCGACGCCCGAACCTTGGAATTCGTGATGTACCGCAAGGCATTGCAATTCAGCCAACTTGGGGCTGTAGATTTCCACTGCCGAAAAACCCACCAACTGAACTTCTTGATCGCCTTCGGTTCGCATGGCTACAAAACCGTGCCGCGTCAATTCAATCACCTCGGCTTCCGTGCGCGCAAGCAACAGGTGCTGCATAACATAGGGCCGCATCAGAGCATGAATTGCTTCTGCATCGGCGGGTTCTGCTTGGCGAATGATCAAGTTGCTCGGTAGTGTTGATGGCATCAGTAAGTCTTCGATATAAACCGTAGGGCGTGTGGCCACTTAAAATGAACGGGATTCGCAATGCATGCAGCGAAGCGGATTTTCCAATTAGTTCAACTGCACCGGGTTGGTTGCATCCTTAATCGTCTTCCGCATCAGTTGAACATTGGCGTCTTTGCCAGTGAACAGTTTGTACTGATAGGCCGCCTGACGCACAAACATATCAATGCCCGTGATGATTCGGCACTGAGCCCGCTTAGCGTACTTAATCAATAGTGTGTTCTCGGGGTTATAGACCGTATCAAAGACAGCGACGAATTGATTGAGCGACGTTTCGTTGTACGGCGAAACATCCACATCGGGATGCATACCGATCGGCGTTCCGTTAACGAGCAAGTTAATTCGTTCGTCATGACGATCCTCCCATTTGATCACTCGACATCCTAGTTCCGAAGCCAAGATTTCGGCTCTTTCAAACGTTCTCGATGCAATCACCACATCGCAGTGGCGTTGTTTCAGTCCCCAAGCTATCGCTCGCGACACCCCTCCGGCTCCAAGAATGAGAGCCGTCATGCCTTGCATCGGACGTTCCTTGGTCCGATCGATGTTAAATAATTCCTCGACGCAGTCCATTGCGGCGCGGTAGTCGGTGTTGTACCCAAGAACGCTATCGCCTTGAAACACAAGTGTATTCACGGCACCGATTCCCGAAGCGCTAGATTCGGCCTGAGTACACTGGTCCAAGGCCTCTTCCTTATGCGGGATCGTAACACTTAAGCCTTCCACGCCGAGTTCTTTGCAGTGCTTGATAAAGTTAGGAAGGTCACTTTTGGGTACTCGAAACGGCAAGTACCTTGCATTGATTCCGGAATCTTCGAACGCTCGATTGTGAATCAACGGGCTGTAACTATGAGCTACCGGATCTGCGACGACACCGAACAGCACCGTGTTGTCGTCAATGGTGGAATACCGATACAGCGTTTGCATTTCTTTCCACTCAAGCAAACCAGGCGCCATTTTCTTGTCTTTGCTGAACGTGGCGTAGGTAAAGGGAGACCCCAACCTTTCCCCAAGAATCCGAGTGATCATTCCCATTTCACCCATGCAAATTCCAATGGTTGGAATCTTGGCGTTTTTGACCAAGTCCATCATTCGCAGGTTATCTTGGAACGAATTTGCCATGGTGGCGATTTTGACGATGTCGGCGTCTTCCTCAGCCATGGCAGCGTGTAGCTCTTCAAGATCCTCAGGCGTTTCATCAAAGTCATGAAAACTGATGATGCGTTTGGTATTCCCATAGCGTGGGATCTGGGATGCCACGTCCGCCTCGATGTCGACGTAATCCACACCGGCCGCAATTGCACTGCGAAGCAGCGTCAACCGCTCAGCTTCGCTTTTAAGCCAACGTCCACCATCTTCGCGACGGCGAACGGTTACCACGATCGGACAAAATCGATTCTCAAGCAATCGTTTAAGACTAACGGCGCGACTGATGTAGTCCAACCGAAGCTCAACAAGTTGAGCCCCTTGCTCAGCGAGAAACTGATGATCGGCGATCATTCGCTTGTGGCGAGCACGTCCAAGAGTGACACAAATCATAAATAGCAAATAGCAGAACGAAGCGTAGCAGAAATAAGGAAACGGCCGCCGAGGGCGGGCCACTGGATTTGGCAAAGGACGACGAAGACGAAGTCCTTGCTGAGCGTATGTTAGACGCCCGCGAGGGAACTTCGAGGGGGGCCAAAAAACTCAGCCTTCAGACACGCCCGAGGAGACCTTGTTCGCAACGAATTATCCGGTTTTGCAGGGGCGAACGCGAATTTCCGCCCCAGCACGGGCAGGGACTCGGCCGCTAGGCTGCAAATCCTAGTTTGCGGGAGGTGGAATACGCAGTGCTAGCCCCCAAGAAAATCCACAGCAAATCTAGTGGTCCGCACACGGCAGCAAAACTGCCCAGAAAGCTTCCATCGCCACCTATCTCCTCCATGGCCCTCTGCATCTCGGCCTGTTGTTGTTCCAACGTCATGTTTTCCCCATACCAGTCGGGATGCCGTAATCGGGCTTCGGCAATGACTTGTTCACGCCCCGTAGCATCGAGATCGACAAGCTTTGCAGAAATCAACTTCTGCACGTCGTTGTCACGCGAGTCAATTTCATCGTAGTCAACTTCGTCGTAGTATTCCGAGTACTCATCATCGAACGTGGCCGCGATTGCAGCTTCGGCATGGCGAGCAAGTGGACCTTGGAATTCACCGTTCTCGTACATGGTTTCCATCATTGCGTGAGACGCATCGGGAAACGGGTTCCATAGGGGATGATTCTTAAGCGCGGTTCGAACCGCTTCATCCGTTGCTGATGCATCAAGAGAAACAAGACGCTGCGCAGCTACGTCACGCAACTGATTGCGACGTTCTCGCATCACCTTGGGTGCGACCGATTCGTAGTAGTCCGTGTCTTGAACCTCGTCCAGTCCAGCCAGTTCGTTCCTCGCGTGCGCGAGCAGGTCATCCGGTAGGGCCCCCGGTTCATTCGCCAACTGATCCACCATCGCAAGGTAATGATTGTTGTCTTCAATCCACTCTGGATGCCGAGCCTTCGCTTTCGACACTAGCTTTTCTATGTCTTGCGGTGTGAGTGCATCCAGTTCTTGCCCGAGATCTTCGGCGAATGATTGCTGAATCTCGTATTGATCTTCGCTGACGTCCACTTCCTCGTAGAGCACCTCATGCTGACCTGAGTAAAAAGCCTTCACGTATCGTTGGGCATAGTCCTTCTCGTAACCGTCTAGTTCGCCATTAGCGAGCTTTTCATCGGCCAACGCGTGAAGCTGCTTGACTCGTTCAGGCGAGTAGTTCGCGAACTCTTGCATAACATCCATTCCCAATGACGCCAGCATCAAGAACATCGCCATCACAACCTTCGCCATCACAACCTTCGCCATTAAGATGCTAACGACTGCAAGCCCGGCCGCCGAACCGCAATAGAGTTTCGATGGATTGCGGGCAATGAATCCAGCGACTGCGCCTATAGCTCCGCCAAGCCCCCAAGCTAGCACTCCTAATTCGCGTCCGGTCACCGCCGCCACCACCAACCAAACCACCATGAAGATTGACGCGACAATTACCGCCGTGATGAATCCACCAATCGACAATCCAAGAGGAACACTGGAAGCGCCATCTTGGGTCGATTTGCGAATGTCCCCGCTTCGCGTACCGGGTGATGCACTTGATGGCGTGGTTGCTTGCGGATTCGCCGAAAACGTCGTGGGACCGGTTGCTTGCGTCACGAACGGGTTCGCGGGTGCATAGTTTGCACTCGCAGCCTGACTCGTATGATTCGGCTGGTCGGGGAAATCAAATGGATTTGACTGCGGATTCGATTGCGATTTGGCAATTGAAGAACTGGACCTCGGGTCCAATCCGGTCGCTGGCATTCCTAGCGACAACCGAACTTCAGCTTCCAAAGGTCCATTGCCAGGGGTTGTACGGGCGACCGGCTTGCCGCTGTTAGCGACGGACGATGTTGCCCTTGCGGATGAAACCGCCTGATCGGAATTGGCCGCTGGAGCGGACCTAGCCGTGACCGACGTAAGCTGCGTCGCCCCAGGCAACTTCAAATGCGTTTGACATCCCGGGCACTTGACTGTCTTCCCTGCATGATGCGATGCGACCGCCAAGACTTTGGAACACTTCGGACACCGGAACTGAATCTTATCACTAGTCACGACAATGGCCCTAGTTGGGGTCGAAAGTTCAAAAAAGTGTGGGTTCCAGTTTAAGAGTGCGAAACAGTCGAATGCAAGAAATCCTTATACCTGAGTCCCCCAAAAGAAAATTATTCTGGGTATGTGATGCCTATACTACGATGTCGCTCCTTCATGATCCTTGCTAAATACGGCAAGGAAGCAACCTCACACATATTCCCTGATATGAACGTCCGATCACGCTACGCCTCAATCTTCGCTTTACTATTTTCGCTTGTGATTGGCGTTCCTGGACTTTCCGAGGAAGTCCCTGCCACAGATCAGCCCGCAACTACATCGTTACCCAAAGAGCTTTCACTTCTTTGGGAATACGAAGCTGACGAAGCGATCGAATCCTCGCCTACTATCGCCGACGATAAAGTTTTCATCGCCGATGCCCTGGGCAAAATTTACGCAGTCACACTTTCCGATGGAACGGAAATCTGGAAACGTAACTTCGACACAGGTTTCGTTTCTTCGCCTGCGATTAAGAACCAATCGCTGGTGATCGGAGATGTCGAAGGAAATTTGTATGCGTTGGACATTAGTGATGGGTCAACCAAGTGGCAAGCGAGTACCGAAGGCGAAATCAATGGCACCGCTGCCTTCTTTGGCGACCTCGTGTTGGTAACAAGCCAGGATGGAAAACTGTACGGTTACAACCTTGCCGATGGCTCAAACAAATGGACTTACGAAACGGAAGACCAGATCCGTTGCAGTCCAGCTATCGCGGGAGACCGTACATTCTTAGGTGGCTGCGACGGCCGGCTTCACATGGTTGACCTCAACACGGGCAAAGCGATCGGAGAACCGTTTCCACTTGGCGGCCCAACCGGCAGTACTCCCACGGTCTTTGGCAACAGAGCCTATCTTCCGATCATGGATGGTGCCGTGTTCGCGTTCGATTGGCAGAAACCAGAACAACTTTGGCGTTACGAAGACGACGAACGTGTTCAAGAATATCGCAATAGCGCCGCGGCAAACGAACGCGTGGTCATTGTCAGTAGTGCACGTAAACAAGTGGACGCCATTTCGATCGAGACCGGCGAACGCCTTTGGCGACACACGCTGCGACGACGTGCCGATGCAACGCCGTTGATAGTCGGCGATGATGTCTTTATCGCCGGAACTGATGGACGATTGTTGCGATTATCGCTTGCCGATGGCCAGGAAAGGTCTTGGAGTTACGAGGTTCGCGGATCTTTTTTAGCCAGTCCAACGGTGTGGGGTGCAAAACTACTGATTGCCGACGACAATGGGGTACTCCGGTGCTTCGGCCCTAAGTCCGAATCTGCGATAGAATCCGCCACAAATAACACATCTGCAAACTAGAGCTGTTCCTTAACCTTGCCTCGCCCGACCGTTTCCCTACCTCACTTGCCAGCCATGTCATCGACCACACCGCTCAAAAAGACCGAAGTCGGCAGCTATTTCATTTCCAACTATCCACCATATAGCCAATGGAATGTGGACGCTTTGCCAGCCGTAAAATCGGCATTGGAGAGTGCCCCCCAAGAAGAAACGCCTCTCGGTCTGTATCTGCACATTCCCTTTTGTCGTAAACGCTGCAAGTTTTGCTACTTCAAAGTCTTCACGGATGTGAACGCGGCCGAAGTCCAGCGGTACGTCGATGCGTTGTGCAACGAAATCTCTCTGGTCAGCGAACTGGCAGTGATGAAGGACCGTCCGTTTCGATTTGTGTATTTTGGTGGCGGCACTCCTAGCTTTCTGTCGCCCAAGCAGCTCACCAAACTTGCCGATCGTTTGCGACAACACATCACTTGGGACGGTGCCGAGGAAGTCACGTTCGAATGTGAGCCAGGAACGCTGAGCGAAACAAAAGTCAAAACGCTGCGGGAAGTCCTTGGCGTAACGAGGCTAAGTCTGGGGATTGAAAATTTCTCGGACGAACTTCTCGAAGAAAACGGTCGCGCTCACTTGTCCAAGCAGGTCTACAACGCTTGGGAATGGATTCAAGCTGCCGAATTTCCCAATGTCAACATTGACCTGATCGCCGGCATGGTGGGTGAGACTTGGGACAATTGGAAACGCAACGTCGTCAAGACACTCGAATTGTCGCCAGAGAGCGTGACGATCTATCAAATGGAATTGCCTTTCAACACCGTCTACAGCAAGGACATCTTGGGCAACAAAGTCGAAAGCCCAGTTGCAGATTGGCAAACCAAACGCGACTGGGTGAAATACGCTTTCGATGAATTCCAGGCTGCTGGGTACAGCGTTAGCAGTGCCTACACGGTCGTCAAAGATCCATCGAAAGTGAACTTCAGTTACCGCGACAATCTTTGGCAAGGTGCTGACTTGCTTGCTACCGGTATCGCTAGCTTTGGCCACGCCAGCGGAGTTCATTACCAAAACTTAGCGGACTTGGAAAAATACCTCAGCACGGTAGAGAGCGGCAAACTGCCCCTCGGACGTGGATTCGTTCCAAGTGAACATCAAAAGCTTGTACGCGAAATGATCTTGTTGCTTAAACGCGGCTACCTTGATGCCAAGTACTTCCGCGACAAGTTCCAAGTCGAGATTGTCGATCAATGGAAAAGCGTGTGGGATTCCTATGTGAAAGAGGGATTGGCGACCGTCCAGGACGATACCATCCGGCTGACCGATGAAGGATTGCTGCGAGTCGATTCACTGTTGCCAGCGTTCTTTGAACCTGAGCATCAAGGGGTTCGCTACACGTGAGAAGTGATGCTTCGGAATCGAGCAACGAAGGATCCCCGCTCGAGTTTGCCATGGGCGAGCATCTTGCCTCGTTCCCAACGGACCTTCTCTACGCCACCAATCATATGTGGGCCAAAGCGATCGGCGATGGCGTCCTGCGTTTTGGACTCACCGCGTACGCTGTGCGACTTCTTCAAGATGTCTATTTCCTTGATTGGACGGTCGAAGTCGGCATGGACCTGAAGTCGCGAGCGTCTCTGGGTTCGATCGAAAGCAAGAAGGCGGAAAGTGATTTGTACGCACCGCTGGCAGGCAAACTCGTTGGCATCAATGAAGCGGCGTTAGATGACCCTTCAATTATCAATGCTGAAACGTACAGCGACGGTTGGCTCTTTGATATCCAGACCGATTCATGCGACTCACTACTAAGTCCTTCTGCGTATCTCGAGCACCTTGATTCGGCCTGGGATGTCGCCCAAAGAACCATCAAAGGCCAAGCCAACGAGTAGTCATCGCTTCACGTCTCATCGCTATCCGCCCGTGATCGCTTGTCTATTAAAGATGCGGACTAGGCAATGCGTCAGAGATCCTAGCTAAGTCAGCAGCGAACGAGTTTGAAGACTCCTGGCATCTTTTAAAAAAAGGCTTGCCCCCCCCTCCGGACAGCATACCATTTAGCCATGCGGCACGGCGTACGTGTCGACAATGCCGTTTCAATTGTATCAACGGTCTTTGCTATGAAAATTTTTCGATGGGTTTCGACGTTTGGCGTGTTGGCTTGCCTTGGAATGGCTGTGCTAACGTCGTCCAATTACACGCTACTTGATTGGGGATATGACACAAGTCTGATGAGCAGACTTGGTGGGTATGGAGCGGAAGAACGTTGCTACGACGACGACCTTTCAGTATGCACGGTAACCTATCAAGGCGCCGGGCCGGGAATTCCCTGTAATGGCAACTCTACAATTGATAAGTGCACCTCCCAAATGCAACAGAAACGCTGCTACCCGTTTCTTTATGATTATTGCTATCCGCCCGCAGTGAATGGAGACAAGTGCCCAGGTATGAAACTAACGTGCTCGCCTAATCCTGGCGGAGGTCGTTCATGGAACCAGACCGGTGCTGGAACATGCGGCAATTTCCTGACCTGTAATTGAGTCTCGCTATTTGGGGTGCGCTCTATCCCTTGTCAGTCTCAAAGTTGTTACTTCTAAGCCTCGGTCAAGACGTGGTGTTTTGTGTTTCGTTTCACGATTCTTAGCATCAGCACATTTACGGGTATCCATTTAGCTTGCCTGTTTGTCGTGACATGGTCGGCAACAGGCATGGCGGACGATATCCCCAATGCTGATGAAATTCGCCGAGTCGCTTGGAACCGCGACTACTTCTTCGGAAAGAAGTATCGATATGAAATCAAAATCACCGAACACCCAGAAGCTGAACCGGGAGGCATCTATCTAAGCAAGGGAGATATTCTTTACGAAGGTACTCGTGAGCTTGTCATTGGACGTCGGAGCCAGGGCAGAAGCTCGGTGCCCATTTGCATGGTTCATTTTCAACAGAACCGTGGCGAACCGCACACGGACGAAGATCCCTTGATGACTTACTTCTCGGGTTTCGATGGCAAAGAATCGAGAGTGTTTTGGCGAGATCTATTGGTCGACTTCACCAACTGGAACCCCAATTCCTCCGCCAGCGTTCTCGCAGGTATCAACATAGCCGTCGTTTTGGATGACCCATTCTTAAACGCGCTCACACCGGCGGTATACAAATTTGATGGAATCGTCGACCACGAGCCTTTGGAATCCGTCAAAGATGATTTCACGATCATGAAGGTTAAGCACACTGCCGACCGCGATGCGTTGGAGTTTAAGTCAGAACTTCCGGAAGGGGCGAATCTGCAATACGTGGTCAGTTCTTGGCCAGAGTACCTGACGCTTGAAAGTTGGGATCACAACGTCACGCCGCATAGCAAGGTGGTTCAGGGGATGTCGGTTTCAGAACTCGTCCTCTACGGCAACTATCGCTATCCCCAAAAGGGAAAACGTGTGACCTACTCTCAGACTCAGGAGTTCCAACTTCTCGAGGTCACTGAGTTGGACGAAGCCGAACTGGCTTCTTATGATTGGTTCCCGCCGTGGCCAACCGGCACAGTTGTATGGCACGAGGAACAAACGAAGATCGAAGAAATCCCCTTTACTTCGGATCAACTAAAGAGCATTCGAGCACGTTCTGCTGAGAACCTACGATCGAACGTCAAAGCGAAAAAAGTGCCCTTCGTTTGGATCAACGTGGGGCTGGCCATCGCCATCATCGGGTTGTTGCTGCTGCGGTCGTGGCGACAGGAAACAGTCGATGCGTAGTTCACACAGGAACGCTGGCAACGCACCATTGATGTTGTCAATGAAGGCAGCGTTGCTTACTGCTTGCAGCCTTCTTTCGGATCAAGCGTTCGCCCAGCAGCAAACGGTTGGGGATACCAGCACCGTGAACGCTGCCCCGAAGGTGGCGACCGCCGGTTTTTGTGGCTACGACAGTGCGAGGTTCTGTGCGGATGAGATAGGAGCTACGTGGTCCCGAAACGAGGCAACTACGCAGCTTATGCAATCACCGTTTGTAACCCTTGGTGATATCGAACAAGCGATCAAGTCGCTTGGTCTTAACACCCGTGCGATGCTTCTCGAGCAACATAACGCCCCACATGTCAATCACTTGCTAAACCGCGGTGCATCAGCGATTGCATGGATGGCGCCAACGTCAACAGACCTCAAAAGGGAATCTTTAGGGCACTTCGTCGTCCTTCGTACGATCGAAGCGAATGGCAACGCTGTTTTGCTAGACTCGCAAACCAACGAATTGTTCACGTTTGAAATTGAAGGCACTACGGAAATTCCGATCATGGTCATCGCAACCGAATCGCTAGAACCATCCACATTGCAAATTGCTACGTCATTTTGTTCGCATCTTGTTCAATCCGGTTGGACAACTTTGGCCGGGCTCTTGGCTCTGGTTTTTGTTGCCATTGCAAAACGAACACGATCGGAGCAATAAATTGGCTAGTCTAAGTTTGGATAAAGTACGTTTCAGTTTCCTTACTTGTCTGATAGCTCTTGGTGTTGGATGCGAACAATCCAAACCAATCCAAACGCCGGAGTTTTCTGAACAGGAATACAATTTTGGATCGATTCAATCCGGCGAGAACGAAACCCGGGTGGTTGAGCTTCACAATCCGGGTAAATCCACCATACGAGTTGACCGTGTCGCTGGTAGTTGTAACTGCATCGAGACTGATGAAGGTCCGATCGAGTTAGAACCGGATTCGAGTCGCAAGATCGAACTGCGATTCACAGACGTTTTTGGCGGCCCGAACAGTTATCGCGTGCAAGCGATCGCCAACGATCAGATTTTGTGCGAAACGACGATACGTTTCGAGGGCAAAAGGCCGCTCGTGATCATTCCTCAGAAAACGTTTGCCGGTGTCGTTCCGGTAAATTCGCAAGAGGAGCTTGTAATTCCCTATCACATTCGCAATGAGCATCAAATACTGCTTACGGGAATCAAGCTTGAACCGTTGCCGACTGACGCTCCATTGCTTGTCAGCTTGGACGAATCCGACTTCGAGGACACCAATACATTTCGTTTGATCGTTCGCGGCAACCAGCAAACAAAGCGACGTGGTTTCCACCACCAACAAGTGCGGTTAGAGGTAGGACACTCAAATAGTTTTTCGACCATCGACGTATTCATCATCGTGGATCTACGAGATGAGTGAACAGTCTCGTCATACTGAGCAGCGGACCAGAAACTGCGATTGGTTAAAGTTGCTGTTGATCGCCGTCTGTGTCGTTCAAATTACCTTTCTAGTCGTATCCGCTTATCGAAGTTCTCCGGTGCGAGATGAGTTTGGTCATTTCTATGCGGGCTTGCAGTACTGGAAGCACCGCGACATCGAAACCTTCAATGTCAATCCGCCATTGATACGTGCCATCGGAACTCTGCCTGCTTATCTCCTTTGGAATGATGTGCCAATTATTGATTCGGAGCGCCGAACCGGCGTGGGGGAACAAGAGCGGACATCAGCAGATCACGTTGCTCGCGGCCGTTTTGAGTTTGACGATGGCCATCAGTTGTTCGCTCGATATCCGGAAGAATTTCAACGACACCTGTTTCTCGGACGCTTGCTGGTTGGCTCGTTTGCGGTGATGGGTACCCTGACGTTGTTTTATTGGGGGTCCATTTGTTTTGGTAAACCCGGTGGCCTGTTGGCCGCGACGTTATGGGCGTTCCAACCCGAAATTATCGCTCATGGATCACTGATCACTAACGATGTCCCTGTCGCGGCCAGCATGTTGATTGCTTGCTTTCTGTTTGCAGCCTGGTGCCGCACACCAACGTGGGCTCGCTCGATTGCAGGTGGCTTCTCGCTCGGCTTCGCTACGCTATGCAAATTCACCGCTCTATTGTTGTGGCCGTTCTTCTTGGTATTCGCGATCTATGTGGTCGTAGGTAATCGGCATGGGCGATCTACAGTCATTCTGCAATCACTGTTAGCGGTCGCGGTTTCGCTGGGGACGATTGCGGTGCCATATCGTTTCGAGGGCGTCGGCAAACCAATTGGCGAAGTTTGTTTTTTAACCGACCAACCCATCGGCACAACTTGGGAGCAAACTCCACCACGATATCGAGAACGTTGGTTTGCTAACTTACCAATGCCCGTACCTCAAGAATTTGTCGTGGGGATGGATCGCCAACAGTATGACTTTGAAACGGGCTTAGGAGGCTACGCCGCTGGCACGCTATCGGGCACCGGGTGGTGGTGGTTCTATCTCTACGCAATGCTTGTCAAGTTGCCGACGGGAACGTGGCTCGCAATGACTGCGAGCGCTGTTTGTATTTACATGCAAAGCAACCGCAAGCTCGCCGTGATCGCAAAGATTGACGTGGCGTTGGTAGGTGTGATTGCATTTGCGATGCTACAGATCACCGCCTACAAAAGCGGGTTTGCCCAACAACATCGCTACATTTTCCCATTCTACCCATTCGCTTTTTTCCTTACTGCGTCTGCGCTTCGGATCGTCGATTGGACGTCGTGGTATGCCAAGTTGACTTGGACGGGTGCTGGCTTGACAGTGGTCGCCTGCATCGGGGCCACACCGCATTGGCTGGGGTTCTTCAATCTTCCATCAGGCGGTTCGCGCGATGGCTATAAGCATCTCTTTAATGACGCAACCGACTGGGGGCAGGACTGCTATTTAGTAAGGCAATGGCTTGAACAGCACCCCGAAATCCGCCCCGTCAACATTGTGTCAATCAATGGGTTCAATTCTCAGACGCCCGAATCAATGGGCTTGCCCGATCACGTGACCATCAGCCAGGACGCCCAGCGATGGACCGTGATGAGCAAGCATGACCTCGTAGGGGCAAAGGGAATCCAGTACATCCACCGCGAGCCAACATACGAAATTGGTGTAAGTCACTTTGTCTACGAAAACTGATCCATTCAAACTCGCTAGATAGGCGGCGAAAGGAATACAACGATGCAAGGCATTCAAATACGCGAAGAACAGTCAAGGCAATCTCGCTGCGGATTTACAGTGATTGAGTTGTTGATTTGCATTGCGATCGTCGGTTTGCTCTTGTCGCTGATGAGCAGTGCATTGCAGAACTCTCGTGAAGCTGCACGTCGGACTCAGTGCCTCAACAATGTTCGGCAGTTGACTCTTGGCCTCCAACTACACCTCAACAAACTGAGGTCGTTTCCCACGAACGGTGGCCCTTCGGAAGACAGCAAAATTCGTGCTAGCGATGGGTCCATGGTCACTATCGGTACGTACGACAATAACAGCAACGAACAATTCTGGTGGGGCGTTGGATTGCCTGGTGCGAAGCCTCATGATCAAACAGGAAGCTGGGCGTATGCGATCCTACCGTCGATCGAACAACCAAGCTCTTATGAGACGATGGAAGTCGAGTCGGCAGGTCCGCTGTTCCGTTGCCCCAGCCGAAGTCGAACCGACCCCACGGTAGTGACGACTGACGAGTTTGGTGACTACACCACCGCCGGACGGGCATGGGCGCAGACCGACTACGCGGGCAACCGATATGTCATGCTGCAGAAGCCAGATGCATTGCGAGATTCAGCCATCTTGGATGGGCTAAGTCAAACAATCGCGCTAGGTGAAAAAGCATTCGATCCGGTTGTGCATGCAGCCACAACATGGCATCACGACGAACCTATCTTTTCAGGCGGCAGTCATGGAACAGTCCGTGGAGGCGTCATCATCGAACCCGATGCACCGGGCATTAGTTTCGTAAACAATTGGGGTTCGCCCCATCCCGCCGGAGCGATATTTAGCCGCTTCGACGGATCGGTGGAGATGGTGTCGTCCCAAATCGATGTCGAACTAATTCGCGGCTTGCTCTTTCCGCATGATTCCATAGTGCCCTAATCACCTAGCGTCCTGACGACCCTATGCCTTGACTACCCTATGCCCTGTTTAGCTAGTGCGTTTGCTAGACAAGAAAGGACCGAATCTCGTCTGACATTCTTGAATCAAGCGCAGCGTGCGATGGGCGATTTCGCTAGCTCGGTACCAGACTTGTCGTTGGAACTTGAGATGGCTAATACGCCTAGCTCCATCAGGCCCAACGTAGGCAACGCTTCATCTCGAACTTGCGGTGAAGCGTGGTCGAGCAAGAAAACCCAATCCAAGACATGGTGATCGACTCGCACGAATCAGCGAGACATAACATCGAGTCGTAAGTGTTATGGCAACTCGGCGATGAACGGAATGATTTCCCCCGAAACAAGCCGATCCGATTCGATGGTAACCTCGCCTGGACTTACATTAGCGATTAAGCACTCGCGAGTCTCACCGGGCAATAGTCCGCGAAGACTTGTTTCACTGCGATGAGAGTCGATCGCCACGAAGGCATCGTAGTAAGCGGGGGCAACGCCTTCATTCTTCACAACTACCCGCACGCTCGCATCGTTGGTTTGATACTCGGTAATTCGAAATCGATATCCGATAGCTTGAGATGCCTTTCGAATACGGTCCATACTTTGATAGTTAGGTTGGTCGTTTCCGATCATGAAAGAAATGTGGTAGTCAGCCGCCATTTTCTCGAAGGGAATCCCGTGGGGCCCGGTTTCTGCAAGGGCCTGCTTCTGGTCTCGACCGGTGTAGTAACTCAGTTCTCCGCCAGCCGGATTTTGCTTCCAGCGTTCACTACCAAAGAATTGCCAATTCACACCGTTCTGCTTGGCATGCTGCTTCCAAAGAAACGAATCGTCAAATACGCCGAAAGCGAGGTTTTTAAGATTCGGCTCCGATTCAAACGGTGAATAATCACCATCCGCAGCGTCTACCGAGATCATCCACCGGAGCTGATCGAACTGCTCATCAAGATGCTTTACAAACGTTCGCTGAAACGCCAATGAAGGGAAAGTTTCTCCAACCTTGCGCGGACCACTATAAATGTGGTACTCGGCCCAAAGCCCAAATCCAGTCTGCAAGTACGCGATGCGAGGGTCTGTGTCGTAGCGAGCAGCAAACTTCGTGTAGAAATCTAGCGTGAAGGCTTCGATGCTGGGGTGACTCCAATCCACAAACTCTGTCTTCTTGCCTTCACTCTTGGCGACGATCTTCTTGTAACCAGAGCTTGCCTTGACATGGGGGGGAACGGACGAGTCTTTGCCTGGGTAGACATAGTGGAACCGTAGCACTGCTTGATGCTTTCGACTTGCTACTTCATCCAGTAATTGATCGATGGATGACCAATCGTACTGCCCCGAGGCTTTGACGATGCTGTCGTAGCGGATGTAGCTAAACTCCAAGGCAATCGAATCGGATTGGGCATGATCGCTTTCGCTCCATAACACCATTCCGGTCCAAGGACTAACCGTGTCGATCGTGCGAACGAGCGGAACATCCTTCCACTGCGTTTGAGCTAGAAGCTCGCCGCCAAAGCAACACATTCCAGCGAAGAAAGCCATCACACCCCGAGCGACAACTCGATTACGTGTCGATGAAGTCGTAAATTGAACCATGGTGATGAAAACCGTCCTATAAAAGCAAGCAAGTAAAAGTAGACGAGGAAGTTGAATCCTGACTGGACACTAGGGCCATTCGGGCTCGCGTTTCTGACAAAAGGCACGGATTCCTTCGAGCGCAGATTCGGTAGTGCAGGCTGTCGCACTGTCTGCTGCACCTGCTGCAAGATGCGTCAGCATGAGTTCTCCTACTCCTTCGTTCAGGACTCGTTTGGTTGCCTGAATAGCTTCGCGAGGCCCCTGCGAACAACGAGTCGCCAAACTCGACGCGGCCACCCAAATCTGCGTTGAATCGACTGGTTTCTCAACCATCCCCAACCGATAGGCTTCATCAGCATCAATCGCTTCGCCAGAGAGACTCATGCGGGCTGCGACAGCCGCCCCGAATCGAAAAGCCAACAGCGCGGTTGTGATTCCTCCCACCAAACCTCGATTGACCGCCGTAGCCTCGAATCTAGCGGTCTTGGAGGGAACGATCACATCGGCTGCCAATGCGAGCGCGAGGCCCGCACCAAGTGCAGATCCGTCGACGCCTGCGATGACGGGTTTGGGGAAACGAAGTATCTGCTCGATCAATTCGGCGAAGCCAGTCCACAACTCGAACCACTCGGGCATCGACTCGTGGTTCGGTAGAGACGCGATATCGTTCATCACTTTCATATCGAGCCCCGAGCAAAACTCGCTACCCGCAGCGGTCAACACAACCGCCTTCGCACGTTTTTCTTGATGGACATCGCCAAAGGCTGTCTTCAGATCTTCGATGGCGGCTTGGCTAAGCGCGTTTCGGGTTTGAGTACGGTCCAACTTGATGGTGGCGATAGCACCGTGAACTTTGACATCAACATGCTGCATTGGAAGACGAGCGATAAGGGTGGCAAGTGAAAGTGCGAATTACGAACGGGTTGCAGTGCGGGTCACTGCACTATTGATGATGGGCTAGGGATGCGCACAAAAAAAGCCCCGAGGACCAAAATCCTCGGGGCTTTCGTTATTTCGTTGCTGCCTTGACGACAGCAAGATTTGATTGCTGCAGCTTACTGGCAGGTGGTGCAACCAGCACCGGTAGCCATAGGAGCTGATTCAACAACAGGAGCCGACTCGTAGCTTGCGCCACTGTTGTAGCTTGCTCCGCCGTCCATGATGACGCCTTCGCTCATCATGCCGCTGTTGTAGCTACCACCATCCATGATCACTTCGCTGCTAGCGGCTGGTGCCGAGTAGACAGGAACGGTCACGGTGGTAGGAACTTGTTGGCAAGTTTGAACTTGAACAGCCTTCATCGTGGTTACTGGAACACATACGGTGTAGGTCTCAGGCACTTGTTCGGTGACGGTGTCATAAACAGTGACGTTGTAGCTACGGGTACGAGTTTCAGGAACGTTGACGGTGTAAGACACGTCGCGAGTTCGCTCTTGTGATTCCATACGAGTCTTGTTGACCGTACGGGTACGCGTTTCGGTCGTCATCGTGGTTTGTGGAACCATACGAGTACGAGTTTCAAGGCGAGTCTTGGTCACAGGAACGCTGCGAGTACGAGTTTCCGACACCATGGTGGTGTAAGGAACGGTACGCTCACGCGATTCGGTGCGGTACTTAGTAACGTTACGAGTACGTTCTTCTTGACGAGTACGTTGTTGCGAAACCATACGAGTACGAGTTTCGGTCGACATCTCGGTGTAAGGAACGGTACGAGTACGAGTTTCCATACGGGTCTTGGTCACAGGAACGCTACGAGTACGAGTTTCGGTCGTCATCGTGGTGTAAGGAATTTCGCGGGTGCGATCTTCCATACGACTCTTGGTGACGGTGACCATACGAGTCTTCGTTTCGGTCGTCATCGTGGTCACAGGAACTTCGCGGGTGCGAGTTTCGGTGCGAGTACGAGTGACGGGTACTTCACGAGTCTTCGTTTCGCTGCGGTACTTGGTGACGGTGTAGTCACGAGTACGAGCTTCTTGACGGCACTTTCGAACTTGAACGCTTCGCGTACGTTGCTCGGTGCGGTACTTGGTTACGTTGACCATACGTTGACGAGTCTCGGTGCGAGTACGGGTTACAGGAACCATTCGCGTTTGAGTTTGCGTCGTGTAGCTGGTCACGTTGTACGTGTAAGGCACTTTGCTGGTCTGACGCTGGTAAGTCGTCGTTGGGACTTGTTCAGTGACAGTTTGAGGAACGTAAACTTGCTTGTAGCTTACCGTTGGGCCACAGCCCGAACCTGCACCTGCAGCACCCGATCCGCCACAACCATCTCCACAACCGCTTCCGCAGGTCGTGGTTGGGCAACAGCAGCAGCAACCACATCCACCAGCGGACGAACCGCCACCGCATGCTCCGCTACCATAAGAAGCAGACGCACCAGCACCGCCACCGCTAACAACGGCTTGGCACTCGTAGCTACCAACTTGCTTGGTGACAGTCTTCATCGACGTTACAGGAACGCAGGTGCTGACGGTGCGGTAAGCAGTCTTGGTTTGCTGAACAGGAACGCGAACGGTGTAGTTCTGAGCAACTTGCTCAGTGTACGGTACGTTGACGGTGTAGCTTTGTGCAACTTGCTCGGTGTAAGGAACCGTCACCGAGTAAGGTTGTTCAACCGTTTCGGTGTAAGGGACGTTGACCATGTAAGTTTGCTGAAGGGTTTCGGTGTAAGGAACCTGAACCGTGTAGTTTTGGGTGATCGTTTCGGTGTAAGGAACGCTTACTTGATACGATTCGGTACGAGTTGAAGTCACTGGAACCTGAACGGTGTAGGTTTGCTCAACTTCTTCGGTGTAAGGAACGCTTACTTGGTAAGTTTCCGTGCGAACTTGTTGAACGGGAACTTGAACCTGATAGGTTTGCTCAACGTTTTCGGTGTAAGGAACGCTTACTTGGTAGGTTTCTTCACGAGTCTTCTGAACAGGAACCTGCACTTGGTAGGATTGTTCAACTTGCTCGGTGTAAGGAACCGTAACGGTGTAAGTTTCGGCTTCGGTGTAAGGAACCGTAACGGTGTAAGTTTCGGTACGTTGCTCGGTCTTTGGAACTTGAACGGTGTACTGTTGCTCGACTGTTTCGGTGTAAGGAACGCTTACTTGATAGCTCTGTTCGACTTCCGTCGTGACAGGAACTGAGACCGTGTACTCTTCTTCCTCGGTGTAAGGAACAGCCACTTGGACCGTGTAAGATTCCGTACGCGTTTGCGTTTGGGGAACGTTAACGGTGTAAGTTTGTTCCTTGGTTTCTACGCGAGCAACTTGCTTCGTCACATTCTTCATGCGAGTTTGAGTTTGTTGCTGGTAAGTAGTGGTTGGGACCATACGGGTCTCAGTCACCATTTGCGACCGCATAACGGTCTGAGTTTGATAAGAAACGGTTGAGCCACATGCCCCACCACCGTTTCCAAGGCTTGCGCCGCTGTCGCCGCAAGCAACGCCGCCGCTACCACTGCCCATGGCGACTCCGCCACCACTAATGCATGCCGAGCCACTGTCGCAGCCTCCACATGATCCACATCCTGCTTCAACGTTGGCGGCGAATATTAACGCCACGCATAATCCGAATACTGTCTTTAACACTTGTGCTCTCATCTAAGGAACCCTCCGAAAACAACTCACAGCCTGTGAGGCCACAGAAGAAATACGAGGAAGTCTTTAACGGCTGCGTAAAATGGGCGGGATGCCCAACAGCCGGTCAGTTTTAGGGTTTGACCCGCCTAAGTCAACTACTGCCATTCCGAAAGCTAGGGAAAAAGGGCAAATTAACACGCCATTTTCCGCTGTTTTTGATTAGGAACTTGCAAGACACGTCGGTTTACCGAACGCTCAACACGACACCCAATGTTGGTCGAATTGGCCCCCCAAGAATTCGTGGGTCCACTCGGTCATGCCACTTGGTCATACCACTCGCATCACGCCTTTGCATTTCGTGTAAGCAATAGACATTTCGTGCAAGCAATAGAAACGACGACACCATCCGGGGTGCGTGACCTCAACCCTAAAACAGGCGAGCGAAATAGTAGAAAGCTGGTCGTCAAAGGCAACTCTACTTTTCACTCAGCCCACGGTGTCCTTCACAGTGTTGTTAGCGGTAAATGTGACGCCTTCCCCACCAATCTGGCTTTTGCGCCTATGACAAATGGATTCAGTGGGCCTATCATGCCGAAGTCGAATAACTCGAAAACATTTTTCGTCAAAATTTTGCATTCCTCCTTCAACGCTCATCCGCCGACTGGAACCCAACTGTTCCCTCGCACCGATGCAGCAATGTTGAAGTTCCGACTGAAAGCGGACGGAGCAATGGGTTGGTGAGTAAATCTCCAAACGCAACGCAGGCAACGAGCCAACCACGCAAACTCATTTGCGTTGGGGACCCGGGGACACTCCCGGCCGACGTCGAGCTAGACAATGTGATTGTGGTCGATACTTCGATCGCCGTTGTTCACCAACTCAATGAACCCTCGATAGACGGGGTTTGGATCGCAAGGGACCAGTTCCCTCAATTAAGCGAGCTGCGAGGGATTGTCCAAAGTGGGTTCATGTTGCGAGACATGCCCGAAGGTGTCGCTCTGCTAGACGCCGATATACGTGTGCTGTGGGCCAACCGCCGACTCGAAACCTGGGCCAACCGCGAAGAACCGCTCGCGGGCATGAACTTTTACGAGGTGCTCTCGAACCCGGAAATCATGGGACCGGACTTCTGCCCATTCCATACCGCTCTTGCAACCAGCGAGGAAAGCAACAGCACGCTGCACACGGCCGACAACCGTTACTTCCAAGTTCATGCTGCACCGCTGATTCAACCCGGACAAGAGCTTCGGTTGATTGTCACAATCAACGACATCACCGAAGAAATTTTGCAGCAGCAAAAACTCGCCGCCATCCATCAAGCCGGACGTGAACTCGCTGACTTGCGGCCCAATGAGATCTTCATGATGGAGGTCGACGAACGGATCGACCTGCTGAAAGAGAACATCCGTCATTACCTAAGCGATTTGCTTAATTTCGAAGTCATTGAAATCCGCTTGCTTGAGCATGCCACCGGCAACCTAGTCCCGCTGCTTAGTGTTGGGATTGATCAAGACGCCGCCGATCGACAACTCTACGCTCACCCGCAAGGCAACGGGGTAACGGGTTACGTTGCGGCTAGCGGCCGCAGCTATGTTTGCCATGACGTCGAAAATGATCCGTTGTTCATTCCCGGCATGATCAGTTCCCGCAGTTCAATCACAGCACCGTTGATCCTGCATGATCAAGTGCTCGGAACAATCAACGTCGAAAGCCCTGACCCGAACGCGTTTGGCGATAGTGACCTTCAGTTTCTTGAAATCTTTGCGCGTGACGTTGCCTTTGCGCTGAACACGCTTGAACTATTGGTTGCTCAAAAAGCAAACACGGCACAACAAAGTTGCGATGCAATTCACAGCGCGGTTGCAATGCCGATCGACGCTATCCTTAACGATGCCGTCAACGTGATGGAAGGCTACATCGGCCATTCACCTGAAGTCGTTGCTAGGCTGCAAAGCATCTTGCGAAATGCTCGCGACATCAAGCAAACGATTCAGCAGGTCGGGCAAAAGATGACTCCGCTTGAAGCCGTTCCCGCCGGCGTTCAACCCGCTCAGCACAAGGCCCTTCGTGGCAAACGCATTCTAGTGGTGGATGCCGATGATCAAGTGCGTGAAGACGCCCACCGCTTGCTTGAACGATACGGATGCATCGTAGAAACCGCGCACAGAGGTGAAGAGGCCGTATTGATGGTTCGCGGCAGTTCAGGCGTGGTGAACTACGACGCCATCATCGCCGACATTCGCCTGCCCGACTTCAGCGGCTATCAATTGATGCTGCGTTTGGGCGAATTGATGGATCATGTTCCGATGATCTTGATGACCGGGTTTGGCTACGATCCAGGACATTCGATCGTGAAGGCTCGCCAAAACGGCTTGCATCCCAAATGCGTTCTTTTCAAACCATTCCGCTTGGACCAACTCGTCGACGTGGTCAAAACGGTGCTCGACGTTAGTGAAGAGGCTGCTAAGAAAACATCGAACGATAGCGATGATTCAGAATCCACCAACCTGACGTCGCAAAGCGAAGCCTAAAGCAGACTGCAAATTGCAATCGAGAGAACGCGAACCCTAGTTCGGCTTTTCCATCTCTTCGATGTAACGACGCAATCGCTCCAGCTCATCTTCGGTCCCTTTTAGCTTAAGCATGTTGTCGACGCGTTTGAGCAACTCGATCTTGTTGACCGGCTTGCTAAGGAAGTCATCGGTGCCAGCCTGAACAGCTCGTTCGATGTCGCCGAGCTCACTAAGGGCTGTCACCATCAACACCATCACGCGTTTAGTCGCGGGATCGTCCTTAAGCTGCTTGCAGACTTCAAAGCCACTTAACTTTGGCATCATCACGTCCAGCAGCACCAAGTCGGGCTTGAACTTGGCAACCTTTTCGAGCGTATCGACTCCGTCGACAGAAATTTCAGTTTCGCAGTCAACATTCGATAAGTAAGCCTCGAGAAGTTCTCGGTTGGCTTCATTGTCGTCAGCGATCAGAATACGGTGCATCGTGTTGGTTCAATTGGACGGCGGGACAGTGACGGCAACATTGGCGTGGTGATTGGCACCACGCCATGTGAAATTAGCCGGTTAAAATCAAAAACCCATTGTAGTTAGGCCACCGGCTGAGCCGTAGCGACTCGTCCGGCAGGCACTGGGAAAGCATCACACATCACACGAATCTCTTCGCGGATGGTTTCGTGAAGCGCCCCATCATCAGGCGAACTCAACGCCTTGACGATCCAATTGCCCACTCGCTTCATCTCTTCGGTTCCCATTCCGCGAGTTGTCAAAGCAGGAGTCCCGATTCGGATCCCCGACGGATCAGCAGGACGTCGCTCGTCAAACGGGATCATGTTCATGTTGACGGTGATACCGCAAGCGTCGAGAACCTCCTCGGCCTTCTTACCACCAAGCCCAACGGCCGTGACATCAACAAGCATGAGGTGATTGTCAGTACCGCCGCTGACCAAACGCAGACCGCCCGCCATCAACGTTTCGGCAAGCGTCTTGGCGTTATCGACCACCGATTGTCCGTAGACCTTGTACTCAGCCGTCATCGCTTCGGCAAAACAGATTGCCTTACCCGCAACCACGTGCATCAGTGGCCCACCCTGGGTTCCAGGAAAAACGTTTCGATTGACAAGCTTCAAGTGCTCTTCCTTGCACAAGATCAATCCGCTGCGAGGCCCTCGCAAAGTCTTGTGAGTGGTCGTGGTGACGTAGTCAGCATAGGGAACAGGACTATTATGAATTCCCGCGGCCACCAATCCAGCGTAGTGAGCCATGTCGACCATCAACTTCGCGCCGACTTCTTCAGCGATTTCGGCAAAACGATCGTGAGGAATTTCGCGAGGATAGGCACTGGCACCAGCGACGATCAATTTAGGCTTGTGTTCGCGAGCCAGAGAGACAATCTGATCGAAGTCCAAGCGATGATTCTTGGGGTCAACACCGTAGCTGTGGAAATTGTAAAGCCTTCCGCTAATGTTCAGCTTCATGCCGTGGGTTAGGTGACCACCTTGAGCCAAGTCGAGCCCCAGGACGCTGTCGCCCACTTCGAGGCAGCTCAAGTAGACAGCCGTGTTGGCCTGGGATCCGGCGTGCGGTTGCACGTTGGCGGCTTCGGCACCGAACAGCTTCTTCGCTCGTTCGATCGCGAGCGTTTCGACCACATCGACATGCTCGCAACCACCGTAGTACCGTTTCCCCGGATAGCCTTCGGCGTACTTGTTGGTCAGCACGCTGCCAACAGCCTGCATAATGGGCAGGCTGGTGTAGTTTTCGCTGGCGATCATTTCAAGCCCGTCCTGCTGGCGAACGGCTTCGGCTTGGATCGCGTCCCAAATTTCCGGATCTTGCTGTTGAAGTGGGTTCATGAAAAAGGTTGTTTTGAGAAGGAACAGGGGAAAACGAAAGCAACAACAGAAAATCATCTGCGGCATTCATGGCTAGCGATCGCATCACTTTAGCACCAAGGCCCAATTGTCAGGCCTCTGCCAAACATCGTCAATGTCTCCGCGAATCAATGTCTCCGCCATTCGACGTCTCCGCCAATCGTTGTTTCCAAAGGAACTCGCCTCAATCAGGAGTCCTTTGAGCGTTATTCGCCTGGCGACTCCGAAAAACCAAGCAGAACGAGGCGGGATAACAGAAGGACCGAAACGCAGAACATGTCGCAACGGGCCCGAGCCAACCCGCAGTAAGTCAGCCTCGTCTGAAGTCGCCTTTGCGACACGAGCCCCCACTGGCTGGATAGATGGCGGCTGGATAGATGGCGGCTGGATAGATGGCGGCTGGATAGATGGCGGCTGGACAGATGGCGGCTGGGATGGCTGGACAGAAATCCGCCTGGTGCCTGCTGCGATCGGCCTCCTCGTGCAAACGCCTCTTGTCCTGCAAGCTGGCCCGTCGGCTGCTCCGCGGGGTGTACGCCCATTCAAAGTCGAACTGACGAACTCGCTGGCAACGTCAATAATTGCCAGCCCCCGGGCGTGGGCACTTCGATGGTCTTTGGACTTCGATGGCCTCGGGACAAAACACAGAGCTTTTGATTCCCGAGCCCTTGGAGTGCCGGTGTATCGAAATCCTGTGCCTCGCGAATCGGCTTGCCTGGGAAATCGGCTTGTTTGCGAATATCGGCTTGCCTGGGGAAAAACCGGGCCTGGGAGACACCTGACAACCGTGGGCGGCAGCCCGAGCGTCTTGAATCAGAGAGAGAGCGTCCCAGCACAAAAGCAATGCATTTTTTCCCTACGGTCCCCTCAGACGCTACAACCTGTTGGCAATCTGCGACGATCGCGGTGGGTTTACCGTCGGCAAGTTCGCCAGAAAGGCTAAACTAAAGGGACATCGCTCTTGAGTCTCCGCACGGAACTTGGGCGTCCCGCGCTGCGCCTCCGCTCGCCCCCTTCCCATCTTGCATCCTCTTTTCCAATGCCTGGAATGAAATTCTATACCCAAGCTTTGATCGCTTTCGCGCTCACATCGTGCATTGCTCCCGCAGCCTTTGCCGAACTACCTGAGTTTGACACGGTATCCAAGGACTACACGAAAATCACGGTTTCGGACCAGCAGAATCCCAAAGGTCTATTCGACGTTTGGAAGCGAGAGAAGGATTCTCAGATCCTTGTCGAACTGCCAAAGAACTTTGCTAATCGGCGTTATTTCATCGCCCTGACCGTGAGTAGCGGTGACGAGTATGCCGGTTTGCAATCGGGTGACTGGGTGGTGCAATGGCGACGCTACGATGATCGACTTGCTTTGATCGCCCCCAACTTAGACACGCGCGCCACCGGCGACGCGGAAAGCAAAGCTTCGGTCAAACGATTGTTTACCGACAAGGTTTTGCTCGACGTGCCGATTGCTGCGATGGGACCAAGCGGCGGCCCGATGGTTGATTTTGATTCACTGCTAGTTGGCAACGCGCGCACATTCTTCGGATCATCCGTTCGCGTAACGAACACTCGTATCATGGACTTGAAGTCAGCGAAGGTTTTTCCTGACAACGTCGAGTTCGCATTCGAAATCGTCGGTGTTGGCGGAAAGCTCCAAACGATCCACTATTCGTTTAGCGAAGTTCCTTCAGCGAAAAGCGGCTTCACTCCACGCAAAGCAGATGAGCGTGTCGGTTACTTTACGACCACGTACTCGGACTTAAGCAAGTACAAAGAAGACGAAACACGTGTCCGCTATATCAATCGTTGGCGACTCGAAAAACGCGACGCAAAGCTCGCCCTTAGCCCACCCAAGGAACCCATTCGCTTTTACGTTGAGCACACCGCACCGGTCCGCTATCGACGTTGGATTAAAGCGGGTGTCGATTATTGGAACAAAGCGTTCGAGAAGGTGGGAATCGTTGATGCAATCGTGATCGAATACCAAGATGCCGAGAGTGGCATTCACATGGAAAAAGATCCCGAAGACGTTCGATACAACTTCATCCGCTGGCTTAACAACAACGTGGGTACCGCGATTGGCCCAAGTCGAGTTCACCCCGAAACGGGAGAAATCCTCGACGCCGATATCATCTTGACCGACGGTTGGATCCGGCACTTCAACTACAACTACGAGGACCTGCTGCCTCAGTTGGCAATGGAGAATTTTCCGCCTGAAACGCTAGCGTGGCTCGGTCAACACCCAACTTGGGACCCAAGGATTCGGATGGCTCCCCCAGAGCAATCCAACTTTCTGCGCAATCGTTTCGCGATGGAATCCCAACAGCCGATGGCTGGATTCAAAATGGCAGCGGCCGACCCGAGCTTGCTCGGCGATGACGAGTTCGACGGACTCTATGGTTCGATCAGTCAAAAGAATGGTTTGTGCATGGCAGCGAGTGGACGCAGCTTAGACCTTGCACTCACTCGCATGGATTGGGCCCTAACGTTGCTCGAAGAAGAACAAACAGAAAAGAAGAAGGACGAAAAGAAATCCGTCAAAGAGGACGCTGCCAAAGCAGACTCTGACAAAGCCGAATCTGACGAAAAAGAGGTCAAGGAAGAAGACGAGGACGACAGCGAGAAAGAGGACGAAGAGTCAGAAAAGGAAAAGTTAGCCAAGAAGAGAAAGGCCGAAACCGAGGACAACTTGATCGACGGCATGCCGGAGTGGTTCGTTGGTCCATTGCTTGCTGATTTGGTTGCACACGAAGTTGGGCACACGCTAGGACTGCGCCACAACTTCAAAGCATCGTCGCTGCACAATCTCGACGAAATCAACAGTGAAGAAGTCAAGGGAAAGAAGACCTTCAGTTCGTCGGTGATGGATTACCTGCCCATCAACTACCGTTTCGAATCTGGGGAAGTGCAGGGTGATTACGCGATGATCGACATTGGCCCCTATGACTTCTGGGCAATCGAGTACGGATACACCTTTAATGACAAAGACCTTCCAGAGATTCTTAAGCGATGCACAGAGCCCGAACTTCAATATGCAACTGACGAAGACACCACGGGTCCCGATCCGCTAGCGCGTCGTTACGACTTCGCGAAGGATCCTCTCGATTACGCCAACGAACAAATGAAGTTGGTCAAGTTGTACCGCGAACGTATTTTGGATCGCTTCGTTAAAGATGGCCAAAGCTGGGCTCGCGCTCGTCGTGGTTACGAACTTACCCTCGGTTTGCAAACTCGGGCGGCCAGCATGATGGCCAACTGGATTGGCGGAGCGTTCGTTAACCGTGACAAGAAGGGTGACCCCGGTGATCGCCCACCGGTGGAAGTCGTTCCTGCCAAACAACAACGAGACGCGTTGAAGTTTGTGATTGAAACATCGTTCAGGGATGAAGCGTATGGCTTGACCCCGGAAATCCTCGAACGAATGAGCGCCGACAAATGGCTTGATGGCGGGTCGCACTCGTCAATGTCGGTCGAGGCCGCATGGCCGATTCACGATCGTATTCTTGGAGTCCAGTCATCGGCCCTGACGTGGTTGATGAACCCAACCACTCTGCGCCGCGTCTATGACAATGAACTACGCTTGCCCGCCGACCAGGATGCGTTGACGTTGCCCGAACTGCTGAACACTCTTAACGATGCAGTTTGGTCAGAACTCGATGCGGATTGCCCAGCGGATCGCAATGACCGCAAACCAATGATTTCATCACTCCGCCGAAACCTGCAACGCGAACATATGCAGCGGTTGATTGATCTGATCTTGGAAACGTCAGACCGAAGTGCGGCGGCGAAACCGATTAGCAACTTGGCTCGCATGCAGTTGCGATCACTCACCAAACGCATCGAAGGTTCTATCGCAAAGTGTGGGCCGAAGATGGACTCCTACACGATTGCCCACCTTACCGAATCTCAAGAGCGAATTGAACGTGCCTTGGAAGCTGGTTACACCTACAACGGTGGTAACAAGCAGCAGCCGATTCTGATGATGATGCTCGGCAAGGAACACGGCAAATCGGAAGCGAAGTAGGTTCACAGGACATCGGCGGCTACTGCAGGCAAACACTTGGCACTAGCCGCCGCTTGCTGTTTCATGGCTTTGCTTTATGACGCAGCGAGTTTGATTGATCGTTGACCGACGTTGCGGAAACTAGAATTGCCAACTCGCTTGCACGAAGACGGCATCGTCAAGGTCAAAATCAAGATTGTCGTTGTCGTACTCAAGCGAACGGCCGAATGAATATCCGGCTTCGACGTAGGCGCCGCGGTTGCCACTGCGGATCACCTCATAACCGCCCATGACTCGATAATCTCGCAGGGTCAGTAGGTCGGTGCGATTGTCGTCACGCGTGACGGCAAATGTGTTACCGCCGAAGGAAGCTCCGATAAACGCCCATCCTTCTGCCTCACCGCCGTCTTTCCATAACCGCCGAGCAATCCTGGGACGCGGAATCATTCCGTCGAACTGCCACTGTGGAGTCGGTGTCCAAACAAACCCGAAAGCGGGAAGGACTCCGACATCTTCTCGGTCAAGGAACACCGCGCCGGCAGATAGCTTTAACGTCTCGCGGCATTGGTAGTTCACCAACCCGAGTCCAAAAATACGAAAGGCTTGGTTGTCGGTGGTGAAGTCGCTGCGAACGGCAGGACTGACGACTAACGTGGTGGACACCCGAGGTGTCCAGGTACGTTGGTTTAAGAACGTTACCCCAGTGTCGTAAACCGTCGACGGGACATCCACGTCCGTGGGACCATCCAGGTGCAATGCTCGAAAGTACGGCCGCATGCCCAGGATGTTGTCCATGCTGCCGAGTGGCAAACCAAAGCTGACGCGAGCCTCTTCAAAGCTCCAATTCAAGCCACCGAGGCGATCGCCCGTGTCGGCGAAGTATCCGCCTAGGACCTCAGCACCTTGATAGAAACTGCGTCGAAACTTCTCGATGGGAACTTCCGTAATCTCAGCGAGCATCGGATTGACGTGCGGGTTGGGCTGCGCGTACGGAGCCAATGGCACCACCACTTCGTTGGCCATCTGACCAAAACAGTTCGAACTTGAACTGTTAAGAATCGCCAAACACGCCACGGAGATTGCGCACGTCCACAAATCAAGCCCGCGCTTGACGATGCGTTGTGTCGTTGTTGCTGGGGAAGAACGCATGTATCCACAATGAGCCAACGGTATGAATGGGATTGGATGTACCAGAATCGTTCGGCGTAGCGGAAGATCGTTGATCGCTGCAAACGACCTGTCATCAACCGACGCACGTTTGCAGATGCGTTCTACTTACGCAATTTACCCAAAGTCAACCATTGGTGAATTGCAGTCCGATTATCGATCTGCATCTTGGTGGCCCTCGTGTTTGAGAGACGATCCAATCTAGCGACTCGCGGATTTAGGATCGGGGCCGAGTGGAATCGTGACTGAGTGGAATGCAGAATGCTGGAAAGAGGAATTACGTGACGTTTTGCAAGACCATTCGGCGGAATTGACTATCGCACCAAACCGCTTGAGTCTGGTAAACTTTGATTGCATTAAGGAATCGTTCAGAAACCACTTCGCCACACAACTCTTCCTTGGAAGATCCGATAGAAGCGGGAATAAGACAGTCATGTCGTTCTCTCTCGATCGGTACGATCTCGAATTATCTCGCTGTGCGGAACTGCGAAGATCCACGTGTCGAAAGTCGTTCTGGACTATCCCTAAACAACCAATGGAATGTGCAGGAATCGAATGCGAGACACGGTAACGGTAATTTTGGCAGGAGGAAAAGGTTCGCGCCTGGAACCTCTGACCCGCGATCGCGCAAAACCGGCGGTTCCGTTTGGCGGTTTGTACCGGATTGTTGACTTTGTCCTTAGCAATTGCCTTAACAGCGGCATGCGGAAGATCCTACTGTTGACGCAGTACAAGGCTCAATCGCTCGATCGGCACATCAACCTAGCTTGGCGCAACTACTTTTGCCGTGAACTGGGTGAGTTCATTGACGTCGTTCCGCCTCAACAGCGATTTGACGATAGCTGGTATCAGGGTACCGCCGATGCGGTCTATCAAAACATCTACGCCATCGAACGCGAAGAACCGCGCGACGTTGTCATCCTAGGCGGCGACCACATCTACAAGATGAACTATGGCCCCATGGTCGAATTCCATCGCAAGATGGATGCGGACATCACCATCGGTGCACTTCGTGTTAGTCGTGACGAAGCCAAAGAATTTGGCGTGATCCAGGCTGACCTCGACCATCGAATCGTCGGTTTTGAAGAGAAGCCAAGTGAACCCAAGACGACGCCAGATGACCCCGATGTGGCTCTTGCATCGATGGGCATCTATGTCTTTAACGCGAGATTTCTTTACGAGTGCCTTTGCGACGACGCTACCTACGAGGACAGCGACCACGATTTTGGCAAGAACATCATTCCGGCAGCCATAAAAACCAATCGCGTATTCGCGTTCCCTTTCTTGGACGAGAATCGCAAGCGAGATGCATATTGGCGAGACGTCGGCACCATCGACGCGTACTTCGAAGCGACAATGGATCTGATCGACGTCGATCCGCAACTCAATCTTTATGACGCTCAGTGGCCTATCCGCGCTCACCAACCCATGCTGCCACCACCGAAGTTTGTCTTTGGCAGCGAAGGTGGGCCATCGATTCGTCGAGGCGAGGCGTTGGATTCCATTGTTTGTCAAGGCGCTATCGTCAGCGGCGGACGTGTTCATCGAAGCGTGCTTGGTCCCAACGTACGGATCAATAGCTACGCGTCGGTCGAAGATTGCATCCTATTCGATGAAGTCGAGGTGGGACGTCGATGCCGACTACGTCGCGTGATCGTCGACAAAGGCGTGCAGATTCCACCCGAAACCGAAATTGGCTTCGATCCCATATTCGATGCCCAACGGGGCTTCACCGTTACCGAAAGCGGTCTGGTTGTGATTGCACGTGGTGAACAATTGGTAAACACCGGTGAAACGGTGAGCGTTGTTCGATGATGGAAAATATTACTCCTTTGCTAATCGGAATCGTTCTTGGAATTATCTTGCTGGCTGTCGGTGTCCTCATTGGGATGCGATGGGCGCGTTTGCGATCCCAACAATCAGGTGAAATTTTGTCCGAAAATGACCGCGAGCAGATGCTGCAGTTGTTACATCAACTGGGCTCCTGGACCAACGAGTATTCGGGCAATGTCTCGGATTACCAAAACGAATTAGGCAAACTTAGCGAAGCCGTTCGAGCGAGCCTCAATCCGGCTGCCGGACCTGTTGCCGAAAACAAAGTCATGATGCTGCTGCAACAGATCATGAATAGCAACGGCGAACTGCAAGATCGCCTTGAAGCGGCCGAACGCCAGCTCGACAAGCAAACCCAGCAAATCGAATGCTACCTCACCGAGGCTCGCACCGATGGGTTAACTGGACTCTTCAATCGTCGCGCTTTCGACAAACGACTCGATGAAGTGTTCGCAGCCTATCGAAGCGGTGGACGCTCGTTTGTGTTGGTGCTTGTCGACATCGATAAGTTCAAGTCCATCAACGACAACCACGGTCATCAAGCGGGCGACCAAGTGCTGCAGCAGCTTGCCTCGACGCTGCGAACGGAACTTAGCAGCGCCATCATGGTCGCGAGATTTGGTGGAGAAGAGTTTGCCGCCATTCTTGACGGACCGCTTCGCGTAGCAGCCGAAAAGATGAACGAAGTCCGCAAGACAATCGAACATCATCCCATGGCCGCTGGCAATCTGTCGCTGGACATCACCGTCAGCGTTGGACTGAGTGAGCCTCGCGAGGATCTCGCGTCGAGCCCAGTCATTCGGCGAGCTGACGAGGCTCTTTATGCGGCTAAAAACATTGGCCGTAACCGTGTCTACTACCACGATGGTCGAGCTCCCGCACTGGTCGGTGCCCCGGAGATCGCTCGGTCGTGAACGATCGGGTTTAGATCCTGTTAGGCAAGATTCAACTAGCCAAGACACGCTGACCCAAGATCCGCCCAGCGTTGATCGGTTTAGCCATGCTAGGTTAGACATTCATTCTGACGCGTGACCTTCCGTTCACGCCTCTTCGTTTGTCACCCGTGGCTATCGAGGGAGAGTTTTCTTTTCTTGACAAGTTGAGTTTAATGGAGAGGTGAAAATGATCTCCCCACCCCGCCGAACAGCTCATCAACGTTCACGTTCGATCGCTATGAACCTTCAAGCGACGTCGAACTCACCACAAGTGAACTTAAGCTTTCAAGCAGCACAGAGGAATGTTTCCATGTCGCTTGTCATGAGAGCGATGCTTGGCTTGAGCATTGCCTTGCTCAGCAACTTGCTCAACAACTCGCTCGCAAACGCAACCGACAAGCCAACCAGCGGCCAAGCTGAGACTGATCCAAGAGCTCTATCGCCTAATGGACAAACGTCTGCGGACCAAACGCATGGCATGCGCACTTCTGGTGATGCAACTCCTGTCGATCCAGCACCGATCGATGCCAACACGCTTGAACATCTTATACAGATCCATCCCCGAGTGATCTGTGGTGAAGGGCCTACTTCAACCGACCAGTATGCCGAGCTCGCTGATCTGGGAGTGCAAACGATTATCTCCGTCGACGCAACCGTTCCCCCAGTGGAAATCGCTAGACGCAACGGCATTCGCTACATCCACTTGCCGATCGGATATGACAAGATCGACCAGGATGAAGTTGAATCACTTGCGAAGGCCGTGCACCAAACCGATGGTGTGATCTATATCCATTGCCACCACGGCAAACATCGCGGCCCAGCAGCGGCGTCAGCAGCCTGCATTGCATCAGGACTGATTACCACGGCCCAGGGTCAATCGGTGCTGCAACAGGCCGGCACGGGAATCGGCTACAAAGGTCTGCACAAGGCGGTTGCCGAAGCGAAACGCATCTTACCAGAAGACCTCGATGCGATGCAGAAAACATTCGTCGAGATCGCTGAAGTGAACTCGCTAGCTTCCATGATGTCAGAAGTGGGTGAACTAGCCGACCGTCTCAAAAGCGCCGAGTCCGCAGGATGGAAAGACGATCGCGAAGAACTGGCCCACGATGCACTTCTCATTCGTGAACACTTTCGGGAATTCGCCCGACGAAAGTCTGATGACGACGAAACGAATCGTCTTCTTGCCGACACGCGTTTCCGTCGCTGGATCGAACAGTCCGAACAAGCGGCAACGGAATTGCAGGACCAATTATCTATCGAACGATCGCTGTCACCCCAGCCGGTTGAATCCACCCATCATCTATCGAACACGACTTTTCGATTGCTGGAGCTATGCAAGTCCTGTCACGAGATCTATCGCGACTAAATTGCAATCACTTGGTTTGCGTCGTCTGTGCCGCTAGATATTGACGTCCAGCTTCCGCGTAGTGCTTGGCACCTCGTGTGATCATGGCTTGGTGAACTTCGCTGGTCTGGCCTCGCACCTTTCCTGGAACTCCCATCACGAGCGAGTTCGGTGGCACAACCATGTTCTCAGGAATCAAAGTTCCCGCGGCGATCACGCTGCCGGTTCCGATCGTAGCACCATTAAGCACCACGGCACGCATTCCGACCAACACATCATTTTCGATGGTCGCACCATGGATCACCGCCGCGTGACCCACGGTAACACGATCGCCGATCGTGCAGGGAAAGGTAGGGTCGGCGTGCAGGACACAAAGATCTTGAATGTTGGTTTGGGTACCGATCTTGATTGTGTCCGTATCGCCTCGGATTACGGCGCCAAACCAGATCGTGGCTTCCCGACCAATCTGCACGTCGCCAAAGACCGTGGCATTGGGCGCGATGAAAATCGACGGATCAAGATTCCGAAGAGGTTCGAGATTTAATTTCATTGGAACTTTCCCTAAGCCATCCAGTCAGCTTTGTAGCTGAGCCCCAAGTTGATGATTCTTTGCAACAACATCTCGTAGGTGATCCCTACCATCTCGGCAGATTCAGAGAAGTCTTCGCCGTATTCGATATTCGGATTCGCGTTTGCCTCAATAACAAAAATCTCTCCGCTGGGTGTCATTCGCAAATCCATTCGCGCATAGCCGCTCATGCTAAGCGCGCGATAAACTCGTTTACACAACTTCGAGATACGTTCAAGCGTTGCCTCGTCGAGATCCTTGGCCGCGTGAGTGGTGATGTTGTGTTTGTCTTGGTACTTGTGATTGAACTTCACTGCTCGGGTGGCAATCCGAGCGACATCATCGGGCATCTTTCCGAAGTTCATTTCCCAAGCTGGAAACGTCGTTAAGCGATTGTTGCCCAGCACCCCAACGTACAATTCACGTCCGTCGATGTACTGTTCCGCAATTGCAGGCCCGTTTGTTGATTTATGTATAAATGCTACTCGCTCGGCAAGTTGATCATCGTTTTGAACAATCGACGCTTGGGCAATTCCAAACGATGCGTCCTCGATCACGCTTTTGACAAACAACGGAAACGACAATTTCTTAGGCCGATGAACTTGTCGACCAACGGGAAAGACGGCAAAGCGAGGCGTTGGGATCCGGTGATACGAAAGCACTTTCTTCGATAACGCCTTGTCCTTGCTCAGCAGCATTCCTCGTGGATTGCAGCCCGTGTAAGGCTGCTGCATCAATTCGAGATAACTTATCACCGCAAAGTCATAAGTCACGACGCCGTGGAATTCTTCCAACATCATGAACGTAATGTCTGGTTCGAAGTCACGCAGCGATTCGCGGATCGGTGTCAGGTCGTCATAGACGCCAAGCGGAAGTACTTCGTGCCCGAGATGGCGAAGCGTTTCGCAAACGTCAAACTCTGCCTTCCACGAGTCCATCTCTTTTTCCGAGATGCCCTCGAGGGTCAGTGGTGGAACGTGGCCCTCCCGCACCAAGACGAGTATTCGTAGTTTGCTCATGGTCAATGTTGCCTTAAGAACGAATCAGGGCGGCCTGCCTAGACCGCGATATGACGACGTCCTTCGTGCAGGAAGTTTGTGGTTCGAACGGCCACCAATATCATCGCGTCACGCTTCGCTTCTTCCGGGGAACTCCCCAGTCGCAGTTTTAACTCGCGACTTCGCTCAATCATTTCCTGAACGACTTGGTCAATGGTGTACGTGTACTCGCCTGTCCACTTCGCCACACTTAACCGCAACTCGGACCGAATACGAGTCAGAAACATCGCGGCAGTCACGTTGCGTTTGTCGATCGGATCGCTGGAAAACAGTTTGCGCAAGTCGTTATCATAGATACTCGGCAACGAAACACCGTAGTGTTCTCTTTTTTCGGCGTAGTGGGTTCGCAGCGTTTTACGGATTTGTGATAGGGCGTAGGGGCGGGCCTTTGAAGTCACCACCGGCTTCTTGTCTGCCACCGACTCCATCATATCGTGCATTAAATGCAGTTTTTTGATCGCTGGCCAATCTTTGTAACGACTGCGCCAGCGAGACCCGGGTCTCAGCCAGACGGCGAAGGTTTCAGCAAAGTCTTCCAAGGGGTGAGCTTGGGCGTACCACATTTCCAAATGCAGAACAAAGTCTTTGCTTGACGGCATGGGGTGATAGTAGGTCGGGTACGGCCGAGACGGCTTCCCAAACAACTCTCGAAATGCCGCCTTGCGTCGCAATCGGTACGCCGTATCTATCGCGTGCCCCGCTTCATGCCGCAAGATCCTCATGCACCAATCGTGAGTTCCGCCTTCCACTTCCAACAATTGTTTGCGTTCGAGCCGAATCAGCCGCGGGTGAGCCAAGTAAAACGGGATCGCGATGCCCGGAATGTCATCCGGCGAAAACCACTCTTCGCTCAACCAGCAGTGAGGCCTGAATCGTAGCCCGCGACGAGCCAATTCGTCATAGAGCTGTTTGATGCGTTTTTCGAGAGGACTGACGCCAATCTTGATCGGCAAGTCACACATTCGCATGTCGAGCAGTTGATCGTCCGTTAAACGATTGAGATCGACGATCGGTTCGGTAGAGTTGCTCCGCGAGGAGCGGGGCGGCTTTTTGAGTTTTGGCTTCGTTTTCGCCATGGGCTCGAAAGCTCGTCGGATTCACGGAGGGGCAGATCAACGGTGCATCAACGTCAAATGCCAACCGAAGGATTAATGTCATTCACTTATGTCGCACGGTTGGCTTTGATGCGTAAGTGTATTCAACTACGAAGCGATGTCTTCACCTCAAAGCAATAAATTTTTTAATACCGTGTCATCGGACCTCAAAAACCAAACCATCGCGGCACCAATCACTGGCGTCGGCCGAAGCGCGATCGCAGTGATCGCGATTGCTGGTCCGCGCGCCAATGAAGTTGTTCAAGCCTGCTTTACCCCGGCTTCTTCACTGTCCTTAAAGGCTGATCAAGTACGCTACGGCACTTGGGGCGACAAGACAGATACCAAAGATGCGATCGCTGCCGAATCCGTCGTGTTGACACCGATCGCCGAAAAACACCTTGAAATTCACTGTCATGGCGGAGTGGCGGCAATTCATCGCATCGTCACCGCTTTAGCCGCACAGGGTGTCAAAATCGTATCAGCAGCAGAGTTCGCACGAGGCCATCAACCGCTGCTACTCGCTGAGGCCACCGAAATGCTCTCGCGTTGTACGACAGCAAAATTTGCGTCGATCGCGATGGATCAGGTGCGTGGATCGCTACTGGATTGGGCAACGGAGCAACCCCGCCGTCTGGCCGTTTCGGTCAACCATGGAAACATTGACGCAGTCCTTGCTGACATCGCTGTGCAGGCAAGTGGGATTCTCGAACGCGGCTACCTTACTAGTCGGCTCGACTTGCCGTGGCGAGTCGTGCTGGTCGGTCCGCCCAACGTAGGCAAGAGCAGCCTGGTCAACGCCATCGTCGGATTCAATCGCAGCATCACGACCGATATCGCAGGCACGACGCGAGACGTGCTGCACGCAGAAACCGTAGTGGACGGAATTCCGTTGAAACTCAGCGACACCGCTGGCCTTCGCGTCAGTGAGGATCCGATCGAGCAAGAAGGAGTGACACGAGCTCGGCGCGAGATCCTAAGTGCTGATCTTGTCATCCAAGTTGGCCAGTACTCCGATCAAGAGCCAAGTTCAGGCTCATCACCCTCAGGCGAGCCAGAAGCCACAGCCAATCGTCCTACACTCAGGATCTTCAACAAATCAGACCTGATTGCCGCCGACACCCGCGAGGATCTAAAAACCCAGCACCCCAATGCTCTTTTGGTATCCGCGAAAACGGGCGATGGACTACCAGAGTTGCTGCGACGCATGGTGAGCGATGTTGAATCGAAACTACCGGGCAAGGGTGAACCAGCCACCATCAACCAGCGTCAGCAGGACCTGATCGACCAAATCGCAAAGGCACCCAACGCGAAAGTCGCGATGAATGCCTTGCGTGATTTGATAGGCCAATCCTGATCAGAAAGCCTTCAATACCTGCGCCCGCTCGAGAAATCTCGAGCGAAATGTTTCTCAACCATTTTCGATCAAGTTGCGATACATACTGATTGCAGCAGGCCCCACAAGCACAACAAAGATGCCTGGGAAAATGAAGACCACTAGAGGGAAAATCATCTTCACCGCGGTCTTCGCGGCTTTTTCTTCAGCGATCTGACGTCGCTTCGTTCGCATCGATTCCGATTGAACTCGCAAAGCGGTCGCGACTGACGAACCGAACTTGTCGGCTTGAATCAGGATCGACGCCAATTGCTTAAGGTCATCAACACCGCTGCGGAACCCCAGTGCGTGCAATACCTCGGCTCGTGTTTGTCCAAACTGCAGTTGTTGGTTGGCGATGCCAAATTCTTCACCCACCTCTTTGTGGCTCTTCAGCATTTCTTCGGCAACCTTCCGCAGAGCTTGGTCCATCCCCAAACCAGCCTCGACACAAACCACCATCAAGTCGAGTGCGTCTGGCAATCCCAGGAAAATCTTTTCCTTACGCTTGCTAGCGGCAAGCGAAAGCAGAATGTTGGGAACGAAGAAACCTACCGCGAAGCCGCCGAACACCTTCATGAGCAACGCTTGGCTGAGCCCGTCGGCGATGATGCCTACAACACCGCCTAAGAACATGCAAACACCAGCAAGAATCAACTGCATGCCCTTGAACACAATCGGGGCAGTTTCGCGACGGAAACCCGCATTGACAAGCTTTTCTCTTAGCTTGCTCATCTCCTCTTCGTTGCCACTAACCGTCTTTTCCAGAGGCATCGTGGCACGTTCAAGAACGGCAGCCATTTTTTCGTTCTTGGCCTTCTTCTTGCCGGCACCGTCAAGTTGCACCGAACCATCGGGTCGGCCGCCGCGACGCAGCATGTCCAAGCGAGCTTCCGCTCGAGGCTTGTCTTCGCCACTGACACGACCGAGAACTAACCATGCCGTAGCGGTAACGACGACAAAGATGGCGGCTGACACAACGGTCGCGGGGCTAAGCGATAAGGCAAGAATCAACGAAGTTGACATGATGCTAATGAGTGGTTGGAGAATGAATAAAGGCGCGAGAATGAAACGTAGTGAGCGAACCTAGAACGCTAGACTTTGATCGTGATGATCTTCTTGATCACAATCGCACCAATGATCTGAGTAACAAGGGCGATGCTTAACATGATCTTGCCGAGAGGGTCGGTGAACAACAGAACCACGTACTCGTAGTTCATCTTCAACATCACCAAGAACAGTGTGGGTGGCATGCCTAACAAAACCACGCCGCTCATTCGACCTTCGCCGGTGAGTGCTTGGATCTGACCCAAAATCGCCAATCGTTCGCGAACCAGCTTCCCGATCTTGTCCAAGATTTCAGCCAAGTCACCACCTGTTTGCCGTTGCAAAACAATCGCGGTAGCGAAGAAGCGAAGGTCCATATTTGGAATCCGAGAGGCCATGTCTTCGATGGCTTCGTCCAATGGAATGCCCAAGTTTTGCTCTTCAAACGCCCGACCAAATTCAGCAGCCAACGGATTGTCCATCTCGCTTGCAACCAAACCGAACCCGGCGTTGAGCGAGTGACCCGCACGCAACGATCGGCTTAGCAATTCCATCGCTTCGGGCATCTGCAAACCGAACTTGTGCAGACGCTTCTTACGTTTGAACATCACGTATCCGACCGGCAAACCCGCTAATGCGATTCCCAGGAATGGCCCCAAGATCACTGGCACCGGTGTCACGACGCAAGCGAAGATCCCGAAACCAAAGAACGCAACGCATATCATCCCGAACTTCGCAGGATTAATTTGCATGTCGGCTTGCTCTAAGTATTCCGACAGAGCCGGTAACTTATTGAGCATCTTGCCCAGCATATCCGAGTCGTCAATCGAGCTAGCCCGCATCAGGGACGACTGCTCGGATTCTGGCTGCGAACCGCCGCGACGACGCGATGCCATTTGCGACAATCGATCTTCGGTCGCGCTAGTTTCCGAGTCAGGGATCAGAACGTGAGCGGCAAACGCGATCAACGAGGCTACAAAAACGCCGATCACGAGAGCAATGACTAGTCCAGGCATGATTAAGATTCAGGTGGAGGGAACAGGAATGAGTGGTTACAGAAGCGTTCACAAAGCGTCGCGGTCGTGCCAGTGTCGACACGACCACGAGCAATAAAAGCTTCGTGGATTAGGCTTCCATGATGATGCGTTCTCGGAAAGCACTTGCCGGCAATCGAACACCAGCAGCTTCCAACTTATCCATGAATGAAGGACGAACTCCGGTGCACTCGAAGTGCCCGAATGCTTTGCCTTCTTCATTCACGCCACGTTGAACGAATCGGTAAATGTCTTGAAGGATAATGGTGTCTTGTTCCATACCCACAACTTCGGTGATTGCTGTCACGCGACGAGGCCCACCTTGCAAACGGTTTGCCTGAATCAGGACGTCGACCGCACCAGCAACCTGTTGTCGAATCGCCTTCACGGGCAGTTCAAAACCGCTCATCATCACGAGCGTTTCCAAACGTGCGATCGCGTCACGAGGAGTATTAGCGTGAATGGTGGTCATCGAACCGTCGTGACCGGTGTTCATCGCCTGCAACATGTCCAACGTTTCACCACCACGACATTCGCCAATGATGATTCGCTCGGGTCGCATACGCAGTGCGTTCTTGACCAAGTCCGTTGCCGTCACCGCACCATTGCCTTCGATGTTGGCCGGACGTGTTTCCAGCCGAACGATGTGATCTTGCTGGAGCTGCAATTCAGCAGCATCTTCGATCGTCACAATCCGGTCTTCGTGACCAATGAACGATGAAAGGGTATTCAACAGCGTTGTTTTACCCGAACCAGTACCGCCTGCGATGATGCAGTTCAGACGAGCTTTGATGCAGCCTTCAAGCAACATCACCATCTCGGGGGTGAAGGCTTTGAAGTTCAACAGGTTTTCAAGCTTCAGTGGATTCGAGCCGAATCGACGAATCGAAACGCAGGCACCGTCAAGTGCCAAGGGTGGAATGATCGCGTTCACCCGCGAACCGTCTTCCAATCGAGCGTCAACCATCGGCGAAGTTTCATCAACACGACGTCCGACCTTGCTAACGATGCGGTCGATGATTTGCAGCAGGTGCTTGTTGTCGCGGAATTCGACTTCCGACTTCTGCATCCGGCCGCCTTTTTCAACGTAGATGTTCTTAGGACCGTTGATCAGAATATCGCTGACCGCTTCGTCTTTAAGAATTAACTCAAGCGGGCCGAGACCTAGAACTTCGTCGATCACCTCGTCGACGATGCGTTCGCGTTCCTGGCGATTGAGTAGGGTGTCTTCAGCATCACAAAGATGCTCGACAACCATCCGTATTTCTTTCTTGAGGGTATCCCCTTTAAGGTCCCCCACCTTCGATAAGTCGAGTTTATCGACGAGCTTGCCGTGAATTCGACGTTTGACGAGCTCAAAGTCTTGGTTGCGAGTTGATTCAGCAGTAGCAGTGGTGGGCGTACGCATCTTGGTAATTCCTTGGTCGATTTAACCGGTTTGTCCCGTGCAAAGTGTCAGCTCCTTCATGCTCGCTCGCATACGTTTGCGGCGCTGGGGCATGAAGCTGACGACGGGTCGTGCTGGTTATGACGAAGAACACCCACTGATGGCGTGGTTCACTCGCGCTACAATGCAACGACCCACGCAAACATAGACCACAAACCTTGCGCAGGCCGGAAAAAGCCCCGAAGAATGCCCGGTCCTGACGACACGGCAAGAAGAGACGGTCATCACGACCAAGTCACGATCGACTATCGGCAATCGTTGCAATGACCACGCAGCAAGATCTCGGTCACCTGACCCACACGATCGCTTTGACGCTGGCTATGTGCCGTTAACTCAACGTCATCAAGACAAGCTACCGAGCCACAATCGACGCATAGAAAATGCGGATGCACATGGGCATCGGACTGAGTTGGATCAATCGCTTCGAAGCGCCAAACGTGATCGCCCAACTCACTTCGACGCAGCAACCCCGCCTCGGCCATGTCGTTCAAGTTTCGAAACGCCGTGGCTTTGTCCACACCCGTCTGTGCCAAGTGGTCGGCAACCTCGGCATGGCTTAACGGCGATGTCGATTCCCGAAGCAGGATCAAAGTTGCTGTGCGCGCAGGCGTTGCACGCAGACCTGCGGCGCGGATATCGCCCTGGATCTGGACCAGAGGATCGTTGGCAGAGCCCTCCTTACCGGAGGGTTTGTCCTTGGAAGAATTCATATCCGCACCAGACTTGTTACTTTTGATGATCCGTTTGATTTTCGACCATTTCCACGGGACCGTGGTCATCACAATGATCGCCGTGGGGATGGTGTAGATGACCGTCCACGAGATAGTCGATGTGATCACCGTGCGGTACGGGTTCGTGACCACATCCCGGTCCATGAACATGGCTCGCCTCGTGACATCCACATTGATGAGCCGGCGTGCATTGGTCTGGATTCGTTGAGGTGACCTCGATCTTGTGCTCGACGACGCTGCCATCGGCTTCGACATGATGCAGATGCCCATCATGAAGGTAGTCGACGTGGTCGCCGTGCTTAATGCCCGTATGTTCGCACCCGGGGCCGTGCTGGTGATCGTGATCTTCGTGCGTGTGTGACATTACGATAGGCTCCCTAGGAATGGTTCTCGATCGCGTGCATGACTCCGTTAGTCACTAACCGCGAAATGTGGTCGTCGGCAAGTCCGTAGTAAACGTGCTTGCCATCGCGTCGCGAGCGAACAATGCGTTCGCTCCTGAGCAACCGAAGCCGCTGTGAAATTGCGGGCATGGGCTCGTCAAGCACCGAGCAGATCTCTGACACGCACCGTTCCGATGCCTCAAGCATCATCAAAATCCGAAGCCGTTGAGGGTCACCCAGTGCTCGGAAGATGGCAGCCGCCCGTTCACATGATTCCATGTCAATCACGAAGGAATCCCCACGGTGATCTTCAGTTTCGCAGCTTGGCGTCGGTTCGGTCGAACTCGCTTTAGAAATGCTGATGACTCGCTCTGAAAAAAGAGGGCTAGAAGGGCGAACGCACATAACAGCGGCTCACCCCTTACAGTTGCAGACCTATGCAAGTGTACTGAGAATGCTATGCCTGTCAATCTCTTCGCAGCACCCCCGCTTCCGCATCGGCGCATCTCCCTCATACCGCCTGCTGAATCTGTCGTGAAACGAGTCTTTCTCGAGTGAAACTGCGAAGAACCGATTTATCACTGTGTTTGCATGCGTTTTCGACGTTGTGGGCAGGGGAAATCAATTCGTACACTCCTCGAGTATCTTTCCCGGCGATCGGCTCGGATGGATGCATGATCCTGCTCAAGGATTGAGTAGGTGACTATCCCCGAGGAGGCAACTCCTCAAGCCGGAGGTTGATGACGCAGTTGAAAAACTGGCGTAACACGATCGACGTACGCATTTGCAGCTCGAAAGAAATGGATTTCTTTTGGGCCTTCGCTGCTGCGCGTTCGCTGGCGCTCGCTGTTGTTGCCGTATGGGTAGCCATCGCTACTGGATCCACGCTTTCCGCTCAAGAAATTAGCCCTGATCCGGTCCAAGTCAGTGGACGAACGATCTGGCGATGGCAAGTTGATGGAGCCGACGCGTCCTTAGTCGAAGGTGACTGCGTCATATCCCATGCGGGGAACCTGATCACCGCAGATCGCGTTCTTGTCGTCGCCGATGGTCCCGTCGGAAAGGTTCGATGTCGAATCGTTGCCTCGGGAGTTCAAGATGCGACGGGTCTGGGTGTTCCCGCGTTGCGACCGCAAGCAGGTATTTCCACGTGGATAATTCACACGTTGATTGACCCTCAGGTACAAGCCCCCAACTATCGCGGCGCACCGGCGCAACCGCCTGAGCTATTCGAGCTATTGCCATCGACCAACGTGCTCACCGACGAAACTTCAAACGGCTCAATCGCACAAACTCAGTTTGCACCGGGAATACCATTCGATCAGTCCTCACCCGGCCTGTTGCCCGGACAAAGTAGCGCCCCCACGGGCACCACGTTCTTCGTCGGCGGACGTGCCGTAGAGTTCTTCGCACGTGGTGGGTCGATGCCCGCGAATCTTCAATTGCAAAACCGAGTGGAAACTCGCGAAAGCATCGCAGTTGCTCGGGGCGGCGTGACGGTGTTGATCCGTGATGTTTCCGCAGAGTTCCAGGGTGGTCAGGTCACCAACCTTGGCACGATATCGCTCTCTGCTGATCGCATCGTCGGTTGGCTTCCGATGTTGTCGGATATGTTCAACGGCAGTGTCGATCCTTCCGCCGCAGCCGGTGAGTTGTATTTGGAAGGCGACATTGTGTTTCGCCAAGGTGAGCGAATCATTTACGCCGAATCGATGTACTACAACATCGCGACCGAACAGGGCATGGTGCTAAACGCCGAAGCGATTACCACCATTCCCGACTACCAAGGAATCGTGCGGCTCAAAGCGAAAGTGCTGCAACAGGTCAGCGCCGGAAACTTCCAAGCATTCGATGCTGCTGTCACCACCAGCCGCATGGGTGTGCCAAGGTACTGGCTGCAGAGCGAACGATTGCAGCTTACGGACCGTCAGCGTCTTCGAACTGATCCCGCTACGGGAATCCAACGCATCGACCGAGACCCGTTCATCGAAAGCACCAACAACTTCGTCTACTTCGGCGGCGTTCCGCTGCTGTATTGGCCAACACTAGCAACCAGCCTTGAACAACCGTCCTACTACCTGACTGGCATCAACGTCGGAAGCGATAGCAATTTCGGCACCCAAGTCATGTTGGACTTTGATCTGTATCAACTGCTAGGCATGGACGATGCACCCGAAGGCGTGGAGTGGGAGCTATCGACGGACTACCTTAGCGATCGCGGTCCAGCACTGGGTACATCGCTGCGCTATAACCTGCCTGGACTCTTCGGAGTTCCCGGCCCCGTCGTTGGCTACTTTGACGCTTGGGGCATCGATGACAGCGGCCAAGACAATCTGGGGCGCGACCGGCGAAATCTCGATCCCGAGAAGTCCTTGCGTGGGCGAACTCTGCTGCGCCACCGTCACTTCATGCCCAATGACTACGAATTGATCGCCGAAATTGGACTGCTGAGCGATCGTAATTTCCTTGAACAGTATCTCGAAAATGAATGGGATAGAGAAGTTGATCATCGCAACGCTTTGCGATTTCGAAAGTATCACTACAACAACCTGTTCGACTTGTCCGCCCAAGTTCAAAGCAATGACTTCTACAGCGAAACGGAACAATTACCTCAGCTAGATCACTACTTACTCGGTGGTTCGGTCTTGGGAGACCGGCTGACATACTCCGCCCATAATCGCGTGGGTTATGCCAAGCTAAACGCCGCCGATACCCCCGACGATCCCGCGGAAGCGGCTGAGTACTTTGCTCTTCCGGGGGACACGAACGAGCAAGGTGTTGTTGCATCCACCAAACACGAACTGTCGCTGCCTGTTCAACTAGGAGCGTTAAAGATTGTTCCCAACGTCGCTGGGGAGGCATCCCACTATGGCGAGGCAACCGATGGCGATTCCCTAACGCGATTGGTCGGACAAGCTGGCATCCGCGCCAGCCTACCAATGTGGAAGGTTGACCCCACTATCCAAAGCAGTCTCCTTAACGTTCGCGGCCTTGCTCACAAAATTGAGTGGACCGCCGAGTACTTCTATGCTGACAGTGACACCAATATGGACGAAGTTCCGTATTACGATTCGCTCGATGACAACGCGCAAGAACAGTTTCGACGTCGCTTCATCGGCGACACCTTCGGTGGCTTGTTGCCGTTGCAATTTGATCCGCGCAACTACGCGTTTCGACAGGGCATTCAACAGGGCGTGACGAGCCCAAGCGATGTGGTCGTTGATGACTTACAGCAATTCCGTATCGGTCTACACCAACGTTTTCAAACCAAGCGGGGACTACCTGGACGCGAACGAATCGTGGATCTCTTCCAATTTGATGTCGACACCATATTGTTCCCCGAAGGTGATCGAGACAACTTTGGCGAATCGATTGGCCCGACAACTTACGACATGCGATACCACGTCGGCGACCGCGTAACTCTGCTGAGCGACGGCTATATCGATTTCTTCGACGACGGACTACGTTCACTAAGCGCAGGCATTCGCAGCAGCCGTCCCGGTGTGGGCGATATCTACATTGGCCTGCTTTCACTGGAAGGCCCAATTAGCAGCACGGTTCTGCGCAGCACAGTCGATTATCGATTAAACGAAAAGTGGATTGCTTCAGCCGGCACCACCTACGACTTTGGACAAACCGGTAACATCGGCCAATCACTCGCGCTGACTCGCGTCGGCGAGTCGATGCTCGTACGTTTGGGAGTCAATGTCGATGAAGGTCGGGACAATGTTGGCTTTGGCTTCGCCATCGAACCAAGGTTCTGGCCACGACCGAAACTCGGACGCATCGGCGGTCAGTTGATTCCGCCACCAGGCGTGGAAGGGCTCGAATAGACGATGCCAACGCCTGACGAACGAGCTGACATGAACGAGCTTTCCCCATCATGGTCATCCAAGTTCCGGGTTGCTTTCTCTGGGCTTTTCTGGGCACTGAAAACTCAAACCAGCTTCCGAATACACTTGCCAATTGCGGCAGCAGTCTTGGTTACCTCGGCGTTGTTGCAGGTAGAAGCGTGGCGTTGGTCCGTTTTAGTTCTAACCATTGCGGTCGTCGTCGCTGCGGAATTGATCAATACCGCTATCGAAACATTAGTGAGAGTCCTGCATCCTCATCGTCATGAATTGGTGGGTCGATCACTGGATGCCGCCGCCGCAGCCGTGCTGGTCCTTTCGATTGCGGCAATCGCGGTTGGGTTGCTGGTGCTAGGACCGCCGTTGTACGAAAGCCTCGCGTTCCACTAAGTCGTTTGGTCAATCACCCAGCTTCCATAGCCAGGACTGAATTGGTCAATCTTGGTCATAATGATTTCCGGTTCTTCGTAAGGATGCATCTTAGGAAGTTTGCTCAGCAACCTCGGCCAAGCCTTTTGAGATGTCTTAATCGACAACCGATACTCCGACGACGTTTGCACTTTGCCCGCCCAGCGATAGTGACTCGTGATGGGCCCATCAATTTGCACACACGCCGCTAGTGACTGGCTGACCAGCTCACCGGCAAGTTTTTCTGCATCATCAAGATTCGCGACAGTCGTTGTGACATACGCCAATCCATTAGCCATGTCTTCAGCCAAATCATCCACTCGATCACTCATTATTTGCTACTCGTGGTTGTAGAACCCGTCATTCGTCTCGACACAGACCTAGGGGATTTATTCTATTTCCTAGCGAGATCGAACTGCAAACTATATTGGTTTACCGAAATGCAATTTCATACATTCTTATCCGCAATCGTCGTCTTCACCGGCCTCTGCATTGCGCCGGTCGTTTCGTCACCGGCAATCGCTCAGCAAACGTTGGGTGGACCATCCAACACGGTGCGTCCGGCGGATCCCTCGATTGCATCACCACGAAATCCAGCTTCGTCTAAGCCGATCGCAATCAATGAAGCTCAACTTTCGCTGATTCAGAACACCTTCATTGCTGCCCCCATGGCGGGAATCGTAAACACGGTTTCCGTGGTCGAGGGCAAACGCGTGGTTCGTGGCGACGCAATGGTGCAACTAAACAGTGACCAAGTTCAAACCGAGCTGGAGGCTGCTGAAGCCGCTTTTGAAGCCGCTCGCTTGCAAGCCGACAATGACGTGGACGCAAGGTACGCACGCCGAACCCTCGAAGTCCGAGAACGCGAACTGCAGCAGAGTACCGATGCGAACCGAGGCTTCGCCGGTGCTATCAGCGACACCGAGATCGCCAAGCTACAACTCGTTGTCGATCAGTCGCGTTTGGCAATCGAACAGGCCGAACATGACCTACGGGTTGCGGCTGCTCAAGCCAAAGAGAAAGCTGCCGCGGCTCGTATCGCCGAAGCTCGTTTGGAACTTCACAACATTGCGGCTCCCGTAACCGGAACCGTGGTTGAAGTTGCCGTTCAGCCTGGCGAGTGGATCGAACCAGGCAAGCCTTTGGTGAGGCTCATCTCGCTTGACCCGATCCGCGCCGAGTGCTTCATCGACGGACGCAAGTATGGGAAAGAACTTGTCGGACGCGAGGTGGAATTCCTAATCAACGGAGTCGACAAACCTCAAACGCTGAAAGGAAGAGTCACCTTTGTTTCGCCCGAAGTTCATCCGGTGACCGGACAGGCTCGATTGTGGGCGGAACTTCAAAACCCTGATCAATCTGCCGCCGCTGGATTACGCGGACGGCTAACGATCAAGTGAGCAATCACCGTTGTGGCTTTCGATCTTTGGCACATGGAGTGGCCAACAATGCCCGCTCGCGATGCGTTGGTCAGTTTCACTTGTCACAATGAAGAAGCGTTGCTCATAGCGATCTTTCAATCTCTTGATCAAAGACTACGCAAATAATCCACTCCATCACGAAGCTCTTCGGCGGAAGATTCTGCGCGACCGACGGCGAAGGCACCTTGGTACTGATGTTCTTCGAGTTCACCAAGCATCATAGGAAAGTCCACGATGCCTTGACCTAACGGCACCGCCACACCTCTGCCAACCGATAAGTCCAACACACCATCGATAGCCACGACGTACTGCACTCGCGATGCAACCGCCTTAATGGACTCTTCCAAGGCAAACTGATTGATGACCAACTGCCCTGGATTCAACGCGACACCAACAAAACCGTCTTCCGACGTATCCAACAGCGCATTTAGGCGTTCACCCGATTCAGTGCCTGTTTCCGCGGCCAGGAATGCCCCCACGCGAGCCCCGTATCGTCCCAAGTCGTCGACAACGGACTTCAGAGTTTCATAACGTTGATCTTCGTCCGATTCAGGAACGCGACCTAAAGAATTGACCAAAACAGTGGTGCCAAGTTTATATGCTAGCAACATCATCTTTTTCGTCGCTTCGACTCGACGATCGAGATCTTGCAGATGGTCATAGCCCCTTCGGGTAGGAAAACGCAGCGCAGAGACCTTCAAATTGAGGTCATTGAGCATTTTGCGAAAGCTGCGGAGCCCAGTGTCCGACAATGAAGAAGGGTCAATGCCGCTGCGCGCGTTAAGTTCAACCGCGCGAACTCCCAACCGGGATGCCATTTCGAGTGCTCTGGGCATTGGAAGTCCCAACGAATCAATCCGCACCGCGATGTTTAACTCAGCCAATTCGAGATCCTTTTCTATGGGTGTTAAGGCTTCGGAAGCAAATGTTCTATGGTTCCTGCTAGCCCTCAATCGAAATTCGGTCGCGATGCGAACCGAAACACTGATGCAGATCGGTGCTGCATGCGCCAGCTGATGCCAGCGGCTACCGCATTCGATCAACCCAACTGCTCAGTCGAAGACGGAAATCGTATCACGGCCATGCCTCAACGGAACAGTGCCCCGAAACGCGACCGACACCGAGGCCGCGTTACCGGCGGAACGATCATACGCTGGTTTGCGGTCGCCATGCTGGTCATGATCTTCACTCGGGCAGGCGGTGATTTGCGAGCTCTTGAACCTTCGCCGTCGATCCACGCACTGGCTCCAGTTCCCACCAAGCCGATCGCAATCGAATCGCTCGGCTGGCGGTTCAATCGAGGGAGCGACCAAAACTACGATGCGTGGCCCGATCAATGGCGACGCTACGAAGGAGTAGGGTACCCCAAGTACGTCGTCGCGGAACTAAAATCTCACGATGAGGAATTCGATGCCAAGATGCTTCGCATCGATCGCTCGACAATGAAGTCATGGAAGTCATTGCGGGAAAGCATCAAGCCACTCTCAGAGATCGACCGGGTTCTAGTGCCACCCCAACCATTGCTTTTGAGTACCGGACTCATCGCAATGAAAGCAGCCCGTTTTCTGCCAACCTTGCCACCCTCGCTAGTGGATGCGTTGTCGGATCAATACTTTCGTGTGCAACTTGATGGTGGTCAATTCAAGGTTCAGTCACCTCCGATCGCTGCAAGTCGACTGTATCAATACCAACTCAGTTGTGATGTGATGACCGAGGGTTTACGGCATGATTCGGTTCGAGTCGAGCTGGTGTTCCTGAACGAGTCGGGCATTCCCATCGATGTGAAGTCATCGGCCGCGTTTACGGGAACGACGCCTTGGACCACAACCAGTCTAGAAATGGTTCGTCCCCCGGTGGACGCCAAAACAATGCTTGTGCGTTTGAACATCGAACGCTCCGAAGGAGGACTCGAAGACATACGCGGCGCGGTGGGTTTCGACAACGTTCGTATCGATAAATTTCCGCAACTGCGAATCACCAGTGATCAAAGCACTGGCGTTTATAAATCCGGACGTCCGATCACGCTTAGCGCCAATGTGCTTGGCCTGACGACGACCGATACTCAGATCCAATTTCAACTGAAGGACGTCAACGGCAACACGGTCGATAGTGCGATATTGCCGATTAAAACGACAACTCGCGCGGTCATGTTCGACGACCTTAGATTGCAAGGCGTTGCAAGCAACAGCAAAGCCTTTCGAGATCGCAGTCACTCGCCGTTGATGGAATCATCTGTCCAATGGCAACCGCGATTGTTGGATCCAGGGTTCTATCGTGTAGAAGCCATCATCGTTGCCGAAGCCGTTGCCCGAGGTAGTGCGCCCCGTGCTCGATTGGGAGCCCACACGACACTGGCTGTCATCGACCCTACCCTTGGCGGAACTCCTCATGGACCGTTTGGCTGGACGCTGACTCGAGGCGATGCTGGCCTAGCGCCACGTGAACTTGCAGAATGGCTTTCTGATGTGGGCGTTGCGTGGGTGAAGTACCCGTGCTGGATCGGTCCTGAAGACACACCGAAAGCTGAAGCGATCGCCAATACGTTGTCCAGACTTCAAGATGTGGGAATTCAAACGGTCGGAATGTTGGATTCACCGCCAGAGAATCAGATTGCCAAGTACGAACTTCGTGGGCGAAACGGAATCGTGGCAGCCGAACTATTTCGTGATCGAGAGATATGGCAACCCGAGCTTGAGCCGATCATGTCTCGGTTAACGCTTAAGGTTCGGACGTGGCAACTTGGCGGAGACCGAGACTTTAGCTTCCTCCGACGTCCGCGTTTGAAAGACACAATTTCTGAAATATCAAAGGGTCTGCAAGGTTTTGGCCAACCCATCGAAGTCGCCATTTCCTGGCCATGGCTCGAGCGTGAATTGCCCGTCTCGGAAACATCTTGGGATGCTGTTTGTCGTAGCAGCGAACCACCACTGGAAGCCAATGAACTTGATGCCTTCTTGGCTCTGAATGAGCCCGACAAAAGGGTTTCCGATGGCCCACGAACGTGGCTCCTGCTCGATCCGATCAAGAAGTCCGAGTATGAACTAACCGATCGTATCCGCGATTTGGTTTTGAGAATGACTGCGGTTCGAACACACCGAGTCCAAGCTGCGTTCGCCAGTACACCTTACGATCCCGAACAAGGACTGCTCGACGATAACGGAAGCCCGTCGGAGCTATTACTCCCATGGCGCACGACCTCCAGAATGATTGGGGACCTCCGTCAAGTTGGATCGTTAAGGACTCGCTTGGGCGTCGAGAACGCGGTATTCGTCGGTGGGAATCGGGCTGTGGTAATGATGTGGTCGTCGGATCCCAAAGAAGAAAAAATCTACTTCGGCGAGAACGTCAAGATGGTGGATGTGTGGGGGCGAGCGACAAACCTTCCCGTGCAGTCCGACCCAGTTCAGCCGCACCAAAAGATCTCGGTGGGAAGAATCCCGGTCTTCATTGTCGGTGCGGACCCCATGCTGCTGGCGTTCCGAATGTCAGTCGACGTCACGCCCGAGCAATTTGACGCGCTGCTGGGAAAGAAACAACAGCTCAAGGTCCACTTCACCAACCCAACCCGGGAACCTCTAGTAGGTAGCGTTCGCGTGCTAACTCCCGAATCGTGGGCGGTCGAGGATCCTATCCGTGGCTGGGAAGCATTGGCGGGCACCTCGTTAACAGAAAGTTTCGATGTCGTGCTAAGCAATACTGCGAAGATCGGCGAATACGAAGTACCAATCCAATTCGAACTCGACACCTTGCCATTAAAACTAATCACGGTCTATCGAAACATTTCGATCGGGCCTGACGGGTTGATCGTGAAGGTGATGACCCGGTTGATGCCTTCGGGAGAGCTACGAGTAGAGATCGAAATGACGAATCGCTCAGCAATCGCTCAATCCTACAACGCACTACTTTTCGTACCGGGCAGACAATATCAAAGCAGTTTCATTACCATTAAGTCGGGCGAAACTGTTCGACGTGAAATATTCTGGAAGAATGGACGTGAACTGATAGGTGGTCAGATGACGCTAAGGGCCAGCGAGCATGACGGCGGGCGGGTGCTCAACTACACCGTGGAAGTTAAGCGATAGTAAGATCGTGAGCCAATCCATCTGCAGGGGCGATAGATTGGCGGCAGCAATATAATTGTGAGAGCGATATAGCTGCCAGAGCGATCATTAGCCGACATGCTAATGACGTTGCGACTAGTGCCTGACATCTACCTCGCTCAATGCTCTCCGATGTTCCTGTCTGCAACACCTAAGCGTTCCTGTCTGCAACACCTAAGCGATTACCCACCTGTGAAGTTCTTATTGACCAATGATGACGGTATCGAAGCACCAGGACTTGCCTCTTTATACGAGAGCTTGCGCCGTCACCTAACAAGTGACGATAGCGTTATCGTGGTCGCGCCTGACCAATGCCGAAGCGAGTGTGGACACAGCGTCACAACCGGAAGATCGCTGACGCTAACACCTCGACCCGACGTAGCAACCCTTGTAGAAGAACAGCGTTCGCAACAAGGCTTCCCCAATAAAGCGACGAACGGACACTCGACCATTCCAAGCCAATGGTATTCGATCGATGGTACACCCGTAGATTGTATTCGCGTAGCCCTCGCCACCATGGCGTCGGATGTTGATGCCGTGTTCTCAGGGATCAACGCAGGCGCAAACCTTGGCGCATGCTTACTGGTCAGTGGCACCTTTGCGGCCGCGCGTGAGGCTGCATTCCAAGGGCTCCCGGCGATGGCAGTCTCTCAACTGCGGCATCCCGACGTTCCCCAAAATTGGGATCACGCCCCGGAATGGTTGCAGTCCATCATCGCTACTTTTAAACGCAATTTAGACGATACGACCAGCCAAAAACGATTGTGGAATGTCAACTTGCCTGCACTTGCAGAGTCGACACCCATCCCTCCGACAATTCAATGCGACGTCGATCAAAACCCGATCCCGCGTAGAGTGGAACTTGGCGCATTGCATTCCGAAAAATCATCGGCTGGCAATCCAGTTCGGTTCGAACTCGATTTCCATGGACGTCCTCATGCCAAAGACACGGACATCCACCACTGCTTTCGTGGCGCAATTACGGTCAGCCATCTAAGGGCAACTGCAGGGTAGCAATGCCCAAAGCTCATCATTCAAGAGCTTTTCATCGAAGCGTTCAACCAGTTGAACTCACGAACTTCTAGATAAAGAAAGCCGCATGGCCAACCCATCTAGTTTGGTGGTCACTAGCATCGTGGTCGCTGGTCGATTACCGAACAGCAACACGTTCCAAAGCGACGAACCTAAGCGTGTGGTTTGCTAGCAACTGCGATGTTCGTATCGTTGACTGCTGCGGCGACTGATGAGTCACCACCAGCGGAAACTTCGTGACGCTCGAGTTCACCGCGAACAACGCGAACTTGGCGTGGAGCCTCGATACCGATGGCAACACGGTTTCCTGAAATACGATTGATGGTCAAAACGATATCGTCACCGATCAACAGCTTTTCGCCTTCTTTGCGACTAAGAACCAACATGGCAAACTTCCCTGAGTAAATGTGAACTGAGTAAGGTCTAAAAACGATTTGTTTTGATGTCTGTACATCAAATACCGTGCCATTGAGAAAGCGACATAAGTCTTACGATCATCAATTTTGGTACTTTCGAAATATTCCCTGCTATTTGCGGAGTTTCTCTCAAGTCCACGGTCCTCGACTTTTACAGATTTTGTCGAGGTCCTCTCACAAGCGTGTCTCGCTATCGTCCAGCGAGTTCGATTAATGAGCGGACGGTCTCAATCTGAGATCGTCTTGGATCCGGTGATGATCAGTCTTGAGTGAGTCACTCTCCCTGACACAAGTACTATCGCTGCGTGCTGTGACACGTCTGGTCAGTCACATTCGCAATTCCATTTCCACCTAGGTCCATTTCAGTCTTGGTTTGTTGAACGCCAAGACAACAGAATCCATCGCAACTTAGCGCGGGGAGCCAATCCAATGTGCTAGCAATTAGAAATCCTATGCCGTCCCGACTGCAGCAATCAGGGCGACAATCACAATCGAAGCTAAGAGTGCAACAAAGACCCACACGATGATTGACGTCTTGTATTTGATATGCGGCGTCCGCTCCATCACCTGTTGGTACCAATCGGAGAAAACAATCTGCCCCTTTTCGCTCAGCATCAAATACAGCACATAGGCGGAAATGAGTGTTCCAATTGGGAAAGCTAGTAATCCAATAATGCTGAGAACGACAGTTGCGATACGTGCCCAAGATTCAAAACGGCGCAGTCCACGAGCAACGAAGAACTGGAAAAGCCCTAACCCTAAATAGACTGCCCCCAATACGACGATTAACACTGTCGGCGTAGGGTTCTGGCCTCCATTGCCAGGTCCGGCGAACGCCAGAGCGGCCATCAGACCGCCGACAAAAATCAGTAGCATTGCACTGAGGTAGTACAGCATCCCAACGGACTTCACCGAAGCCTCATGTTGCAGGTACTGTCGGCGATAGACTTCCACATCTTCCGCCCCTTGTGTCGCCGAGCCAACATTCGACGTGGCAGCGTAAGGATTCACGGCGAAGGGATCGCTAGAGGATTGGGTATCGTTCGGGTTGTTGCTCACCTAGTTCTCCGACTACAGATGGACTGGACGCGCGAGATCACCTGACCTCGCAATCGCCGCACTGCATGTGCAGCAAGGTGCTATTTGTATCACGACGCCTTGCCAAGATGTTGTCACTTGGTTGGCAGGTTTTGGCTGCATTGGTGTAGCCCGTAAGTCCACATCGAGCCTTAAGCAAGAGCCGCCGGAAGTGGATGCTCGCTCGACCATGCAAATTCTAAACGTGAGAATACGACACCCCATCCCGATCTGGATGATGGTTATTATGTTTCTGCTCATCCTTTTCTTCGACACCTCACGATTCAGGTCAGTTCTATGCTCGCTAAAGATCGCTCCGATTTTCCATGGTTTGTCCCGAGATCATTCGTTCTCGCTTTACCGCTAGCACTGTCCGCAATTTCGGTTCTCGCGGAAGAATCGAATTTCCCTAAGCAGGACCTTGTTCTGTGGCTTGATGCTGCGGATACGTCAACGCTTAAGATCGATGCCGATCAAGTTCTGCAATGGGACGACAAGTCGGGCCATGATCATCATGCAGTTGCGTCTACCCAGAACCGGCCCCTATTGATTTCGGGCGACGGTCCGATGGTTCGATTCACGCCCGGCGACACTCCAACTCCGCTGCACACTCCGGTTCTATTTCCCGAGACCTCGCCGGTAACTGTGTTCGTTGTGTCTCAACGCGGCGAAGAACAAGCCGATAGAGGTGACTGGCAACGACTTCTGTCCGCCCGAGAACCTGACAACAAGGATCACCTGGGCAATGGCATTGCGATGACACTGACGCCGCGAGGAAAAGGACATGGATTCCCAGCAGCGATCTATTCTAGCTTCAAAGATTCAGTCGCCTCGTTACCTATGACTCTTGGCACAACCGCTCCTGGACAGCCCGGCGGCGGATTGAAGGCGGATGTGGCTGAGATCCTCATTTACAACCGAGCATTCTCGGATCCCTCTGAATTTGAAGCCGTCCAAGACTATCTCGCGCAAAAGTGGAATGTCGACGCAGCGAGGGACGCCGGCGGTTGGACTCGAGAAGGTGACACCCCACCATCCTTGACGCACACGACAACTGATGCACCTTTGTTTGACCAAGCTAACGCAACTGGTTGGCAACCTTATCCGGCAATGACAGACGAGTTTGATGGCGATTCACTGGATCAAGAAAAGTGGTGGGATCACTATCCTTCGTGGCACGGGCGAGCTCCCGCAAGGTTCTTACCCGAGAACATCAAGGTTGCGGATGGGATGTTGCAGTTGACACTTCGCAAAGATGATTCCCTACCTCGTGAAAAGCTGCACGCCGACAATGATGCAGACTACTACGGCTATTCCGCTGCCGCAGTAGTTTCCAAAACCGCGTTAACTTACGGGTGCTTTGAAGTTAGGATTCGCCCCGCTCACGCGACGTGCACAAGTTCCTGGTGGTTCAACGGAGGTGCGACGAATGAAGATGGGGTTGAACGGCGCACCGAGCTCGATGTCTTTGAACTTCCCGCCGGTGCGAAAGGGTTTGAGAAGAAGTTTGGGATGAACATGCACATCTTCAAGGAACCCGAAACTAGCGAGCATTGGTCGAACTGGGGCAATTGGTACGCCCCATTTGCGTGGTCCGAAGATTTCCACACGGTCAATTTCGTTTGGTCACCGAACTGGATTCGTTACTACGTCGACGGCCATTGCGTAAGAACGACCCGAAATGTTGCTTGGCATGTTCCGCTGCAAATGATTTTCGATATGGAGATCATGTCGTGGTTGCCGTTTCCAGACGACAGCGAGTTCCCCGCTCACTACAAGATTGATTACGTACGCGCGTGGACTCATCCGGACTGGAAAGGTGATCCCCAATGGACGCCTAAACCCGACCCGAGCAAGCCAAGCAATATCACCGAGGCTGTTCGAAAGCTCACCGCCCAAAGGCAAGCCGATCAATCACCCCAATGAATGTGCGAGCCACAACGTCGAACGAGCGGGCCAGTGCAATCGCGACACTGATGGGCATCGATAGCGATCGACTAAGAATGCCGCCGACGCGCTGGTCCCTTGTCGAAGCGACCGCCCGCCTACGATGGCTTCTAAAGTGGTTGGACCTGGATCGACATCCTGCGTCAGGAAGTCATTCTGCTAAACCACCGATAAGAAAGACTGATTGTCATCGTTGCAAAGAACACGAGATGAAGCTTTTCACCGGCGCTAACTTTAACTGCTGTAAGCATGTGAGACGGCGCAACTGCAACTCGCTCTAGTTCTTTCATTGTTTGTCCACGCGGACGAAATAGGCACCACGGACCACGTTGCGATCGTCACTGAGCCAAGTCTGCAGGATCGCTGGACCTGCTGGCAGCTCGATCTCGAACGTGACTGACCTGTCATCTTTGTCGAGCTGTTTTTCAAATTTCAAGTCACCAATTTGAATCACGGCTTTGGTTGCCCTCATCGACGCAGGCGAATCGTCAGGGAATCGGGACAGTCGAATCGCGTAGCGACCAGGCTGTGTAACGTTCACTGCCCAAAAACCATTGACGCCGAGAGCGTCATCGCCAAGTTGCTCTTGTTTCCAAATCACACCGCCTTGAGTGGGATGCCAGTCTCGCACAGTCAGTAAGGTTGGATTCTCACGGTCGTCGCCAAGTTGGAATCGTACATACGGGGCATCGTCTTGAAAGACATCCGCGAAGTGTTGACGGTATCTGGACTGAAGATCATCGACGACTTCGGGATACTGCCGCGCGAGATCGTTCACCTGACTTGGGTCTTTGCCAATGTCGTAGAGTTCACCATCAACCAACCGCCAAGATTCGGTAAGCACCGCGTAATGAGAAGATCGCCATTGGTTGCTCGCGTTGCCATCAACGACAAGGCTGGGCTGGTCAGGCTGCCGTTGAACGAAAAGTGTTCGTGATGACCAGCCGTCGTCTGCGCCTGAACCGTCAGCCGGACGCTTTAGCAAAGGTTTCAAGCTCTGCCCGTCAAACGGTTTGGCCTCACGAGAATCCAGTCCACATAGATCAACCAGAGTGGGCAACCAATCTCGGCAAGAGGCCAATGATTGAACTTGGTGTCCAGCATCCAATTGGCCGGGCCAACGTACGAAGCATGCGACTCGGTGCCCGCCCTCGTAAACACCTCCCTTCTTCCCACGCATGCCAGCGTTGAAGCCGTCATCGGGTACCCGACCGTTTGAACCTTCGGCGGTGCCGTTATCGCCCATGAAGATGATGATCGTGTTCTTGTCTAGCTCATTCTCCTGCAACACATCGAACAATCGCCCGAGGTTTTCGTCAAAGTTAATGATCTGGCCGAAGAACTTTGATCGTTTCTCGGAATGTCCTTTCGCTTCAAACGGAGCAAAACATTTCTCTGCTACCGTATGCGGACTATGCATGGCGTTAAGTGGTAGATAGGCGAAGAACGGCTCACTCGATTTCTGAGTGATAAAACGCTGACACTCCGCGAAGAACACATCCGTGCAATATCCGTCAATCTTTTCGGCGACACCGTTTCGATAGTAGGTGTCATCGAAATAGTCATTGCCGATGGGGTTTCCGATTTCGTCGATGCCGCCAGCCAAGTGGCGAACGACGTTTTGAAATCCGCGATAGCGAGGTGCGTAAGGCCACGTGTCTCCCAGGTGCCATTTGCCAAACATCCCGGTACGGTAGCCGGAATCGGAAAACAAATCTGCCATGGTTCGTTCATCGGCAGCAAGCAACTGCCTGCCTTGGACCACGTCCCACGCTCCCACACGGGTCGAATATCGCCCAGTCATCAAGGCTGCGCGGGTCGGCGTGCAAACGGGATCAACGTGATAGTTTTCCAGGCTCACACCTTCGGCACAAAGTCGATCCAGGTTGGGTGTTTTCAGCCAAGGATTCCCATGACATGACATGTCGCCGTAACCCTGGTCGTCGGTAACGATCAAGATGACATTCGGCTTTCCACTTACGCTACGCTGCCGTTCGACTGCTCCTGTCTTCGTTGGCAATGCGACGACAAGGACCACTGCGGCGACAAGGACTACCGCGAAAAAGATGCTCGTTCGAAAAATCATGATGCCGCGTTTGTTCATAGCTTTCCCCAAAGTTCTTCGAATGATCCGACATGGTGAAGAAGCCACGCCGCTTGACGGGTGTTTAGATCCACGTTGTGCGATCGTGAGGCCGAACCGCCTGGGTTGGCAAGAGAGTAAAAGGCACTAAGCCTGAGCTACCCGATGTGAGTCATCTCATTGAGAGTTAGTTCTTCAACCATTCCGTCCGTGGCGGCCATGTAGTCCTTCAAGTGTTGATTGTTCATGTGCGTTTGCCACCGTTCACGCGACTCCCAGTTTTCGTAGAACATGAAATGCGACGGGTTTTCATTGTCCTGGTGCAGGTCGTACTGAAGACACCCTTCCTCGTCTCGCGTGATCGGAATCAACTTTTCGAGCTCCGCTTTCACAGCATTGATATGGTCGGGTTTAACTTTGATATTGGCGACGATGGTTAGCTTGGCCACGTTGGGTTTCCTCTTGGTGGATGTGAAAGATGCAGTTCTGCGTGGATAGTCTACCGCCAACCTTCAAGAACGATCTTGCCAATCGCCTTTCCGGACTCAAGCTTGGCATGAGCATCACGTAGGTTCGCGGCATTGATAGGCGTGACAACGTTGTTTGCCGTTGCTCGAATACGTCCCTCGTCGATCCAGCCGGCAACACGATTTAGCAAACGATGTTGCTCGATCATATCAGGAGTCTGGAACATCGAACGTGCGAACATGAACTCCCACGATAGCGACGCAGCTTTCAACTTCATGTTCTGTTGATCCAATGGCTTACTGTTTTCAACGATCGCGACGATGTGCCCTTGCGGGCGGATCAAATCCGTCGCTGCCACCCAATGCCCGTCGGTGTCGTTGAACATGGCGATGTAGTCAACATACTTCATACCGAGCTTTTCGATCTGCGGTCGAAGCGGTTCGTGATGATTGACGATGTGATCAGATCCGAGATCGGTGACCCACTGAATCGTCTCTGATCGGGAAGCGGTTGCGATAACGGTCAGGCCAGCAATCTTAGCGAGCTGAATGCCAATCGAACCGACACCTCCGGCTCCACCAATGATGAGAATCGTTTCGCCCTTGTTCGCTCCGTTAACATCAATGCCCAGCCGATCAAAGAAGGCTTCAAAAGCAGTAATCGATGTCAACGGCAACGCTGCGGCATGAGCGAAATCAAGTGACTGCGGTTTCGCACCGACGATACGTTCATCGACCAGATGAAATTCGGAATTCGTTCCTTGTCGAGTGATATCACCAGCGTAAAAAACTTCGTCGCCCGGCTTAAAGAGCGTCACGTCCGGCCCGATCTCTTCGACGACGCCCGAAGCGTCATAGCCAAGGACCTTCGGCGAGTCCTCGATCGTGTCTTTAGGTGCACGAACCTTGTAGTCCACCGGGTTCACCGCGATCGCTTTTGTCGCGACTAATAGGTCATGCCCCATGGCCTTTGGCTTGTCGAGTTGAAGGTCCATCAACGAATTTGGGTCGTCGATTGGAAGGTAACGTGTCAGTCCAACAGCTTTCATTTGAATCTCTCGTGATTAGAGCCCACTTCGTCGATCGAGTTTCTACCGTCCCAAAATCCCTTCACCAAACGGCTTGAAGCGAAAGATGTAAAACGGTCTCGATGTCTTGTCTTTTCCGTCATTGAACGCCGACCCCCAGTGAACCTGAGCGGCTGAAACGTACATGTAACCGTCTTGCCGGTAACTGATTCCGTCAGGCCACTGCATCTTCACATCGGATGCGATCTCTGAATACTTGCGGTCGTGAGCAGAAACAAAGCCGATGCTGTGACTGCCAACGTTGGTAAAATAGAGGTTGTCCCACCGGTCAATGGAAAGGCCACCGTTGTTGACTTTGTCACCGTAAGTTTCAACCGTTGCGCCGAGTTGATCGTTCGTCATCTCGTGATCGGCGAGTGCAGCGATCGGAAGGCGGTAAATCTTGTCTCCGTTGAGCGGACAAAAATACAGCCACTCGTTGTTCGCATCGAGCGTGATGCCATCGGCTCCCACGAAGATTGGCGTCATCTTGCCGTTGACGCTAGTACTTAACGGATTGCCGTCGATCCTTGTCGGCATTTTACGGTCGGCAGCCGTCGAAGGATGACCTTGAAGGACGCGCCGGACCATTCCTGTGGAAAGGTCAACTACCACCAACGCTGCTTGGGATCCGTCGCCACCGCGGGCGATTCCTTCATCAGCAATCACAATCAGATTCCGTTTTTGATCAATCACAAAGTCATTGAGTTGCGAAATGCTTAGACTTGCGGGCGGCGGAACGTAGACGATCCGGTGCAGCTTGTTCTTTTGCGTATCCCATGCGACCAGCTTGGGTATGATGTTGTTGCGAGTGCCCATGTCGAGCATCCAAACCATGCCGTTCGAGTCGTTCCGAACACCCAACACATCATCCAAATACCAATCGTTGTCATCACGAGGCGTGTTCCATTGCATGTTCGGAAACGGCACAACCTTGTTTGCCGTCGCATCGTAGGTCGCCACGCGTACATTGGGTTTAAAGAAAGGATGATGGCTTAGAACCAATGTTCCATCATGTGTGAAAGCGATGTTTCCAACCGCTTGATCGAGTTGAGCAAACAGTTCCAGCTCAACGCTTTTTTCCTGTCCCCAAACCGTGACACCACACAGCACCGATACGGCCAAAGCGACAATGCAAATGAGCCTGTTCATTTGATGTCCTCGTTCGTATTTTCGATCGCAGCGGACATCAATTCACCTTCTGTCAAAACACTACGTATCTTCCCGACTGATGAAATGGTATGGGTAACGCGATGCATCACAAGTACGCACATTTCTGGCCAGTAGGCACACAATGGATACTGACGAAAGTACTCGTAGCATTGGTTGAGATGCACCTGTGTGCTCAGCCGAGCGAACGCCGGAGCTAATCGCGGCAACTCGACCGATGTTAAACCGACGACAGCAGGAAGCGGAGGCTAGCACCTTGCCCAATCGAATCGTACACGTTGAACTTCTTCAGCGCGTCAAGTTTGAATTAACGAAACTACGCAGTCGCTCAATGATATCTTGAGTGCCTTGAATATTGTGGTGAGTCGCCTGCCGTCCAACTTATCGATGCTTAAGCACCGAGTGATTGTTAAAAGCCCCAATCGAAGAGCCTGATAGAGGGCCTGCAATTCTTCGCGATCTGGCAACCTTGCCGCAACCTTTCCTATCGCTGCGGACCGAGCCCTTAGCTACCGAAGAAACCCTAACAGACCATTCGAGGTCAGCAATGCACGGTGAAAATCACGAAAAAAGCCGCCTGCGAAATCGCAGACGGCTTTTCTGAAATGGAGGATAACGGACTTGAACCGATGACCTCTACAATGCCATTGTAGCGCTCTCCCAACTGAGCTAATCCCCCGAAATGGGCCACTGGCGGAATTTGGGATGCCGCGTGTGAAGGGGAAGCGTATCAGGTCGATTTCGGATGCGTCAAGTGGCTTGTGCCGTCAGATTCTGAGCGGTTTTAAGGAACCACTCTGGTCAATCACTCGTCTAGCCCGCCTACCTGAGCCATGACATCTGAAAACGGGACTTCGTTGCAGACGCCGTAGCTGGCGTGACGCGTCAGTTTTGCCTTGATCATGGCGGGCGAAGAGAGACCACACAGAAAGCGAGCTCGGTCGCGAGACGTGCTGAGCAGGTCAGGAAATTCCTTGGCAAGCCCGGTGATCACCCCCAACGCTGAGGTGCCAATTGAACGAGACTTGATTGCAGGGATCTCGAAGGGGCCTTCGCCCAGGCACGACGAGCATTGCCCGCACGGCTTTTCAAGCGTCTCGCCAAAGTGAAATGACAACAGGCCTGCTTGGCATGCATCAGCCTTGGCGAGATCGAAAATGCCGTCTAGACGTGACACTTCCGAGCCTTCACGGCTGGCCAACCGCTGGTGAAGCTGATCCGCCAATGTCTTGGCATCGCTTGTATCGTCACTCGGCTTCGTACTCGACTTCGTGCTTGACTTCGTGCTTGACTTCGTGCTGGGGCGTCTGATCCAACGATAGCCGTGAACAAGATCGGAAACATTGATTTCCAGCCAACCATTCTCGCTCATGTATTCAACCGCCTTCACCACTCGCCCGCGATCACAGCCTAACTTTTTGGCGGCTAAGACTGTATTAAGCGAGAACCAAGTTCGGCCCTTGGTCAAGCATGACAGAACTCCCGCAGCAAACTCGCGAGGTTCCCCTTGGAAATGATTCAGGATTACTTTGGAACTGACCAAAGGCTTTATCTTGTAGCTGTCGTAGCGTGGAGACGTCGCCTTGATGTATCCATCTAGTTCGAGGTACGTGATCAGCGTGCGTGCGACCAAAATTCGGATATCGGTTTCGCTGGCTAGCCTGTAATGCGAAACATGAAATGAATCCGCTTGCCCCGCCAAAAACTCGATGAACCGCCGGACACTGTGTCGCGATGGCGTGTCGCCGTAGGTGAAGTTTTCCAGCACGATTCGATCTTTTGGATGCAGCAACAACTCGCAGATTGCCGCATCGCCATCACGTCCAGCACGTCCAATCTCCTGAGCATAGGATTCAAGGGACTTGGGAGCGTTGTAGTGATACACGTAACGAATGTTTGACTTGTCGATTCCCATCCCAAACGCAATGGTGGCGACCACCACTTGGCCATCCGAACCAATAAAGTCTTGCTGAATCTGCGTCCGTACCTCATTGTCAAGTCCCGCGTGATACGCGTTGGCGGCAAAACCGTCGAGAGTCAACCGTTCAGCGATCTCTTCGGCTGTTTTCTGCAGCGTGACGTAAACTAAAGTGGAACCGCGAGGACGTTCTTTAATTCGCTCAACAAGCGTTTGGTAGTGCGTCGCTTCATCGACAATCGTGCTACGGATCGCCAAATTATCGCGATAGAACTTTGTGCGAATCGCATCCCCGGCTTCGATCTGGAAGGCGTCACGAATGTCGGCAAGCACTTCCGGCGTGGCTGTCGCGGTAAGTGCCAGCACTCGCTCAGCGGAAAGTTCTTTCGCAAGTTCTGCAAGCTTGAGATAATCGGGACGAAAGTTGTGCCCCCATTGGCTGATGCAGTGCGCCTCGTCGATCGCGAAAAGTGATACGTGTAGAGATTCAACGGTCGTTAAGAACCGTTCATTGAAGAAACGCTCGGGCGACACGTAAACCAACTTGATCGAGCCCTCGCGAATTCCTTTCATTGCATCGCGAAATTCTTGGGGGGAAAGAGACGAATCAAGTCTTGCCGCCGCAATGCCTCGCGTGGCGAGTGCGTCGCATTGGTCTTTCATCAGGGCGATCAGCGGCGATACCACTACCGTAGTGCCCTGTAGCATTTGGCTTGGCAATTGGTAGCACAGACTCTTGCCACCGCCGGTCGGAAAGACGGCCGCGACATTCTTGCCGGAAAGCAATCGTTCGATCACCGCGAGTTGCCCATCGCGAAATTCGGGCAAACCAAACTTCTGCTTTAGTACTTCCTTGGCATCGCCCATCGTGGGGTGGCTCTTCTTAGGCTGGGTCACGGTAACGCTCATCTTTCAAATCCCTCTTCTCAGGTCGCTTGAACCAGAACCGGCGGGAAGTGTACGCTTGTTTACAGTCGTGTCAAGAAAATTGTGAAAGCTTTTATCAACCGCGTCGGCTGATCACGACTAGTGGACAATCGGTCTGCCTAGCGACACTTCGGGTAAAGCGACCGAAGAGCTTCTTCTTGGGCCCGATACGTTGCACGCCTAAGACAATCAATCCAGCAAATCGTGAGGCTTCCACGACGGCCGTGATCGGGTCATCGTTCCGCACGACCTCGCACTGACAAGCTCCGCTGAAATTGAGACTCGCGAGGTTCAGCAATTCGCGTTTGGCTCGCTTGGCTTCCGCGTCCGATGCGTCCTCGGGGATCACACGGAAAAAAGTCACCTCACACTTTTGTCGACGCTGCAGACTCCCCAACAATCGAACCAGCAGGTGGTTGTTGATCCCGCGACCAGCGACCGGAATCAAGATCCGTTGTTCCTGGACCAAGTGCCAATGCGGAGGCGCTCGCAATACGACGACGTCAGCTTCCAATCGTCCCAAGAGTCCTTCTATTGGCGAATCCGTCGCATCTTCGGTGATCTCGCTGAGTCCTAGCAGCACCGATTCGCAACGATGCAATCGAGCAACGCGAGCAATCTCTTCCATCGGTTCGTGGGAAACGGTCGTCAAAGTTTCCGCTCGAATTCCCAACATCGTTGAGGTCTCGACTAACTGTCGAATGACCCTTTCCGATCGATCCATCGGTTCGGTGTCTTCGAGCGGCATCCAGTCTTGAGGTGCAACGACAATCGTTTGCAATAGCACGCGGCCAAAACCCTGTGGCACAAGTATTTCGGCAAGTGCGATCATGGCTTCGGCATTGCTTGGGTTGGCAATTGGAACAAGCACCAATGGTGTGTTGCCTCGCAGACGCACTAGCTCTGGGTTGGCCGCTATGCTGGACACGTCTTTCAAGCGAGCACTGCGGGCGAACATTGTCAAGAAAAGCAAACCGCCGAAACCGAGCCACAGCATTGCAATAGATCCGGCCGCAGGAACCGCGATGCCTTGAAATATGGCGAGTCCGATACATGCAACGCCACCAAGAATTGGCATCATCGGAAATAGCGGCACACGAAACGGCGGAGCTTCCTCGGGACTTCGCTGACGAACCAAAATTGCTAACCAATGTGCTATCGCAAAGGTGATCAAGAAGATCAAACTAGACGCCGCACCGGCAGAGGCGACATCGGGCAACGTCACTACCAATCCACATGTCAACACCGCAGTAACTAGGACTGAAACGATGGGAGTTCCTAGTTGCGGATTCACACTCGCCATTGGCTGAGGCAATGTGCGGTCGCGCGCCATGGCCAGGCCAATACGAGACGCCGCAAACAGGTTCGCTTGCAGTGCGGTGAACATCGAAAGTACGGCAGCGATCAGCACCAACCAATAGCCCGAGGTGCCCAAGTAGTTTTTGGCCGCAAAGGCAACGATGGTCTCTGGATTGTCGTTGGCCAGTTCCGTTACGCTTTGAATTCCATCAGTTCCCACCGTGGCAATCACAAACAGCAAGGGCAAGTAAATCAAGAGCGCGATCAGCAGAGATACCATCATCGCTCGAGGAATATTCTTTTGAGGGTTCTTGACCTCGCCGCCGACCGCTGCAATCAGATCAAATCCTTGCAACGCAATGAAGCTGTACCCCATCGCCTGCAGCAGACCGCCCGCCCCACCGGCAAAGAAAGGTTTCAATGACTTTGTTGTTTGTGCAGGATCTTGCCGAGCCAGCACCCAAAATCCACCGACAATTAAGATCCCGAAGACCGTCAACTTGGCGATATTTGCGAAGTCGCCGCCGCCGCCCGTTTTCACCATCAATAAGACGGCCAAGACCAGCGTTGTACCAATCGCGATCAACGACGGAAGGTTGGGGTTTTCAGTGATCCAAGGTGCCTGCCAACCCGCTGTTGTCGTGACTTCCGACGCCAACAAAATTGCGAAACTGGCAAAACCGAGTGCGTATAGAACCGCGGCCACAATCGATGCGAACCAAACCACCCAGCCCACGGTAAACGCTGATTCGACGGATAATACTTTTCGAGCGAACGTGTAGGTTCCGCCTGATTCGGGAAACCTCGACGCCATCTCTGCAAAGCTTAACGCCGTCAAGAACGCGATAACGCCGTTGATCGCAAACGCCAGAATCGCTGATGGTCCCGTCGCAGCGAACGCGGCACCCGCTAATGCTAGAATGCCACCTCCGACGATAGCACCGACGCCGATTCCGGTCGCCCTTGCCAATCCGATGTGTCGCTCTTGATGTACCATAATCGCGAAGTGTTAACACAAAGCTGGCCTAGGTAACAGCCTGACCAAATCACACTACGCTCTGAGCGACGACATTCCTCCGTCGACGCCGAAAACTTGTCCGGTTACCCATGACGAAGCGTCGGTCAACAGAAACTCGGCCATTGCCGCAATATCGTCAATGGTACCCACTCGTCCCAAAGGATGGCGTTTGCCCATCGCTTCCCGTTTTTCATCACTCGACAACAACCGTTCGGCAAGCGGTGTGTCGGTCAATGAAGGCGCGATACAGTTCACCCGCGAGTGCGGAGCCAATTCGGCAGCCCAAGTGCGAGTGAGCCCCTCAAGGGCTCCTTTGCTCGCTGCCACGACCGAATGCATTGGCAAACCTTGTTGAACGGCAACCGTGCTAAACATCACGACCGAGGAACGCTGAGCCGCTTTCATGCCAGCCATAGCCGCCTGTACACACTTAACCGCTCCAATCACGTTGAGCTGATAGTCGGCCAGCATTACGTCAGCTTTTACGCCACGCAGAGGCCCCAGGTTGATCGAACCTGGACAATACGCCAATCCATCAATGGTTGCTGGCATCGCGTCTTGGGGAACGCCATCATTCAACACGTCGAACGGAACATGCCTTACACCGTCGAAGTTCAATTCATCGGAAGTACGCGAGAGCACAGTAACACTCGCACCGCGAACGACCAATCGTTTGACGATTCCCAACCCGATTCCTCGGCTTCCACCCACAACGACGTAATTGGCTTGATTCATGACTGCGACTTTTCTTGTTGGACTTCATTTGATTTCTTTGACGTGAATTCGCGACGACAACGTTCGCTGCAAAACTTGACTTCGTGCCAGCAACGCGACCACTTTCTCCGCCATGCAAATGGTCGCCCGCAGCACATGCATGGCTTGCTGTCACGATTGCGTTGTTTGGTCACGGCGAACGTTCCAATCTCTCAAGCAGCAACTCGTACAAATGACTGCGTTCGAGACCGTCGACAAACCCGTTGCACTGCTTCAGTCGATCGGCGACTTCGTGATCGCCTACGCCCAAGGCTCGAAGCGACGCACGGCAATCTTCCCACATAGGTAGCCACAACATGATTTGGCGAAACCGTTCTTCCCCACCTGCGATCTTCATGAAGTACTCGTAATTGAGTACAAAAAAGACCCCGTCTTGAAAGGGCGATTCCCGCTCGACCACGCGATGCTCATCTAACACAAATTGACCTGGCATCGGCACCCAAGGCAAACCGGCCGCACGCAGCTTTCTCGCTGTTTGCATTTCTTGGTCGCTAAAATGAATGGCCGTTCGCATGATTCCCTAGGGTACGATCACGGCAAGTCCTCGACGATCAAGTCAGTTGATCAGGAATCCGCGGGCACTGAGCAAAACGTCCATCGACGTTTGCGTCGCGACTAATCTTCCGACATCATTTCGTCGGTGATGTTGAGGTTGGTGCTGACGTTTTGGACGTCGTCGTGTTCGTCGATCGCTTCGAGGAGTCGGAGCACTCGCTTTGCGGATTCCGCATCAACATCCACGGTCGTTTGAGCCACCTGTAGCACCTCACCGGATTCAGTCTTGAGTTCCGCTTTATCAAACGCCTCTTCGAGGTCTCGGAAACTTTCGGGAGCACAGGTGACTTGTAAGCTTCCGTCCTCACTCGCTTCGACGTCTTCGCCACCATTTTCGAGCGCCACCATTGTGACGGTTTCTTCGTCAGTACCGGGAGCGAACACAAACACGCCTTTGCGGTCAAATAGGTAGGACACGCAGCCCGTCTTACCAATTTCGCCGCCGAACTTTGAAAACAGCGTCTTCATTTCGGGGCCAGTGCGATTGCGATTATCGGTCAGTGTCTCGCACATCACCGCGACGCCGCCGGGACCGTACCCTTCAAAGATCAATGTTTCGAGGCGACCGCCTTCGATTTCTCCGGTGCCACGTTTGATGGCCCGCTCGATGTTGTCCTTGGGCATCGAAACCGCTTTGGCATCATCAACTGCTTTCCGCAACCGAAAGTTCGCGCTTAGGTCACCGCCCCCGTCTTTGGCAGCGATGATGATTGCTTTACTGAGCTTGCTCCACAGTTTGCCACGAGCGGCATCCACGCGACCTTTTCGGTGCTGAATGTTCGCCCATTTTGAGTGTCCTGCCATGATGAATCAGCGGTGAAGTTGATTTAGTTTGAGCGGTGAAGATTAGTAACGGGAAACGAAAACCAAACTTACAGGTTTACCTAGCGAGGTTTACGTTTAGTGAGCTTTCGATTGTCAGCCTTCTTAGCGGGGGCCTTTTTCGCAGTCTCGCTGGTAGCGGACTTCTTCTTGGACGTCTTCTTAGCGGGTGTTGAGGCGGCCGATTTTTTGGCAACCTTCTTGCTAGCCGGCTTGCTCGCCGCAGCCTTTTTCTTGGTCGCAGGAGTCGAAGTTGATGCAGTCTTCTTCGACGCCACCTTGGTGGTTTTCGATGGCGTTTCTTTAGCGGCAACGGTCTTCGAAGCGGGCTTGGCCGACGCAGATTTTGCGTCGGTCTTCTTCGTTGTGCCAGCCTTCTTTTCCGAGGGCTTCACACCTTCCTTGGCAGCCTTCTTCTCTGCTTTTTTGCGAGCCACTTCTTCAGCTTCAACTTCCGCCACCTTGGCGGCCTCGATCGCTTCGGCCCGTTCTTGTTCCTTTCGCTTAACGACTCGCTTCTTGGCGGCTTTCTTATTGACCAACCACTCGTCGAGTCGTTTGCTGGAACCTTTATCAACCGCATCAAGAACCGCGCGTGCGGTCTTGTCTTTGGTGCTCTTGTTGAGAGCTACGGCACACTGGTGCAACAGATCCGCAAACTCAATGCCTTTGTTCTTTGGAATGGCCCGTTCGATCCCGGGAACCTTTCCGGTATGAGCTTCGGGTTGTGATGCAATTTCGGTAGCCAGCATGATCACCATCGCGGAATAGTCGATGGGAACGGAATGCCCACCGAGTCCGTGTTGCACCGTGTAGCTAAGCACGAACGGCGTCATGCCGGGCATCTTTTCAAACTTCGAAACCGCGCGACCAAGATTCTCTTTCTTCATGTGGTCGAGATCGAAGGTGTAGAACTCTTCGAAGATGGCCTGCAGATTCGACTTCAAACGAGTCGCAGCCTTAACGGGGTCGGGCAAGCGCGAAAGCACCTGAGTCAGTTCGGTCACCGATGTCACTCGGACTTCGTTCCAATCAAAAAACTCTTGCTCGCACTTGGCCATGCCTTCATCAGCAAGCTCGCTGGGTGCATCTTCAAGTAGTGAAGCATAAAGAACGTGCTCAAGGAGCGGCCGAGTGGCGCCGGTAGGCTGCGGCTTGTAGTGCTTCTTCAGTGCCGTGTGCAGTTTGCCGATCCGAGCGGCACGTTGACTTGCAGACATAGGTTTCTAAACAGACGAATGGTGGAAAATGAATTGGCGGGTGTACTTGTTCGTGCAGCAGGTCGTCGTCGATGTTCAATCCGACGAATGAAGATCCGAATCCGTCTCTTCAACAGAATCCGAACCGTGCGGAGTCGATTCTTCGTCGTCAGAGTCCTCCGGAGCTTCTTGCGATGCTTCTTTCTCACGCTGGATCTTGGCAAGAATCTCGCCGACTTCCAAAGAGTGCTGCACACCCTTGTTGATTTTGAATTGCAATCGGGGTGTGTATCGCGTGTCGATGCGTCCGGCAATCTTGCTTTGCAAGAATCCAGCCGCGTTCTGCAAACCACGCAGCGACAAGTTCTGCTGCGTTTCGTCCCCCATGATGCTGACGCTAACAGTCGCTTCGCGCATGTCGGGGCTGACCTTCACGCCCACGACGGTAACGTCGCGGACTCGAGGGTCACGAATTTCGGTAAGGATGGCAGAAGCGACGACTTCACGGATCGCTTCGGCGGCTTTAAGAAGTCGTCGGGTGGTCAAGGGAGAGAAAAAAGTTGGAAGGAAGAACTGAGAAGTTGGAAAAAGCAACTCGATGTCAATCAAGAGTTCGAGCGACCTCTTCAATCTTGTAGGCCTCCAACACATCATCCTGTTTGATGTCGTTGAACCCTTGCAATCGAATACCGCATTCCATTCCGCGTGGTACTTCCTTGACGTCTTCCTTGATCCTTCGCAACGTATCGAGAGCGTAGTCACCAATGGTTCGACCATCTCGATTGACCCGAATTCGGCAGTTACGCTGGATCGACCCCTGTGCCACGTAACAACCGGCGATCGTACCGACGCGACTGATCGTAAAGACTTGCTTGACGACGGCGCGACCGAGTTCGACAACTCGTTCTTCGGGCTTAAGCCGACCTTCGATCATCAACTTGATTTCGTCGGTCAACTTGTAGATCACGTTGTAACGACGAATCTCGACGTTTCGTTCGTCCGCGAGGGCACGAGCCTTTTCGTCAGGAATCACATTGAAGGCCGCGATCACAGCATTGGATGCGGAAGCCAGCGTCACGTCAGCAAGGGAAACCCCACCCACGCTCTGCTGCAATACCTTGATTTCGACTTCCGGATGCTCAAGCTTTGTGAGCTCTTTCTGAATCGCTTCAAGCGATCCCTTCACATCGGCACGAATGATCAGATTCAACTTGACCTTGTCTTCGTTCTGGCCGAGTCGACCGTCCTCTAGCATCTCTTGGAAGTTCTCGAACGAGACCTTCGTTGTCACGCCAGAGAGCATTTCTTGGCTGGACGCGTCTTCACGAGTTTCAGCGATTTCTCGAGCCTTCGAAATATCATCGAGAACGTGGAAGCGTTCACCAGCACCAGGTGCTTGGTCAAAGCCCATGACGTTAACAGGTGTACTTGGGCCGGCTTCCATCATCGATGAACCGGTCAGCGTGTTGGTCATCGCTCGGATGCGTCCGTAAGTCGAACCACAAACAACAATATCACCAACTCGCAGCGTTCCGTTCTGAACAACGAGCTTGGCGACGACGCCGCGATCTCCTTGTTGCTCGGACTCCAAACAAACACCAATCGCCTCGCGATCTGGGTTCGCTTTGTATTCGTTCAGTTCAGCAATCGTGAGCAGAGTTTCAAGCAACTCATCCATCCCGATGCCCTTGGTAGCACTGGTTCGGACCACTTCGACATCACCGCCCCATTCCGACGGCGTTAACTGGTGCTCTGTCAATTGCGTCAAAACGCGATTGGAATCGACCCCTTCAAGGTCAATCTTGTTCAACGCAACGACGATTGGCACTTCCGCAGCTTTCGCGTGACTGATGGCCTCTTCGGTTTGCGGCATGATTCCGTCGTCCGCGGCTACCACCAAGACAGCGATATCAGTGACGTTGGCACCGCGTGCACGCATTTCAGTAAAGGCTTCGTGACCCGGCGTGTCGACGAACGTCACACTACGGCCGTCTTTTTCCACTTCGTAAGCACGGATGTGCTGCGTGATTCCGCCAGCTTCACCACTGACGACATTGATGCCAATCAGGTAGTCCAGCAAACTCGTTTTGCCGTGGTCGACGTGTCCGAGGAATGTAACGATAGGAGCACGAGGAATGAGCGAATCTTCACTATCTTCGCGGTTCTCGAGTTCCATGATCAACGAGTTCTCGAGTGTCTCGGTTTCCTTGAGCTCGATCGTTAGATCCATTGCCGTGGCAATGAGCTCAGCCGATTCAAGATCGAGCTGCGAGTTGATATTGATGTCTGCTACACCCATCTGCATCAGGGTGCCCAAGACCTTACCTACAGGCACACCAGCAGCTTCCGAAAAGGATCGGATCGAGCAAGGCAGGGACAACACGACAGCATCCTTACGAGGTGCTGCGGTGTTAACGCCCTTACGTTTGTTGCCGCGGGAGTTACCGCGGTTGTAGCGATTGCGTTCGTAGGCGGATTGATCCACGGCGAGCTTGCCACGGGTTTTCCCGCGAGTTCGCTCGGCACGTGAACTGGCCATTCCGGCCAGCCCTTTCTTGCGACGCTTTTCTTCCTCTTCTTCGAGCGCTTTTTTCTTGTCGCCCGCGAAGCCGGTCAGGCCGGCACGCTTTGCGCGTTTCTTGTCTTCGTCTTCTTTGGCGAGTTGATCCAAAGGTGCCAGCATGCCTTGGCGGTGTCCGGCAATAGCATCGGGGCTAAGCTTCACATCGGGCTTCTGGGCCTTAGGTTCACCTGGGGCCGACTTAGCAATCGGTGTATCGACGACATCGGGAAGCGACGCCATTTTGACGTTGATCCGAGGCTCGCGACGCTTGGCTTTGCTGCCTTCGCCTGACCCCTTCTTGTCACCGCCACCGGTTGGCCGGTCGAGTTGCCGAACCTTACCAGATCCACCCATGGAGGAATCTCGTCGGATCGGGGCGTTCGCGTCGGCCGCCGGCGAACTTGGCCGGGCGCCCATGCGACTGGCAATCCGACTCGCCAAACCAGGGCTTTTCGCCGCGGTAGCTTGCGGAGATGCGTCGGCCTTGGCGTCAGCTTGAGTTTCCTTCTTGGCCACCACAGGCTCTTCAGCCGGGGCTGCAGTTTCCTGCTTGGCCGGTTCCTCAACCTTTTCTGCTTCAACTTCCGGTTCAGGAGCAGAAGCTTCGGCGGCGGGAGCCGGTTCGTTCTTGGCGGTAGCGGGGCGGCGAGAGCTTCGACCGACATTGAGCGCGATCGGCTTACGTTCCATAGGAACAACCGAGTCACGAACGGCTGCTAGGGGCGCAGCTTCGGTAGCAACCGCAGCGGGAGCAGCAGCTTGGGCCGATCCGGCCAGATGGTCGCGAACTCTCTGTGTCTCCTCATCAGACAGACTGGCAAGCGCCGAGCCTTTCCCTGTGATTCCGACCTTTTTGACAAGGTCGACGAGATCTTTGCTATCGAGATTGAGTTCTTTGGCGAGCGCGTAAATGCGTGCGGGCACGGGGTAAAAATCCTGTCGTTTCGTTTAGGAACCCGCTCCGCTTTGAATGCATTGGGAGAGGATTCAATCGTTCAAATGGTCACATAAGTAACTTCCTCCATCGCCATGATCAGATTTTCACCCAGCCTACTTAAGGCCATCATTTGTCGGCTCACTGCTGCATCAGTAGCAAACCAACAATGGAGAAAATCGACCACGCCGGGGGTCCAGCGACGTCTTTTTCAAGACCGGTCGGTTTCAGTTCTCACTTAGAATAGCGAAAAACCCTGAATTGCCAGAGGTCTAGACTGCCACTTTCACAAAGATTCACGTCAACTCTTTTCACTCGCAGCTGATTCCGAGGCTTCCGCATCACCGGAAGTAGCGGTTTCTGCCGCAGTTTCCGTTGCTGAGTCCGCCGCATCGACTGCGGGAGCAGAACTTGATTCTTCGATGATTGCTTGTTCAGCCCCTGCTTCTGGGGATGACACCTCCGCTGCGGGCGTTTCATCAGTCGCGGAGGCGTTGTCGACTGAGGCTGAAGCTTCGGCGGCGGGCGATGCTTCGGCTGAAGGTGCCGCCTCAGCAGCCGCCTTTGGCTCAGCAATCCCAGCAGCTTCCGCTTCCTTCTGCAATTGCTCCCGATCACGACGCACTCGTCGTTCCTCAGCAGCAGCCTGCTCGGCCTGCTCGGCCATCTCTTCGGCTGTTTCGACAATTCGGTCGACATCATCGGCCGACAATCCACTCATTTCCATGAACAGATCAGGTTCGATCACGGACAGGTCGTCATAGGACAAGTAGCCCTGTTCGACCAACCCCTGAGCGACCTCTTCGGTGATGCCTGGGATCTGACTGAATCCACCGACCGCTCGCTCGATTTGCTCTTCGAGTTCGCCGCCGGTCATGATTTCGATATCCCAGCCGCAAAGCTTACTGGCCAAACGAACATTCTGACCACGACGACCGATTGCCAGCGACAGTTGATCTTCTTGAACCAAAACAATCGCACGGCCGATCATGTCACACAGCAACACCTGCTCAACTTCAGCAGGCTGAAGCGAGTTCGGGATCAGAACCTCGGGATCGTCGCTATATCGCACCACGTCGATATGCTCGCCAGCCAGCTCTTCGCGAACCGCCTTGATCCGACTGCCGCGATAGCCCACGCAAACCGCAATGGGATCGACCTGAGAATCAACGCTGCTAACGGCAACCTTGCTGCGGTATCCTGGTTCGCGACTGATGGATTTGATCGCAATGATCTCTTCGCCCAACTCGGGAATTTCTTGCTCGAAAAGACGCTGCACGAACTGCGGTCGTGTTCGACTGAGCACAACGCGAACGCGGTTACCCGTCGCTCGCACTTCAAACACGACGGCACGCACACGTTCGCCGGCATGCAACTGCTCACCCGGAATCTGTTCACTGCGGGGAAGGATCGCTTCGACGTTGCCAAGGTTGACCGTCGCCACGCCGCCGTCGGCTCGACCAATCACGCCCGAGACAATTTCGCCGATTTGATCGCGATACTCGATCATCAAGGAATCGCGTTCAGCTTCTTTCACCTTTTGAATGATGACTTGCTTTGCCGTTTGAGCACCGATCCGACCGATTTGGTCTTCACCAAGTGCTTCGCCTTCCAAGATCGCGTTCATCTTTCCGTTGTTACGGTCAAGTTGGACCTTGATATCGGCTTCTTCGCCATACTGCCGTTTGGCTGCTGTCTGCAGCGCCGATTCAATCGCGATGAACACGAGTTCCTTGTCAATATTCTTCTCACGATGGAGCGAATCGACGTAGCGAAGGATGTCTTGGGGATTCATGACAGCGACCGGCGCGAGAAAAGTGGGATAAATTCGGCCAAACTTGGCATCTCGGGTGATTCGGGTGTACCAAATCACGTCGGGATAAAAAAACTGCCCGGACCTTGCGGCCCGGGCAATCGTTTGCTCGTTTGAGTCTTTAGGCTATCGCTAAGTCGCCCAACTGTCAACTGGAACTCTGCCCGAGAATCCACTCTGAAACATTAAGTTGGGGGCTGCTCGGCTTCCCATTCGGGCTTGCGCCGAAACCAATCGAAGACGTGATCAAAACCGGCGCAGCCCACGAACGACTTCCGCTTGGGCAAGGCTGCCATCGGTGCGTGATCAAACCTAGCTGCGATATCGGAATTGGATGTCGGGTCCGCTGTTCGATCCGCATCCCAGCCAAGCATCAAGAAGCCACCTGGCTGCAGCGACTCGTACATGGCATCAGCAAACCGACGAATATCGTCGAGGGAATCGATCCCGAAACCGAGCAACCCGTTTGCCATAACAGCATCAAAACGGAGGTCGGGAAACAACTCAGCGACCTCGCAAACGTCTCCCACTTGATGATGTTTCCCGTTGCCGAACTTAGCGGCCGATGGGTCAAGATCGACCGTCCACACAAGAGTGCCGGGGCTTGCTAACTGAGCGGGATAACTGACGGTATATCGCCTTGTCCCGACCAAAAGAACATTCGCGAATGCTTCGCCTTTGACGGCGGGAAGAATCTCTTCACGGACGTACTTGCGATCGGGAAGGTTGTGAACTTGCATGTGAAATTTCACTGCTTCCACTAACTTCCGGGGACTTGTCAACAAACCCATTTGCCCACTCATTTCCACGCGGCGAAGAACAGCACTACTAGCCAATCAGGCTTAGATAATAGAACTGAGCCCAGCGCAATGCGACCCTGCAACTTTCAAATGCGTCACATTGAAAGCGTTTGCTTCGTCGACAATTCCACAAGAACGTCACTCGATGACGCGGCTTGCGAAGTTGGGTGAGTGATTTCCACAACCATCTTCCACGACGATTGCAAGCTTCAAATCACCGATAAGGCCAGCGTGAATCGACCAGTGATGGGGGGCGAATCCAAACCGGCGAAACCGCTTCGAACACGCCGGAACCCGGCACCGACACGCGAACCTGCATGACCGCGGTACTAGGCATGCCCAATCGGTCTCGCCAATCATTTCTCACGACGGTGTTGTCACGACCGAACGCCCCTTGCTGATTGCGGTATCGCCCATGATTACGACTGCGTGCTCCCACTTGGTCGAACGGACTTGGAGCGATCGCCGATGACCATCCGAAGATGGGCTTCAATGATTGGCGAAGTGGCAGCGTGACCATAGCGACACCACGTTGATCAAACTTCAAAGGCATTGACCAAGTGGCCGCTGCGACGTCGGCATCGGTGAATTGTTGATGATCCGCCAAAGGGATTCGCGGAATCAGCTTGAAGGTTGCGTTCGATCTAGCCACCACCAAGTTACCTTCGCGATCACGCAAAACGACTTGAGCACGCCATCCGTCGGGATCCGAGTCCGCGTCTAAATTGGCAAGCGCGGATGACAACTCAACGGTCACGGGCTTGTCCGCACGATGGCTGCCGGCCTGAAAATTTGATCGCGAAATAGCTGTCGCAGGATCAATGTCAATTCGAGCAGGTAACGCCGAATCTGCGTAGGGCAACACCTGATCAGAATAGAACGTCGGGTCTTCGAACATCGTTTGCGCATCAAACTGAATCGGTGGATAGCACAGCGGGGAAACAGCCTGAGCATCACCGAAGTAGGATTGCTCGAGTTGCTCCTGAGCGGAGGCTCGGCCAGCGAGCCAAATCACCACGATGGCAAACACAACGGTCAGATGCGGACGCAATGACGACGAAGAATCAGAGGAATGTTGGGTCAAGGAGATCTCCTAGGCATCGCGGATCAGTTGCCCTCCGAGCAAGATCGCGTGGATCACGAAACGAGCTGCGGCGGCTTTTCCTTACTGATCAAGGCAAATCGCTTGCCAACCATGGCTCTACGCTGCCGCGATAGATCCGCAGGCCGGCATCGCCACGTTAAAAGCAGTCACAGCGAAGCCGAGAAGTGCGTTTTTCCTGCTGTTTCCGAGAGCTTTGTGAAACCACGGACATTGCCGCCGATACAAGGCGACAGAATCACGGACCAACGGCTCCACCCGAGTCATGTCGCACGGAAGCAACGACCCATGTTTCGACAAGACAACATGAGTTGCGATGACTCAACGATCGCGGCGCCGCCATGCCTGTCGCCCTGCGACATGACACTCAATCCGGTTAGGACGATTATGAGAGGGGACAACCCCCGATAGTGCGGGCATTTTTTTCCGCAAAGTTCGGCGATCACCTTTAATGGCGTATCGTCGGGCTAGGTTTCAGTGTTCTCGGTGGCAGCCCGGGGACGTCGGTTTGAGTCAACAATGGATCCCAACGTCTTGTTGGATCCTTCATATCAACGTTCCCAAATATCAACGTTCTGTTTTGACAACGTCCTGAACGTTTTCGGATCACAACATTCCTCAGTTGCCATCGTCAGATTTCTGATTTCCTTGCAACTGAGTGACTCCACACCAATGCCACTAGCCATCCGACACAATGGTGCTAATTGGACAAACTGCCGTGCATTGCTTCAATCGCATGGGCCACCCTCTCGCGCGTTCTCGCTGATCGATTCGATCATCGCCGCGTTGATCGTGGGGATCGTCGCTGTGATCGCACTGCCACATTACTTAGATCTCGGGGATCATCCTGAGCAGGCCAGAATCAAACATCAACTGAGCGTGTTGCGTGAAGCCATCGATATGGCAAAGGATCGCGATGGCCAGTATCCGCCTGCGGGGCAACTGGTTGCCGTCGTCGGTCCCATGCTGAACCAACCGTTTCCAACTCCCCGCCTACGAACCGAATCTGAATTTGACACCATTGTTCACTACGACGTTAGCGATTCGGAACGATCTCCCGTCACGCCCAACCCCAACCTGCCCGGAATCTGGGCCTACAAACCTGCCAACGGCCAACTGCGGTTGAATGTGAGCAACGGCAGCCTGGGGTGGGATTGGTAAGCTGCTCTACGCCAATGTCCTTGAGAAATTTACGTCCCTGGGGAAGTCGTTTGACTTTCCAGAATATCCCACGGGTCGCTCACGGCAGGGCGGCTCTTGCGACTCCAACCAATCGGGAAGTCGAAGCGAACACCTTCGCTAATCCTCACAACTGGAATCATCGTTGATCACCATCCCCGGTGTCGGCAGAAAAGACGATAGATAGAAAAGCGTGACCATTCATTCTCATGATCTCAACTCGCAACGCGACGACTTCCCGTTATGAATCTCGAAGAGGCCGGACTAAGGAAGGCAGCCATCTTATTGATGAGCCTGCCCACAAAGACTGCTGCGAAGATTCTCGGCCAGCTACCGCCGCGATATATCGAAGCGATCAGCATCATGATCGCTCAAACCGAATCGGTCGGCGGCGATGAACAAGAGATTGTGATCGCGGAGTTTCTTACCAGTAAGGCGAGCTCAATCTACGCCAGTCCGGGCGGACTCGAGCGTGCCAAGGAACTGATCAAGGAAGCACTAGGACGCGACGCCAGTGAACTGATCGGCAACCTTCAGCAGACGATCGAGGCGATGCCATTCGGCTTCGTCAAGAAAGTCGACGCCCAAACTCTGCTGCAGTTCATCGGCGAGGAGCACCCGCAGACGATCGCACTTCTGCTCAGCCACGTTCCCAGCCACTACGCCTCGGATGTGATGGGCGGTTTGGATCCCGAAAAACAGCTTGAGGTCATCCGTCGTATCGCCACTATTGGCCGCACCAGCCCCGAGGCGGTTGCTGAACTGGAATACGGGCTGGAAATGCGTTTGTCGAGTATGGTCAATCAGCAGCAAAGCAATTCCGGCGGCATCGAAAGCGTCGCCGAAATCCTGAACGTTTGCGAGCGATCGATCGAACGCAACATCATGGATGCCTTAGGTCGTGACGACCCTGAACTTTCCGACGAAATCCGTCGCTTGATGTTTGTCTTTGAAGACATTTCCAAACTGGGCGACCGCGATATTCAAGCGTTGCTTAAGAACGTCGAAACGGCTCAGTGGGCGATGGCACTCAAGGGAGCGAGTTCCAAACTGCAGGAGAAGATCATGCGAAACATGAGCTCTCGTGCTGCGGAAAACTTGAAAGAGGAAATTGGCTACCTCGGCAGTGTTCGTGTCACCGAAGTCGAAGCCGTTCAGCAAAAGGTCGTCGATATCGTTCGCCACCTCGAGGATTGCGGCGAGATCTCGCGTCCCACCGGCGAAGAGGAAGAAGAGTACGTTACTTGATACCAAGGCATCATGGCCCACAACGACCTTCGGTACATTCGGCGATTACATTGCTGCCGAACACGTCACTGCTGCCGATCACGTCACTGCTTCAGAACAACTTGATTGCTACCGAGCACAAACGAGGGTGGCAACATGGCGGTGCTGCAGCCTGCGAACGAGCGTACGTAACGCTCCGGCACTGCAATCATTCACGCCAGTGGTTTCTGAGCGGAATTGAACCTGATTCCGCTGAACGGAATTACCCAGCCCAAATCGTGCCTACTTGCGATTAATGGGGTGCGGCCGGTCAGCTCGTTCCGCGGGGAAATGAACCTTCAACTGCGGAATGCCTTCGACATCGCTGGTCTTGCCCGAATTTTCTTCCTGATCGCCCGCAACACCGACGGTCGCTGCTTGGTGACCCGCCGCGTCTTGGGATGGGTTGAAATTCAGGTGTGTTGATTCCGCATGAATAGGCACACCGTTCTTGTCCAATCTCGGCTTAAAGAATCGACCCAAAGGACCGGCCAGCAATGCGGGCAACAGGATTAGGTCTCCCACGAGCGCGGCGAACAACATCATCAACATCAACGTCCCGAAACGTTGAGTTGGCGTGAACGTCGAAAGAGCAAACACGAACAACCCCAACCCGCCGACGACGGTGGTCTGAGTCATCGCTGGCCCCACACGACGATAAGTTTCAATCACAGCCTCGGCGCGAGACTTGCCTCGGTCTAGATTTTCACGAAACCATGACAAGAAGTGAATCGTATCGTCGACGGCAACGCCCATGGCAACCGACGCGGTCATCATCGTGCCGATGTCAATTTCCAAGCCCATGTGGCACATCAAGCCAAAGATCACCACAACTGGGAAGATGTTGGGGATCATCGCTACGCATCCGGCAGCCAACCCATCCATCAAGTTCCGAGGATGAGTTTTCTGAAGCCAATCCGACCCTGGATTCAAGAGCACGATCATGACGACGGCAATCAGAGCAAACGCCAACGCAATCGAATCGGCAAGGCTTGTCAGCAGTGTCCGCTGAGCCTTGTAGACCACCGGGATCACGCCCGTGTAAATCGCTTGAACTGAACCGCCACCTTCAACGCCGGGAACTCGGTCAGCCAATAACTTCGGTTCCAACGGCTTCGTTTCGATACCTCGCACATCGAGCAGGTTTTTAGCACTCGCAAAATTAGATTGAGCGAAGCCATCACCTCCTGCCCACACAACGACGTCAAACTCAGAGAGTACTTTCGTCCATCGGTCACTCGCGAGCAACTCGCGTGTTTTCTCAGGCGTTAAGGACAACCAACGGGGTGACTCGATCCGCTCCCCGGCCAACAATTCACCCAGCGTTGCTAGGTAAGTATTGCGAGCCAAGATTTGTGTGTGATCGTCGGATACCAGTTCCGTTTGATCGAGCGAAGCTGGCTTTGGCGCTCCCACAATCAACACCTTAGAACCACGCTTCAGTTTGCCCGTGTTTTGGTCCGTCAGGACTTCGACGATTTCTTCACGGGTTTCGTACGCCCGCAATACAGGTGCCACTGACTCCCGAACGGTCGTAATGAATTGTCCGTAGTCGACATCCGAAAGTGCGGCAACGCGAAGCGAGATACGCCAAAGTTCGCTACCTTCCAACTCACCCGACTTCTCGATTTTCAAGTAGTCGTTGTTGCGCAATTGATCTTGCGCGGCAAGCAGTTCGCGATTGAACTTCGCCCGAACGGGGCTGTAACTATTCGAAGGCTCCGGCAAGGTTGGCAAGAACGTGTCGGCACCCGTCGCTTGGCCCACCACTCCCATACCAGGCTCACCGAGCGTGCGATGAACCACTTTGCGAATGCGTGACACCGCCTCGACACGCTCTAACAAGCCTAACTGAACCGGTGATACAGGCGTCTCGTCGTCGGACACCGCATCCGCTTGGATCGACTTGGGCATGCGAACGACGACTTCCATCGGAACCAATTTGCCGAAGTTCTCTTCGAGCCATGCGTAATCGCGAATGATACGAGCGCGGGAATCAAACAATTCCAGCAGTTGCACCGACGTCTTTATTTGCCGCATGCCAATTCCACATGCGACCATGAACAGCAAACACGCCGTGGTCACCAGCACGTGATGGTTAGCAATCGTTCGGCCAACGCTTGCCCACCACTGGCTTAGCTGACTTTCAACTCGCGGAGCGTCGGGCGGCGCATCTTCGTTGGGATCGCCAACCTTGGGACTAAAAACCTGTAACGCCGCGGGTAAGTACGAGAACAAAATGCCGAGCGTCGACATTACTCCCACCGCACTGTAGAGACCGAAGTTGCTGATCGGTGCCAGGTTGCTAGTGAATAGCGAAATCAGACCGATGGCGGTTGTGAAGGAGGCAAGCGTGCATGGCAAAACGGCATGCTGAAGCGCACGCCCGGCGGCACCAAATTTCCCTCGCACACGGACTTCATCGCGGTAGTAGTTGATCATGTGGATGGCACCGGAAAGTCCCAGCACATACACCAACGAAGGCATGCTCATTAAAATCGCATCGACATGCCCGCCAGTCCACCAAACCATCGCCATCGACAGCATCGCAGAGGATCCACCGACCACAAAAATCATGATCGTGATTTTGACGCTACGGAAGCATAAATACGAAAGCACGACACCGATCAAAATGCTGTAACCGACAAGCCGGGCTAACGTCACGGTGCCTTCTTCGTCGATCGCCATGTTGTCGACGGTCGGTCCCCCCAACCTCAGTGCTGGCATAGCCGCCGTGTGCGTTTGCGGGTCTTTGTTGAATGGAGGCGGCGCCATCGATGGTGGCCTTGCAGCATACACGCCCGACTCATCGGCCAATTGCAACAATCGTCCGCGAGGCTGTCCAAGGACTCCTCGCCCGATTGCGTAACCAAGATTGTCTTTGGCGAGGTCCGTCAGCGTCACCAGCACGCAAGTCAAACGCGGCGGCGCAGGTACGCTGACCGAATCCCAAACCGCGTACCAGGCATCCGCTTTCTCTTCCTCGGGTGCAGACGCGAGCGACTCCAACGAACCATCAAAGCTTTCTTCCACGATTCGCTTGACCTTCGTCGCCACGACGGTGTCAAAGTCCTCAGGCAACGATGCGACTTCGTCATCATCGAGCTCGCCACGAAACGCCTCGGCGGTCCAGTCAAATCCCTTCGGCACCGCTGGCGCAAAGAGCATGCCGGTCAACCGCTCCATCGCATCTCGTTCGGCAACCGTGGCGCGTTTAGAAGGATCAGTTAAATCGATCGGCCACAAAGGACCACCTTCACTGGCGAGTTCTTCGACAATGGAGTATCCCGTTTGAACGGTTTCAAACAATGACGCGCACAATAGAGAAGGGTCGTTGTAAATCGGGTTAGCGATCATCGAACCGCGTTCGTTGCCCGGTAGCTTTCCGAACCCTGTTATGAACTGGCCATCAAGTTGATAGGTACCACGAGACCGCTGAAACTTTCGGACGGCCGCCATCGGTGCGTTGAGCGGTTGATCCCAACGATACAAACCACCATCGGGTTTGACGTAATACCAATCGCCCGATGCTGACTTCAGCCACTTTTCGTTCTCGCCGCCCCAATTGGTAAGCTTGTCACCGCCTTGAATGAGCTGCAATTCGTTGCCGACCTGCTTAGCCCTGCGCATCATCGCGGCAAGCTTCGGCGGATGATTTTCGGCAGGGTCATAGCTTGCCGATTCGTGAAGCAGTTTTTGCGTCAGCAGTTTCAATCTCTGGTCGTCACCATTGCAACCTTCCCAGGTCGCAAGAACGAATGCCTCGCCCGCGAAGTGCTGAGCAAACCATTCGAGTTCTGCGGTTTCAGCAAAGTCAGGCGGCAACCAATCTTTGACATCGTTTTCACGAGTGCCCAAGCTCAACCGCGCGGCGCGAAACGCCGAAGGCAATAGGAAAAAGAAGGCTGTCAGAATCAACAACCCGTAAGTGATCTTCAGGGGACTGCGTCGCTCAAGCAGTGGGGATTTAGACATACAGGAAAGACGACGAATCGTGGAACGACGAAGTTGAAATGAAGAACAAAAGGAACTCGTTAGTCGGTTCCGCTTCAGGCCCGGTTAAAGTACCGATCCGAACGCCCTTGGTCCACTTCAAAGATGGGTGTTGAGGATCGTCGGGGGTTGATTAGTTGCGACGATTCGCGGGTCGTATCGCTGAGGTTGAGTTTGACGAGGGCGCAAGATTAAGGAAGAAGCCACGCAACTTCATGTTCGCTCAATTCTCACGGCCATCATTGTAGTCAGCAAGTCCATAGGCCCGGTGAATTCCAATACTGCCCTTTATACGCGAAAACGGGGCACTTCCCAGGAAGCACCCCGTCGGACGGAGGGGATTTGTTTTGTTTGCATCGCTGCCTTGATTGTCGAGTGACATCGAGTGAAGACGACTGATCGAACCAAACCGATTCGGCCAGAAACCGATTCAGCTAGAAACCGATTCAGCTAGAAACCAATGCGACGCGAGATGATTGGGGTGCTTCGATGCGAATGCCCGTGGTGGATGTCACCATCAACATTGCCACGGAACCCGTAAAGCTCCTGATTTACTCGCGATAGCAGCGGTCGCATTTCGCTCGCAATGACCCCACGCATATGCCTGATCGTATGGAAATCGCGGGTTCGGGCTCCGTCGATGGTCTGGTGACTCAATTGGCGATCCAACTTAGATACAAGGCGTTCAACTTGGCGAAAATCGCTTTGCACATGACCGATTAAGCCGAGACTGACGCGGCCTCGATTTGCGCTGTGATGCAATATCTCGTGCAAATGCTCTTGGACGCGTTCGAGTTGGGATACGTAGGCTTCGATCGCTGTGGAGTGCTCGTAATCTTGCGAAAGCATGTGAGCATCATCGTGTAAGTGCCTGGCAACCTCGGCAAGCTGATCGGCATAGTTGTCGAGCCGTTCGATGTTGGGCGTATGTCGAATATGTCCAATACCACCGGAATGATGCGACAAATGCCGTGATGTGTGGTGCGAATCGAAATGCGAATCGTGGTGCGACGAATGACGACCAATACTAATGCTAAAACGCTGGGCTGACGCTGGAACGCAAATGGCCGCTACGGTTAGGAAGGCGATAGGAGCAAGAATTCGGTTCATCGGATTGACCTCGAGTTGGCATTTTTTGATGGGAACCGCTTGGGTTCCGTTTGGGATACGTGTTTCCCATACGCTTACCTCGTGCCAATCGCGTGCTTTACCGTTTTCCCCGTGTTTCACGCTGTTTGCGAATCCGCTGACCAAATCACTCTGATGACACGCGGTCAATCCGGAGGCCGTTCTGCACTCACATTGATCTCACTGAGTAGATCCTGAGAGATGATCTCAGGACGCTGATCTGTAGAAGCGATTACCTAGCACCTGTTCAAGCAAGAACACCACTAACGCGAGCAGCATTGCAGGTGAGGCGAGCGAAATCCGCTTGGCCGCTTGTTGATCGATCAATTCAATTTCGTCCCGCTCGCGAACGTACGCATAGTTCCCCGCACCAAGAACGCGATCGAGGCCTGACGGATCGATAGGCCTTAAGTTGACCGACTGCGAATCGAAGTTTGCCGTGAACCCGGCCCCGGGAGAAGTGACGTCTTTCAATCCACGTAGGTAGTACACACCTGGCGAAGCCACATCTGCAATCGTGACTTCGGCGGTGGTTTCATTGATATCGATCGGCACGGGCGCTGCCCCCAATGGCGGGAACAACTGCAAACGAGATCGCCCGCCTGAACTATCTTCCACTTGCGCTTCGTCGGCGTTTCGCAGTCGAATGGTTTTGGGTTGCCCGACCAATGTCATTGCGTCTTCGCCACTTCGGCCAGCGAGGTACTCAATGGTTTGTCGAGTCAACAACCACGCTGGCCACGGATCGAGACCAAACAATCGGTTCCACGCTCGTTTCGTTTTTGTTAACGCGACTAGCGGTGTCGTTAGCACCATCAACTTGCCCGACATATCGTTCGCTTCGTCGCCAACACGTCGCTCGATCATTGCGGGGTGATCGGTACCGGCATAGCGAATGAGGACTTGGTCCGATGGCGATGTTTGGATCTGCCAGTACTGCGAAATTTCAAAGTCGTTCCAAGGTGTGTCCTCGGCCAACGACTTGAGTGCCGGATGATTCGCGCGAACCACTTCAAAGAAGGTACCGGGTTCGGGTACTCGCCAGGGCAAGACCATCCGCGGAAGCCAGCCTTCGTTGCGTTGCGATGATTCATAGCCGGTCAAGTTCGGACCTAAGCAAACCAGAACATTCCCGCCTTCGGCTAAGTAGTTTGCGACTCCTGAATTCGTCGCCACTTCCGTTGACGGATCCATCAAAACGATCGTCTTAAAATCAGAGAGCCGTGCAACCGACAAGTCATTCATCCCAATCCGCTCGACCGCGAACTCGGACTCTTCCTTCGCAGTCAACAACGACGACGCAGAGATCGCCCCGATCAAAACATCCGATTCTTCAACATAATCGCTAACGACCAATACGCTGGTGGGCGGCAACACCTCGATAGAAAAGTAGCGTTCGTTGTCGACCGCTAAACCGTCCTCGCCCAAGAGCCGAACTCGGCCATGATGCGTGCCCAATGGAAGCCCGGGTAACGTCAGCAACATCTCCGCTGACTGGCCGGGCGACAGCTTTACGGTGGTGCGATCGACGTTGGATGCCTGGGGATAAACCACTTCGCCATCACGTACAACAGGCAAGCTGGCGGAGGTCTCGAACACCTGCAATTCAGCCGTGACCGATGTACCGTCACTTGCCACTTCACCGGGGCCGGAAAAGGTATCCAAGTGAGCCAATACCGTCAAAGAGACCGGAGCATCTTGGGGCGGGGTGGCATCAGCAATCTTGGGGATTCCTAACGAAACGTTGGTCCCTTCGGGCGATCCGAGATCAAATACCGTCACCGAAACATCACCTTCAATCGTGCTGCCCACGTCGGCCTGCATGGCTGCGTCGTTCCACGTGCTCGATGCAAGGTCCGAAATCACCATCACTTGGCGACTCTCAAGATCGCTCGTTCGCACTAGCCTTGCCGCGGCATCGATGCGTGCGGTAATTGGCTGCGACAACGAAGTGGGCGATAGCTGCTCGAGCTTGGACATCGCACCGGCGACGTCTAAAGAAAAAGCCGCTGGTGTGCTCGAACGATCGATAACGGCAACTCGGCTGGTGCGAGGCAACCTGGAAATGACCCATGTGGCGGTGTCTCGCAAGCGCTGGATTCGATCATCGTTGGAAGTTTTCCAACCTGACGTTAATGAGTTGTCGACCACGATCGCGATTGCGATGGGGCCCGACGAATCGATGGCTACCGAAGGACCCGAAGCAATCGTTGAGCCTCCCCAACCGACCGCGATCACGACCAATAGCGCCGCGAGTGCAGCGAGCGAGTAGCCAACCTTTCGAGACTTGTCTTTTAACATCGACACCGTTGCCATGACCAGCAATGCGATCGCAACGACGACCATCATCGCGATCGTCAACCAAGTGATCGACAATGAACGATGGATCGCGGGTCGCGCCAAGGCAATCGCTAGCGCGGCGACGGCCGCGATCCTCATTGCCAACAACCACCACCGTCGAACCTTCATCCGACTGCGATTCGTTTCAAACTTCTTAGTTAGAAACGCAATCGACGGAAACAATACTTTCTTTGGCTCGCGGCGTGCGATCAGATGCAGCACCACCGGAATGACGGCGGCAAGCGTTCCCAAGACTAAAGTGGCGTTTAAGAAAGACATACCCAGCAGAAATTCGCCAAACCGCGAATCAGCCACTCCTTTGTCGTTGCAGCAGATATTCCGTCAGTGCTTTGTCGAACGGCATGCTCGTATCGAGCGGCACGTAGTCCACTTGCAGGCTATAGCAACCTTGACGGTACCGCTCGCGAAACTCTTCGACTTGCTTCAAATAGTCATCGCGAAAACCGGTTGCGTCGACCGAGATCGTTTCACCACTCTCGGCATCCTCAAATTGTACCGGGCCATCATAGGGAAACGTCACTTCCGCTTCGTCCATCACGTGAAAGACGATCACATCATTGCCACCATGACGTAAGCGTGCCAGCGATGAAATCACTTCGTCGACGTCGTTTTCGCCCGTATCGCTGGGCAATAAATCGGAAAACAACATCACCAATGAGTGTTGCTTCAACATCGCAGCCAATTGAATCAACGAAGCTGGCAAGTTTGTTCGCCCGGTCGGCTGAAGCCGCGCCAACTGAGCGAGCACGTCCCCCAGGTGCCCACGTCGACTGCGAGCAGGCAACAGTGCCTTCATCTTCTCGTCAAACGTAATCAACCCGACGGGGTCTTGCTGCATGTTCATTAAGTACGTCAAAGCAGCGGCCAAGCACGTGCAATATTCGAACTTCGTCATCGCACCGCTTTGCGTGAACCCCATCGACTTGGACAGATCCATGACGAGGTACCCAGTCAAATTGGTCTCGGCCTCAAACCGTTTGACGAAGTACTTGTCCGTCTTCGCGTAAACGAGCCAATCAATTAGGCGAGGATCATCACCGCGGTTGTAGCGACGATGTTCACTGAACTGTACCGAGAAGCCCTGAAAAGGGCTCGAGTGCAAGCCCTGCAAGAACCCACGTACGACCATTCGAGCGCGCAGATCGAGCCGTTTGATTTGCTGTAGCGATTCGGGAGAGAGCAGGGCGGTCATGGGCGATGGCTACGCCCCCGCCTTTGGCTTCATCTTGTCGGGTTCCGGCGGTTTAATCTCGGCAAGCAACTTGTCGATGATGTCGTCCGTGCTCATGCCTTCGGCTTGAGCTTGGAAGTTTGTGCCGATGCGGTGGCGAAGGACGGGCTTGGCAACGCGACGTACATCATCAGGATCAATACTGAACCGACCATCCATCGCCGCGATCGCTTTCGCTCCCGCAATCAAGTTTTGACCCGCACGCGGCCCGGCACCGAAGTCGACAAGTTCACGGATATAAGCCGGCGATGATTCATCGGAAGGCCTTGTCGCACGCACGAGCTTGGAAACATATCGAATCACAAACGGGTTCACCGCGACGCTGCCAACCAACTTTTGCACGTTCAAAATTGCCCGAGCCGAAAGCACTTTGTTGACCGTCGGTTTCTCGCCCCGCGTTGTCGCGGTCAAGATTTGCTCTTCTTCCTCGGCCGATGGGTAATCAACCTTGACGTTGAACATAAACCGGTCGAGCTGCGCTTCCGGCAATGGATAGGTGCCTTCTTGTTCGATCGGGTTTTGCGTCGCAATAGTGAAGAATGGTGACGGCAATTCCATCGTTTCCCGCCCCACGGTGACTTGCCGTTCCTGCATCGCCTCAAGTAACGCCGCTTGCGTCTTCGGCGGCGTGCGGTTGATTTCGTCAGCCAACAAAATGTTGGTGAAGATGGGGCCTTCGACGAACCGGAAACTGCGTTTGCCCGCTTCGTCTTCTTCAAGAACCTGAGTGCCCGTGATATCCGATGGCATCAAATCTGGAGTAAATTGCACACGACGGAACTGAACATCCAAAATATCGGCCAAGGTGCTTACCATTAGCGTCTTAGCCAGGCCGGGCACGCCTTCAAGAAGCACATGACCACGAGTGAAAATTGCGGCCAACAACTGTTCGATCGTGTCACTCTGCCCAACAATGACTTTTGCGAGTTCCGATCGCATGGTCCGTTGATGGTCAGCGAACTCACGAAGCACATCACCTAGATTGCGAGCTTGACCGCTAGCATTCGCAGCGCCAGGTGTCGAAGCGTTTGGCACCGGAGGCGGAGGAGGAGTACCGCTCATGATGAATTTGTTACAGTCCTTTGCGAGGAAGCGGCAAGTTGTGCGATCAAGAATGACGCATTGCGCATATTTCAGTGGAATTGATTATCCGAGCGATTGCGGACGACAACAAGCCGTGCAACGCCTAGGCGCTTTGTTTGCGGTCATCTTCGCAGTCTACGCCGCGTGTCTTCCCCAAACTGCCATCGCTGACATCGATGCCGCCACCGTGCAACGATCAATCGATCGCGGGGTTGCCTATCTTCGCAAGATTCAAAACGAATCGGGGGGCTGGGAAGAGGCTACGGGACAATCTTGTGGTCGATCGGCACTCTGCACGCTCGCGTTGATCAATTGTGGCGTCGATCGTCAGGATCCTGATCTGGCCCGCGCGATGCGTTACCTACGGACGTTCGAACCCGAACAAACCTATTCGGTAGCTCTCCAAACATTGGTTTACTGCCAAATGGGAGCGGCCGGTGACTTGCCACGCATCCGAAGAAACGTCCAATGGCTCGTTGAAACCCAACTTGAAGAAGGGGGGCGACCGGGCATCGATCCCGGATCTTGGACCTACGACCGGAACCGGGGCAGCGGCGACCCTTCGAACTCGCAGTTTGCAATCCTGGCACTCGGTGCGGCAGCAGACCGAGGAATCCAGGTTGACCCGAAGACCTTTGAAACGGCGTTGAAATACTGGTCCGAGCGACAAACGCCCAGCGGCGGTTGGTTCTATCGGCGAAACCAATCAATCTCTGGCAGCATGACCTGCGCGGGCATTTCGTCCCTCATCATTGCTCGCGGTCGGCTCGGCGGATCAAGCTCTCAGATCAACGGCAACACCATTCGCTGCTGCGGAAACATCCTAAGCGAGGCCGATCCCGTGGAAATGGGGCTTGGATGGCTAGCTAAGAACTTCACGGTGCAAACGAACCCAGGCAGCAACAAGCAGACACATTACTACTACCTTTACGCGCTTGAACGGGTTGGCCGACTTTCGGGACGTCGCTTTATCGGCGGGCACGATTGGTATCGCGAAGGCGCAGAGCTCATTGTCAGCTTACAAGACAATTTCCAGGGCAACTGGCTGTCCACCGGGCCACTGGAACCGACCGACGTGGCCACATCGTTTGCGTTGCTGTTCTTAAGCAAAGGCAAACGCCAAGTTGTTGCGGGACGCCTGCGTTACGCCAATGCCCAACCGACCGATCTGGACAAAACGTGGCAACGACACCCCGATGGTCTTCGCCAACTGGTACATCGTGTCGAAAGCGATTGGGGCCGTGATCTGACTTGGCAAACTATCGAGAGCGAGAACGCGACGCTCGCGGATTTGCTGCAAACCCCGGTGCTAGTTATCAGCGGCAATCGTCCGCTGGCGTTCTCGGCCTACCTCGTTGAACAACTTTCGGGCTATATCGAACAGGGCGGAACGATTCTGTTTGAAGCCGATGCCGGGGACGGTTGCGGACCGTCTGGTCCCTTCGCCAGAAGCGTTCAAGAGCTGTGTGGTCGGCTCGTTGAAGGAGGTTCACTTGAACGCCTTCCGCCCGCGCATCCGGTTTGGTTTGCGCAAACGAAGGTTGATCCCACGGCGATCAGCGACGACTTTTGGATGTACGGCGTACAAGCGTGTTGTCGTACGAGCATCTTCTTTAGCCCGCGAAGTTTATCGTGCCGATGGGAACTTGGTGACGTGATCACTCGTCGCAAAGAAACTTCGCCATCGGTGCAACAGCAGGTGGAAACGGCATTGGGGATTGGCGAGAACGTCATCGCTTACGCGACCGGACGTGAATTGAAGGACAAGCTCGACCAACGATTTGTCATCCGCGGCGGCGAAGTCCCCAAGCCCAACCGTGGTGCAACGCAGTTGGCTTCGCTTGCGATCGATGCGGGTGGGCAAGAGGCTCGGCGAGCATTGCCCAATGCGGTTTCACTGATTGACGCCCGGGTGCCGATTTCGATCTCGTCGCCGCCCAAACCTGTGGACTTTGATTCTGAACAATTGCAAAACGTTGGCGTGCTGTGGCTTCACGGCCGAACCGACTTCACGCTCGACGCGAATCAACGTGCGGTCTTGAAGGAATACATCGAGAACGGAGGCGTGATCTTGGCTGCTTCAGTTTGCGGTGCGGACGAGTTTGCGACGGCGTTTCGACGCGAGTTGAAAACCCTGCTTCCAGAAAGTCCCCTGGAAATCGTGTCATCCGACCATCCCATCATTCGCGTCCCTGGCGGATTTGACTTGGGCCGAGTGACCATCCGAACACCCTCGGCACGAGGCGATTCCGTGGCGAAACGGTCGGGAATCCCACGTTTGGAAGTGGCTCAAGTGAACCGGGTGGACGCCGTCTTTTTCTCGCCGCTGGACCTTAGTTGCGCTCTGGAGAGCCCCAATTCGATCCAGTGCCCCGGCTACGACACCGAAGATTCGGCCAAAATCGTCGCAAATCTGCTGTTATTGGTGCACCAGCAGTGATCGGAACGCTCACGTTTCCCGATGACACCCCCGTTTTGAAGACTAACCGCTTGAAAACCGCAATTTCGAAATCAGGGGCCTAGTCTCGAAAACCAAGGAAAAGCCGCTTGTCCAAAAGTGGCCCGCTGCCGTACACTCTGGGGCCGTCCAGAAAACACCTCTAGCATTTTTGATCTGATTCGATGGCCAAGAGCAAAAAGAAAGCCGAAACGATCTTCCTCGTTTGTGAAGAAACCGGCGACTACAACTACTCCTACCGACGTAAACCCGGTGGCGAAAAGCTTCGTTTGATGAAGTACTCACCACGGCTGCGCAAGCGCACCTGGCACAACGAGAAGAAGAAGTAGACATTCGAATTGGCGAAAGCGCCAGTTTGATTCATCGTCGGTAAACCTCGGAGGCACGGATGCGGCGTAAATGGCGGGTCATTCCCCACGACTCCTCGCGAGTCGATTTACTGATCCGCGAAGCTCGCGTGCCGGCCGTTGTCGCTCAGTTGCTCGTTAGCCGCGGTGTCTACACCGCTGATGCAGCAAGCGCGTTTCTTGATACGAAACTGATGGGACTGCGCCCGCCTGAATCGCTGCCAGGGGTTCCTGAAGCCACCGCGATTCTTGTGCCTGCGATCGCTGATCAAACCCCAATCGTCATCTATGGCGATTACGACTGCGACGGAATGACCGGCGCCGCGATCTTGGTTAACGGCATACGACTGCTCGGTGGCAACGTAAGCTATCACGTTCCCAATCGGCTCGAAGACGGATACGGCCTCAACGCCGAAGCGATTCGCAAACTAGCGGCTCGTGGCAAGAAGATTATCGTTTCCGTCGACTGCGGCATCACCAGCGTCGATCACGCAGAGCTATGCAAAGAGCTTGGCGTCACCTTGGTCATCACCGACCACCACACCATTGGAGAACGATTACCAGACGCAGCAGCCATCGTTCACCCGCGTCTACCCGGTACGACGTACCCGTTTGGTGAACTGTGCGGCGCGGGGGTGGCTTTCAAACTTGCCTGGGCAATTTGCCAAGAAGTGGCTGGCTCGAAGAAGGTCACCGAGCCAATGCGTCGTTACCTGATGCAATCGCTAACCCTGGCAGGCATCGGAACCATTGCTGATGTGGTGCCACTTCTCGACGAGAATCGGATCCTGGTCGAACACGGACTAAAGATGCTACGGGCGGAACCGCTGCCCGGATTGAAAGAACTAATGACCGTTGCGGGTCTCGACAATGCTGGCACGCTTGATTCAGAAAGCATTTCGTTCACGCTTGCCCCACGACTCAACGCGGCCGGCCGCCTCGGGCAAGCTCAACTCGCGGTTGAACTATTAACGTGCCCCGCCGGTGACCGGGCCAAAGCGCTGGCCGAATACATCCACGAACTCAACAGCAGTCGTGACACCTTGCAACGAAGCGTGTACTTGGCGGCCCAGAAACAAATCAAGAACGAGTTTGACGCCGATGGCGATTCCGCACTCGTGTGCGCGGGCGTAGGCTGGCACCAGGGCGTCATCGGAGTAGTGGCTGGCCGGCTCGCAGAGAAATACGCCAAACCTGTGATCGTGCTATCACTTGACTCCGCTGGCAAAACCGAAGCGGTCGGATCGGGTCGGATCGGCGGAACGAACGTTGATCTCTACCAAGCGCTGGCCGAATGCAGTGAACGCCTCGTACGCTTTGGTGGCCACAAGGCGGCGGCTGGGTTGACCATCGACGAGCGAGAAATCAACAACTTCCGAGGTGACTTCTGCGAGGCGATTGCGAAGCAATGGGCAGACAACGAAGTCGTTCCCGAGATCGTGATCGACGCTGAAGCGAGTTTGGGCCAGTTGAGTCTTGAAACCCTGGCGCAAATGGAAATGCTTGCCCCATTTGGTGCTGGCAATCCTCGCCCGGTGCTTTATTGCAGCGGCGTGGAAGTCGACGAACCAGCGAGCCTCATGGGAAAAACTCAACGTCACCTTAGCGTGAAGCTTCGACAAGGGTCGAAAGTGATTCGGGCCGTTGCGTTCAACGCCAGCGATTGGTGCGACGATCTGAATGCCGTGGAAGGCCCTTTTGAAATTGCTTACCGGCCTGTCATCAATGAGTTTCGCGGCTTTCGAAAAGTTGAAATTCATTTGGTCGACTGGCGACCTCCCAACAAGCCCGTCGCGGTTTAGGATCGTTTCGTTTCGCTCATGCCACAAGTTGACACTCGCCAAATCGGTCCCCTGAACTGCATCGTGGTGGACGGCGCGGACTCGGATGACAAATCCCACGCCGAGATCCTGGTCGTGCTTTGCCATGGCTACGGTGCATCGCTTCGCGATCTTGCCCCGTTGGCAGGCGAATGGTTGTCGATGCTGGGGGATAACGGCAGCAAATTTCGATTCGTCTTCCCGGATGCTCCTCATTCATTGGCCGAGTTGGGCATGCCTGATGCCAAGGCATGGTGGCCGATTAACATGGCTCGCTTGACCGAGCTTATCCAGGCATCTCAGTTCGATGAGCTTCATGACCAGACACCACCGGGCATTGATGAAGCTCGCCAGGCTTTGCAGGAAACGATTGCTGCTGCGGTCCGTGAATTAGATTGCCCTTCACCCAAACTCGTGCTGGGCGGTTTTTCGCAGGGTGCGATGCTGACCATGGACACCGCTTTGCGCGGTGACATCCCAACACCGCAATGGCTACTTCTGTTTTCCGGGACGCTTGTTTGCCAACCCGCGTGGAAAGCGACGATTCCGACACGACTGGCAAAGTCGAAAGTATTCCAGGCTCACGGCACCGTAGACCCTATCCTGCCTTTTTCAAGCGCTGAAGCACTTCGAGATCTCATGAAGTCCGAAGGCGCCGACGTGCAATTTCACTCGTTTGTTGGACCTCATACGATCGACGGAATTTCGATCGAGAAAGTCGCAACGATCTTGGCTTCCTTAGCCGCGAACTAGCGTCCATGCTAACGACGCAAATTAGTCGGACTTAGGACAGGGCGATGGCTTACTCAAACCGCTGTCGCTGGCATACCAATCAAAGCTGATAGGCCCACAGGGCGACACAGGTCGATTGAGAAACGTCAAACAACGCGCCTCTCGCGAACCAAGGTGAGTGTTGTAGGTAATAACCGCTGCGTTGTAGACCGCTTTGCTGTTGTCAATCTGCTCGTCGCAACCATCAAGGCCTTCCCAGCAAGCTGTCACCTGACGAAGCGATAAGATATCGGGCGCTTTCTTGAGCTTCTTTCGAAGCCGCCGAAGCTGACGCAAGCACTTACTTTCGCATTCTCCGATCGCGTTTGCTTCCCCGGTGCCCGGCAAATTGCCCTGAAGTGAATCCAATCGCGATTCAACTTCTTTCAAGCTGGCCGATAACTCGTTGACGTCTACCAAAAGATTTGATCGTCCCGCCACGCTGTCGATCAGATGGCTGACAATCAAGTGCCGGTTGCGAAGTTGATCATGAAGCGATGCCCAGGACTGACGGCAATTCTTTTCCAGCGTAGCTCGATTACGCTCCGCGTCTCGCAGCTTGACGCCAATGGCGACCAAAGAAACTACGACTCCGGCTAGCACATAGATGCCGATCATTCGTTCTCACGCCTCAATTCTTGAATCAAACACAGAGTGAGAATGCGGATGTCGTCCGTAAAATCCTTACGATGGAAATGCATTATCAAAACAACAAAAGACCAAGCGAACCACAGTCACTGCATGCATGCCACAAGACCAACATCACAAAGATGATTAGACTACATGAAGTGCTATCCGCGATGCCGAATATATTGTGATCCGCGTGGTGGTAACACAACCCCCTCCGCATCTTTTCTCGTTTCGCAACAGTCAATTTTATGGCCCTGGCAAGTTGTCGTCCTGATTCTTCCGAGTGCTCTCATGCCTATCACCAAAAGCTTGTTAATCAGGTTGATGGCGAAGATGCACTATCAGTACTCCGCAACCAGCAGTATTGGATCTGCGAACTGGGAAGTTTTTTGTGCACCGAACAGGTTGACAAAATCCACCCACCGTTTGGTTGGACGGTTCGACAAGTTTTTGAACATTGCGCCGACGCGGAACGAATATTTGGTTACCGAATTCTGCGAGCCGCAGCGGGTGACTCAACCGGACTGAGTAGTTGGGACGAAAATCATTATGCCGATGCGCGCTTCGGCCTAGGGACATTTACCAACTTGATTACCGAGCTTGGCTTGCTTCGCCAATCGAACTTGTTGTTGCTGCAACGCATTGCTCCGAGATGCTGGAGCCAAACAGTTCCCGTCGATGGAGCTCCCATTTCCGTTCGGGCAATGGCATGGGTGACTGCCGGTCACCTTGCTCACCACTTAAACATTGTCGAAAAACGATGTGGTGTTGCCGTCCAACGCACCCCCTCGATGTAATCAGGGCTAGTTGGGACACTGTTCAAAAATACCTAGTCCCATGTCCTCCACTGCGATAGGCAATGGGCCACGGATCATGAGCGAGAGACTGTCGTAAGTTTTTCCGCTCGCTCCGTCACTAATCGAATCTCGCTTTGGGCAAATCCCGTGTTTGAGCATCAACTCACTTCTCTTCTCAGCCGCGACGCAGACCCCGTAGCCGCGGGTTGGCAATTGCGAGAACTCGCCGACGCGTCTATCGAGAAAGCCCCACTGTTACTGGAACAACTCGCTCAGCTTAGTAGCCAAGCGCCGACGGCCGATCCGGCAATCTTAGGGGGCTTAATTCGCGTCCTACACACGACCACGCTTCAACCAGGTGGTGATGTCGCGGAAGTATTGGACTTCGACCAACTTCGTGAATTGACATCCAAGGTCCCCGAATCAACGCCTAATCGTCACCTGTTGTTGCAGTTGGCGGCCAGCATCCGCACACAAGAGTCATTGAATTGGTTGGTCGATTGCTTGATCGAATCGCCACCGACGGATTGGATCAATGCGGCTCAATCGCTCAGCCCGCTAATGAAGTACAACGACTGGCCCATTGCCGCCGTGTTCCCTCGCGTGTTCGGTGCTCTCCAACACCCGTCGCTCGCATCCACGCTCTTGGACTTGGCCAATTACCTCTATCGCAGCGGACGCATTGATCAACATCCAGCATCGGGACGCGAAACGATGCTGAACGCGTTATTGGGTGAAGTCACGGGTCGTCTTGCCCAATTCGAAGAGAACCCTCGCGTCTTCGGTGACGATGTCAACACCGTCCAGACTCGTCTAGGGGAAGCGGTCGCGCTTGCGGTGTCACTTTGCGATAGCGTTGGCCTGTTGGGCGATGAGTCTGCCATTAGCAAGCTGAATCAAACGATCGAACTGAAACATCGACGAGTTCAGTGCGAAGCCGCCGGGGCGTTGGCCAGACTTGGTGATGACTTGGGCAAGAAGCGGCTGATAGAGCTTGCGGCAGAACCTTCGGCACGACTCCGAGCAATTCACTACGCCGACGAGCTTCACTTCGGTGAACTGATCGACGAAAAGTATCGCAGCGACGAAGCAACTGCCGAAGCCGAAATGACACTATGGTTGAGCCAACCGGCGCAAATGGGTGTTCCGCCAACCAGTGTGGAAGTCGTCCATCGCAAACGGATGCTGTGGCCAAGTTTTAATGACCCGGTTGATATCCTTTTAGTTCGGTTCGAGTACAACTTTGGCGAGCGGATTTATAGCAACGTGGGTGTCACGGGGCCGGTGACGTTTGCGCTCGGTGCGGATGTCGCCGACTTGCCGATGAACGACATCTATGCAATTTATGCAGGTTGGCACGCCGACCATCCCGAAATCTTCGTGGTGCCTTCTGAACAACTCAACGAGGCTCAAGTTCGCGTCATGCGTTCGTTGAGCGAGCATTTGGAACGATCCGAGTTCGAATCACTAAAACCGGCATTGCTGGGAATTTTCCTGGATGAAAAAGCTGGCGTGTTCGAAGCGACTCGCGATGGCAAGCCATGCCTTGTGGTCAGTGACGGACTCGAGACGATCGAACAACCGACCTCGGGAAGATTGCGTCCACTTTCGGCCATTGATCTATTCAATCTCTACAAGGGTCGCAAAATGCTTCGAACGTTTAACAACGAAATCGATAGCGACAGCGAAAGCGATGAAACGAACGAACTGGATTCACCGTCATGACGTTCAACGTGGGACGTATTCGAGACTGCGAAAATAGAATTCAACGCGACTTCGTTGAATTCGCCCAGCTATGGTCGGCGGTCAAAGAGGATTGGGTTGATTCACGTCGCGAACGCTTTGAACGCGAGCACTTGACCTCGATCGGCCCGAGTTTGAGCCGTTTTTCAGCATCACTCCACGATTTTCTTGACACAATTCACGATGCCAACCGTGACCTGGATGACCATTATGCGCGCTCGGATTGAGTAAGATAGAGGTTAGTTCCATGGGACTCGACCAGCTCGGCTGATCACCCTCATTCCCATTCAGTGGCGACGGTGGCATGAAAGATTCGACAGTTAGTCCAACCGGTTTGATGAACGTCACTCGTTCTAAGCAAGTGCTCTCGGCATTGGCGGACCGGGTGGGGCACTGTGTTTTGGAGCGAGAGCGATTGAAGGCTCAGCATGCTCAAGCGCGAGCCAAAGAAGAAATTGAACTCAACGAAGAGAAGCGAAGCGTTACCAGCCATTGCCGCGATTCACGTCGCAACATGCTAAACAAATGGGACAACGCCGAGGAAATCCTGACGTTCAAGTACGAGCAGCAAACTCTTTCCTTGCGATCCGAACTTAATCGCCTTGCTGTTATCTATCGCCGGAAGAAACAAGAAGAAGAACAGACGATCGAACGCAAAGTAGAGGCTCGACACCAAGCGGTCTTGCAACAGTTCGAGAACCGCAAGAACCAACCCGGCCAACAACAACGCAAAGAGATCAAGCAGATCGATGAAGCGCTGCTGCCTTTGCAAGATCACCTCGAATGGGCCAACGCTTTAACGGTTCGCAGGTTGGATGGTTTGCTTGAAGTTGGCCCGCCTGAGGACCCCGAAGAGGACATGAGCCAGCCGCTTCCCAAAGATGTACGGGAAGCTATCGACACGATTGATGTGATCACTCGGAAATGCAACAAAGTTATCCATGAAATGCAGACCGGTGCTGCATCGAAAATTGTTGACTCGTTTTACTTGCCAGCGGGCGTAGGCGTTTTCGTTTTAATCTGGGGAATCATCGCCATCGCGACGGTTGAAAAGCAACCTTACCTTTGGGCTGCCGCAGGAGTGATCCCTGCTGGAATTTTAGGATTCACGATTTACCTGATCCTTCTGATGCCGCTTAAACGCATGACGCGAAAGCTCTATCCGCGAGTCGTCCGACTTGGACGCGCCGCAGACGAATGCGCCGAACACGCACGCAAAATCAGTCGCCGCATCGCGTCAGATTCGTCGAAGGAACTGATCGAACGTCGCGACGCTCACATTGCTGCGGCAAAGCGATGGAAAACGGAACAGCTCGCCGAACTGGAAAAACGCATCAACGATGAATTCACGGCGAAGCGGGCCAAGTTGCTTGAATTGTTGGAAGCAAGCGGCCACCAATATGAAAAATCGGTGTCCCAAGTGACCGAACAGATGCGTGAAAACGCAGACCAAGTCGCTCACGCCATCACTAATACGCTCGCTAAAGCCGATCATGCGATCGAACAAAAGCGTGAAGCGAATTCGGCCAAACGCTTCTTGGAGTTGCAGTACCTGACCCAGCGCCTAGCTACAGGCGTCAAGTTCGCAGTTGCTCGAATCGAGAAAACGAATCAAGCCGTTCGACAACAATTCCCTAGTTGGAAAGAGGTATTGGCCAGTGATCTATGCCACCGTGACCATTTGGATTGCTTGCCGTTGGGGTCGCTACTGATTGGCGACGAACTCGCGGGTGCTCTTAACGTTGAACCTCCACAACATCAAAACGGACATGTCGAATCCGCGACGATTCCCATCGCTATCGCCACTGAAAACCCAGCGAATGCTTCTCCAGTATCACTAGTTTCCGAGATCAACATTCCTGATCGTTTGCCCATCGTCCTGCATCGGCGCCTTCACAGTTGCCTAGTCATACACTGTGATGAATCAACCATGAGTGATGCGATCGACATGTGCCAACAATTGCTATGGAGATTGCTTTCCAGTGCTCCCGCCGGTCGAGCAAAGCTTACATTGATTGACCCGATTGGACGAGGACAGAACTTTACGAGCTTGATGGCACTTGCGGATCATGATCCATCGATCATTGGGCACCGCGTTTGGACCACCGATAACAAAATTGAAACAAGGCTTAGCGAGATCGCGCATTACGTCGAGGATGTCTTACAGTCCTCGCTGCGAGATCGGTTCGAGCGAATCGAAGACTACAATCTTGTTGCCGGTTCGATGGCAGTGCCTTATCGCGCCATCGCAGGCATTGGCTTGCCATCGGGACTATCAAGAGACGGCTATAAACACCTCAACGCGATTATCAACAGTGGACTAAGGTGCGGAATCTTTACCATTTTGGTTTGCCGTGACGATCAACCTTGGCCCTCCGACATGCCGATCCCGTCGGGCAGCAACGTCATGCAAGTGAGAATAAAAGAGGATCAAGGTGTTCACTTGGAAGTCCCCGGTCTAGAGCATCTTGCTCTCGAACCCCTTTCATCGCCGCCACCGAATTTGCGAGACTCGTTGGTCGAAAAGATTGGCGTAGCGACCGTCAATGCATCGCGAGTTGAAATCCCCCTTGATCAAGTGCTGACCAGTGTGATCGAAGGCAGTGGCGAGACCAATTCCGGCATCAACATTCCAATCGGAAGCCAAGGCGCAAACCGAACCCTTTCGCTAGACCTAGGCGAAGGTGTTCGGCAGCACGTGTTGATTGCGGGCAAAACCGGTTCCGGAAAAAGTACGCTGCTGCATTCAATCATCACGGCGGGTGCCTATCAGTACCGTCCAGATCAACTGCAGTTCTACTTATTGGATTTCAAGAAGGGCGTTGAGTTCAAGGTCTATGCAGATTCGGGACTGCCGCATGCTCGTGTGATCGGAATCGAGAGCGAACGAGAGTTCGGTCGCAGTGTGCTGCAACGTCTTGATGCCGAGTTGCAATCGCGAGGTGAAAAGTTCCGCGCAGTCGGTGCCCAAGAACTCGGCGCGTATCGCGAGAAGTCCGAGGACGCGATGCCACGGATCATGTTGGTGGTCGACGAGTTTCAAGAACTCTTCATGCGTGACGACCGGATCGCTGCGGATTGTGCGATGCTTCTGGATCGCCTGGTGCGACAAGGACGCTCGTTCGGAATGCACGTGATCTTGAGCAGTCAATCGCTGGCCGGCGCCTACTCGTTGCCCCGAGCAACTCTGGGCCAAATGGCTGTTCGAATTGCGATGCAGTGCAGTGAAGCCGACGCGGCATTGATTCTTTCGGACGACAATACCGCGGCCCGATTAATTAGCCGACCAGGCGAAGCGATCTACAACAACGCGGGTGGGCTTGCGGAAGGGAACCAACCTTTTCAAGTCGCGTGGCTTTCGGCGGATCGGCACCGCGAAATGCTTGTCTCGATTGCCGCGCGCGATCAAAGCCATCGTGCAAAGCTGGGACCAGCAGTAATTTTCGAGGGCAATCGACCTTGCTACTGGACGAGTGAACTCGCCGATGCCGCGTTGCAGAACGATTCAGCAAATGCCATGACCGGATTGCTAGGGGAGTCCGTTGAGATTGGTCCTCCGCTTGGCATCAGCCTTTCTCGTGACCCCGGCCGCAACGCACTGCTGGTCGCGGGAGGTGAATCAAGAGCGGCAATTCTTGCCACGGCGATCTCTGGTTTTGCCAAGTCGGTACCTGAACTCGAGGTGGTGTACTTTGACGGGGCACGTCCCGACGATGGCCCCTTGATGAACGATTGGTTGGATCAGTGTGGCATCAACCTTAAGTCGGTTAAACCTCGTGATAGCGAAGCCGAGATTGCTCGCGTCGCGGATATCGTTAAGCAACGAGAAGAGAATGCAGCCGGCGAAACGTCCTCGGATCCTCCCGTCTTAGTCGTCATTGATCCGCTAGAAAGATTTCGTGACCTACGACAAGACGAATCCTTTAGCTTCTCACTTGATGCCGCGAGCGAGATGAGCGGCGGGAAAGCATTCCAAACCGTGCTTCGCGAAGGACCGTCTCAAGGCGTGTTTGTTCTGGCGGTTTGCAGCGGCGCGGAAACGCTTTCACGTTGGTTACCTCGCGGAAGCCAACACGACTTTGAACTGCGGATTCTGGGCCAGATGAACCAGAACGATTCGTCGTTCCTGGTCGATTCCCCGGTCGCGTCTGATTTGTCGACCGCGACGATGCTGGTTTATGACCATGCCGACGGGTCGATTACAAAATTCCGGCAATCGGAACTACCAGACGCGGCTAAAGTCAAGAAATGGCTAAATACGTAGCCTGATACCTGCGAAATCGGCGTTCGTCAGACGCCATTGCGGTGGTTATACTGGGGCAACTGCCAAGGTCACTGTCAGTCCCGCCCTTTTTCCCGCCACAGATATCTATGCTGCTTGTTCGATCGCTGTTGATCGCCGTTTCTGTCTGCGTACTCTCGCCGCTGCGGGGGTTCGCAAAGGACTCATCCGCCACGCAACCACCCGCGATCACCATGCGTTTAGTGGAACGATCGTGCATAGGATGTCATGAGGGCCCCGACGGCGAAGGTGGTCTTGATCTAACCGCGTTAAGCACCGATTTGTCCGACCCCAATGTTGCCATGGCATGGGTTCGAATCCATGACCGCGTCAAGGACGGCGAGATGCCGCCGCCGGATGATGATGAACTGGCTGATCCGCTACGGCGAAACTTCACGCGCCAGACGGCAAAGTGGATTAGTGATTTTCAAGAAAGTCAGTTCGAACAATTCGGTCGAGTTCAGGGTCGTAGGCTCACCAATTCCGAGCTAGAGCGAACGCTCCAGGACCTGCTCGCTATCGACATACCGCTGTCACGTCTAATGACCGCCGAACCACGCAACGATGGCTTCATTGGAATTGCCGATAGTCAGTCGATGTCGCACTACCAGATGGAATCGCACATCAAAGCGGTCGATGCGGCGCTCGACACCGCATTTGATCGAATCGTTGGACCAACCTCTCCGATGGTTCGTGAACTCCCGCCTGAAAAGATCGCTCGAAAGAATCCTAAGCGGCGATGTCGCGATCCTGAAATGCGAAAAGGGCTTGCCGTTACATGGGCGAGCAAGATGATTTTCTATGGGCGGATGACGTCGACGACTTCACCCGAAGATGGCTGGTATCGGATCACGTTTAAGGCGTCTGGACTTAAACCGCCCGAGGGCCGCGACGTGTGGTGCACCATTCGAAGCGGTGCTTGTGTATCAGGCGATCCACTAATGAACTGGATTGGTTCGTTCGCGGCGACGAAGGATCCTGCCGTTCACGTTTACGATGCTTGGATTCCCGCCGGGCACATGATCGAGATACGGCCCGGCGATGCCATGCTCAAACAAGCAAAGTTCCAGGGCGGACAGGTTGGGGTAGGTGAAGGCGAACCTCAAAACGTTCCGGGCGTTGCCCTGCACTCGCTGAAAATGGAGCGAATCTATCCCAAGGGCGACCCTGTCGAAACGCGCAGGCGGTTACTCGGTGATCTTAACGTCAGCATAGATCGCAAGAAGCACAAGATCGAGCTTAAATCGAAAACCCCGGACGCGGCTTTGGCACGCCAACTTCGATCGTTCATGCATTCCGCGTTTCGCCGTCCTGTGCCCCAGAACGTCGTCAACGCGTATTCAAAAATGCTTGGTCAAGCGATCGAATCGGGCGAAGAACCAATCATGGCGCTGAAGTCCACCTATCGAGCCGTGCTTTGCTCTCCACGATTCATCTATCGCGTCGAACCGTTTGAGGATTCATCGAGCGGAAGCAGTTTGCTCGATCAATATGCGATTGCGAACCGACTTGCCTACTTCCTCACTGGAACTATGCCGGACGAAGTCCTGTTGCAATTAGCAGCCGATGGTCAATTGTCCGATCCGAATGTTTTGCACCAACAAGTTGACCGGCTGCTGGACGACGCAGGACGCCCCAAGTTTGTCAAAGACTTTGCTGCCGAATGGCTCGACTTAATGGACATTGATTTCACCGAGCCTGATCCAGGGCTGTACCGGAACTATGACCCCGTCGTCCAAAATGCGATGCTTGATGAGACTCACTTGTTCCTTGACGAGATGATCGACAAAGATTTGCCGATTCAAAATTTGGTCCGCAGCGACTTCACTTATCTCAACAGTCGCTTGGCTCGTCATTATGGCATCGAAGACTTCGACGGCAATGAAACGAAACGGCACACCCTCGACAAGTCGTCTGTGCGAGGTGGATTGCTGGCTCATGGTGCGATCATGAAGGTCACCGCCAACGGCACGACGACCTCGCCGGTGCTTCGCGGTGTTTGGGTTTCGGAGCGAATCTTAGGCACAGAAATTCCTCCACCGCCCGAGAATGTCCCTGCGGTCGAGCCTGATATTCGCGGAGCCACGACCATTCGTGAACAACTTCTCAAGCATGTTGATGATTCACAGTGCGCTGCCTGTCACGTCAAAATTGACCCTCCCGGCTATGCGTTGGAAAATTTTGACCCAGCCGGTCAATGGCGCGAACGATACTTCAATCGTAATGCCAAGGGTAGCAATCGCCGTCCGAAGATTGACCCCAGCTTCCAAATGCCTTCGGGTGAAAAATTCGAAGACTTCAATCAGTTCCGTGATCTAGTTTCGGCTGACACCGATGCGCTAGCTCGAAATGTAGTTGAAAAGCTACTGACGTACGGCACGGGTGCAACCATCAAATTCGCTGACCGCGAGAACGTGGAAACCATCGTTAAGCAAACCAAGTCAGATCGCCACGGGATGAAATCGCTTATCAAAGCGGTTGTGACCAGCCCTACCTTCTTGAGCAAATAAACATTCACGAGACGTATGAGCATCAATAACAAGATCCAAGTGAACTTCCAGCGTCGTTTACAACGCCGAACTTTGCTACGCGGCAGTGGTGTCGCCATGGGACTGCCCATGCTTACCGCAATGACACCGGCGTTCGCGAGCCCGGACACTCAACCGCCCGTGAAGCGATTCGTTGCGATCACGCTGGGCTTAGGCTTGGTTGCCGATAACTTGTTCCCTAAAGAGGCGGGGAAGAACTACAAGTCATCGCTTTACCTATCGCCACTCGAGGACATGCGAGAGAAATTGACGGTCGTTTCCGGTGCATCGCATCCAGGCGTGAAGGGTGGACACCGCGCCGAAGCCAGTATCCTGACCGCATCCGCAGTAGGCTCAGCAGGTCGTTCGACGAATTCGATTTCGCTTGACCAATTGATGGCCAAGTACGTGGGGGCCGCCACTCGAATTCCATCGTTGGTGCTTAGCACGACTGGCACGACGAGTCCCTGCTATACCGAAAGCGGAGCGATGATTCCGCCACTCAACTCAGCCCAGAAATTGTTTGACGAACTGTTTGTGGACTTGTCTAAATACGAACAAGAAAAGCAAGCGGCGCGTGTCCGGCAAGGCCGTAGCATCATGGATTTAGTCGGCGATGATGCGAAGTCTCTCGCTCGCACGCTCGGTCGCGAAGACCGACACCGGCTTGGCGAGTACTTCGCCAGCGTCCGTGCACTCGAAGAGCGAATGGCGGATGCGGAAAGGTGGGCGAAACTGCCGAAACCTGAAGTCGACGCCGAGCGTCCTGGCAAGGCAAGCAACCCTAATGACACCATTGGGCGGCTCAAAACGATGTGCGACCTGACAAAGCTTGCTCTACAAACCGATTCCACACGAGTCGTTACGTTGCACATACCCGGCGCTGGTGGCGTCTTGCCAATCGAAGGCGTGGAAGAGGGCTACCATAGCCTCAGTCACCACGGTCTTGACGAAACCAAACTCGCACAACTGGCGCTCATTGAGGCTGCTCTGGTGCAACAATGGGGAACGTTCATTCGAGACCTCGATGCGATTGAAGAGGGCGATTCGACCTTGTTGGATCGGACCAATACCCTCGTTACCAGCAACCTGGGAAATGCTTCGAGTCACGACAATCGCAACATGCCGGTACTGCTAGCCGGTGGTGGTTTCCGTCACGCCGGTCATCTTGCGTTTGATCGAAAGAAGAACGAACCACTACCCAACTTGTATGTTTCGCTGCTGCAAAACATGAACCTTGAATTCGACAGCTTTGCGACCAGCACGGGCACTTTGAACGGACTAGAGATCTAGGCCGTTCAGAGTTCGTCGTCTATTCAAAGCAGAACATTTTCGTTTGGCTTCGAATGAAAAGTTTTCCGTCTGCGATCGCGGGCGAACCAAGGACACCGTCACCGAGTTCTACCGTGCTGACTACCTCTGCTTCGTCACCTTTGTCTTGAACAACAAGACCGACACCCGATTGATCAAAGATGTAGATCCGGTCGCCAGCGACGACGGGTGATGCCCAGGTTCCGCCGAGACCTGACAAACGTTGTTGCCAAATCGTTTCGCCAGATTCGACCGATGCCGCGATCAGTACCGACCCCTTCAAGACGTAGGCCCGGTCGCCTGCGATTGCGACACAAGCATTCTTGGGTGACAGCTTCGACTCTTGCCAAACAACCTCAGGCTTGCCTGTTCCCTCGCCGATGCGAAGTGCCATAAGGTCAGATCCCGGCACCAGCAACATTCCACTGCCCTTTGTGGCTGAAGGTATTGACGCTCGCGGTTCATCCATCCGCCATAACTCAGTGCCGTTGGCAGGATCTACAGCGACTAGGTCACTGCCCGATTGCAGGATCACTTCCTGACTGCCGTTGGGACGAGTGATCACTGCGGGAGACGCCCAGTTTGACGCCGCTGGTCGCGAGATTCGCCAGCGGTTCTTCCCCGTTTCGAGCTCAATCGCCGCGGCAAAGGAATCGCCCTGACATTCGACTTGGACAATCACCGCGCCATCGACAATCACGGGCGACGATGCCATTCCCACGTCGTTTCCAGCCTTCGGATAATCAGATCCGAGTCCGCGATACCAAACTAGGTTTCCATCAAGGTCCAGGCACACCAAATCGTTGCTACTGTAGAACGCGACAATTCGGTTTCCATCGCTCGCCGGTGTCGGAGCGGCTCCGGAACTGGTCGGGTGATGAAAGGGGCGACCGGTCGCGCGGAAAGACTGCTGCCATCGAACCTTACCGGTTTCCACATCGAGCCCGGTAACGAAAAGGTTGGGTTCATCCGGCCCCTCGGCGCTGGTCGAGACCACCAAGCCGCCGATCACGATAGGAGCCGCGACGCTACGACCTGGCATAGTGGTGCTCCAAACCAAGTTTCCTTGATCAGTCGTGTCCAAGACTTCCGGACCACTGCTTGCACTGCTGGATCCGTCTCCTCGAAACGATAGCCATGCATTCGATTCGGCTTGCGATGGAACCGAGGGAATCAAGATCGCCGAGGCAATTGCGGTGGCAACAATCGTATTAAGGTGACGCATAAAACCAGCAATTAAAGAAAGAGTGATGTATCGATACACAATGAAAAACGCGTCAATGACTCGTCAAACCTTTTCCGGTGAGGTCCGTGATTCGGCACTGGAACTTCCAATCCTGGGCCCAAGGTTGGGTTTGCTCGTTCTGGCAAACCTTGACCAGGATGCGATTGCTTCCCGACTTCAATTCGACATTGGCGATGTATTGATCAATCATTGATCCCGAGTGGTAAACCTTATTCGCCATCACCTGTTCGCCATTAAGCCAGACCTTGTTGGCGTTGACACATCCCAGACGAATTTGGGCAGGTTGATTTGAAGTGGATGTGAACTCGGTGTACGCGTAGGCAACGGCACCTTTTTCCTTTTCGTAATGTTCGGCCAGATTCAGTTCGCCTTCGTCGTTCGTTGCCGAAAGGGTTTCCCACTTCACATCCCCATTCTTCCCGTCGAGAACTTGCTCGAAATCTATCTTTGCGTCGTCGGTAAAGTCAGCTTCCGGCTCATAAGCTCGGTCAAACCCAACGCCGTCACGGTTGTCGAATGGTCCGATGACCTGCCACGATGAAATCATCGAGAACGCTTCGGCAGTCGTGACATCCTGGCCAAGGTCCGTCAATGCCTTCAACAGCTCGCTTACTTGCTTGGGGTTGCGAGCGGCTGCCAGCGTTTGGCGATACCGTTCAATCGCCTGCTCGGGTTCCTGGTCGACCAATCCCTTGGTTTGCTTCATTGCTTCAGCTACGGCGCGCTCTCGAATCAACAAGCTCGGATCATTGAGTCCTTGGCGAATTAACTGCAAAGCTAGTTGGGGAGACTGGTCTTCGATCAACGTAATTGCGAAGTCTCTACCATCGGGATCGTTTGATGTATCGCGAACGTAGGTAGCTAGAACTTCAACAGATACGGGCCCCGACTTTCTGACGATATCGTTTGCAATTCCTCGCAACCAATTCCTGCCAACCGGCGAAGCTTCACTCATGGCTTCGAGCACTGCAATCACTTCACTCGACGGCAGAGACCTCAACTCGTTCGCTGCGATCCGAGCCTCGTCAAAGCCTTCGCCACGTGCCCCAACGTTCACGATCACTTCGATTGCCTGGGAAGGGTCCAACGCATTTGACACGGACGTCCCCACGCACATCGATAGCGTAAGTGAGAACAAATAGGCCAACATGCAACGCTTCGTCACCATAGGTATTACTCAAGAGTTCATCAAAGTGAGAAAGGCGAGTCAGGCTAATCACAAAGCCGACTCGCACAGCGGGCGATTGTAGCAAACGAAACACCCGGGCGCTGGATTGAGATGGCGGCCGGTTCTTGCATGAAGAGCCTTTGGTGGTGGCGAGGCATGATGCCGACGACCGATACAACCCGTCAAATTGCGTTCTTCGGCCAATAAAAATGACAATCCGAAATCATGCGAGAAGTGCCAATTGATGAACGGCTTCCGCCAACTAGCCTCGGGCTCCAAGCGGTCCCAACCCATACATAGTTCCACCGCTGAACACTTTTCTCTAATGTCCCCTCGAGGTACTCCTGTGAAGAAGACTTTCCAATTTTCCGCACTCGCTTTAGCCGCCGTATGCTTTGGCGCTCAAGTCAATGCTCAATGTTGCCAAGAATCGCCCGCCTGTGGCGACTGCACTGACTCCGTTGGGATCGCTGAAGGCAGCGTCCTCGAAGGCAGCGTCCTCGAAAGCGGAGCGATCGAAGATAGTGGCGCCGGCGTGATTGCGGGCGAATGTGGCCCAGCAATGACTACTCAAACCGTCATGGTGCCTCAACAAGTGACCGAAACCAAGTTGGTAACGGAAACTGTGATGCAACAGCAAACTCGTCAGCGTGAAGTTACGGTGATGAAGAGCGTACCACGTGAAGAAACTCGCACCCGCACCGTCGTCAAGTCGGTTCCTCGGCAAGTCACCAAGACCGAGACTTACACCGAAATGGTCGCGGAACAACGTACGGAAGATTACACCGTTGATGTTCCTGTCACGACTCAGGTTGAAGAAACCTACACCGTGAACGTTCCCAAAATGGAAACAGTTCAAGTTCCTTACACCGTTCAAGTTCCCGTAACGACCCAAGTCGAAGTGGCTTACACCGTTTGCGTGCCTTACACCGAAACGGCGACTCGCCAATACACCGTCAACGTTCCTTACACCGAGATGGTTGAAAAGACCTACAACGTTTGCGTGCCTTACACCGAAATGGTCGAGCAAAGCTACACCGTGAAGGTCCCCTACACAGAACAAGTCGCTCAAAACTACACCGTAAACGTTCCCTACACGGAAACCAAAGAAGTCTCGTACAACGTAAGCATTCCTTACACCGAAACCGTTTCGGCAACCAAAACCGAATGTAAGCGAGTTCCTGTAACCACTTACAAGACGGTTTCCAAGGACCTTGGTAGCTACCAGTGCGTTACCGAAGAAGTTGCTGCTTCATCATGCAGTGGCGGATGTGGTGCTAGCAGCGACGCTTGTGGTTGCGGCGGATGCGGAAACTGCGGTGGATGTGGCGATGGCTGCGGATGCGGCGCCGCCGTTGCCAGCAGCGGTTGCGGATGCATGACCACGGTCACTAAGAAGGTTTGGGTTCCCAACGTGGTAACCGAACAAGTCCCAGTTGTTTCTTACACAACCGAGCAAGTCGAAGTTCCTTACACCTACAACGTCACCAAGATGCGTAGCGAAACTCGCACTCGTCAAATTGCCGTCAAGAAGTGTCGCACTGAAACACGCACTCGCATGATCAATGTTGCAAAGTGCCGGACCGAAACTCGCACTCGCAGCGTTCCTGTGACTCGTACTCGCCAAGAAACTCGCACTCGTCAGATTGCGGTTAAGAAGTGTCGTCAAGAAACTCGCACTCAAGAGTATCAAGTGACGAAGACTCGTAACGAGCAACGCACTCGTATGGAGAACCGAACGAGCTTCACGACCGAGACTCGCACTCGCGAGGTGCAAAAGCAAACGATGGTTGCCGAAACTCGTACACGCAGCGTTCCTGTGACTTCGATGAAGACCGAAACACGTCAGCGCAACGTGACAGTCATGGTGCCTGTTGAAAAGACTCGTGAGTACACCGTGACCGAGTATGACCAAGTAAGCGAGGACGTGCCTTACACCGTCACCGTCGTCGACCAAGTTCCTGAAACCAAGACCGAAAACTACACCGTTTGCGTTCCGGTTGAAGTTCAAAAGGAAGTCCAAGTATGCAAGACCATCATGGTTCCTCAAGAAGTGCAGGTCCCGGCCGCTAGCGGTGTTGGAACTGGCATTGGTAGTGGAATCAGCAGTGGCTGCGGTAGCGACGCTGGTTGGGGTTGCGGCTGCAACTAACTCCAACCTACCCGCGATCAACGCAAGCTGAACTCGCGACCTTATCACTCTAAGAAGCTGGCGTCTTCCATCTCGGGAACGCCAGCTTTTTTGTTGCGCTGAGGCGTCAGGATCAGGCGGCTTCAAAATCAGGCGGCTTGAAGTTTAAGCAACGTGAAAATCAAACAACATGAAAACTCAAGCTTGTGTTGCCTTAGCAATAGGCTTTCGACTCACCGAATAATACTCCCGGTAGATAGACGACTAAACCGATCAGCGCCGAAAGCATCCAGGGATACACGTGACTTCCAACACCAGGAATCCCAATCACAGGACCGAACAAGATTATTAACGTGGCAACGACCGCGAAGGGAGTCATTCGCCATCCCGAAACAAACGCAGACAGCACCAGCAATAGTCCAGCAATCCCGACCGACCATGCATTGGTTCCCGCGATACCAGCACCTTCAGCCCCCGAAGTCGCCGCCGATTCCGCAGTCGCCGACCATGCCGCATCGCGAACCGCAGTGATGTCAACGTTCCCGCTGCCAATTTGCTTCAGTGTTTCAATGTCTGTTAGTGAATCGAACAAACCGTGTGTATTTCCCCAAAACGCAAACACGCTTAGCAAGAGAGAACCAACGAGCAAGCGAGTCTGCCCGCTCAGCAATGCACGAACCGTAGCCAGCTTGTCGCGTTCAACTTTGTAGTTTCCGCTACGGGCGTCGGCCAACATCGCTTTCATTTTTTCTCGCTTGGCGTTGGCAAGCGTTTTCGCATCCTTTCCGGACGCCGCCGCCGATATCTTTGACGCTTCCATCACTGCGGCTGCCATTTGCCATGCTCGTTCTTTGGCATCGGATTGGTTTAATCCTTCGCTCGCAAGATTCAACTGTTCAACCCTTGCTAAGCGAGCATGATCGTTTGTTCGTTGAAACTCCTGCACTCGTTTGGCCAAAGAACTACAGACACGATCTCTCAACGACGACGCCGAAGTATCGCCTGTGAATGAGGGGTCCATGGCCAACTGTTTTCGCATCGCAACAAGCGATGAATATCCGAACAATCGTTCGAAAAACCGCTGCCACGATTTGCCCGAATACCGAGCGACGAACGTTCGAATCCCAGTTTCATCCGCTCCCGAAATCCGCAGGTCCCGAATGAACTTCCTAGCATCTTCCGCAGACGCGTCACCCGCTTTAGAAGTTGGCAAGGCAATAGTGAAGTGATAGCCGGCACCCAGGATTACCCCCAGAACCACGCCCGCTAACGCACCGCCACCACATCCCACCGCGATGACGACAACCAGCATCGCGATCATCCCTAGTGTAGCGGTGACGTAGTCAAGTACGCGAAGCGTTCCGACCCAGCGACGGACGTGTTGGTTGACTTGACTATGACGTCCCGCCAAGACGAGCACTGTGACAATGCTGGACGCAAAAAGTGCTGGCCCCATCAAGCCCCAACGCCAACTGATCGCGAAGGCAAATAACATCAAGAGGCACGACAGACCGATCAGGCCAATCATGAAAACACCATCGAGTCCTTGCAGCTTCGTAGCGGATATATACTGTTTCGCGATGGATTCGAGTTCGTCCGCTTGTGATGACGTCGGAGAGAACTTCCCGTCGTCGCTAACGCCTAGGTAATCTTCAAGTTCATCACACATTTCCTCTAAAGACGAATAGCGTTGATCAGGCCGCTTTGCCATTGCGTGTTGCACGATCGCATTCAACGCCGGTGGGATTCTGGCGTTAAGATCCATGAGATTTGGAAGCTTGCTAGAAACGTGCTGCTGCATGACTTCGGAAACCACGCTGCCACCAAACGGAACCTGACCGGCTAGTAGATAGAACAACGTGCAACCGAGCGAGTAAATATCAGCCCGATGATCGACCGACGCGGCATCGAGACTTTGTTCCGGAGCCATGTAAGCTGGCGTCCCCACAGCAGTTCCGTGCATGGTGACCTGGGTACCGCTTTGGCCGTGGCCAGTACGTGCGTAACTCGGATCAAGCGAGTCTGCGGACGAATAGCCTGAAGCCATCGCACCGAGCGATGTATCCGGATCGGGCAAGTCAGGAATCTTCACCAAGCCCAGGTCGGCGACCTTAACAACCCCCTCGTCACTTAACAGCAAGTTGGCGGGCTTGATGTCCCGATGCACCATTCCATTCTTGTGCGCGATTGCGAGCCCCCTAGCCGCTTGCAGTATGTAGCCGGCGGCCAAGCGAGGATCGAGCGATCCTTTTTGCTTGACCAGTTGATCAAGAGGCACTCCGCGAACCCATTCCATACTGAAGTAGCGACGCCCATCATCTTCGCCAAAATCGTAGATTTGCACCACGTTGTGATGATTCAGTTGGGCGGCCGCGTAGGCCTCGCGAGTAAACCGAGCGAGGGCAGCTGGATTATCTGCCAGTCGACCTCGAACCGTCTTTAATGCCACAAGGCGATCGAGTGATATTTGTTTTGCTTCGTAAACGGCCCCCATCGCACCACGACCTAACAATCGAAGGATTCGATAACCGCCAACTCTTTCGGGTAGATCGTTCTCGGTGCGAGCGGCGATTTGGTCGTTGCTCGAATTCATATTTCCGGCAACAACGTCTTGGATTATCGGGTGGCGACGGTCAGCCTCACGCGGCAACGATACGGATTGCCTTGCGTCTAACCCTGCTGAAACTGTAGGACTCGATTTGCTCGCGATGCGAGATTCGGCAATCGTCCGATCAGCAGCGTTCGTCGCCAAACCCATCGTCACGTTGGTTCCTGACTTGGTGCGCCTCGCGGTCCCATCGATCGTAGCTTCGATCTCCGATACGGTTTTCGAGCGTGAAGACGGTGACGCTACTGGATCCACCGTCCCATCGGAGGTCATGTCGGAAGCAGAAACCTTCTTTGCAGGAGGCAACGCAGACTGTTCGACCGTCTTGTCGGCGACAATTTTCCCAACGCCAAACTTCGGTGGATTATCGTCGGTTACCTGCAAGCGGAAATACTTTCCGCAATGCTTACACTTCGGACGATAGTTCCCCGCCTTAGGTGATTTTATATTCAAGACGGTGTTGCATTCCGGGCACTTCAGTTTCATTGCTTGCCCCGCTCGTCATTGCGGCTTTCAGGAGAGCTCCGTTTCTTACTCGACATCCAATCGGAAAACCGCTTGCGCATTGGCGATCGCAACCGCACTTGATCCGTGGGAACTAAGCAATCTGCGTCTGCAAATGCTAATAGCAAGTCACCGATGTCGGCAGCCGGATCATTTGACTTCGCCGCTATCCGTCGGAGCGCGATCACCATCTCTTCCACCTGAGAGTCGGAAGAGGAGAACAACAGTCCGGTGATCATCATGACCAAATCGTCGATATCGATTCGCTTGCGAACTTCCAACGAGGCGATGCTTGGTGCGCCGTCTACTGAGAAACCTTGCCTGCCGGAAAAGTACCGCGACACACCATTTCGATTGGCGACTGCATCCACCAATTTCCATTTGCCATCGTGGTCGACCAATATGTTGCCAGAATGGATTGCACCGTGGGTGGCCCCGGTCTGATGCGCAGCCGCAACGGCGAACGCAACACTGGATAGATTTCGCAACGCGACTTTGGCTTTGTCTAGGTTTGGTTGATCGCTGAAATTCAGTTCGCGTGGCATTCCGCGAGCGAACCACCAAGGACGGATGACGCCCAGATGTTGATTTTGCACGGTTGCAATGATCGGTGTGACCCAACCGGGATGTTGAACCTTCGATGCTGCTTCGCAAATGTCCAACAGCTCATGGGAAGCGTTGGCGCGAAGATTACGTGGCATTCGCACGACCTTGAACGCTAGCGGGACACCTCGCGTTTCGTCTTTTCCTCGAATCAACCAATGCCCCGGCCCCACCGCTACGCATTGTCGGCCAACGAACCAAGAGGGAGCATCGACCAATCGAAAATCTACGGAAATTTGATCTGATGTCGAACAAGAAGCTCCTTGATGCCCGTTTAATTCTGCCGCGATCTCGTTCGTCGGTGGCGGCTCAACTAGGTTCACGGATGGAGGTAGCGGCAAATTTTCGTCAAACGAAAAATCGGATGATTCATGCGAGACCGTTCGATCATCTTTCAACAATGGGAATGGCAAGTCGCTTTGGTTTGAATCTTGCAACCGTACCAGATCCATGATTGCCGGCCCGAGTTCTGGGAAGCGACAACCGTAGTCATCTGCGGGCGATGGCAACCCGAGTTCCTCGCAAACACACAGATCAGAATCAATTAGGTCCAACAAGTGATTCGCTTCGGCAAGCACCGCAAAGACGTTGACATAGTCGACCGCGGAAACACGTTGCCCACCGCGTCTGCGTTGAATCAAATCGATGCACGCCAGGTCCACTAGTTTGCTTGGCTGCCTTTGGGCAGCTTCGGACCATAGAGGATCGTGAACGAGACTCTCGATCGTCACCGCGACGGCTGAATCACGCATCTTCACCTCCGCCGTGATGAGAGGCACCGATTTCGCCGCGTACCTTGTCAATCGCGCGACGCACCCGCATTCGAGCAGTGTCGGGTCGCACGCCCAACATTTCGCCTATCTCTTTCCAGTCTCGATTCTCGAGCATCATGTCCACCGCTTTGGCATCATCTTCATTCAGCAGAGAACGAATCTTCGCAATCACCTCTCGTCGGAGCACGATTTGGCTAGGCGTAGTCGCCGCAGTTGCCATCGTCATTTCTTCAACAGGGGTGCCTTCGGTGCGGCGAAAGTCGCGACAATGGCGAGCGAGTGTTCGAAACGTATCGAGAACTTGATTGTCAATCGCACGCATGATGTAGGCGAGAACTTCGTCAGGGGTTACGGAGGTTTCGCGACGTTGGCGAGCCAAATCAGCCATCACATCGTTGCATATATCCATGGACTCGGCCTGTCCCGTTAACCCGTACTGCCGCAAACGCGTTCGCGCACGCCGACGGAATTGATCCCCGAACTGATGCCATACTGCGTCCAGCGGGAAGGGACCTTGGGAAGTTCCGGAGCGGTCCGATGAATCAGAGGATGAGGGGGCAGTCACTATTTAACTTCCGCAAACGGGTCAATGACGCAATTGCCTCGCCAAGTCGCGGACTCAGTGAAAGGGCTATCGCCAAAGCGATACACCGATCTGACGTCTCGACCGTATCAAACGGCCTGCTGAAACGATTGGCGACGATTGCATCACCAGTCGAACAAGCATCTATAAAGAAAGCTTATTCTTGGCATAATCATACAACTATGATTATGCACGCCCGCTGCGAAAGATGCAGCGAACAGACGAATAAACCAGCAAAACGGCGGCATGAAATTTTGAGCGATACAAACGCGGTCTTAAACCTTACAACCGCGGGGCTGTCGCTTAGATCATGCTGACTTGATTGTGCTGCCCCAGACGCCCCGGACGCCGCCACGATCGGAGACGACTGTCTCGTTTCGGTTAGTCCGATTCCCCCGAAGCCCCCAGCGATGGCCCTTAGCCATCGGGGCGGCCATCGAGGCCATCGGGGCACCGACGACAAGCCCAAGTTTGCTGTCGACTACATCATGCCAAGCCCAAGATCACTCTGGCAGCTTCGTCTCGGCTTCCTCATGCTCCTGGACTCCTTCTGCGACCTCGTCTGCGACCGCTGCCTTACTGGTCGAAAGTCGCTGACGAGCTTCCGATAAATTACGCAAGCCGTCACGAATCGAAATTGCCGCCACAACAATTGCGATGACCAGAATGAACAACGGCAATTTGCCCGAAAGCATTGCCAACGCACCGATCCCAAAGATCATTGCGATTCCAGCGACCGCGAAATTGACGATTCCCGCAATCTGAATATTGCGAGTCTGAATCCGAGCACTGCGACTGATAGCACTTCGCGCGGACTGGTTGGCCAAGTCACGCATCGCCGACAAATTACTGTTGCGTTCTGGAGCATGAGAACGTGGAACGAGTGGTGCATTTGGATCGACCGGCTCGGGAATCGCAATCGATTCCGAAAGCGACTCCGATGGCACGGACGACTCAGCCGACAGACTGACGGGGTTTGTCGATAGTGATAGCGATTCGGCTGGTTTCGACTTGTCGTCGCTGGATGTCCCCTGCACCCGCCGAAGCAAACGGTTCATGTAGGCTTCGATCGAATCATCGTCATCATCAGCGACATCGCCGGCGGCAACTGTTTCCGCTGACGACGAACTTGCTTCGCTTGGCTTGGCGTCGACGACGTTATTCATCTCTGATGATTGCATTGGCTCTGGCAATTCGCCTTCGCTAACGCTGCTATCTACGCTGTTGGATTCGTGCGCAAACTGTTCTTCGACATCGTGCATTGTCTCCTGCGACATGAACGAAGTGGCTTCCACTTCATCCATCGCGTCCGCCACTGAACTGATGGGTTCGTCATCAGTGGATGGAGCGACCGCTACCGATGGCTGTTCTGCGTCGTCTTCATCAAAGGCCATCCCCCACGGATTGCCCGGATCGACGACCTCGCTAGAGCTTTCCTCTTCGAGCTCACGATCCCAAGCGTACGTTTGCGATGAATCTCGATCTTCATCGGATTCCACAATCGACGCCGCACTGAAAGAAGATGAACTATCGGAATCGGATGCCTCGCTAGAACTCGAATCGGCTAGCGGTGTTTCAAATTCTTGCGACGCTTCTTGCCAAACCTGAGTGCCCATGTATGACGACTCAATGTCCTGTTCGCTCGAAACGTCGTCATCACTTAGTGTGTTTTCCGAGACGCTATCCGCGGATCCAAGCATGCCTGAATACGATTCGCCTTCGTTTGTTTCGTGATTTGTTTCCGAAGTCGGATCCGATTCGATATCCGCAATCAACATGCTCGCGAGTGAACCGGCCGCCAGCTCGGATGAATCGTCGGATTCATCATGCATGCTGGAATCGGCTTCCGCGTTATTAGCATCTGACAGCTCTGGACCAACCGCCTCGCCTGTCCAAGATTGCTCGCCTGAGACCATGCTGTCGCTCGACTGCACCCTGTCGCCGGCGACATCGTCGACCTGCACGGACATTTCTTCTGATGATGGTTCCTCGGCCCATGGATCCGCGTCGCCCCAAGGACTGCTTGACTCGCCAACAGGAACGTCCGCGTCGCTAACATCGGCATCGCTTGGATGGAATTCGGCAATTGGCTGACCATCGAATACAACTGCTTCAGAAGACAGAACTTCATCTTCCGAGGCATCTTCCAATGCAGAACCTGATGCTTCGAAACCATTTGCGTCATCGCTGGTTATCTCGTTGCCAATTACTTCGTCGCTGGCTAGCTCGTTACTGACGACCTCATCGCTGGCGAGTTCACCAGCGGTCTCCAATGGCTCAGGATTCCAAATGGACGGTGGGCTTTCGAGCGAAGCACTCGAATCCGGTGTTTCCACCTCGTCATCGACCTGGCTGATTTCATAAGTTGGCCAAACCGCGTCATCGTCTTCGACTGATTCCGATACTGAATTGACTTCGCTAGAAGTATCCGTCCAGGGGTTCATGTCTTCGTCAGCCGCTTCATCAACGGCATCCGGTAACGTTGATTCGGAAGGTTGCTCTGGCTCCACGATTGCCAAACTGTTGGATTCACTTTCAGAATCCGCAACGTCTAGGACCTCGTTATCCGATTCAAGCATGGAACTTGAATTCGGCATGGCCGCCTCATCTGCAACCGATGCTTCCTCGTTTCCCATTTCCGTGGTGTTGGTGGCTGCATACTTGTCGAGACGACTTTCTGCAAACGACGACATCGCGAGGGAACCAGATTCTGAACTATCGTCCCGGTCGTCGTTATCGACGTCGGCGAATCGGCTTACGGTCCACTCGCTCGATGACCTTGCTTGGTCGGTTGGGTCGGCGTCGGGTGCCTTCCACTCTTGTTGCAGCGCTTCGACGGCCGCGTGGGCGGCATCAAGTTCTTCTTGCAACAGGTCTAGTTGTTCTTTCGACGGACGAGTTTTCAGATCTTCGACCGCGTCGTCTCGTTGCTGCTGCACTTTTTCCAAACGCGATGTCAGCGTCTGGTTTGCTTCACGCAATTCGCGAATCTCTTCGCTAGTGCGACTTAAGTCATCCGACAACCGCTCGATTTCGCTTCGCAGGCTGTCTGCTTCGAGCGCCCAGGCATCTCGGTCACGGTCACCACGTTCGTTGCTTTGCGCGACAAGGGACTCCAATTGCGAAACCGATTCCAATGCCTCTTGGTAGTTGGCTCGCAATCGAGACGATTCTGATTCCGCACTGTCGACCGTGCATTGCAACGTTTGAATCTGCTCTCGCAGCTCTTCGATCGTGCGTTCGCGAACGGCAATTTCTTCGCGTTCAGCGTCCGAGAGCTCGCCTTGCGTCAGCTTAAGCATCTCTAGCTCGGCCGACATTTCTTCTACCCGCGCGTCTGCCTCACGACGGCGGGCTTCGCTTTCGGCTTGGGCATCAATCGCGTTGTCGCGTTGCGACTCTAGTTCAAGACGAAGTTGTTGATGTTGTTCTCGTTGGTGATTCTCGTGATCCTTGAGTTCACTCTGCTGAATTGATAAAGCTTCGATCTGCTCGTTCAGGGCATCAAACTGCTGACGAATCTTTCGAACGGCCTCAGTCGCGGCTTCCGCTTGGGTATGCGATTGCGCGAGCTGAGTCGCAGCACTTTCGAGTTGTCGTTGGTACTCAAATTCCTGCTTCGCGAACTCGCTCTCGCGTTTGCGGAATTTCTCTTGCTGCGAACGAGCCTCGTCGCGCAGTCGCATCAGTTCTTGTTGGCGCTGCGCGTATTCGTCGTGCAATTGATAGACCGCAGATTCCTGCGATTGCAACTGAGCTTCGCGTCGGTATAAGTTTTCCGCCCGAGACCATAACTCGGACTCACGTCCTCGCAGATGAGCTTCACGCTCGTCGATCCGTTGCTCGCGTTCGTCGCACTCAACGTGCTTAGCTCGCCACTGATCAATTTCCCGGCGAAGTCGCTGTCGCCAAGCTGTTTCATCGAACTCGGAAGTCGATGAGGGATCGGTGGGATAATCAAAGGACTTTGCTGAAGAAAAACGCGGCTTTGTGTTTGCGAATCGCTGGTCGAAATGGCGGTTTTCCAAACGTGACTCGTCAGTTGGCCGCGATGTTTGGCGGGATGCTTCCCCCGCAGTCATGTCCCGAACCGGCACGCTAATAAGTTCGAATTCGTACTCGCCCAAACGTAATCGGTCACCAACGACCAATGATGATTCAGTGGTGCTTTCACCGTTGACTTCAATGGGCACGGAATAGGCGCGCACGACGACTCTCGCTTCTTCGCGAATCAGAACCGCGTGCATCGGACGCAGATCGGAATCGTTCAGACGAATCGAACAGCCTTCGGCACTACCAAATGTGTATCGATTTCCAGTCAAACGCAGGCGCCGGATTGAAGAACCGGCTCGCGATACTCGAAACTCAATCGCATCAACGCGAGGGCCGGACACCGCTGAATGTCTCGATTCCGATGACAAACCCGATGTCGTCCTGTCGGAAGTCGGGAGAGCCGATGCGGGCGGCGCAGCCGGAGAGCCGAAGCCTAGGGCTGGTGACGTTGTGGTCGGGAGAGATCCGTTGGTTTGATCTGTACTCACCGCGTTGGTCCCTTTGTGTCAAACAATCATCTTCGGACGGGGGATTCGCTCTGCACCGTAGCTAACGATCGCCACTGCCCCAGAGCAACCCAAATATCGCCGTGGCGACTTCGGTGGCTACGCAAACACCTCATCCGTGAGTGGCGTACGTACCCATGTCTCTGTTCATTCGGTCATTCAGCTTCGTCCGGTGAGTCAAATTAGCCGGTGAGTCAAAGTTCTCCGATTAGGTAAGCAACAACGCCCGGATGAGATCAAACGTACACCTGCCCAAACAGCTCCAGACCAGGATTTGGCCAAATGTCGTGCGGGACCCTGCCAGCAAAAAAATGGGGCGACGTACGAGGAAATGCCTTCACAATCGGACTCCTAAACGGGGGGAAGACCAAAAGTTGACGAAATTCTTAAGACTGAACCTGTCAAACCAGCCATTCTCTCTATCATTAGTCGACGTGACCAATTTTGGTCGAAACCACTCCTTGACTGACCTCAATTCCGATTTTGGATCCACTAGGGCCCTCCATCGGCAACCTGAAGGACATTAACGCGTTTCCAACGGATTCACCGTTAGTGCCTGAAGGCAGACTTGTTTTCAACCAAAATTCCCCCCAGCCTTTATCGCGGCGGCCTTCTTCTCAAACACCAAGGTGATGCGATGTCCCGAAAAGAATCAATTAAGAAACTTCGCGATCAACTCATTCGTCGTCGTGACGCCCTTCATCGGGCGCTCGAGGGCGATCTCAGCCTGCTTCGTGAATTACATCAGGAACGGACCGGCGATATCCTCGATGCTGCCGCCGATACGGTACAAGACGAACTCAATAGTCAATTGATCGAGGCCGAAAGCCGCGAACTCACCGCCATCAACGACGCGATCGCAAGGTTCGATAATGGCTGCTACGGAAACTGTGAGGGATGCGAAAAGCCGATTCCGCTGACTCGGCTCCGAGCCATCCCTTACGCCACGGATTGTATTGACTGCCGTCGTAAAGCCGAGCGAATGACCACCAAAGGTGGTGCAGTCATGTGGAACCGGGTGTTCGATAACGTGGAAGCCGATCCCGTTTAGTCACATTCTGCTCTGCGTGGATCGATCACCGCAAATGCGGTCCTTGCTACCACCTTGCCTTCATGACCAGTGTTGAATCACCCCATGTGATTTAACACTGGTCTTTTTTTGTTGCTTGTTCGGCGTTGCTTGTTCGGCCGCAACTTTACATCCTTCACTGCAACTTGCACTCGCCAAGGTCCCATCGAGAGGGTGATCAACACTGTGCAGGCATTGCTAGTTTTTGGGTCCGTACTGGTTTTGTGTAATGGCAGGCCTTTACGAGCTGGCTGGGTCAGGCATGGCAAAGCTAGCAAAACAGAAGGTGGCCTATTGAGATGGTCGATGCGTATCATTGCACCACCTCCCCCATTGGTCTCTCTCTCATTCTGTTGCCCGCCCATGGAATCGTCTTTCCCTCATCGATCGGCTTGCGCGCCCGTCTATAAGATCGCCGCTGCATCTAATCGCTCGCCAGCTAGTCGCCGATCCAAGTTGGCCGCTTTGAAACGCTCATTCTTTGCCGCAACGCTTGGGCTGGTGACATCTCTAGGATTGGTGTCAGCTCAAGACCCTATCCCCTACCGCTACCATTCGCCAAGCAACCTAGGCGGCACTGCGATCAATGGGAACGACAATCAATCGGTGAGCGTTCGCCGTCCTTCGCTTGAACCTCGGCAATTTAAAACAAGTGAAATAAACGTTGAACGTGAGCGATTGTTCAACGAGCTCGCCGAAGAGTTCGAAACGTTCGACCGCCTTGGCTCACTTGTTCGCCGTGTTTCACAACTGGTCAAACCAAGTGTCATTCACATCGAAGCGCACAAGACCGAGCAAAAAGGCGCCTCACGACAATCCTATGACGAAGCCGGCAGTGGCGTCGTTATTGAAGCAACCGATGGTAGCAAGTGGGTGCTCACCAATCGCCACGTGATCGCGGGCGCAAGTCCCCGAGAAATTCTGTTGCGCACCAGCGAAGGCAGCGAGTTCTATCCGAGCAAGGTAGTGGCTGACGCCAGCACCGATGTCGCGGTAATGAAGATTGATGATTCGTTGCTGCCGGCGGCGAGGCTAGCCGATAGCGAATCGGTTCGCATCGGCGACTTCGTGATCGCAATTGGAAGCCCATTTGGACTGAGCCATTCGGTCACGTTCGGGATCCTCAGTGCGAAAGGTCGGCGCGATCTATCGCTCGGCGAGCAAAAGATCGACCTTCAGGATTTCTTCCAAACCGATGCTGCCATCAATCCGGGAAACAGCGGAGGACCACTGCTGAACCTACGTGGTGAAGTCGTCGGACTCAACACCGCGATCGCCAGCAGCAGCGGCGGTAGCGAAGGAATTGGTTTCGCTATCCCAATTAATATGGCCATGCGGGTGGCCGACCAATTGACAATGCAGGGCCATTTGCGTCGCGGTTATCTTGGCGTGACACTCGATCCTGACTTCACGCCGGCTGAACTAGCGGCGACCGATTATCGGCTTGTTGAAGCCGGCATACGTACGGGTGCATTGGTCAAAAATGTTCGCCCAGGATCGCCCGCGGAAGCTGCACATTTGCAGCGTGGTGACATCATTGTCGAGTTCGATGGAAAGCCCGTCGACAGCGATGATCATCTCGTTGCACGCGTTGGCTTAACGCCGATTAACTTGCCAACGTCGATGATTATCTATCGCGACGGGAAACGATATCGCACCGAGGTCAAGTTGACGGACCTCAAGTAGCGGTTCGGTAAACAAGTTGGCTAACGGTTACGCGATGACCAATCCATCGATGACCAATCCATCGATGACCAATCCGTCGATGACCAATCCGTCGATGACGGCGGATGATCGCAATCGGTGTACCGGCAACACCTAAGCTTCTTCGACCATTCGCATTGACTTCCACTTGCCGCTGGCGAAGCGAATTCCCATCACGACGGCCAAGAGCGTTACCCAGCCTGCCAGGATCGTCCACCACCATCGCAGACCATCGGTTTCGGGTTCCAATGCAAACCCAATCGCAAGCGCGGTGCCGGACGCGACGAGTCCACCAAGCAAGACATACCAAGTGTCACCGGCGCCCCGCAGTGCACCAGCCAAGATCAATTGAGTCGCATCGAGCACCACATAAAATGCCACAAAACTGAGCAAACCTTTCGCCAAGACAATTGCGGCCAGCGAGTCTTCACCAACGTTGTCGAACTTATAGAGACTCATCATCCAGTCACCCGCTGTCAGATACGCAATCATCCACGCGAAGCTGTACGCCAGCCCAATTACCAATGCGGCATAGACGCTCTTAACGGCTGGAACCGGCCCCGTTTCGGTTAGGTGTTTTCCCACCAGAACACTGGCTGCGATTGACACACCAATCAACGGTATGAAAGCGATCATATTGAAGTTGATCGCCATCGTGGTGGCCCGCAATGGAATGTCTCCGTAAGACCCGATCCGCAGCAACATGACGGTGAACCCGCCCGACTCAGTCACATACATCAACCCCGTTGGGAAACCGAAGAACAGCAAGTTGGACCACATCGGAAAGTCAAAACTGAAGCCCCTTCGAAAATGGTACTGTTGCTCGAAGTGCGGTCTCATCAACAACCAAGCGTAGACAACGGCTTTGAACCAAAACGAGATCACGCTCGCTATGGCGGCCCCGGCGATGCCCATTTCGGGAAACGGTCCTGCACCGAAGATCAACGCGATGTCTAGCACCACATTTAGCAACCCCGAAGCCAGTGACACCCACATGATGACCTGTGTCCGTTCTGTACCGCTATAGAAACCACTCAGTGCAGTTTCCATGACGCCACCCACTGCACCAATCATCAAGATCCGAAGGTAGAGGACTCCCAGCGGAACAAGTGCATCCGGTTGGCCAGTGATGGTGAACAACCACGGCGCTTGCCAAGCGATCAACGCGAACCATGGAGCAAAAACAAGCGACATCCAAATCGATTGCCATAAGAATCGCCCGATTTTTTCTTTCTGACCTGCTCCAACATACTGACTGATGATCGCGCCGGTCATCGACGCGATCCCCATGGGCAAACAAATCAGTACCCAGAACAGGTTGCCGGCTGCCATCGAAGCGCTCATCGACGCTCCGTCGTACTTCAATAAAAACGTGCGGTCGGCAAACAACACGAGCGAAAATGTTCCCGTGCTAACCATCAGCGGCAAGGCGATTCGCCAAACCTCACCCATGGCAGCGCGGACCGTTACCGCGGAAGCATCTTCCTTGCCAAGATCGCCGTTCATAGACGTCCGACAAACTTCATCGCGCCGACGATCATGCCTGCTAACAATCCACCCAGGTGAGCACCGTTGGCAACATTGGGAATCAAAGGAGTCATGCAAACAACCAACCAAACCAACATGATGATGACATTCATCGGTACAAGGCGAATGGGATAACTCGGCTGCACTAATGGCCGAATCCACAGAAACGCGAACAAACCATACACAGCTCCAGACGCGCCAATCACTCTTGGGTTCGCCACTAGTGCATCAGGAACCCAAGAATAATCTGGCATGCCAACTTGCAACGCCATGCCGCCTAGCTGAGTGACAAGCACTAGAATCGCAAAGAAGATGGAACCGTGAAGCCGTTCGATCGCCGAACCCAAGAAGAACAACCAAAGCATATTGAAGGCTAAGTGATACTCATCACCGTGCAAGAACATCGGCGTAATGAAACGCCAAACTTGGCCGCTGCGTACCGAGGCATAAAAGTCACCATCGCTGGCTCGAAAGTCTTGCTCGGTGATGAACTCGAACTTCTCGTTAATTTGTTCCTCAAGCGATGGCCCACCACCGCCGCGAACAGCTCGTGGCTTATTGAAGTTAGTCGCCAAACTGAGGACCACCGAAAGTGCGATGATACCGATCGTGATTGGAATCTGACTCTGCTTGGCCACGTGCGAAATCGACTCGCCTAAATCGACCGGCTCATTGGCTTGCCTTGATCGACGGCCGGAATCCTGGCGAGCGGAAACCATTTCGCCGTCGGTGGACCGGCTGGCCGGTGGTTTCGATTCCTGAATCGGTGCTGGCTCTACCTGGAACTTGGTGGCTTCAGGCGCATCGCGAAACTCAGCGAGAATCAATCGAGACCGCTCGGTTTCGGACTCGTCTCGCACCCACAAATTCCAGGCCCCATCTGGCCGATTGTCGTCCTCTAGGTCGGTGAACGCGTCGATCGACAGGCTGTGAAGGTAGCCAACGAACCGCCGGGCGAGCAGGGAATTGTCAAGTGTGCCGATCCGCCGCATGAAAATCCTCAAGAAAATTAACTAGTATTTTGCCTCGTTGTACGTCTTTGAGCCTAATTTGGCACGACCACGCACATTTTGACATCGCACAAAACGAGGTCTCGCTTGCCCGAAACTGGACTTGCTGAATATCATAGGGAGACACGCAAAGTCCATCTGGACGTTTCTACCTCCCAATCAACCCAACCTGAGGGCGATCTCACTCGCAGGTTGCCCAATTTCCACCTGTTTAAAACGAAGGGTTCAACGAAACCATGGCAGTCAAACTGACCGAACGAGCCGCCGAAGAAGTCAAGCGATTCCGTACCGAGCACAATTTCGGTGATGAAATGGTCTTGCGCATTGGTATCGCAGCGGGCGGCTGCAGCGGGTTCAGCTACACGCTGAATTTCGATGATAGCTTCGATGACAAAGCTGATACCAAATACGAATGCCACGACGTCGCTGTCGTCGTGGATAAAAAGAGTGCCCTGTACCTCGATGGAACCACCGTCGATTGGTACGAAAGCCTCGAAAAACAAGGTTTCACTTTCGAGAACCCCAACGCGGTAAAGAGTTGTGGTTGCGGAAGCTCATTCCAAGCGTAACTCGCTTGCGTTTTGATTCCAGATTGACAAGAAGGCCATCGGGTAACCCCGTTGGCCTTTTTTTGTGCCTTGAGTCGCAATCGGCTATACCAGGGTGGGTCCCCTCGTTCGCCAGCGTTATCTCACTTGCCACCCTTGCACAAGTTTGCAAGACTTGCGTTCAATCGTTGGGGCTGTAATCAAGGATGGAAGTTGACGCATGCCCATTTCTCGTTCTGCTCATTTCTTCAGCGACTTTGCTCAATCACGAACAATTGCCATTCTCGCAGGGCTGACGTTCGCGTTATGCAATCCTTGGTCGGCAAACGCTGAATTGCTAGCCGTGTCCGGTGGCTACGACACCAACGGAAACTTGCTTGAATCATTTCTCTACAGCGTCGATGAATCGACGGGGTCAGCCAATCTGGTTGGCAGCGGCACCGGCGTGACCCATCTTTCGGGACTGGCGATTCATCCAACTACCGGCGTGCTCTACGCGATCGAGAATGTTCCCACGTCTGGATTGGGAAAACTGCATACGATCGATCGCGCAACAGGTACTGCATCTCCGATTGGAAATACGAACACTTTGATTTCGGACATCGGTTTCCATTCCAACGGAACACTTTATGGTTGGCTGGAATTCGGCAGTTCAGTTGCGTTCACCGATGACACCGACGTCTTGGTCACCATTGATACCGCGTCCGCTCAGATCGCGTTCGTTGGCTCGCACCAGGTCGCGAGCAACCAAACCGGACTTGCCTTTGCAAATGACGACACTCTTTATTTGAAGTCGGGTGAAGTTGAACGCGGCGGCAAGCCGCAATCCGAATGGATCGGTTCGTTGCGGACCCTCAATCCACTCGACGGCAGTGTCGAACCGACTTCAGCAAGCCGTCTCGATACTTCGCCGTACTCCATCAGTACACTGACGATCGACGATGCAGGACGAGGCTACACCATCGTCAACTACAACGAAGGTTCCGCGTTAGAATCCATCAACATCGAAACGGGAGAAATCTCGCACATCGGGCTAATCACAGACGCCAACCATCTGGACGAATCTGGATCTCCCAACCCGCTTAACATTCGAGCGTTGGTAGCCGTGCAAGCAGTACCAGAACCATCTTCAGTTCTGGCAATCGCGATCACCTCAGCGGCTTGGATAATCTTTCGCCGTCGGAAACGCTTGGAAACGACGACCGCAGACTGACGATTGCCCGAAACGAAGTGCGAAATCGTGAGGCAAGGAAATCGCAAGACTGCGCCTCTCCCCTACGCCACATCAATGGTTGAGCTTCCCGACCCGAACGAATCCGTTTCGTGGCCTTGTCGCTGTAGCATCGTCACGAACAGGTCGCACAAAGGACGGTTGTTGTCCTTGTCATAAGCGATGTGCTGTCCGTGACGGTAGCCACCCCCAGCAAGCAAGATTGGCAAGTTGCGCCAATCGTGGCTATTGGCGTTGCCCAAATTACTGCCAAGCATGATCGAAGTGTGATCGAGCAACCGTTGGCCCGACTCGTCCTTCTTGGACAACTTTTGGATCAGTTCGCCAAACGCTTTCATCTGCGCAAGTTCAACTCGCTTCAACTGTTCGATCTTGGCTTCATCCTGACCATGATGTGAAAGGCTGTGGTGGTCCGTGTCGACACCGTCCACCAGCGGAACATCGTTACGACATTGAACGCTCATTGTCAGCACGCGAGTGGAATCGGTTTGCAGAATCAATGGCACCAAATCAAGCATCAAGGTCATACGGCCTATCAAGTCAGCGGTGTTCTCGATATCCGTTGGTTGCTCCGCGTCAACACTGGGCTTAGGACGATTGACCCATTGCTGGGCTGCTTCCAACTTCTTTTCTAGATCACGCACGCTTTGAAAGTATTCAACCAACCGAGCCTTGTCGGCTTTGCTGCTTGAACCGGCCAACTTGCGAGCATCGCGGGCGACTGCGTCAAGAATGCTGCGACCTTCCTTTAAGTTTTGGATCTGTCGTTTGATCTCTTGGTCGGATCCCGCCAAGAACAGCTCTGCGTACATTTTTGACGGCGATGGGATCGCCGGAAGCATGACACCGCTACGCGTGTACGACTGAGTCCCATGGTCAGTACTTAAATTGATCGCTGGGAACCTCGTCACATACCCAAGTTGTTCCGCTGCGTACTGGTCAACGGACAATGTATTCTGAAAGCCACTCAAACCCGGATGACGAGCCGAAGTAAGAAACGTCTTCTCTGAAGCATGACCATCGTTACCGGCTTGATCCGGGTGCGACAAACCCGAAAACACCGTGAAGTCGTTTCGATGATCGGTGAGCGGTTGCAAATAGGTGGGAAGCTCAAAGTCCGATCCGACTTGCGATGGAAAAAAATTAGGTCCATGCAATCCAAGTGTCGTGCACATGAACATCAGTCGATGGGGAGATTCGTCAGGTGAATCCGCCCCTGCTCGAGTTGACCAACGATCGAGCATGGGCAATCCCAAACTAATGCCTGCCGCTTTCAAAAAACGTCGACGGTCAACGCTGTGACGAGGAGTCGCGCCAAAGCGATTGTGCTGTAGGGAAAGGTTCATCGGTGAGTCCAAGTTCATTTCGTTTGAAAAATTTTGCTTTGCACGATCTCGTGAACGATCGTGCGGAGGCCGAATTGTGAATCACGAGAACGTGCGACAATCTCGTCAACTCGTTCTCGATCGGCGAGTTCAATAGGGGTTCCCGTGGCGTAGGTCAGGAGCTGAGCGGCAATTGCCGAAGCGATGCGATCGGGATCGCTGAGCAACCATTCTTTAAACTCTTTCACATCTCGAAACTCAGTTCCATCCGACGTGGTCCCGCCTGAATCCACTGGCAATCCGTATTTGTATTGCCAGATCATTCGACCATTGAGTTTCTTGTCCGTCACTCGTTCGCCATCGCCGGTTGAACGATATCGTTCACGATACCCGCCAATCACATCAAAGTTCTCGAGTGCAAATCCTGGCGGATCAATGGCCGCATGACACCTAGCACAAGTCATATCGACGCTATGCTTAGCGAGTTGTTCGCGCACCGTGGTAGCACCGCGGGTGTCAGGCTCGATCGATCCAACCCCGGGTGGTGGCGGCGACGGCGGCGAATTGAGCAAGCGAGTCAAGACAAACGCACCGCGCGCGACGGGTGAGGTAACAGTCCCGTTCGCGGTCACTTTTAATACACTCGCCTGAGTTAACACTCCACCGCGAAGTGAACCATCGGGAAGCCGAGTACGGACGAAGTCTTGCCCCTCAACACCGTCAATCTCGTAGTGACCTGCGATGATCTTATTCAACATTGCAAAATCGCTATCGACGAAATTCAGGACTGACAAATCATGTTGCAAGAGTTCTCGAAAGAATGCCCGAGTTTCACCCACCATGCACAACTGCAACAGATCCGTGAACTCGGGATACAACATCTTGTCGGGTGATGTCGCATCGATGCGTTGCAAATCGAGCCATTGATCCGTGAATCGTTGGACAAAGACATCACTTCGTGGGTCGTCCATCAAACGCTGAGTTTGAGCACGCAAAACTTCTGGGTCGGACAATCTCCCTTCGTCGGCAAGTTCGCGTAGTTCGTCATCAGGCATCGTGCTGGTTAGAAAGTACGACAATCGGCAAGCAAGCGCATGATCGTCAAGCTTCCCAGTATTCTCTTGCATGGTCAGGAAGCGAGGTGATGTCAAAATCCCGCGCAGTCCCATCCGAAGCGACGATTCAAAACTGTCGCCTTCTTCCAACGCTGCGTTTGCCATTTCAAGATAAATCGAGATGTCATCGTCGCTGACCGGTCGCCTAAATGCACGATTAGCAAATCGTCGAATCGTTTGTTCAAGCGAATATTTGGGGTCATCAGGACGAAGTTCGTAAGCAATCGTCCTGGGATTCACCCATCGATGATGTTCTAACTTTTCGATGGGAACATCACCCACCAAGTTCTTCACACTAGGCGGAGGCCATGATTCCACCAAAGGTCCTTCGACCTCAATCCACTCGACCGCAATCCCTTCCGCTTCGTAAGCTTCTCCGCCGTAATGCCACACTCCATGGCCTTGCTCGTCGATATTGAGACCTTTGGGTGCCGGATAAACGTATTCGTTGTGCTCAAGCCTCGCGATAACCTCGACTTCCGATGATTCATCAGGCGGGACATCCGCGAACGTTAGCACTCGTGTGGATGCTTTGTTCCAATTACCTGCATGCAGGCTTAGCGTCACCGGACGGTCCGTTTGAAATCCCCTGGCTCGAGCACGAATGCGGTACATTCCCGAACGGTCAATATTGAGTCCATGGATCCGATTGATATACGAGGCATCCGAGAACATGACAGCGGCATCATCAAGTAACCGAACGATCGATTTGTCGGCTTCAATGTTCTTGAGAATGCCTTCTTGCTTGGTGTAATCAAATCGCTCGTTGACCCACTTCGGTTCCACCGTCAAATCAATCGCTTGGTCTAGGGCAACGTTGGCCGCCGCTAGGTAGTGATTCATGTGCAGGGCCGAAAAACGCAAACCTCCCGCCACGGTATCGAAACCGCCCAACGGTGTTTCTCGCGGTAGAAGCTCGGCAAGCGGTGTCGTAATGCCCAACAAGTCTTGAACAGTGCGCTCGTACTCGTCGCGGTTGAGACGTCGTAGCACTGTGCGACCATTCTTGATCTGACGATCCAGATTGTGCTGAATGAGGCGGGATTTCAGAACAGTCACAAATTCAGATCGTTGATCAGCGGTGGGCTGTGATTCTGAAACCGGTGGCATCTCACCACTGGCCACGCGATCGAGAACACTCGCCCATAGTGAAAACGATTTAGGATCGCCTAAGTCCCACGAAACGCTTTCTAAATCTAAGCCCGCTTCTGAAGATTCACCATCGCTATGGCAATCCAAACAATGGTCGGACAAAAAGTCAACGACGGGGCTCGACGCCTTTGATGACAACGCGGGGCTAAGACACACTAGTAAGACAAACCAGAACGGTAACTTCATGGGGGACTCTCCTTGGTCTCCCATTGTATCTAGCGTTTCTAACCGCAGGGCATCTGCCCGAGGTTGGTATCTGACTTTCGCCCAAACCAGTGCAACAAGTCCGCACTCAGGGGATGGATATCGTAGCTAGCACTGTTGTTTCGTAGTTACCCGGCAGTGCCACAAACTGACTCGTTTCAACTAATTCGACATTGAGATCAATTTCAGCCATGCCTACCGCGTCCGACTGGACACGCACATTGGCTGAATTGACGTTTTGGTTGATGTCCGTCTGGTCTTGCGATATTGGCACTGTCCAATTGGCCGAACCTTGAGTGGATCGCACCGAAGCGTTGAGCCGCGCATCGGTTTTGGAGCTCGAATCTAAGGCGTGAATAAACGGTGCCTCAAGCACAAAATCGACAACCATCCCCGTGGTCAGATTGCCGCGCACCGTCCAAGTCTGCGTGGGGAACACTTGATTGCTCTCGCTCTGATCGTGGATCATGACCACATTCTCAGGAGCTTCAACAAACGTTTCCGACCGCACATTTACCGAGAACGTTTGGTAAGCCGTTTCTGCTGCCGAGGCAAATTCCGAACGTGCCAACCATAGGTACGCGCAGTTACCCAGACATACCATCAATGGCATGAGTACGGCGAATCGGTGGTGGGTGCGATAAAATACCATCTATGAAATGTGGGTCGCAGCAAACGCCTGCCAATAAAAAAAGCCCTCGCGGATCGCGTGATCCGAAAGGGCTTGGCTGCCTGTGACGGTCGTATTCGTTATAGAACGAAAGAGCAGGGGCGTTAGCTCTGATCCCCCAAGTCGACAATCAGAGTTTGATCGAAAGGCTCTATTCCATCCTTCGTCTCAACATGCAGCTTCAACTGATACTTCCCGGCAGGTAGCTCACGATTCGGACTGAACGCCAACTCACGTGTCTCACCGGGACGAAGCCACTTGCCGTACCCATCAGCCAGCTTCAAAGCATGCCCAGACCCATCGGCAATTTCCAATCGACCATCCACGGGCAGATATCCTTCACCGGTGTTTGTCACGGGGAAACGGAACGAGGTCATGCCTCCCTGCTGTACCGAGGCGAGTTCACCAAACTTCACGCTCGAACTGGCCTCTTCCTTTGCCAAGATCGCAATTGGTAGTTCGCTAACTTGCGATCCATTTCCCGATTCATCGGAAGCATGAATTCGAACCACACCAAACACAGTCTCACCACCACCGTTGCGGTTATTGACAGCCGCGCGAATCGTCTTGGTGCGTCCCGAGCGAACCGCAAAGTCGTCACTGGAAAGCCTGACGCCGTCGATGGCATTGCCCTGAAGATCAACCAATTCAACGCGTACGTTTTTCTGGTTACTAGAGTTGTTACTAAATCGAAGATTACAAGCACGACTAGCGTGATCCGAGCTACCAATTTCAATTTGTGCCGGACTCACGGAAAGCTCGTTATCGAGGTAGGCTTGGCTGACTTCCAAAGCTGGAAAATCACCACCGGCAACCGCGAAGTCAAAGGATTTTTCGCTGAGCGATCGACGGCCGTTGGTCACTTCCAACTTCAACGTTTGCTCACCGGGGAACAACGTATCGCCCATCGGTGCAGTCAGGTGCAGTTTGCTACCAGGCATGATTCGAACAAGATAACGTCCTTCGTCTTCCAGTGTTTTCCTTGACAACATTGACATACGAAAAGGTCGCGGCTTGGTGGCGTTGGCCGAATGAACGGTGCTACGTACGTTACATTCGAAAGCAAAGTTGGTGGGGTTGGACAGGATTGTGGTGGCGACTGGCATCCCTTCTTCGTTAAGGATGTTGCCCTGTTCAAAATCGAGCTTGTCCATTTCGCTTAGGTCTTTAACTCCCGTCTCGATGTCAACTCGCAATACGTACTGAGTCACAAATCGAACAGCGGCTGAAATTGCTTGGGGGTCATCGGGATTCGCTTCAGCAGACGATTGCCCGTTATCACGGACGAGCACACCAAAGGACAAGTAATTTGACTTTGCTAGAGGAACTGTCACTTCGCCTTCGATGAAAGTGGTTTCACCCGGTGCTAACTTGAACTCGGTGGAAGAAAGGATTTTCAGTTCTTCGGGAGCCCCTACATTGTCGTCGTGCAGAATGATGCCAGAAAGCTCCTGACGTAATTGCACTGGCAACACCGTGACATTCATGGCTTTGCCGGTCGATCGAATTTCAAACTTGAAAGGAATCGTCGTGCCGCGTCTCGCTTCAAAGCGATGCACAATTGGCTCGATATGAAACGATGGTTCCACTGACTGGGTCAACGTGACTCGTTGCGTGTTGTCACCGAGTTCTTCGACCTCTGACTTGGAATCGGCCAAGACGTTGGGGGCATTCACGTTGACAAGAGCAACGACTAACAGACAGACAATCAGACCGACGACCGGCCGATCGCTTTTTGAACAAAGGGCGCTTTTTGAACAAAGGGCGCTTTTTGAGCGAAGGGAGAGCATGGCACATGAAACGCGAGTGAATCGCGTTAGAAGGTGGGGGGTGGGGCGTGACCTGAAAGACAACCGCAAGCTAATTCGTTTAGCGTTGGGAGTTGTGTTGCGGGGTCACAATTTTGGGGGAGATGAAGATCACAACTTCCGCATCGCGGGTTTGGCGTTGTGTCGTCTCGAAAAGATAGCCCACCCCTGGCAACTTGCTCAGTCCCGGGATTCGATTGACTCGATCGATAGTCTCTCGTTGAACTAAACCACCGATTACGATGGTTTTACCGTCTTTGACATGCACAGTCGTTGAAACCGAACGACGATTGATGATCGGAAACGGATTGACTGCCAATTCGGTATTGGCATTTCGAACATCCTCACTCACCTCAGCCTTTTCGATATCAATGGTGACAATGTCACCGCGAATACGAGGCGTGATATCAAGGGTGATGCCCGATTGAACGGTTTGGATGTCCTGCTGGAAGAAGAATGCACTGTTGTCCCCACTCGCATTGCCATTGTTAGGCTGCACGCTGAAAAACGTCTCGCGATTGATAACAATATTCGCTTGCTGATTGTCTTGGGCCATGACGTGTGGCGTCGCACGGATCGTTAGATACCCGTGCTCGGACAGCAATTTCACGAACGTGGAAGTCTTCGCAAAATCGTCGAACAGTGCATTCGCTCCGGCACCGCTATAGGTGGAACTCAAGGCAAGCCCATTCACGCCTAGTTGAAGTGCGTTCGATCCATTGAGTTCAACAGCGTGATTCCAATCGAGCCCAAACTGAAGCGAGCTATCTGGCTCGACCACGCAGATGATCGCTTCTAGTATCACCTGCGGAACGGGTTGGTCCATCGCAACGAATCGGTCGACGAGTTGCCGCCCGATGCGATCGGGAGCTTCGACGATGATCAGGTTCGTATCCTTGATTCCTTGCACAAATGGTTGCATCGTCTTAGGGACGGTTTCGAGCAACACATCAGCATCCAGATGCATAGGGCGATATTCCATCCGCGTTGAAATGTACGAAAACAACGGCGATTCAGGATCGGCGGGGCCGACATAGTGCTGATTGCCATGCCGTGCATAGTGAAACCCAAGCGGCATCAACACTTTCTCGATGGCTCGATCCAAAGGCATGTCTTCTAGTTTTGCATTGACGACGCCAGCAACCTTTTCATCGACGACCAAGTCTATGCCGGCGTCTTCCGCGATGATTGTCAGCACTTCTCGAATGTCAGTCTCGATGAAATCTTCCGTAAACAGCGGGCCATCGTAAGAGGGAGCGTTCTCTAGTTCGAAGTAGTCACTATTGGCGACCACGTTCATGGGGTGCCCCATCACCTCGTCCGTCTGATGGTTTTGAACGATTACCTGTCCGTCCAAGATCACACTGCTGCCCACAGGAAGATCGGAGAGTTCATCCGAGAATTCGATCTCGCCTTCGATATACTCGTCCTCAAGCAACGGAACATTCTCGATTTCGTAGTCCGGCATCGAATGGCTCAACGATTCGTTGATCAATTGCTCGACGCTGGGGCGAACTGGCAACGGACGCGAAACGCAGCCAAGCGTCCCCACCCATACACAGCCTAAGACCAACCATCCCATGGGGATGATGGCCGCTTTCCTTCGATGCTGGTACCTTCCTGGAAGCAAATCAGAGCCTTAGTTCGCGGTCACTGTCATCACGACAGTCGCACAGTGTTTGCCTGCAACGGGATACAGATCTGCCATGCCGATGTTTAGTTTGATTGCGGCGGTACCACTACCAGCGGCCCCCATTGATAGACTTGCTGAAGTCAAACCGTCCGACAGGTTCGTACGGTCGGTCGCTTGAGTGGGATAAACCTGAATCGTCCCAGACGTGCTGAGCACAATCGCTTCGATGATCGAATCCGATTCAATACGCGAATCTTCGATGTGCTCGAATGTAGAAGCCTGGAAATGCAAAGCGACTTTGCGTTGATTCAATCGCATGTCGCATGTCGCGGAAGCAATTGAACCCGGGGAACGACCGCCGGGCTGGTCGGCTTTCAACTTGACTCGCACGCCGTGACTCGCCACCGGCATCCCTTGACCAAACACACATGCATCGCCAGCACCAAAGTGCAGCAACAGCAGCGCGATCAAGTAGGCGGTGGGCAGAGATTTCATTGTTTGTTTTGGTCGTCTTTGATAAACACAGCAACCGCAGCGACCCTTACGAGTCGCCGCGGTGGCTGTTTTCTTTCGTTTTGAAATTCCGTTTTCGATCAGTCAATCCTTTAACGCAAAACGAACTAGTTTCCGGTTACGGTGCCGGTTACCGTCGTTTCGTAAGCACCCGCTGGGAACGACCCAAAGCCGTCGGTGATGAAGCTAACGGTCAGGCCCATGTTGGCAAAACCGAATCCATCACTGGTAACTTGAACTGTCGCAACAGGATCGTTGTTCACATAGTCCGTCGAATCAGCAGCCGTCGTAACGTTCCAGTTCGCTCCGCCAACCGACGAAGTCACAGCGAGTCCGAGAGCAGCATCACGTTTTGCACTCGCGTCAGTCGTGTGCACGAATGCAGATGCGGTTGAGAACGAAGCGGTAACACCATCAAGCGAGTTGCCTTTGACAACCCATTCTTGGACTGGGAACGCTTGATCGAGTTCGGTTTCGTCGTGCGTGATGCTGACGTTGGTAGGTGCAGTGATAGAGATAGCTGCAGGAACGTTCACAGTGAACTTTTGGTTCTGGGTCGTAGCAGCGTAAACGCCCGATGTAGAAACAACGAGCAAAGCAGCGAGGGCAAACTTAATCTTCATAGAAGTGGTCCTTGAAATTGCAACGCCTTTGTGCGACGGATCGCCAAGAGGGCTTTGCGGGAACTTAGGGGTTTTAGTGTTTCCAGGTCAACGCAAACTACAACGCATTTGCGAAATACGGTCCGAACACGATTCTCCGTGAAGAGCATGAAACAGATGTTTCACGTGAGTTCCACCTATCACAGTGAAGGTGTTCGACTGGGAACGCTGAACACTATGCCGCTTTGAACGGCAAGCAAGTAATGCTGGCAGAAGTCATAATTAACCTCACACGCGGCATCTTTCCTGTCAGGGCCTGCCCGATCGCCCAGTCAAACGATCAGTAGTTTGCCTGACAGGACCGATGTGGCTGTCGGGGCGATTGCTTCAAATGAGTTTCACGCCGACATCTGTTTCATATCGACCACGTCTTTCGCAAAACGAATCAATTCCATTCGATTTTTTAGGCCGTGCTTTTTCATGATTCGCGATCGGTAAGTTTCAACCGTCTTCACGCTTAGGAACAACTTCGCCGCAGCCTGCTTGTTCGTCATCCCATCGAGCAATAGCGTCAACACTTCGCGTTCGCGTTCGGAAAGACCAACTTCTATGGAATCACCAATCGCTACGTTGCTTTCATCTCGCTCGGCTTGGTTCTTAGATCCCTGGATGGCGAAATGGGGTGCAGGCCGAGCGGAGCCGCTGTGTGTGATGAAGATTCGGCCGGCAGCGACGCATCGAATTGCCATCGCCAATTCATCCAGAGTTGCGTCGCATGCGATGTAGCCCCGAGCACCAAGGCTTGTCACCAACGCGGCTTCCTCAGCACTTTGATTCGGTGAGATTGCCAAAATGTTAGAGACGGCTCTTCCAGTAGATTCCTGGGATACCTGCTGCAAGCGGGTCGCCAATGATTGCCAATCGCCACCGACCAACGACACGTCCAACACAAGAACGTCTGCCAAAACCGTGCTCAATTGTTCAAGCCCTTGGTTGAGACTGCTGGCTTGTTCAACCAGTTCAAGGTCTGGGTGTTGATCACAAAAGGTTCGGATACCGGCGCGCATTAAGGCGCGGCTATCCACATGGTGGATACTAATAGTCATGAGCAATGGGGAGGGGTGTGGGGTGGTGATTTCGTTGCCCGCGAAATCAGTGGATGGGGTTTGAATGTGAGCCAACAGCACAGCTTGCCCTGTCTCGTCGCGATTCGCGAAAAGAAACTGCCGAGGTTTCTGTGGGGGAAACCTCGAATGATGGCGGTGGCCTCATTCAACCCAACCCTTACCGATTTCCGTTGCCCAAGTGGTAAGAATGCAGCATCCGGTTCAGATTGGAACCGGTAAGTTGGACAAACACGCAGTCCGTAGGACTTGTATCAATTGTAGAGCCCTATTTCTGACGCTCTCGCGAAGACCTTTTCCTAACTGAGCATTCAGTTCATGACGCACATATTCATAGACCGCCTCGACGACAACAGGTTATTGCCATACCGCAATCTGCAATCGCAATCACTTAGCAACGACATCACCGAGCACTTTATCGTCGAGGGAAGATACTGTGTGGAAAAATTAGCTCAGTCCCAATGGCCCGTTCAATCGGTGCTTGTGCAACGCGGACGCGAAGACGAAATCGCGAGTTGGTTTCCTGGCAGCGTTGATGTCTGCGTTCTATCAGTCGAACAAATCCGATCGGTTGTCGGCTTTAACTTCCATCGTGGGGTGCTGGCTTGCGGAGTGCGGCCCAAGACACAACCGCTCAATCGCATTGAAGTTACCGATCAGGACCCACCGATTGCGATCGCAGCTTGCGGAATTAGCGATCGAGACAACCTGGGCAACATCATCCGCACCGCCACCGCGATGGGCATTGATCACCTTCTATGTGACCGACGTTGCGTAGATCCTCTCGCCCGCCGGGTCATCCGAGTGAGCATGGGCAACGTCTTTACCCAGAAGCACTTCACCCTGAACGATCCACCATCTCAGTTGAAAGATCTCGCCACCACCGACGGATTTCGCACCATTGCGACCACTTTGGACGACGACTCGATGCCGATCAGTGATTTCCAGATAGACGACCGCCCGATGATCTTGATGCTAGGCAACGAATCGACAGGACTTGACCAGGATCTTCAAAAGGCGGCAACAGACCGGGTCCGAATACCAATGAAATTGGCCACCGATAGTCTCAACGTATCGGTGGCCACTGCGATATTTCTGTACGAGCTAACTCGTCTTTCAGCTACGTTTAAAGGGCTTCGCTTCCCTCAAGGTAGGTAATCTCTGCACCATCAAGGAAGCTGACGAGCGACGCGGCACGGTAAGGTTGTTGAAGCTTTCGCACAGCCTTGCTTTCGATTTGACGCACACGTTCACGAGTGACCTGGAAAATCCGGCCAACTTCTTCGAGCGTGTAAGTGTATCCGTCGGCAAGACCATAACGCAGACGCAGAATTTCTCGTTCGCGATAGTTAAGCGTTTCCATCGCGGTGTCGATCTGTGCCTTCAAAGCTTCTCGATTCGTTTCTAGCAAAGGATCATCAGTGCGGTGATCTTCAAGAAACTCGCCGAACACACTCTCTTCGTGATCGCCAATCGGTTGATCGAGCGACAACGGTGAACGTGACATTTTCAGGATAACGCGAGTATCTTCGATCGACAGTCCGCTGCGAGCACATACTTCTTCGGCGGTCGGTTCGCGACCGTTTTCCTGAACAAGGTCCCGCGTGATTTGGCGAATCTTGTTCATCGTGTCGATCATGTGAACGGGCACGCGAATGGTTCGGCTTTGATCCGCAATGGCTCGAGTGATCGCTTGGCGGATCCACCATGTTGCATAGGTACTGAACTTGTAGCCTCGAGCGTGTTCAAACTTGTCGACCGCTCGCATCAATCCAGTGTTGCCTTCTTGAATAAGATCCAAGAACGACAAACCACGGTTGCGGTATTTCTTGGCGATCGAAACCACAAGCCGCAAGTTTCCGGCCGAGAGAACTCGCTTGGCCGCATCGTAATCATCACGGTAAGCATCACAACGTTTAACTCGGCGCGACAACGTCGCAGGTGTTTCGAACGTCAATCGCATCAGGTAGCGGAGTTCGCTTTTCAGTTCGGCTTCGGTTGGCATTCCCGGAATCACCGGTGCGCCAGTTTCGGCAAGCGTTGCTTTGATCGCATCCATTCGCTCACTCGCACGGCGAAGCTTCTCAAATAGTGGTTGCAGCTTGTTGGTCCGCAGGTTCATTTCCTCAACCAAACGTACGGCTTTGTTGCGACGAACGACCAAGTTTTTCCAGGCTGCTCGCCGTTGCCGCATCGGCACCTTCTTGTTGATAGACGTCATGTAGTCGGATCGGCTAAGCGACAACAGATGTTGCAGGGTCCGCACATTCGGGACAATCCGCAACATAATGGCCTTCTTCTCGGCCGCATTGGTAACGCTAACTTCGATCGTGCGGTCCAATCGCAATTGTTTGTCTCGAACCTGTTCCAGCAGCTTCAATGCTCCTTGCAGCATGAAGTCCGTCGCCATCATGGTTTGGCGGTAGCGGTCACGGGTTTTTTCAATCTGCTTGGCTGCGGAGACTTCTTGGTCTCGCGTCAGTAGCGGAATCTGCCCCATTTGCATCAAGTACATGCGGACCGGGTCTTCGGTGGGATCGGAAGCCAAGTCGTCTCGACGGCGGGGCTGGTCATCGTCTGACACCACATCGTCGTCGATCGAGTCGGAAAATTCCCGCCCCATTACCCGACTTCGTCGGCTGACGGACTCTTCGGCATCGAACGCGTCATCCTGCAATGAACGTTGGCTGAATTTTTTTCCCACAAACGGCTCCTCAAAACCAATGGCTTCTCGATCTGTCACGTTTGAGAGATTCCAAGCAGGAGTGGTGCCATCGGTCCAAGAAGCGAGCGCATAAATCATGGCAAAGTGTTGTCAGATAAGAGTTTGCGAGAAAAGGTAACTAAGAACGGAGCCCCCGGTGTTTGGCAACCGCGTTGCGAAACACCACCCATGCGTTGCGAAATCCCGACCTTTGGTGATGCAAATATGCAACGGTTGCTAAAAAGCAACGGATGAGGGTCGTCGACTTCACCTTGGCGTGAGTCCCGCTCTGCGTCGAATCGACACAGGCGATCTTCAATCCAAGCTAGTACGCAAGGTTAGGTCATCCTTGGGCGACTACACGCCTCGCCGTTTCGCATTTAAACTATTTTTTGGATCTCGACGGTGACCTTTGGTTCCCCCGCTTATCCTTGTTTTACGAAACAACAATCTGGGACAAATCGTTCCTGACCGATTTCGATCTCTACCTTGCAATACCGACGGTGATTCATTGAGCGATGCTTCCGACCGGGATGACGAATCAACCGAGCCCGAATCGTCAGGCCTACCCGTCGCTCGATCCCCGATGGCCTCTGCTGGTGTTCCCTCATGGGCGGCTTCCATCCCGTTTGCTAAAGCTCCACGGAGTTGCCAACGGCTTGAGACCGTCGTTGCGATGGCTTCGGATCCTCAACAAGCGGGTCGCTTGCGGCAGGATTTAGTCAACCACCTTTCGACGCTTTATGATCCCGATTCCGCGGCGGAAAACCTCACGCGATTTCTGCAAGCATGTCGAGACCCCGATACAGTCTTGAAGACATTCGACCGCAGTCACGGTTCGCTGGGATCACTGCTGCGATTGTTTTCGATTAGCCAAACATTGGCAAACCGATTCATTTCGGACCCCGAATCATTCCAGTTCGACTTTTCCGGCGACCGCCCTCTTCGGCCTGGATTGTTGGTCGTTGGTGATTTGGTCGACGAACTATCGCAAACCGAGAATCTGAAGCGAGCCTATTCAGTCATTCGAGGTTTCGTCGCCCGAGAAATCTCGCGGATCGCGCGCGACGAATTCGACCGCGGAACGACACCGCAGGAAGTCGGCCGTATGCTGGCTCGGACCTATGATGTCGCGTTGGAAGCAGCGTTGCACTTCACTCTTGAGCGTCTGATTGCCCGACGCGGCAAGCCGCTTCGACCTGATGGCACATCCCCTGAGGTGACGGTCATTGGTCTTGGAAATTACGGTGGCGAAGAGATTGGGTACGGTGTGCCCCTTAATTTGATCTTCTTGTTTGACTCGATTGACCATCGGAACTCATGGCACCGTGATTTCTACGAAACGATGGTTGATGATGTGATTAGTTTGCTTTGTGGCGATCCGCACCAACGTGACATTATCGTCACCGATTTACGCCAGGGCCCGCGGTTCGAAGTCGGCGTGAAGATATGTAGCTTCCGTGAAGCCGCCCAAATTTACGAAACCAGTGGCCGCGCTTGGCAACGGATGAAATTCATCAAAGCTCGTGTCGTTGCAGGATCGCAGGCACTCGGGCACCAGTTCCTCGATCGACTCAAACCGTGGATCTATCGTCAGTACACAGGTGGTGCAGAGTTTTCAGAATTGCAAGCGATTCAAGCCAAACTCACTCGACGAACCGAAGAACCGACCGCCGAAGACGCCTCTCAACCCATTAATTTGGTCCACGCCCCCGGAGGTCTGCGGGACCTCGAGGACGCTGTTGCGTTCTTACAAATTCTGCATGGTGGCTACCTGCCGATGCTTCGCCAACACAGTTTCTACGAAGCGGTTTCTTCCCTGAGATTAGAAAATTGCCTCAGCGAGCCGGAAGCCAACGTCTTGGCGGAACACTACGCACGGCTTTGGCGACTCCACCACCAACTCAGTATCTCGTTTGATCAAAACAATGGCGACCTACCCACCTTGAAAGCTGACAAACAGCGACTGGCGTGGCACTTGGGTATTCGTAGTGCTGATGACCACGAGCCGGACGCTGCAAAATTCATCGAACTGCTAGAAAACACGCTCGCTCAAAATCGGTTGTTGATACGCAACCTAATGTCGGAAACACGACTCGAACGGTCCCCTCGAATCGAACAAGCTGTTGAAACCGAGCTGTTGCTGGATCCCAACCCAGATCATTTGACCGTCGAGAAAACGATGCGTGGTCATGGCCTCAGTTCACCCGATCGGGCAATGGAAGACCTAGCGGCACTTAGCACCGAGTCGGTGCCGTTTCTATCACCACACCGCTGTCGTCACGCATTCGCCTCCGTCGCACCGCAACTGCTTAAAGAGATCTCTCGTACACCTGACCCCGATGCAACGCTCGCGGCGCTTGTGCAAGTTGCTGATTCCCTTGGTGCCAAAGCAACGTTGTGGGATTTGCTTGGCTCACATCAACCAACGATGGAACTTGTCGTTCGCATGTGCGCCACGACGCCGTATCTGACAAATATCTTGATCGACAATCCCGGCATGGTGGATGAATTGATCGACTCATTGCTGGTCGACCACCTTCCTTCGGCTGGGCGGCTTGATGCACATTCGATTGAATTATGCCGCGGAGCGACGGACGTCAATCAGATTCTTCATGGATTTAAGAGCAGCGCTCATTTAACTATTGGTGTGCGTGACGTGCTCGGCAAAGAAACCATCGAGTCAACGCAGGCAGCCATCGGCGATACTGCCGAGGCGTGTGTCCGAAGATTGATCGAGCGCGAACACACTCACGCAGCGAATCGTCTAGGGGACCCCGTCGACACCGAAGGAAATCCGTCCGAGTTGGTGACGATCGCGCTAGGTAAGTTCGGAGGTCGAGAGCCGAATTACCATAGTGATCTGGATGCTATTTTCTTGTATTCGGCGGAAGGCGAAACGCAACGCCGGGTCGGAGGACGCCGAACAACGACTAGCAATCACTTGTTCTTCAATCAGGTCGCTCGCGCTGTGATCGATCGCGTCAACGATGCGGGGCCGTTGGGACGATTATTCGAACTGGATTCGCGGATGGTTCCGTTCGACAGCGAAGGTGTACTTTCGATTTCGGTAGACGAGTTTCTATCACGATTCCGAAAAGACATCGTCCCACTATGGCAACGGTTGGCGCTGTGCAAAGCACGGGTGATTTCCGGTTCACGCCTTTTGAAGCACCGTATCACCAATGAATTGATTGAAGTTATCTCATCAACCAAGTGGACTTCGCAGATGGCCGTCGACACCGGCACCATGAGATTGCAGATGGAACAAACCGCTTCGAAAGAGAATCTCAAACGTGGCGAAGGCGGAACCGTCGATATTGAACTTGTGGCACAACTCCTAACGCTACGCCATGCCAACGAAAACCCCGGCATCATCCAAACGGGCACAACGGCGACCCTAGAGTCGTTACGAGAGAGCAAGTTTCTTTCGCCGGACGAAGCCAAAACTTTGCTAGAGGGTTACCGGACGCTTCGACGCACAGAAGCCAATTTGCGATTGATGAACACTCCAGCCCGGCACGAACTTCCGGATGACGACCAAGCGATGGCAAACCTAGCGTTCTTGATGGGCGAAGCCACCGGAGACGCGATTCGCGAACGATGCGAAGCCGTACGAGTGAACAATCGAAGGGTGTTCAACGAAGTCCTAACGCGATTGTCGACCTAACCACGGCAACCACACGACACGCCGCGAGGGTTTGGGTCCTCGTGAATCCGATGCGTTACCGACCTTCGAACTTGGCGAAGATCATTTTGCCGGCATTGGTTTGCAGCGTGCTGGTAACCCGGACGTCGAGTTCTTCCCCGATCCGATCCCGAGCTCCTTCGATCACAACCATGGTGCCGTCATCGAGGTAGCCAACGCCTTGCTCAGGCCCTTCGCCGGCCTTAATAACCTTGGTACGGAAGGTTTCGTCGGGCAAGTAAACCGGCCGCAACGCGTTGCTAATTTCGTTAAGGTTGATTACCGGAACGTTGTGTAGTTTGGCGACCTTATTGAGGTTGTAGTCACCTGTGACAACTTTGCCTTCCAAGTGCTTAGCCAGTAGCACCAGCTTCAAATCGACAGTCTGCCCGGCAAGCTCAGGCAACTCACGATCAAAAATTATTAAATCAACGTCATCATCCGCTCGCATGCGGTTGAGCACATCCAAACCGCGACGTCCACGCGTTCGACGCAACTTGTCGCCACTATCCGCGATCGCCTGTAATTCGCTTAATGCGAAGCGCGGCATGATCAATTGATTATCAAAAATTCCGGTCCCGACCAGATCTGCAATCCGTCCGTCGATCACGACACTGGTATCAAGCACCAACGGCTTGAACCCTTTGACCTCACGGACGAATTCAACGTACGGGATCAGGAATCGAAAGTCGTCCTTAGTTTGCAGCAGAACACTGGTACAGAAATAACAGAGCACCGTTGCGATCACTAAGTTGATCGGCCACACCTCGCCGGCACGACTTGATCCGTCTGCCGCAGGTTGTGAAATCAAGGGAAACAATGCAGTCGAGGCAACGTAGGTCAGCAAGAAGCCTACGAGAACACCGAAGTAAATGGACGATATCGTGTCGATTCGCTTCCGCGGCATGTAGATGTCGGCCACCACCACGCCGAATGCCAAGGCCATGATGCCACCGAATACCAAGTAAGGCACCGATGGGTCGGATGTTGAGTTCTGGTTGAACTTGGCGTTGATAATCGCCGAGACGCCACCCGCACACACCAAAAAGAGGCAACGAAGAATGATGAGTGCCATAAAATCTACTTCGCCCTGAATCGACTGCGGACTGAAACACTACTGACAGGCTCGCCTGCGTAGTGCAATCACGCTTTATGCTGACAACGCAGAGCAGGCCCTGGCCTACTGCCAAAGGTCGTAGTTTAGAGCAGTCCCCGACGACAACGTAGGGGAGGACGCACCGTACCTGTGGAATTGACGGATGAAGTCCCGCAAACCGACGACTAGGTGAACATACAGCAACGAATCTGCGGCCCTAGGAGTGAAAATCTCCCAAGACGATGTCGCAGGACAAACTTACTCACCACCTGACCAGCTCAGGAGCCTTCGACGACCGCAGGGACGACGTCATCAATCTTTGGCTCAAATGAGCCGGACGTCATGGAGCTGTCGCCGAGCGTGAATATCACAAATAGCCCAACAAAGACAAACGATCCGAAGAAAACGATGATGTTGAACGGCTTGTCGTGTGCTAGGTGCATAAAGAAAAATGCGACCAGAGCAGCTTTAATTGTGGCGATGCCCATCACGATCCAAACATCGAAGCTGCCAAAGTTGAAGCTGGCTTGAGCTACGGTGACGATCGTCAAGAACGTAAGTGCGAAGAACACACTCAACAACATCGGCACCGGCATGGGGTGCGCGAAATCGTGACCGTCTTCTGAGTGACCGTGAGCAGACATTAGCGAATCAAGTAAAGAAGGGGGAACAGATAAATCCAAATCAAGTCGACCAAGTGCCAATACAGACCGACATAGTCGACCGGGCCGAAGTATTGGCGATTGAAGTCTTGGCGAACCGAACGCACGAGCAACCAAACTAAGACTGCAATGCCGCCTAGAATGTGAATCGCGTGAATGCCCGTCATGCAGTAATAGATGCTGAAGAACACACCCGCTTGACGTTTGGTCAACACATTGCCCTCAACGTCAGAAATGCCGCCTTCAACTTTGCTAACATCGGAAAGAGCAGTGCCCGATGCTAATTCGGCTTGTCGCTGACGAGCGGTAACATCGCTCATCAAGCCAGTGTTAGTAGTGTCGCTTGCCAAACGTTCTTGGACGGAAAGTTCTTGGTCTTCGACAGCACTTGCGGCAAGCATTTCCGTGCCGTGATTTTCGCCATCGACATGTTCATGAGCAGCGGCTTCCGAGTGTTCGCCCGCATGTGCATCCGATTCACCACTTTCCAAAATGGAGCCGAGTCCAACACCGATAAAGAAGCTGAACGCAACAACGGTTAACGGCTTTGCACACGCAAGTTGAAACTTATTGCCTTTTACGAAGGACACGATCAACCAAATCACCGTCCCCACAAACGCGATCGCAAACGGTAGGCAAAGGTAAAGCAGATAGTTGGGATGATCACCGGTTCCATGTGGATGAGCGGGGTCGTAGCTGAACATTCCTGCTGGCAGCAATCCCATGCCCCACTTGTGTGAGTACTCGATTGACTTCACACCCAAGAAAATCATCGCGCATGAGAGAGTTGCGGCGAGCATTCCCGTCAACTTCTTATGCTCTTCCGTTTGGGAACATCGCACCGCCCAAGCCATCGTCAGCGAACTGAACAACAACACGCCCGTGTTGATGGCACCCAGCTTCGTGTTGAGGAACTGGCTGCAACCTTCGAATACGTCAGGCCGTAAGTTGCGGAAAATAGCGTACGCGCAAAACATTCCACTGAAGAACAAAACTTCAGTGACCAGAAACAACCAAATCCCCAGCTTACCGCTGTCGAATTGTTGCTCGGGAGTATCGAAATGGTGCGCCAGGAACGACGGGTGGTCATGATCGTGACCGTGATCGTCGTGAGACATTTCGTCTGCGCCGGGAACAGTTTCAACCGTGGACATGGACCAGCAGGCAATAAGGGAGGTGATGAAAAGGCAGTTTGCCAAATTGGACCGACGACAAGGTCGATCCGGAAATATTAAAACTAACGAGGAACTTCTTCGAACCTCGGATCGTCCGGCGACATTGTCGCGGATTCATCCGAAACCGAGAAGCCTGGTTAGGCTACGAAATTAGTGAGCCGGCTCGACCGCGGGAGTTCCATCGGGTGCGAGCTTTCGTTCCGGTTCAACTGAAACGTACCGTTCGTGCTCGGCATCCCATTCGACATTGCTGAAATCGTAGGGATCGCCAACCACGGGAGCTCGCTCGAAGTTGTAAAACGGCGGTGGACTCGTGCAACACCATTCGAGTGTGGCTCCGCCCCATGGGTTGGCGGGAGCATTCTTTCCTCGGAATAGCGAGTGCAACAGCACGACCAATGCGACCAACAATCCGATGCCCAACGTCAAAGCACCATAAGTACTCATTTGGTGCAAGTAAGCAAATTCCGGGTCATACGTCGCGTAACGACGCGGCATCCCGCGACTTCCCAGAACAAACTGAGGCAAGAACGTCAGGTTGAAACCGATGAAAACGATCAGGGCTGAAATACGTCCGCCAAGCTCACTGTAAAGCTTGCCGAACATCTTGGGCCACCAGTGGAACACACCACCAAGGAAGGCAACCAGAGTTCCGCCCACCATGACGTAGTGGAAGTGAGCCACGACGAAGTAGGTGTCGTGAAGGTGCATGTCGGTGGCAAGCGTTCCCAAGTGCAATCCGGTCAGACCGCCGATCGTGAACAAGAAGATGAACGCAATCGCGTAGCACATTGGCGTTGTCAGGCTAATTGAGCCCTTGTACATCGTCGCCAACCAGTTGAACACTTTAATCGCCGAAGGCACCGAAACGGTAAACGTCAGAGCACTGAAAATGATCGTCGTCAGCGGGCTCATGCCAGCGGTGAACATGTGGTGGCCCCAAACCAGGAAGCCTAGCAAGGCAATCGCGATCGACGAGTAAGCGATGAAGCGATAACCGAAAATTCGTTTATGACTGTGGACTGCGATCAAATCGCTGATGATGCCGAAAGCTGGCAAAATCATGATGTAAACCGCAGGGTGGCTGTAGAACCAAAAGAAGTGTTGATAGGTAACCGGGTCCCCGTTGAATTCAGGATCAAAAATCCCAATCTGCATGGTTCGTTCAGCGATCAGCAGCAACAACGTGATACCCAAGACTGGTGTTGCCAAGACTTGAATGATGCTGGTCGAGTAGGTTGCCCACAAGAATAACGGCATCCGGAACCAAGTCATCCCAGGTGGACGCATGGTGTTGATCGTGACAATGAAGTTCAATCCCGTGAAGATCGAACTAAACCCAAGGATGAATGCTCCCATCGTTGCCGCGATGACCGACGTGTCTGTCGTCGTGCTATAGGGAGTGTAGAACGTCCAACCAGTATCAAGACCTGTGCCCAACAGTGCGGCGATGAAGAACATCGCACCTGCACACCACAAGTAAAAACTGCAAAGGTTTAATCGCGGGAACGCCACATCTTTGGCACCCAACATCACCGGCACCAAGAAGTTCCCCAGAGCCGCAGGAATGCTAGGGATGATGAACAAGAACACCATCACGGCACCGTGCAAAGTGAACAACTGGTTGTAGTTGTTGTTCGCATTGGCTCCCTTGAACAAGTTCCCGTCTGGCTCCATCAAGTGCCAGCGAATTAACAACGCCAAGATTCCGGCGAACAAGAATGCGGCGCTAACGCCGACGAGGTACATCACGCCGATTCGTTTGTGATCAAGCGTGAAGATCCAGCTCAAAATGCCTTTGGAGTTCGTCAGGTAATTCTCTTGCGACGTGGGATAGCCCGGGTCGCGGACGACGCTGCCTTTAGGAATGGATCCGGCTGACATGGTTTAAACCTCTAGTGACGCAATGGTCTAATTGACGCGTGGGAACGTCGGAAAATCAATTGTGATGGAAAGTATGTCTTGGGCGGGGACTGTCGCCCCGGCTACTCAGTCGCTTCCTCAGCGGATGCAGAATCGACTGACTCAGTTTCGTTTGCTTCCGCTTCGGTAGCTTCCGTTTCGTTTGCTTCCGAAGGTGTGGCCTCAGAGCTTGCATTGGACGAGATCGACTTCATCCACTCGACGAGAGAATAGATATCATCGTCGCTCAATTGGCCCTTGTAGCTTGGCATCACTGGTTGGTAACCAGCAACCACCTTGGCTTTTGGATACAGCACCGACTCACGAATGTAGTTTTCGTCAGCAAGCACCGACTCACCCGTGGTCATCGCTTCGGGACGTCCGTAGAGGTCTTGGAACGAAGGACCGACAAGTTTGCTGCCGTCGACGCTATGGCAACTCTTGCAACCACGGCGCTGGTAAAGCAATTCACCGTAAGCGGCTGGTGATTCGTCCGCTCCACGAGCACTGTACTTCTTGATCCAGGCGTTCAGATCTTCCAAGGTTTCATGAACGACGACCACCGTTTGCATTTCGGAGTGGTTCGTACCGCAGTACTCAGCACAGTAAAGATCGTAGAACTTGTACCCATCTGGCGTGAACTGCCGATCGTCGTAGCTCCACTCTTCGCCCAAGTCTTTGGTTTCTTTGAGTGCAGCGGCAAGCTCTTCGTCAGGCACCTTCTCGCTCGCCAGAGTGGGCTTAAACCACATATAGTTGTAGCGACCCGGGACGATGTCCTTTTTGGCTCGGAAAGCAGGGATGTACAAACTGTGGATGACATCACTCGAACGCATCGACAACTTCACCGGCTCATTTTGAAGCAAGTGCAGTTCGGGATGGAAGACTCCACGACCGTAGTCGACGGTCCAGCCCCACTTGAACGCCTGCACGTTGATCTCGTTGGCCCCATCGGGAACTGCACGTTGATCGAGGTAGGCTCTTGCACCAAGAACGAACATCCCAACCAAGAAGAACGATGGGAAAATCGACCAAGCCAACTCAAGAGGCGTATTGTGTGAGACGTTGCTTTCCGCCTTGCCACCCTTGGGTTTGCGATATTTGATCGAGAACCAGATCAAGCATCCGACAATCGGGACAAAGAAAACCACGCATGTCCACGAAATGAACGTGAACAACCAATCGTTCTCGGCTGCGAATGACGACGCTTCTTGCGGGAAGAACGCGTAGTCTTCGGAAATATCGCCCAGAAGGGAAAATGCGGATGCTAACATTGATTCTTAATTCAGGGTTGAATCAGGTAATTGGATAAATTTGTAAGTCTTTGTGATCCGAAATTCAAATCGAATCCGGCGTCGATGTTTCTGGATCAACAGGGTTGTCGTCTTCAGCTTTGCCAGGAAACGCCTTTTTGCCGACCCAATACGGAGCCAAACATGCCAGCATCAGTCCTATCGTCGCTGCTCCGGCCAAACGCATGATCTTCCAGGCTTCGGCCACATAACTGTTGCTATCCGGGTCGTAGCTAAAACACCACATGATCAACTGGTCAACTGGTGAACCGACCGTGCCATCACCCGATTCAACGAGCGCCTTGCGAAGGTCTTCTGGTTCAAACGACAGTGCCAGCGAATATCGCGTGATCACGCCCTTGGGGGACACGAACGCTAACATTGCCGGATGGTAATACTCTTTTGCTTTTTGGTTGTAGGTGTATCGAAAACCCAGAACGTCGGCGAGCTTGGTGATGATAGGTTGTTGAGCGGTGCAAAACGTCCAACCCTCATCTACACCGGGGTGCGTCTTGATCAACTGGTCGGCGTACTTGGCTTTCGTCTCGCGGATCTTCTCGGTCGTTTCGTTTGGATCGATACTCACGGTTAGGATTTGGAAGTCCTTGCCGATTTGCAGGTCGAGCTCTTTCAGTGATTTGCACAGCTGATTGAGCTGCACGTTACAAAGCATCGGACAATCGCTGTAGTTAAGCGAAATGATGACTGGCTTGTTGCCGTCGATCACGTAGCCGGTCTTGATGCGTCGGCCCAGCGAATCGGTCAACGGCAAGTTGAGCGGTACCGCGTCGCCCAGCTTCTGCTCGACCGTGACGTTCTCGACTTCGCGGGGAACACCATCGTTGAGCGTTACTTCAGCATCCGATTGAAGAGCCGCTTGGCCGAAGGTAGTTTCGGCCGAGATCAGGCTCGCGAAAATCATCGCTGATAATACGATTAGACGCAGTGGTCCCTGTACCGCTAACCGGCGACCTCGGATTGCTTCGCAATCGTTCTGCCAGGCTGCGGTTGCATTAGGTTTCGTCACTGCCGCTATCTTTCGCATTTCCTGCTGACTTGGATTTCTCTTTTGCCAAATACTCGATCGCCTGATCGATGGGAATGATCACATTGCCCGTTTCTTCGTTGACGCCGTAAGTCGAAATTTCCTCAGCCTGTTCGGCCAAGATTTGATTTTGACGTCGATAGTCGCTCTCGGCGGCGGTCTCTTCTTGCTGCCATCCGAGCATTGTGTAGTACAACACTTGAACCGCTAAAGCGGTCACAGCCGTCACAACAATCGAGAGAATTCCGACGGTGAAAATTCGATTGACGTTCAGATCGTCGTAGGCTGCCATGATGCGTATTCTGTTCAAAAAATGTGGGTTTCGGGGGCCAAATCAAGGGAAGTGCGTCATCACGACGCAGCCCTGGTCAAATGTTTTCAAAGGCCATCGATTCGGCCAATCGTGGATCTCGCACTGCAATGATCTTGGTTCCCCCAGCGACCATCAGCACTAATCCTGCTAGCAAACCAACCATGCCCAACACGCAAAGCACGCTGGCAAGCACGGGGAAGAGCGACAAGGCGATCGGGCCGGCGGCACCAACAGCGTTAGCTTCGGGCATGATCATCCAGAACACATCGAAGAAGTGCAGGACGAGCAGATAAACGCCCCAGAAGCACATTGCCCATGGGCGACGGCGAACGTGGCGGCTCATCGTACCCAGGAATGGAATGATCCAGTGGAATACGACCAAGCAGATTGACAGCATCCACCAACCACCTTCTTGGCGATGGTAGAACCACTCGGTTTCTTCGGGAATGTTGCCGTACCAAATCAACAGGTACTGGCTGAACGAAATGTAGATCCAAAACAGGATGAACCCGAAGATCAATTTACCTAAGTCGTGATAGTGCTCGACGGTGACCTCGTCACGCATCGCTCCCTTCTTTTGAAGCACGAATGCGACCACGGTGATGAGGCAGTGGGCGGACAGAATACTTCCGGCAAACATGTAAACGCCGAACATGGTCGAGAACCACGTCGGTGCCAAACTCATCACCCAATCGAAGGCTGCCATCGACGTGATCAAAGCGAAGGCCATCACCGCAGGACCGCTCCAATACTGAAGCCGATCGGTTACCGCTCGTTCGCCGGTTTCATCTTGCTCGGTGCTTCCGCGAAAGAAGTAGATCGCGATGCCAATCCAAGCAGCAAAGTAAATGATAGCGCGAAAGGTGAACCATGACTGAGTCAACCAACGAGTCTTCTCACCCCAGATGTCAGGATTGAGATGGTTGATGCTGTCGTAATCCTTGACGTCCCAACCGTACAACGTTCCGCTGCCAAAAAGCAGTGTCAGAACGATCGGCAGGAACAAGATCGCCAGCGGCACGAGCATGACCATCACCAACTCGGCGATGCGTCGAACGACGGTGCTCCAGCCCGCGCGAACGAGGTGTTGAATCAAGACGAAAAACAAACAACCCAGCGTCAGCGTCAAGCAATAGATGAACGCGGTCAGGTAGGCTGACATGCCGACCTTTGGCGAAACCATGAAGTTGCCCAAGATCCAGCCAACCACCAACAGCACCAAACCACCGCCGCAAAGCGGAACGCTTAGCGACGCAAGCGAAGCAGGTAGCTTGAAGGCCGGATCGTCAGCAGGTTTGACGGTGGGAGCGGCGTGTTCAGACATCAGAGTTAAATCGTTGAAAAGGTTGGACTGTGAATTGGGTTGCGAGCGTCACCGAGGCGAACGGCTCATTTCTTCTGGGCGGCCTCGGCTTCTGCTTCGGCTTGCTTCTTGAGAGCTTCCTTCACTTCGGCCTGTTTCTTCTTCAGTTCTTCGACCTTGTCAGCAGGCACCAGATCGAATGAAGCGTTCTGGCTCTTTTGCAAGGCGCGAACATAAGCAACGATTGCCCAACGATCTTCCGCCTTGATTTGACTGGCGTAGCCGGGCATCTTGCGAATGCCGTTGCTGATCGTGCTGAACAACTTTCCGTCGGGATACTTGTCGTCGTACAGCGTTGGATCGTGCAACGATGATGGTGGCACCCAAGTGGCGGCCAAGATCTTCTGAGCTCGACGATTAACCAAACCGTTTCCGCCACCGTTCATGCCGTGACATACCGAACAATAAATCCCGAAGTACTTCTGGCCTCTCAGTAGCGTCTCTTTGCTGACTCCGACCGGGTTGTCGTCCAACCAAGGCGTTGTATCCATCACGCTAGGCTGGGCTTCTTCAGACGATGCTTCAGCGGCGTCACTTTCACCGGCTTCACCATCAGTGGGTTCGTCAAGCAATCGCACGAGTTGCTGAGCACGATTCGAATCCAGCGCGGCCAAGGCATCCATGTCGATACCGGTGCGGAAATTCATATCAAGCTGACCACGTGCAACGGTTCCCGGTACATCGGGACGCATCGCTCGAGCGTCGGCAAACAAGGTCGTACTCTGCTGAGCGTCCTTGGACGGCGAGAAGTCCATGTCGTAAAAGACGTGGAAACGTGGCGACGGACTATTGGTCACCCGCATCTTAAGTACGATCAGCAAAGGGATGATCGATAGAGCCACCACAGCGACCCAAGTCGAAAACAAGAACCGTGGAACCTTGGCTTCGCTGTCGTCTTCGACCACAGTTTGGATGTACTCACTGCCGGTGTCACCGAGCAGTTTTTCGACTCCGCTCTGGTCGTATTGAGCGTCTTTGGCGTCGATGTATAGGAAGAACCGGTCGTCGGTAACGCGATCGAAACGCGGATCGGTGAACACCGGATTGCTGAACTTCGGAAGCCCATTAAGGATCCACATTCCAAAGAATGTCCCAAACGACGCAAACAAGATCGTCAACTCGAACGCCACCGGGATGAACGCAGGAAGCGAGATGAATGGCTTACCCGAGATGATGTACTTGTAATCGATCCCGTTCATCCAAATCTGCATGACCAGCGCGGTCATCGTTCCGGTCAAACCGCAAACCAACACGATCCAGGGCAGAACCGTGGGCTTGATGCCCAATGCTGAATCGATCCCGTGAACCGGGAATGGCGTGAACGCGTCTGTCTTGGTGTAACCCGCATCACGGATTCGACGACAAGCGGCCAGCAACGTGTCGACCGAAGTGAATTCGGCGACGGTTCCATGGACCTTTTTTTCAGTGCTCATAGTGGTCGTTTGGTCAGACATTTAGTGCTCCTCCGAAGACGAGTGAGCCATGTGAATTTGCTTAGCAAGCGTTGCTTTGGTTTCCGCCATGTTGATGACCGGCATCAAACGACAAAACAAAAGGAACAATGTGAAGAACAGCCCGAAGGAGCCGATCAGCATCGACCAGTCGACCCACGTTGGCGAGAAATACGCCCAGGCACTTGGTAGATAATCACGCGAGAGACTAGTGATCGTGATCACGAAACGTTCGAACCACATTCCGATGTTCACGAAGATCGAAATCAGAACGATGATCCAAGGCGTGGTGCGGAATTTCTTTACCCAGAACAACTGGGGGCTGATCACGTTACACGTCACCATCGTCCAGTAAGCCCACCAATAGGGACCAAAGGCGCGGTTAACAAACGCGAACTTCTCTTCGGGCACTTGACCATACCAAGCGATGAAAAATTCAGTTCCGTAAGCGAGACCCACCAACGACCCAGTCGCCAGGATGATCTTGCACATGTTATCCAAGTGACGAATTGTAATGAGCTTCTCTAGACCCAGCATCGAACGGGCAGGAACCATCAGCGTTAGCACCATGGCGAAACCACTGAAGATAGCCCCCGCAACGAAGTAAGGCGGGAAGATGGTGGTGTGCCAGCCGGGAACTTGCGATACCGCGAAGTCAAACGAAACGATGGTGTGAACCGAAAGCACCAACGGCGCGGCGAACGCAGCCAACAATGCGTATGCCTTCTCGTAACGCATCCAGTGACGCGACGATCCCGACCAACCGAGCGACAAGATACCGTAAGCCATTCGCCGCCATTTGTTCTTGCTGCGATCACGGAACGTTGCCAAGTCAGGCACCATTCCCATGTACCAAAACAACAACGAAACCGTTCCGTACGTGCTGACCGCAAAAACGTCCCATAGCAGCGGACTGCGGAACTGAGGCCACATCCAAAGATTCAAACTTGGGTAAGGTGCCAACCAAAACGCCAACCAAGCACGACCAACGTGAATTCCGGGAAACGTCCCCGCACAGGCAACCGCGAAGATCGTCATCGCCTCGGCGGCGCGGTTGATACTCGTTCGCCATTCCTGACGGAACAGAAACAAAATCGCACTGATCAAAGTCCCCGCGTGTCCAATACCAACCCAGAACACGAAGTTAACGATAGGCCAGCCCCAGAAAATCGGAGCCCGGTTTCCCCACACACCCACACCTGTATAGATCAAATACAGAATGCAAATACCGAAGTATTGCAAAATGGCGAATGCGATCAGGAAGCCAATGATCCAACCCTTGCTGGGCTTGCGCTCAGCAACCTGGCACACCGCTTCAGTGATGTCGTGATAGGTCGTGTCACCGAGAACTAGCGGAGCGCGTTCGCCCGGGCGTTCGACGGTATTGTCCAATCCGTTGGGAATGGCGAGGGACATGAGAAATCTTCGATGAGGATGGAAACGTTGGAATTATTCGTGGTTGCGCCGATGCCGGAAACGTGCTGAAACCGACATGGCCCCTAACTATGCGTGATCTTTTTCGGCGTGTGCCTCGTCATGCCCATGGTCATCGTGGCCATGACCGTGGTCGTCATGCTCGCCATGCCCATGGCTGTCATCACCGTGCCCACCATCACCGTGGTCATCGTGACCGTGATGCGGTGCCTTTAACTCGGCCAAGTCGGTGATTTGGCGAGTGGTCATCAGGCGTGCGGGCGTATTGCGAACGCGAGCTAAGTATTCGGTGCGAGGCTTCACGTTAAGCTGTTCGAGCATGCCGTAACTGCGAACGTCCTGACGCTTCTTCGAAACTGCGGATTCAGGATCGGAGATGTCACCGAACTCGATCGCATTGGTTGGACAAGCGGCTTGGCAAGCTGTCACAACGTCGCCTTCGCCGACGCGGCGATCTTCTTTGCGAGCGGTGATCTTGCCCTTTTCGATACGCTGAACGCAGTAGGTGCACTTTTCCATGACGCCACGACCGCGAACGGTCACTTCGGGATTCATGACCAAGGCCTGCAACTTGCGATTGGCACTTTCAATGTTTCCCGGGTAAGCGTCGACTCCATAACCAACGCCAACTTCAGTGTTGTAGTTGAAGTAGTTGAAGCGACGCACCTTGAACGGGCAGTTGTTGGCACAGTACCGAGTCCCGATGCAACGATTGTAGGCCATCGCATTCAAACCTTCGTCGGTGTGCACCGTCGCAGCGACAGGACAAACTTGTTCGCAAGGAGCGGTTTCGCAGTGCATGCAAGCGACGGGTTCTTGCACGACATCGGCGAAGTCTTCGTCACCGCGGAAGTAACGGTCGATTCTCAACCAGTGCATTTCGCGGCTATTGAGCACCTGCTCACGCCCAACGATCGGCACGTTGTTTTCGCTTTGGCAGGCGATCACGCAAGCGTTGCAGCCGGTGCACTTGGACAAGTCAATCGCCATGCCCCACTGAGGCAAGAACTCCTTGGCTGGATCCTCTTGGATCGTAGCCATGGGCTCATTCCATAGCGAACCCTCGCGCCCCACCTTAGGAACGTGCGGTCCAAGCGATTCCGCGAACTCGGGAACCTTCTTGAGCAACTCAACCGTGCCTTCACGAACCAGCGAGAAACTACGAGCGATCGTTTCGTTTCGGCCACCTTCGTCAATCGCCCAGTGATCCTGAGTCGTGGCAATGTCGTAATCCTCGTAACGAGGGCGACCCTTCACGCTGGTAGCCAACAACATCGCATCGCTGCGACGCAGCGGCGAAACATCGATCCCAACGATCGGAACACCTTTCTCGGCATCGCCACCCACTTCACCCACTCGGGTGCGGCCGTAGCCCATGGGCACCGAAACCACGCCAGGAGCAAAGCCAGGCATCTCGTAAACAGGCAACTGGACCTTCGAATCGCCAACTTCCAACGCGACAAACAGCCCGTGCTTCACACCAAGCTTCGTCGCTGTCTTGGGACTCATCACCGCGGCGTTGTCCCAGCACATCTTCGTGAGAGCGTGCGGCATTTCTTGCAACCAACCATTGTTGGCAAAGCGTCCGTCGTAGATCCCATCGGCGGGGACGAACAACACTTCCAACTGGTCTTTGTCCACATCATCAATCGCCGCGGGTGCGTCACCGGGCAAATCAACGGAAACATCACTGGCCGAAAGATCACCGGACTTCACGACCAAACCATCAGCGAATCCATCGTGAAGCAACTTAGCCCACTCGCGATCACTAAGTGCACTGCCGATCGAATCAGCAGTTCGCCGAACGATTTGCTCACCGCGAACTTCAGGCAAGTCCATCATCGCCGCCAGCACTTCGATCACGCTGCGCCCGCCCAACAATGGCAAGATCTGCGGCTGACAAACACCGTAGTTACCAGCGGAATCGACCACATCGCCCCAGGCTTCAAGTGGATGAGCCAGCGGCAATGACCACTCGCAAATCGCACCGGTCTCATCGTCGTATTCACCAAGGTAGATCGAGTGCTCGACTTTGGAAATCGCCGCAGCGACATCCACATCACCAGGAGCGGTAAAGACAGGGTTGTCGCCAAGGATCAGCAACG